>CAYNOT010000016.1:0-131320 GCA_964398945.1 uncultured Roseivirgaceae bacterium | reverse complement strand
ACATTCAACAATTCGAGTTGCAGGGAGCTTAGTTTTTGGCTGTCCATAACTAATGGGCTTTGTACAAAAATAACAAAATGAAACCCATCCCCCCAACTACCCCTCCGCTGGTTCTGCCGCGAAGATTATCCCGATGGGATTGAAGGGGATTTGACAGCGATATTCTGTACTTTATGTATAATTCAAGAGCGTTGAATAGTTTACGGGTAAACAAAATCGTGAATGGGGATTTAGAAAATAGCATTACTACAAGCATTTGGACACCAGTTCCAGCCCATGTTTGTTTTCGGATAAAACCATGAGCACATCTTGATCCTGTATAACAGTGGAACCACTCGGTGTAAGAAATTTATTGTCACGCCTTATCATGGCAATAACAGCAGACTTGGGAAAATTCAGGTCCACTATCCGTTTACCAATGGCAGGCGAGTCAATCGTAATCAATTTTTCAAAAAACTCGGATTTCACTTCGTCACTGAGCATTGTTTCCACAGGCGATTTTGGCTTAACCTTTTCGGGCAGTGCCACATGCAGCCACTTGGCAAAAATAGGAAGCGATGTTCCCTGAACCAGCACAGACGTAAGCGAAATAAAGAATACGATGTTAAAAATCATTTGTGCCTTGTCTACTCCCGCCAAAAGCGGGTATGTGGCAAACACAATAGGGACCGCCCCGCGAAGCCCTACCCACGATGTGTACCAACGGCTTCGGTTTGGTATTTTAAAAAACGCCAGGCTTACAAAAACGCTGATTGGTCTTGCCACTACAATCATAAAGACAGAAATAAGCAGCCCTACACCAATAACCGGAACCATCTGGCTTGGGAAAACAAGCAGCCCCAGCGTAAGGAACAATACAATTTGCATCAGCCAGGCAAACCCGTCAAAAAACTTAACAATCGTTTTTTTATGGATCAGCTCCTGGTTGCCGAGGTAAACAGCCGATATATAGACAGCCAAGAAGCCGTTGCCATTAATGAAATCCGTAGCCGAAAAGGCAAAATACATGATTGCAATCACCAGCACAGGATACAGGCCCACATAGTCGAGCTGGATTTTGTTAATGATAAGCTTGCCCAGCTTTCCAAAAACAAAGCCCGCGATGCCGCCAATAATCATCTGCATAAAGAATACAGGCACCACGCTCAGGAACCCCGCATCCTGGTTAATGACCAGGCTTGTAAAAGCAATGGTAAGCACGTAGGCCATGGGGTCGTTACTGCCGCTTTCCAGTTCGAGCGTGGGCCGCAGGTTATGCTTCAGCGCCAGGCTCTTCGATCGTAAAATGGAGAATACGGCTGCCGCATCGGTAGATGAAACAATGGAGCCGAGCAGCAGCGATTCGTAAATAGTAAAGTCGGTAACAGCAAAAACAAAGAAACCAACTGTAGCCGCTGTAATAAGCACGCCCAATGTAGAGAGCGACACACCCTGCCAGAGTATAGGCTTTACCGACTGCCAGTTGGTATCCAGTCCGCCCGAAAACAAGATAAAGTTTAGTGCCATCACGCCAATAAACTGGGCGGCCTTCGGATCGTTAAAGTTTATACCGCCAATGCCTTCGGAACCGGCCAGCATGCCGATGGCAAGAAAGAAGATCAATGTTGGCACTCCAAACTTGTAAGAGGTTTTACCGGCCAGTATTGACACAAACAATAACAAGGAGCCTGTCAATAAAATGTTTTCTGTTGTTAAATTCATCTTGGTAAGTTAGTAAGTCATTGTAAGTTAACCTCAAATTTTCTTTCCATATCCAAGGTTATATGCGGATTTTTTTTACCAACCAGCCCCAGCGTAAGCGTGTTCTGAAAATTTGCGTTGGGGATATAAGGTTCGTGGGTTGCCAGACTCCTCAAGATCGCCCCGGTAAAACCATTGTATATGAATGCAGAATGATCTACGTCCAAAACCCGGGTTTACCCGCGGAATTATCAAAAGAAGAAAAGCGAAATAATGCACCTCTTGCCGGAAGGCAAGGGTGGAACTACAACCTGTTACCAGAAATAATGGAACGGAAAAATTAAATGAACAGCAGTAAACCTGATGGCCTGATCCCTGGAAAAGGAACGATAGCTGACGAACCGGCCATACTGAAATTGCACTGTTGCTACTACCGTGGCACAGAAGCTTTTAAAATAATTTTTTGTTTTTAAAGAGGCCGTATCGATAGTTTTCGAAACACCCAGCGAACATTCTGTTTGAAAAGTATGAAGTGAAAAATCGGAAGAAACCTCAGAATAATACGATCCCTTATCTGAATCATCTAAATTCAGATGAACACTGCTGCCCTCAACCCTATACTGGCATATTGCAGAACAGTACAGTATCAAACACAAAAAAGCCCCTTTCCTTAAAAGAATTTTCTTCACCCGACAAAACTATAAAGTTTAGCATGGAAACCAAACAGTGAAGAAAGGCCCGGCCACGAACAACACATCAACTAAACCCGGCACAAATCCGCAGCCCATCCAGCGTAAGGTTCGGCTCTATACCTGTAAAAGTTGAAGCCAGGCTGGTGATAATCGAAGACAAGCCCCCTGTAGCTACAACCGGAATTCCCGGATCATTTAATTCTTCGCGGATTTTTTGAACCATATTGACAACCATTCCTTCGTAACCATAAAGGATTCCCGCTTGAATGGCGTGTACCGTATTTTTTCCTAACACCGAATTTGGCATTTGCAACGGAACATCAAAAAGCTTGGCAGTATTTTGAGAAAGGGATTTGATCGCAGTTTTCAATCCGGGTGCAATGGCCACCCCTAAAATTTCACCATCGTTGGCTAGTGTAGTAAATGTCAATGCGGTCCCAAAATCCACTACAATACAACTGCGATTGAAACGTGTATAAGCAGCAAGCGCATTGGCTACTAAATCAGAACCAATTTCATACGGGTTCAAAACACCAACCGGAAGCTTCTTGTACAATTCCGGCCCAAGTACAATTGGGGAAATGTAAAAGAGTGATTTACAAACTGAAATAATTCGATCTGTTAATTCCGGAACAACGCTACTGATAGCAACATCCGTCACACTTTCCAATTTTACATCCGATTCGAAAAAGTGATCGCGAATGCGAACGCCATAGAACAATTCAGGTCGATGTTTGTCTGAAGGGATTCGCCAGATATGTTTCCAAGCCTGACCATCCCAATAGCCAAGCGTAATGTCTGAGTTTCCAATGTCGAGTGCGAGCAACATTATTTTGAAAGATCGACCAGTTCTTGCTTTATTTTTTCCAATCCCACACTACCCTTCTCTTCTATGGATGTAAGGTACGGGATGAAACCCAACTGTGGAAGTTTCGGGTCAATTACATATTTTGGCGTTTCGTGTGGAACATAGTCAATTAAACTGGCGGCTGGATACACCATCATGCTCGTACCCACCACAAGAAATACATCTGCTTTCGTACAAACTTTAGCAGCTACTTCGATCATCGGCACCAGTTCACCAAACCACACAATGTTGGGCCGGAGTTGTGAACCCTTTTCACACACATCACCCCACTTCAATTCCCAACCATCTATTGGATAGATCAACGTTGGATCATCGCTGCTGCGCGATTCAAATAAACTTCCGTGGAGATGGATAACATTTTTGGAACCTGCCTGTTCATGAAGGTTGTCAACGTTTTGGGTTACAACCGTTACATCAAAATAGGATTGTAGTTCCGCAAGGATTTCATGCCCGCGATTGGGCTTTACTTCAAGGGCTTTCTTTCTACGCTGATTGTAAAAATCTAAAACCAATTTTGGATTTCGTGCCCATCCTTCAGGTGTGGCGACTTCATTTACATCATGCCCTTCCCACAATCCATCCGCATCACGAAAAGTAGGGACTCCACTTTCAGCACTAATACCTGCTCCGGTGAGGACTACGAGTTTTTTCATTTATTTGTAAGACACAAGACGTTAGATATTAGACACAAGATACTGGATACTGGATACTGGATGCTGGACAATAGATGTTAGACACCAGTATCCATTTTAGTATCCAGTGACCAGAATCTAGTTGCCAGTATCCAGCAACTACCAACTACTTCGTTTTCCTTTTCGCAGCTGCACGCTTTACCGTTGCTTTCTTCACCTTGAGTTTTGTTGTGGTTTTCTTTGCAACTTTCTTTTTCGCAGTTTGTTTTTTAGGAGCGGTTTTTTTCGTAGCAGTTTTTGGTTCTGCTTCCTTTTTAGCAAACCGGCCAAACCTACCCTTCTTCTCAGGCGTGGCATCGGCCAGTGCAATACACTCTTCCAGCGTTAAGTCTTTCGGTTCTTTGTCTTTCGGGATTTTAACATTTTTCTTTCCCGCTTTTATATAAGGACCAAAGCGACCATTTAAAACTTCAATATCCGGATTTTCATCAAACTTTTTGATCAACTTATTGGCATCGGCAATGCGCTTGTCTTTTATCAATTCAACGGCACGCTCACCAGTTATTACGTACGGGTCTTCCCCTTTCGGAATGGAAACGAATTTTTTATTGTGCAAAATGTACGGTCCAAACCTACCGATATTCACGACCACCGGAAGCTCTTCGAATTCTGCCACTTCCCGCGGAAGTTTGAAAAGTTCCAATGCATCTTCAAGTGTGATGTTCTCAATAAATTGTCCGGGACGTAGGCTGGCAAACTTTGGTTTCTCACCACCATTGTCATCCGGGTTTTCACCCAATTGAACGTACGCCCCAAATTTCCCAAGCTTCACGTAAATGTTCTTTCCTGTTTTCGGATCAACCCCTAATTCACGTGAACGGCCAACCGAAGAGCGTTCTACTTCTTCAGTGGTTTCTACTTTCTTATGAAAAGGCGTATAAAAATCTTTGATCATTTTCCGCCAGTCCAATTTGCCATTGGCGATTTCATCAAACTCTTGTTCTATTTCAGAAGTAAAAGCAAAATCAGTAACGTTTGGAAAATGTTCCACCAGAAAATCATTCACGATCATGGCCGTGTTGGTCGGGAACAACTTGTTCTTTTCCGCTCCTGTGATTTCTGTTTCTGTTTTCTTTGAAATGGAATCATCCTTTAGTTTTAAGACCGTATAATTCCGCTCCACTCCTTCCCGTGGTTCTTTCACCACATAACCACGCTTTTGCACTGTTGTAATAGTGGGTGCATAAGTAGAGGGGCGGCCAATACCGAGTTCCTCTAACTTCTTTACAAGGCTTGCTTCTGTATACCGTGCCGGATGACGGGAGAAAATTTGTTTGCCGATGATTTCATTTAAGTCCAATACCTGGCCAATTTCAAGCGGTGGCAACATCTTGCTGTTTTCCTCTTCGTCTTCATCATCTGCGGACTCCATGTACACTTTCAGGAACCCTTCAAACTTGATGACCTCACCGGTAGCGGTTAAGGTCCTGTCATTTGTAGAAATCGCAATAGTGGCGGTAGTCTTTTCCAATTGTGCATCCGCCATCTGGGAAGCGATCGCCCTTTTCCAAATTAACTCATATAATCTTCCTCCATTGCGGTCCATTCCCGGATCGGTGACAGCAAAATTAGTTGGTCGAATGGCTTCGTGGGCTTCTTGTGCACTGGCTGATTTGGTTTTGTAAACGCGGGTTTGGACAAACTCTTTTCCGTATTCGGATTGAATTTGATTCACCGCGCCATCAACTGCTTCCGATGATAAATTAACTGAGTCGGTACGCATATAACTGATCTTACCCGCTTCATAAAGCTTTTGCGCAACCGTCATGGTTTGGATAACTGAAAACCCTAATTTCCGCGAAGCTTCTTGTTGCAAGGTAGAGGTTGTAAACGGGGCAGCCGGTGAACGCTTCAATGGTTTTGTTTGCAAATCCGCAATTGAATACTCCGCGCCCTTACAGGATTCCAAAAAGTCAGTTGCTTCTTTTTCAGTTTTAAATCTCTCCGCCAACTCGGCAACCAATTGTTTCCCTCCCGGCAAATCAAAAGTTGCATTGATCTTAAAAGTATCAACAGGTTTAAAGTCAACAATTTCGCGTTCACGCTCCACCACCAACCGCACGGTAACAGACTGCACCCTTCCGGCAGATAAATTAGGCCCGATTTTTTTCCAAAGTATGGGTGACAATTCATAGCCAACTAACCGGTCCAGCACACGCCTTGCTTGTTGTGCGTTAACCAAATCGATATCAATACCTCTTGGGTTTTGGATGGCATTAAGGATTGCATTTTTGGTGATTTCAGTGAAGACAATCCTTCTGGTATTCTTATCATTTAAATCAAGGGCCTCCTTCAAATGCCAGGAGATAGCCTCCCCCTCACGGTCCTCGTCACTTGCTAAATAGACCAGTTCCGCATTCTTTGCCAGTTTTTTCAAACTGTTGATGACCTCCCGCTTATCAGGACTGATTTCGTACGTGGGCTCAAACCCATTTTCTATATCAATGGCACCACTCCCTTTTGGTAAATCGCGGATATGCCCCATGCTGGACGCTACCGTAAATTCCTTTCCCAGATACCCCTCGATGGTCTTCGCTTTCGCGGGTGATTCAACGATTACTAAGTTCTTTGACATGATAAAAAATTCAACTGAAGTGCCCAAATATCATGATTTTTTTAAAAAATCAAATTTACGTCCTATTATTGACCTTGAATTGGATCTTATAAAAGCCCAAAAACAATACGATTTATGCCCCTGCAACTCTATCTGCTCCGTCACGCCCAAAGTGCTGAAAAACAGCAAGGTCAGTCGGATATTGAGCGTGAATTGACCCCTCGTGGAATACAGGAAGCAGCCATCATTGGATCTTTTTTAAAAAAAGAAGGATATCAACCCGAAATAATTGTGTCGAGTTTGGCAAACCGGGCAAAATCCACCGCCAACATTTTGGCCGATGCCCTCCAAATTGATCATGACCAGATTATCCACGAAGCTGAACTCTATGAGGCTTCCCCCCGCACCTTTTTATCGGTTATTGCAAATTTTGGAAATGAACATAAATCCATTGCAATTGTCGCGCACAACCCTTCCATTTCCTATCTGGCAGAATATGTTTCGAAAGCTGAAATTGGGGATATGCAAACAGGTGGGATTGCGATAATTGAATTCAACCTGAATTCATGGTCGCATGTGGATGAAGGAAAAGGTGAATTGCTCCGTTACACCTTCCCGGCAGAAGTCAGCAACGACTAACACAATGAACAACGTGGGATTTCCGGAAGATTTTGACGCAAATGGCCTTGGCATTAAAGGCAAACTATTCGGCTTGCCTTGTGAACCTGAAGGTTCCGCATTAGTGATTGTACCTGTTCCCTGGGAGGCAACTGTTTCGTATCATACCGGAACAGCACAAGCACCGCAAGCCATTCTTGAAGCATCCCTTCAGGTAGATCTCTTTCAAAAAGATAGTGGTGATTTTTGGAAACAAGGTATCAGCATGTTGCCCATTGCCGATGAACTAATCGAAGAAAGCAACAAAATCCGTTCGCTGGTTTCTACTTATTTGGAAAACGGGCAAAGTGAAAACCCCTTGCCTGACCAAATCAATGTGGCGTGTGAAAATCTTAATATCCATATAAAAACAATTACCAAAGGACTACTCCAACAAAACAAACGTGTTGGTTTAGTAGGTGGCGACCACAGTACCCCACTCGGTTTTCTAAAAGCACTGAACGAAAAGTATGAACGATTTGGGATCCTTCACATCGATGCACACATGGATTTGCGAAGAGCTTATCAGGGTTTTACTTTCTCGCATGGTTCGATTATGTACAATGCATTAAAGCTTCCCGCTATTTCACGGATTGTGCAGGTAGGTATCCGTGATTACTGTGAAGAAGAATTCAACAATGTAAAACGCTCCGTAGGAAGGGTGGCTGTTTTTTTTGATGAAGATTTAAAAGCCGCACAATTCAATGGAACAACGTGGGATGAAATCTGCTCTCGCATCATAAAAGAATTACCCGAAAAAGTCTACATCAGTTTCGATATCGATGGCCTTGATCCCAAACTTTGTCCTAACACCGGCACGCCTGTTCCGGGCGGACTCGATTATGACCAGGCTGTTTACTTGATAAAGAAAGTAGTTACTTCAAAAAGGGAAATCATTGGATTCGATTTATCAGAAGTTGCACCCGGAAAAGGGAATGATTGGGATGGGAACGTAGGTGCACGTATTTTATTTCAACTCTGCAATGCCATGTTAAGTTGTTGGTTTTTAGTAGTTAGTTATTCGAGTGGGTTGCAGGTTTGGTGAATTAGTTGTTAGTTGTGCTCCTAAAATTGTTGGGGAAGGGTTGATAACCAACTTCCAGCGTGGATATTAAACAGGCTAACAACCAATAAAGAACAACTAACAGCTAAATTCATGAGTGAACTTATAAGCAAACTTGCCACTGCCATCTGGACCCCGGTCCTCTTTTTGATCATCTTCGGTGGGCTTGGTTTTTTATTTTACTCCAGGTTCATTCTGTACAAATATTTTGGTCATGCTATTGCCATCTTAAGGGGCAAATACAATAACCCTGATGATCCGGGCCAGCTAAAACCGTATGAAGCCCTCTCCACAAACCTGGCATCAACGGTTGGCATGGGAAATATTGCAGGTGTTGCTGTTGCCATTTCCATCGGTGGCCCCGGTGCATTGTTCTGGATGTGGGTAACTGCATTTGTGGGGATGTCATCCAATTTCTTTACCAGTTCATTGGCAGTAATGTTCCGCGGCAAAGATTCGGAAGGGGAAATCCAGGGGGGCCCCATGTATGTTATTCGGGAAGGGCTCGGTAAAAACTGGTATCCGTTGGCAGTGTTGTTCAGCGCATGCTGTATGGTAGGATGCCTTCCTATCTTTCAGGCCAACCAGCTTACACAAGTAATCATTGACATTGGATTTCAATCTTCAAGTTTTAAAACCTCAACGTTCCAGATAGCCGGCATGACCATCAACACCTTAAAATTCAGTATTGGAACAGTGCTCATGCTTATTTCAGGGATTGTGGTTGTCGGGGGCATCCAGCGGATTGGCAGTTGGGCTGGAAAGATGGTACCACTGATGATCGTCATTTACTTTATTGTAGTAGTTTCTATCCTTATCATTCATATTGAAAAAGTACCGGAATACTTCTGGCTAATTATTACCGATGCATTTGCCGCAGAAAACTATAAAGGCGACCCGGCATTGGGTGGAATACTGGGTGGGTTGATTGTGGCTGGTGTTCGCAGGGCATCATTTTCAAATGAAGCCGGTGTGGGTACAGCGCCTATGGCATTGGGGGCTTCAAAAAGTTCTGAACCTATTCGTGAAGGATTGGTATCGATGCTGAGCCCTGCCATTGATACCTTGTTGGTTTGTACGCTTACGGCACTGGCTATTTTGGTTACGGATGTTTGGCAAACCTCTGAAGCCAATGGCGTTACATTGACTTCGCTTGCTTTCGAAAGCTCGTTGCCGGGCGTTGGAAATTACCTTTTGCTCATTTGCGCTTTCTTCTTTGCGGTAACCTCCCTTTTCTCGTACAACTACTATGGAAGCAAAGCACTATCATTCCTGTTTGGGGTGAAGGCCAGTAAATGGTACAACTACATTTACCTGCTCACCATTGTTGGAGGTGCAATAGCTTCGTTGACAGATGTGATGTACGTGATCGATATTGCTTTTGCATTGATGGCTATCCCCACCATGGTATCAGGGATTGTGCTTGCACCAAAGGTAATGAAGGAAGCAAAAATTTATTTTGCCAAAATAAAAACAATGGACGCTGAAGCGGATGCTAAAAAGGGGAAATGATTGTGAGGTTATAAATCAAATTCAATCTCAAGCCATAACAGAAACCATCGACAAGGCCGGCATTCCAAGTTGATGGTCGCCAAGCAAAACGACCTCATTCATCACTTCGGTTGGCCTGATGCTTTTCGAAAATAATTTCCACGCCATACCGGGTGGGAGCTGAATCTCAACATCGGGGGGATTGTTCAAAGCGCTACATAAAATCCATTGTCCATTGGTTCGTTCAAGAAACCAGCTACCACCAATGTCAGATGTGATTGTAACCCGGACAATGGTGCCTTCATCAGCCACTATATCTTTATATACATGGGGTAATCCCAACATAAAGATGTCCATAAAAGGAAAGAACAATTCCTTCGTCATTAATCCCGGAATACCGACAGCATCACGGATTTGTTGTTGATGAAGCCATTTTTCTGTGTACTCACGCGCAATATGCTTCCAATTTTTACTTACGGAATCCCCTGCCCAGGCAACGGGAAAAACAGCATCCTCGCATGGATCAAGTGATTTATAATAATTGCAGAAAAGAGGGCCTGTGGTTTCGTGCAGCAAAATAAGCACAGACGGACTGACACGCTTCATAGCCTTTACCCAATCAGCATTCAGACCGTTAAGATAGTCAATTAAACCCTGAGGTGATTGAATAGAAGTTGGCGGATCACCGGAGTAGCCATCCCGTAGTACTGAAAGTATTCGAATATTCCCATCCAAAAGATGGGCTGCTACATCCTTTACTTTCCAACGTTTTGCTACTGTTCGCCTGTTCCAATCTTCCGGTGACAAAGACTTGAGCAAGTCGATCAACTGCTTATCGAGAATTGGGAGTAAATCAACAACATCAATCGGGATTTGATTTAAACTCATCAGTGAAACTAAACCTCTACTTTGGTAACACCAGTTCTGTAATACCCAAACAACCCATGTGCTTTGATCACCTCCTCTGCCCTTCTGGGCACAAACTTCTCCCAACCGGCCTCATTGTTTTGGATCATTTCCAATACATTGTCTGATATAATATGAAGGTTGTCAGCATCTGCATTTTGTACGTCTTCCAGTTTATTGTTGTCGAGCAGATACCGGAAGAGACTGCGTAAATTTGCCGGGAGTGTTTCTTCAAAATCCTTGAGCGTGAAAAGTTCATCCTTTGCCCCTTCTTTCAGGGAAGGGTAAATCAACAATTTCACATTCGTTCCAAACAGGGATGCAAAACATTCCAAAATCCCACCGCGGATATTTTCATAGGTCTTTTCTTCAAATACCCGCTGCAATGCATAAATCCCCATGATAATCCCGATCTTCCTTCCGCGTGTAATCTTGGACAGGTAATCGACTAAACGGTAATATTCAAAGTAATTGGAGATCAAAACGCTTTGGCCCAAAGAGCAAAGCAGGTCGGCACGGCTGAGGAAATCATTCTCATCAAGTTTGCCATCCAGATTTAGGTCATTCAACGTCAATTCAGTAACCACGGTCATGTTGTTTCGATCAACATCCGGATCGCGCTTGAACATTCTGCGGGAAGCCAGCAACATATCAACATTCACATGTGTAACCGGCCTGAAGCGGCCACGCAAAACCAATACATTTCGTTTGTACAACATTTCTGAAGGCTGCATCACCCCGCCATCCGGCCCAAACATAGCCGCCTTCGTCATTCCGTTCTTCACCAACTTCAACGCCATCAACCGGTTGTCGATGTGCTCAAAGTCGGGGCCGCTGATGCGGAACATATCGATTTCAATCCTGCGTTGAGAAAGCCCATCGGTAAGCGAAAGCATAATCTCTTCCGGGTCTGAAAGAAATTGACAGGCATACACCATGTTTACACCCACAATTCCAATTGCATATTGCTGTAGCAGCGTATCGGTGTCATGCATTTTTACATGGATGACACATTCATTTGGTTCTGACTCTGGCCGTAATTGAAAACGTAAACCAATCCAGCCTTGCCCCTGATTGGTTTGATTAAAATTCAATGCTTCAATCGTATCGGCCAACGAAAAAAAGCGCGTCTCTTTGATGCGGTCCGGCAAGCGCTCGGCAAGCAGCGGATACTCATGGTTCAGCATTTGAATCAACCGGTCTTCACAAACATAGCGCTCACACCGCCCATAGATCGCATCGCTAAACTTCATATCATAAGCCGACATGGTTTTGGCTACTGTGCCGGATGCCCCGCCTACTTTGAAAAAATTAGCGGCTATTTCCTGTCCTGCACCAATTTCGGCAAACGATCCATAGATGGTACGATCAAGGTTTATTTGAAGCGCCTTTTCCTGGGTGGTCAACCCTTTCTTTTCATCCATATCAAACTCCAATTTTATCAGCTACTAAGGTAGTATTTCAGTAGTCAAATTATACAACAATAGAATAAGAAAATGATTGCATTAAGACTGTGAAAATTGCCAAAAGCCAACATTAAAAAGTGGTGGTCTTACCCAACATTTCGAACCTTAAAAACCCTATTGTGAAGTGGGCTTTTGATAATTCCGTTTAATAGCCCTATTTTTCAAGCCATAAAATAGAACACATGTCAAACAGGGGTAACTTTTCAGGTCGTTTAGGATTCATTTTGGCTGCTGCCGGTTCGGCTGTGGGCTTGGGCAACATCTGGAGGTTCCCTTATCTGGCTGGGCAAAACGGGGGTGCAGCTTTTTTGTTGATTTACCTGATCTGTATTTTCCTGCTCTGCTTTCCGGTGATGATTGGTGAAATCGCAATCGGCAGAAAAGCCGGTTCGGATGCGTATGGATCGTACCAAAAACTGGGCGGGGGCAAATGGGGGTATCTGGGGTTGTTTGGAATTCTGGCAGGCGTATTCATCCTCTCCTTTTATAATGTGGTAGCAGGTTGGGCATTCGGGTATTTTCTTCATGTTTCGTTTGGCGACCTGCTTAACGAGGCCGACTTCGGGACATTCTTTGGTTACTTTGTGAATGACATCCTTAACTTCAGCTCAGTTAAAGATTTTGCCAATTCAAACCTGCTGTTTTCCCTCCTGTTTATGGCAATGACGGCCGTTATTGTTTCGCAAGGCATACAAAAAGGGATTGAAGCAGCCAACAAGATCATGATGCCTGCACTTTATTTTATTTTAATAGCCCTCATTATATATAGCCTCACCTTGCCCAATGCCATGGCAGGGGTAAAATTTTATTTAGTACCTGAATTAAGTGAGATCAATGCACAAACAGTTTTTGACGCATTGCGACAGGCCTTCTTCTCCCTCTCCCTGGGAATGGGGGCATTGATTACTTACGGATCGTATGTAAAAAAGGACCAAAACATAGTTTCGTCAGCGGCAGTTATTTCCATTGCCGATAGTTCAGTTGCCTTTTTTGCGGGGTTAATGATTTTCCCGCTGGTGTTCTCGCAAAATATGTCGCCTACTGAAGGGCCTCCATTGGTATTCATGGTATTGCCCCAGGTGTTTCATGAAATGGGGCCCATCATCGGACGGGTAGTAGGTGGCTCGTTTTTCCTGTTGCTTTGCTTTGCAGCGTTGACTTCCACCATTTCGTTATTGGAAGTGCCCACCACCTACCTGGTAGATCAAAAGAAACTACCACGAAAAAAAGTAGTATGGGGCCTGGCATTGCTGATCTTCATTTTAGGATTGCCCAGTATGGTGAGCCAGGGGATGGTCCCTTCCTTAAATAAATTATCGTTTTATCAGGGGCGCGATTTCCTAACCTTTATATCGGACATGAGTGATATTTCACTCACCGTTGGTGGATGTTTAATGTGCGCTTTCATTACCTATAAATGGAAAATCCACAACATGAATGAAGAATTGTCGATTGGCAATGATGGATTTATGGGTACGGCACTTCAGAAATACCTGAACTTTGTTATTCAATATGTATGTCCTGCATTGCTGGGCATTATGTCAATATTGGTTATCATCGACAAGTTTATTGGGTTGGATGTGATATTTGGAAGTAATTAAATGTCTGATTTCTAATTCACTAATTTCTAATTATTGTTAATGAAATGAGCAACCATACAATATAGAAATCACCAATTAAGAAATTAGTCAATTACTACTTCTTCATAAACTTCTCTTTCGCAGCACGCACCATCTCATCCCATTCATCGGGCGGTGGCGGTGTGCCACGGTCGAATTCTTTGAGCAGCCATTTCACCATTTGCTTTTTCATCCCAAACCGCTCCACTACATCTTCGCAAAAGTCAATTTCGCTGTCGTCTACTTTCCCATCGGCATACACCATCAGTACCAGATCGTAAAGCAGGTTCATCCGGTCAACATGGTTGTCCGGGATATTGATTTCGAATTTCTTTTTGCTATCGATCAACGATTGTACTTGTCTTTCTTTCAATCCATACCGCTCACCGATTTTAAAAAGCAATTTGGTTTCTTCCTCATGCAGGTGTCCATCTGCTTTCGCCAACGCCAACAGGTTTTTAATGTGGTTCTTTTTGTAAACGAGATATTGATGTTCGAAGAAGCCGATCATGAGATAAAAGAATTAAAGTTACACCCCTAAATTTACATAAGAAATCGCCAGCGGCAAAGCATACCCGGCAAGTACATCAATCAACCCACTCGCCAACAAAAATGTTGGTGTCGCGTGTACCACCATTGTTTCTGTTGGAAGAAAATACAATCTTCTTACCATCCGGTGAAAACATAGGGAAAGAATCAAATACACCATCATACGTGATCTGCTCCAATCCGCTTCCATCTTCATTGATCATAAACAAATTGAATTGAAATCCCCGGCTGCCATGATGGTTGGATGAAAAGATAATCTTCTTCCCGGAAGGATGATAGAAAGGTGCCCAATTTGCTTTTCCTAAGTTAGTGATTTGCTTCAAGTCAGAACCATCCACATTGCAGGTGTACAATTCCATTGTAGTAGGCGCCACCAATCCTTGTTTTAACAAATCACTGTACTCCTTCTTTTCTTCATCTGTTTGTGGCCGGGATGCACGGAACACTATTTTTTTTCCATCCGGTGAGAAGAATGCCCCACCATCATAGCCAGGATCAAATGTAATCTGCTTCACATTCGAACCATCGATATCCATGGTGTACAAATCCAAATCACCATTCCGTGTTGAGGTGAAAACAATTTTATCGCCTTGCGGTGAAACAGTTGCTTCCGCATCATAGCCTGGTGTATCGGTAAGTTGCTTGAGGATGTTCCCTTCTAAATCGGAAATAAAAATATCGTACGTATCATAAATCGGCCATAGGTATTTTCCTCCCGGTACACGCTCCGGTTCGGCAGGGCAATCTTTCCCACCCAGGTGGGTTGATCCATAAATAATAGTAGTATCACCCGGCATAAAATACGAACAGGTTGTGCGGCCCAATCCTGTGCTCGCCATTTTTGGTTTCTCGTTTTGCAAGTTGCTACCTTCAATTGACGTGGTGAAAATTTGATCGCAGTTGAGGCCCCAGGCCTTGCTGTTCGATTGAAAAACAAGCTTGGTGTTGTCAAAACTCCAGTAGGCTTCTGCATTATCACCACCAAAAGATATCTGGCGCAGGTTTTTAATATGGTTTTCTTGCGGATAGCGAAGGGTATCTGCGTAGGCTACTTCTTCACTTTCAGGTGTTGGTCCTGTTGCTGGTTTCTGGCCACAACTAAAAACAAAAAATGATGCAATAAAAAGGAAATTGGTAAGTCGAAACATGGATTATAAATTTTGGCGCGAAGATATTAAACATGGCGGGATTACAATCCTGATATAAATCATAATTGTAAATGCAAGCTGTTAATAATTTGTTAATCTTTTTTTTCTTCCTCTTCTTTCAATACACGCCTGATAATCTTGCCGACATTGGATTTTGGCAGTTCATCCCTAAACACTATTTCCTTCGGTACTTTGTACTTCGTAAGACCGTGCTGGCAAAAATCAATAAGTTCTTGTTTGGTAAGGTCCTGATCACGTTTTACAACAAAAACCTTTATCGCCTCGCCTGATTTTTCATGGGGTATACCAATAGCAGCCACTTCCAACACTTTTGGATGGCCCGCTATAAAATTCTCTATCTCATTGGGGAAAACATTAAAGCCCGAAACCTTGATCATGTCTTTCTTTCGGTCTACGATCTTAAAGAATCCATCTTCGTTCATGAAACCAATGTCCCCGGTTTTAAACCAGCCGCCAGGGTAAAAGACATCCGCATTATCGTTCTGCCAATATCCATTCATTACCTGCGGTCCACGCGCGCAAATTTCACCTGTTTCACCGATTGGCACTTGATTGCCTTCATCATCAAAAATAGCCACCTCCGTGCTGGGCATTGGCAAACCGATAAAGCCAGTACGGTGGGTTCCATCCAAAGGGTTGCAACATAATACCGGTGAGGTTTCGCTTAACCCATATCCTTCCACAAGCGGGGTTTTTGTCACTTCCATCCAGCGCTTCACTACGGCATCCTGAACAGCCATCCCTCCACCAACCCCACCTTTCAACACAGAAAAATCAAGGGATTGAAAATCCTTGTTGTTCAACATTCCATTGAACAATGTATTGACTCCTGTGATAATGGTAAACTTGTGTTTGCCCATTTCCTTAACAAAGCCCTTCATGTCGCGCGGGTTTGTTATCAAAATGTTTTTTGCACCCACATGGAACATCAGCATCCCATTGACGGTGAGTGCAAAAATGTGGTACAGTGGCAAGGCCGTGATCATGATATCTTGTTGGTCCTCGCTTAAGAATGGAATAAACCATTTTTCAATCATGGAATTATGGGCAACAATATTTCCATGCGACAGCTGTGCCCCTTTGGAAATGCCAGTCGTACCGCCAGTGTATTGCAGCACGGCAGGGTCGTCAACAGACAATGCAGGCCTGGTATACTCCATTGTTTTGGCACGTTCCATTACATCATTAAACCTGAGGTGACCGGGAAGGCTGAAGGAAGGCACCATTTTTTTGATGTACTTCACAACAAAATTGATAATAGCTCCTTTTAGCCCGCCATGCATGTCGCCAAGTTGCGTGACAATCACATGTTTAATGGAGGTATGGGAAATTATCTCTTGAAGATTACTGGCAAAGTTTGCCACAATAACAATTGCTTTTGCACCCGAGTCTTTAAACTGGTGCTCCATTTCTCGTGGGGTATAAAGTGGATTGGTGTTTACAGCAACCAATCCGGCACGCAATACTCCAATAAAAGCTATTGGGAATTGTAACATATTCGGCATCTGGATAGCAACCCGGTCCCCTTTCTGCAGTCCTAACCCTTTCTGGAGAAAGGCAGCAAAATTATGTGATAATTCATCAAGCTCCCCGTAGGTAAGCTGTGCCCCCATATTTTCATACGCCACCAAATCTTTGTGTTTTTTAAAAGAATCTTCGAACAATTCCAATATGGAAGGATAATCGTAGAGGTTGATTTCTGGCGGAATGCCAGCGGGATAATTTTTTAACCAAGGGAAATCTTTCATTGTGACCTATGTAAATCGTTTGCATGCCAATTACGAACATTTTACAAAGATTTACAACGATGGAATTGTTCCATTAAAAACAAAAGTCCGGTGATTTGCCGGACTTTTACTTAAACTAACAATTACAAGAAAAGCTGTAGAGGAAGGATTCGAACCTCCACGGAGAAGTTAGGTCGCCAAAAGGCTGGACTTTATCCTTTTCTCTCCACCCCCGAGACAGGAGGGCATGTCTGCCAATTTCAACACCCTACAGTGTATGATTTGATTCCGTCTGATTCAAATTATTCAACAAAAGAATCACAATCTGTTTGTTTTAGCAATAAAGCGTTTAAAATATTATGCCATTTTTAAAAAAATATCATAATTTTGAATCATTATCAAAATACCCCTAATCGAATGGCTGATAATTATAAAGTTGACAATGTAGATCTAAAGATTCTTGAGATTCTGATGCAAGACGCCAAAAAACCGTATACAGAAGTCGCAAAGCGGGTTTTTGTTTCAGGTGGAACCGTTCATGTTCGCATGAACAAAATGGAAGAGGCCGGCATTGTTGAGAAAAATACCCTAAAAGTGAATTACGCCAAGCTTGGCTATGATATCACTGCCTTTATTGGTGTTTTTCTCCAAAAAAGTGATCTATATGATTTTGTGCTGGCCCAACTCAAAGAAATCCCCGAAGTCACGAATATCCACTACACTACGGGGAATTACAGTATGTTTATCCGCGTCCATTGTAAGGATACCAGCCACCTGAAACAGGTATTGCACGACAAAATTCAAAAGGTTGAGGGTATAGAACGTACCGAAACCATGATTTCATTGGAAGAGAGCCTCGACCGGAGCTTAAACCTTAGCCAGTAAAATCATCCATTTTATGATGATAAATTGGGCTTTCGAACTAATGTGTTGTATTTTTGTTGCTAATATTGCTACAATTTAAATTTAGTCTAAATAGACTACCATGAGTAAGGATATCATCCAGGAATTTACGTCAAGAGAATACGAACATGGTTGGGAAACCAGTATTGAAACCGACTCTGCCCCAAAAGGTCTGAATGAGGATATCATCCGTTTTATTTCTGCGAAGAAAAACGAGCCAGCATGGATGCTCGAATGGAGACTAAAGGCATTTGCCCAGTGGACAAAGATGAAGGAGCCTAAGTGGTCGAATGTCACCTACCCTCCTATCAACTACCAGGATATTATATACTACTCGGCACCCAAGCAAAAAGAGGGGCCAAAAAACCTGGAAGACATCGACCCTGAATTAATCAAGACGTTTGAGAAATTGGGCATCTCCCTTACGGAACAAAAACGCCTTACCGGAATTGCGGTTGATGCTGTTATTGATAGTGTCTCTGTTGCTACTACGTTTAAAGACAAACTTGGTGAACTGGGGATTATTTTCTGTTCATTCAGTGAAGCCGTTCAAGAACACCCTGAATTGGTAAAGAAATATCTGGGTTCTGTTGTGCCGGTAAGTGATAATTACTTTTCAGCTTTGAATGCAGCCGTCTTTACCGATGGATCTTTCTGCTACATTCCAAAAGGCGTGCGGTGCCCGATGGAATTATCTACCTACTTCCGTATCAATGCAGCCAACACCGGTCAGTTTGAAAGAACATTGATCGTGGCAGATGAAGGATCGTATGTGAGTTACCTGGAAGGATGCACCGCGCCACAACGGGATGAAAACCAATTGCATGCAGCTGTGGTTGAAATCTACGCCATGAAAGATTCTACCGTTAAATATTCCACGGTTCAGAACTGGTACCCGGGCGACAAAAACGGGAAAGGCGGAATCTATAATTTTGTAACAAAGCGCGGTCTTTGCGAAGGCCAGCGTTCAAAAATATCGTGGACGCAGGTTGAGACCGGATCTGCAATCACCTGGAAATATCCTTCCTGTATTCTAAAAGGTGATGATTCTGTGGGCGAGTTTTATTCGGTAGCGGTAACCAACAATTACCAACAAGCCGACACAGGAACAAAGATGATCCACATCGGAAAAAACACGAAATCACGAATTGTATCAAAAGGGATTTCTGCTGGTAAATCGCAAAATAGTTATCGCGGACAAGTGCATATCATGAAGCGCGCAACAAACGCCCGCAATTATTCACAATGTGATTCGCTATTAATGGGCGATCAATGTGGTGCGCATACTTTCCCCTATATCGATGTGGAAAATCAATCGTCAAAGATTGAGCACGAAGCCACCACTTCAAAAATAGGTGAAGATCAAATCTTCTATTGTTTACAAAGAGGAATTGATGAAGAATCCGCAGTTGCATTGATCGTAAATGGCTATGCAAAGGAAGTGTTGAACCAACTCCCAATGGAATTTGCAGTTGAAGCGCAAAAGCTATTGGCGTTGACACTGGAAGGAAGCGTGGGGTAATTAATTATGAGTTATGAGTTATGGATGATGAATTATTAACTAACAACTAACTATCAACCAACAACCAACAACCAACAACTAACAACTAACAACTATCAACTATCAACCAACAACTATAATAGAGAATGCTGTCGATAAAGAATTTAGGAGCGAAGATAGAGGACAACCAGATTTTAAATGGGATCAACCTGGAGGTGAAAGCAGGTGAAGTGCATGCGATCATGGGGCCAAACGGTTCCGGGAAAAGTACACTTGCATCCGTATTGGCTGGACGGGAAGATTACGAGATTACTTCCGGTGAAGTGAAATTCAGGGATGCAGATTTGCTGGAGTTATCCCCGGAAGACCGTGCACGCGAAGGTATCTTCCTTGCTTTCCAATATCCGGTGGAAATTCCAGGCGTGAGCACCATCAACTTTATGAAGACCGCTGTAAACCAAATCAGAAAATACAGGGGCATGGAACCGTTGGATGCCGTGTCGTTTCTTGGTTTGATGAAAGAAAAAATGAAATTGGTTGAGATCGATCAATCACTTTTAAACCGTGCGCTGAACGAAGGTTTTTCCGGTGGTGAGAAAAAACGCAATGAGATTTTTCAAATGGCGATGTTGGAGCCAAAGCTTGCCATCCTGGATGAAACAGATTCGGGCTTGGACATCGATGCATTGCGCATTGTAGCGAATGGTGTAAATACCCTTCGCTCAAAAGACAATGCCACCATTGTTGTTACACATTATCAGCGGTTGCTGGATTATATCGTACCTGATTTCGTGCATGTACTGTACAAAGGAAAGATTGTAAAATCAGGAACAAAAGAATTGGCATTGGAACTTGAAGCCAAAGGGTATGATTGGATAAAAGATGAAGTGGAAGTAGCATGAGCGTAACAACCAAAACACCACCATCAGAAGTACTCCTCTCCCATTTACAGCAAAACATTAATTCATTTGCGGGCGTGACTGAACTGCGTGCTGCTGCATTGGAAAGCTTTTCAAAACTTGGATTGCCTACCCACAAAGATGAAGAGTTTAGAAAAACACCGATTACAAAAGCGATAGAAGGGTTTGCTTTCGAACCTTTGGATTCCAGCAAAATAAATCCAACCGGCTTTGCCATTCCTGATTTGGAAGGTTATCCGGTAGTATTTATCGATGGTGAATTTTCTGCTTCGCATTCCGTTCTTCCAACAGCCGTACAAGTACAGCCTATTCAAGAAGCGTTACAATCACATCCCGCCATAATCACCAAACACCTGGGTACGTATGCGGATTATAAAAAAGATAGTTTCGTAGCCTTAAACACTGCAGGCTGGACAAATGGACTGTTTGTTTACGTTCCTGAAAATATCGTGTTGGATAAGCCGATTATCGTTTACAATATTATCCGAAATTCCGGAATCCACCTTCAACGAAACCTGATTGTTGTGGAAAAGAATAGCGAACTTACTATTGTTGAAAAAACAATAAGTTCGAATGGATGTTTTTTTAATTCCGTTACCGAAGGCAGCGTGGATGAAAATTCAGGGTTGAATTATTACACCGTCCAAAACAATGAAGGCAACCATATTGAATTCAACCACAAACAATTGGTGCAAAAGAATTCAAGCCGCGTACATGCGCATACCTTTACCCTTGGCGGGAAATTGGTCCGCAACAATTTGAACCTGATTTTAGATGGATCAAATTGTGATTCATACATGAATGGCGTTTACTTGTTAAAAGGCGATTCCATTTGCGACAACCATACGATTGCAGACCATACGCAACCGCATTCACAAAGCAATGAACTTTATAAAGGCGCATTGGAAGGAAAGTCAAAAGCGGTTTTCAACGGCCGTATTTACGTTCGCCCACAGGCCCAAAAAACAAATGCCTTCCAAAGCAACCGGAATATCCTTTTATCTGAAGATTCAACTATTCATACAAAACCCCAACTTGAAATTTGGGCAGATGATGTGAAATGTTCCCATGGATGTACTTCCGGCCAACTGGATGAAGAAGCTTTATTCTATCTGCGTACCCGTGGACTTGGGAAAGATACTGCAAAAGCAATGCTGCTGTATGCATTCATCGGGGAAGTGATTGACCGGATCAAAATACCTGCGTTGCGTAGTTATGTTGACCAGCTGGTAAGCGATCGGCTTCATAAAAATTTTTAATATGACGACAACCAAAACATTGGCGCCAATCGATGTTGAAAAAATACGGGAGTCCTTTCCAATTTTGCACCAACAGGTAAATGGAAAAGACCTTGTTTATTTTGATAATGCCGCAACCTCACAAAAACCGGCACAAGTAATTGATGCATTAATCGATTACTATAAAGGATACAATGCCAACATCCATCGGGGTATTCACACGCTTGCTGAAAAGGCAACCAAAGCGTATGAAAATACACGCGAACTGGCGCGTGAATTCATCAACGCAAACGGAGTTGAAGAAATTATTTTCGTACGAGGGGTTTCGGAAGCCATCAACCTGGTTTCACAATCCTACGGCAAAGCTTTCCTTAAAGCGGGTGACGAAATTATTATCTCCGGATTGGAACATCATTCCAACATTGTTCCGTGGCAATTTGTATGTGAAGAAACGGGAGCGGTTTTAAAAGTAATCCCCGTTACCCCGGAAGGGGAATTGGATATGGCCGCATATCAAAACCTGCTAACTTCCAACACAAAAATGGTGGCTGTAAACCATGCCTCCAACAGCCTGGGAACCATCAACCCTATTAAAGAAATAATTGATAAGGCACATGAAGTGGGTGCAATTGTTTTAATCGATGGTGCACAAGCCGGGTCACATTTGGATATTGACGTACAGGCTTTGGATTGTGATTTCTACTGCTTGTCCTCGCACAAAATGTATGGGCCAACAGGAACAGGTATCCTTTACGGAAAAAAGGCACTTCTCGAAAAGATGAAACCCTACCAGGGCGGTGGCGAAATGATTGCCAACGTTACGTTCGAGAAAACCACCTACAACGACCTACCCTATAAATTCGAAGCAGGCACTCCCAATATTGCCGATGTAATTGCTTTTGGTGAGGCAATCCGGTTTATTAATGATTTAGGAAAAGAGAATATCCGGAAGCATGAAGATGAGCTCCTTGCGTATGCCACCCGCAAAGTTGCAGAATTGCCGGGGGTCAGATTAATTGGTACAGCAAAGGACAAAGTAGGTGTATTGTCTTTTATCATTGATGGTATCCATCCGTTTGATATTGGCCAGATGTTGGATGCGCGCGGGATTGCTGTTCGCACCGGGCACCATTGCACGCAACCGCTAATGGACCAATTTAAAATTGAGGGAACGGTTCGTGCTTCTTTTGCGGTTTATAATACGAAGCAGGAAATCGATCAACTGGTCGATGGGCTGGGACGCATCATCAACTTCATGCAACCATGAGCAGCATCGCCACCATTCAAGATGAAATCGTAAGCGGGTTTTCGCTGTTGGATGGCGATATGGAGATGACCGTTTTCTACATTATGGAATTGGGTCAGAAGCTTGCGGATATGCCCGAAAGCGAAAAGACTGAAGAAAATATTGTAAGGGGATGCCAGTCGAAGGTGTGGCTTACGGCCTCCCTGAATGATGACAAAATTGTGTTTCATGCGGATAGTAATACAGCTATTACCAAAGGGCTGGTTAGTTTATTGGTTCGGATATTATCCAACCAAAAACCCGATGACATCCTGCATGCTGATCTGTATTTCATGAACAAAATCGGGATGGAACGGTTTATAGGAACGCAGCGTTCCAATGGTTTTGCAGCCATGATCAAGCAAATGAAATTGTATGCATTGGCTTTTAAAACGAAAATGGAAGTAAACAATGAGTGAAGATTCTACGATAGAAAACAACCAATCCCAAAGCATCAGCACAGACGACTTACGGGATAAAGTAGTAAAGGCTATCAAGTCGATCTACGACCCTGAAATTCCGGTGGACGTGTATGAGCTTGGGTTAATATATGAGGTCAATATCTATCCCATCAATAATGTCTATGTCTTGATGACGCTGACATCACCTTCCTGCCCTTCGGCTGAAGTGATACCCGGTGAAATCGAGGGCGCCATTAAAGCGATCGAAGGAATCAATGATGTTAAAGTTGAAGTCACTTTCGACCCACCGTATTCACAGGATATGATGTCGGAAGCTGCCAGGCTTGAACTTGGTTTTATGTAATGAAGTAAAAGCGTATAAATAAGAATAACTATGTATCCAGAACAATTAGTAGCTCCGATGCGAGCTGATCTTACTGAAGTTGGTTTCAAAGAATTAAAATCCGCAGCGGATGTTGATAACCATTTAGCGGATCACAAAGGAACGTCCCTGGTGGTGATCAATTCGGTTTGTGGATGTGCAGCCGGGGCAGCGCGTCCAGGAATAAAATGGGCGATCCAAAACTCAGCCAAAAAGCCGGATCAATTGACAACGGTATTTGCCGGAGTGGACACCGAAGCGGTTGCAAAAGCAAGGGAATATACATTGCCGTATCCTCCATCTTCTCCGGCCATTGCCTTGTTTAAAGATGGTGAATTGGTACACTTTGTAGAGCGCCACCACATAGAAGGACGCAATGCCCAAATGATAGGCGAACACTTGTTAGAGGTGTTTGACGAGTATTGTTAAGGTAATATTATAATTTTTTTTTGAAGAGGCTATCGGCAACGGTAGCCTCTTTTTTTATTTCAAAAATGGCCTTCCCCGACCGATCTGACCAAAAATTGTACTTGAATTAACGTTTTAATTATAATCTGTACATTATATGATTATCAAGGTTTTAAATATTGATTTTGAATAATAGCTTTAATTGTTAAATTCACGACCCGACTAAACCTTTTTGCGTTGAATAAAAATTTTATCATCGTGTTAGTCTGTACTTTGGCCGTACATCTTACTGCGTCTGCTCAGTATAAGCAGATACAAAAAAAGTTTACCATAGCGGATCAAAAGCTATCGGTCAAGCTTGATAACCTGAAAGCTTCGGACTGTGTAACAGGCCCGGGGGCAATCAGTATTACTGCATCCGGTGGCTCCGGAAACTATACCTATGCATGGACCGGGCCGGGCGGTTTTACTTCAACCAATCAAAACCTGACCGGACTGGCAGCAGGCGTATATGCACTTGTTGTTTCAGATGGAAATTGTTCGGAATCTTTTTCCTGGAATGTTACTTCCACTTGTATTTCCAGTTGTACTTTCCTTGTGACAAAATCAGTAACACATGCCAGTTCATGCGCAACAGCCAATGGCGCTATCAACATTGGAATTACCGGGGGATCAAACTCCTTTACTTATGAATGGTATTTAAATGGGGGGCTCATTTCCACTGCCGAAGACATCTCAGGATTGCTGCCCGGTTTTTATGAACTCCGCTATAAAGATGCAAACAATGCAGCCTGTGGTACACAATTCGAATCATTCACCATTACATCCCCCTTTGTTGTCAACACGAGTGTTGTTCAAAATACTTCTTGCCAGGCCCCTTATACAGGAGGAATTACCACCACGGTAACGGGCGGTTCCGGAAATTATTCCTACCAATGGACACATCCCTCCGGAAGTATATCCACATCCCAAAATTTGACAGCAATCCCAGCCGGCAATTATACCCTTTTGGTCATGGATCTGACGTTGGGATGCAGGGTCACCAAATACGCTTACATTAACACCACTACATCCTTAAACATCACCACCAATTCCGTTGTCAATAACAGCCTTTGCACTCCGTCCAACGGAAGCATTGATATTTCCGTAAGCGGGGGAACAGGGGACTATTCCTATGTATGGTACAACCAATCCACCTTTACTTTTGCCGGGGCCACCGAAGACTTATTGAATGCGCGTGCTGGCGCTTATAGTATTTATGTTACGGATAATGTATCCAAATGCACGGGCTATGCAAGTTTTAATATCACCGAGTCTTTGACCACACCCGGATACAACATTATAGGTTCCACCAATAATACAAATTGCTTGCCTCCATATAACGGATCGATAAACCTGGAACCTACAGGAACCGGGCCTTTCGATGTAAAATGGATAAAAAACCAAATTACCGTATCAACAGCAGAAAACCCGACAACCCTGGGCCCGGGAACGTATGGATTTACAATTACTGATTTGTCTTCCGGTTGCAGCGTTTCCGTTGCTGAAGGGAGCCCTTCGGCCATTACCATACTGGATGAATCCTTGCCATCGGCCACCATCAGCAATACTTTAACCACACCGAATACAGGTTGTACACCAAATGGTGCAATCCAAGTTGATGTGACTTCAACAACCCCACACTACAATCTTCAATGGAATGGCCCCAATAACTTCACCAGCACATCTGAGGACCTTTCGAACCTACTTCCCGGGGATTATTACCTTACTGTGAATGTTGTGTGTAACCTCCCTCCGGTTATTG
Organism: uncultured Roseivirgaceae bacterium; assembly: GCA_964398945.1. Taxonomy (GTDB): domain Bacteria; phylum Bacteroidota; class Bacteroidia; order Cytophagales; family Cyclobacteriaceae; genus JBGTGG01. The sequence goes on along the minus strand of CAYNOT010000016.1, from coordinate 105,345 downwards.
ACCCACCCGGATTGCCAATACAAAAAGGAAATGTGACCCTTAATCTTCTCGATTTTGTTTCTGATCCTGACAATAACCTGGACGTATCTTCTATCAAGATACTGGAGCAACCTGTTAGTGGTGCTGTTGCTATCATTGATCAGCACCAATTGAAAATCAACTATTCAGGTATTGTATTTACTGGCAATGACCACTTAAAAATCGAAGCCTGCGATTTACTAAATGCATGTACTGAAAGTAGTATTACACTTGCTGTTGAGTTTAAAGGAGGATTAATTGTGCACAATGCCATTGCACCTGCAAGCACGGGGGACAATAAATTTATGCGCATTTCAAATTTACCCGATGAAGTCCGAAACAAAGTAAAAATCTATAATCGTTGGGGCGACCAGGTGTTTTCAATTGAAGGATATGACAATGGCACCCCGGGTAGGCGTTTTGAAGGATTTAGCCAGTCGGGAAAGCAACTTCCCTCTGGAACCTACTTCTATAAAATCGAATTCGCAGATGATTCCAAATCAGTAACAGGCTATCTCTCCCTTAAATGGTGATCTATGGTAAAAACGCTACTTGCCTTCTCTTTTGTTTTCATCACAATATCAGGGTTTAGCCAAATTGACCCGTTGTATGCGCAATACATGAACAATCCCCTTGTCATTAACCCCGCCTACGCTGGACTTAACAATAACATGAATGCTTCCATCTCCTATCGCATGCAGTGGTCTGGCTTTGAGGGGCATCCCAATACATTTAATGTAAGTGGCCACAGTTCATTTGCAGATAACAAAATGGGGCTTGGTGCTCTCATTATCCAGGACAACATTGGAAACACTAAAAACACAGAGGCTACTGCTGCCTATTCTTTTAAAATTGAAATAGGAAAAACCTATTTATCCTTTGGGCTACAAGGCGGTGTTGCAAATTACCAAACCACAAACAGCGCGTTGAATATTTACGATCCCTCCGACCCTGCGTTTACCGAAGATGCACAGGTATGGAAGCCTACTTTTGGTGCCGGTCTGATTTTGAAAAACGATCAGTTGTTTCTTGGGTTTTCCGTTCCGCGCATGTTGAATTCAACCGTTTCATTTACCGATGTAACAACAGAGTTGTACAGTCGCCACTTTTATGCAACAGCAGCCTATGTTTTCTTTCTTTCGGAAAGGGTCCGGCTTAAGCCATCCGCACTCCTGAAAGGTGTGAAAGGATCCCCCCTGTCCCTTGACTTCAACGCTGCCATCAATATCGATGAAAAATACACTGCAGGTGCCTTCACAAGAAATTTAAATTCCTATGGGGTTTTGGCCGGATTCCAGTTCGGAAAAGGATATAGAATGGGCTATACGTTTGAGCTCCCAACCGACAAATCAGTAGGGGTACAATTTACCAGCCATGAAATCACACTCGGTGTCAACCTCTCTGTCTTCGATTTTCAAGATTCTTCCATTTCCAGCTTCTAAATCCTTTGAAAGTTCGGATATTTGAACCTTTTGGTTAAGACGCTGTTTATCCTAAACAATGCAAGTAAAGGTTTCAAGAAAAGAACATTTCAATGCCGCGCACCGGTTGTACAATCCGGAATGGACGGATGAGCGAAACAAAGAAGTCTTTGGTAAGTGCAGCAATCCCAACTTTCATGGACATAATTATGAACTTATCGTAAGCCTTACCGGGGCGCCCGATCCGCAAACCGGATATGTTTATGATATGAAAAAACTAAGCGATCTAATCAAGGTCCATATCCTGAACCAATTTGACCACAAAAATTTAAACCTTGATACAGAATATTTTCAAACCCTCAACCCTACAGCCGAAAACATCGCCATTGTGATTTGGAATATACTTCGCGCTAAAATAGACCACCACCTCGACCTTAAAGTAATCGTATATGAGACCGAAAGAAATTCCGTTGAATATCCAGCCGCTTAAACCGTTGGATGCCTCCGATGAGGATGACCACGTTGGCTCATCTGCCGAAACCCCTCTTCGTAAAGATGCTTTTGATTTGCCGGACGATGAGAAAATTGAAAAGATTGAATTTCACTTTCGTGAGATCATGAACATACTTGGCCTTGATCTCAATGACGATAGCCTCAATGGAACACCCAGACGGGTTGCCAAAATGTACGTGAAGGAAGTATTTAGCGGGCTCAATCCGAAGAACCAACCCCATGCACGGCTTTTTGAAAACAAGTACAATTATGACCAAATGCTGGTGGAAAAAGACATTACCTTTTACTCCCATTGTGAGCACCATTTTGTACCGATCTATGGCAAAGCGCATGTTGCATATTTCTCTTCGGGAAAAGTAATCGGGCTTTCAAAAATCAACCGGATTGTGCAGTATTTTGCAAAACGCCCACAGGTACAAGAGCGGTTGACCGTTCAAATCGGAAAAGAACTTTCGCGGCTCCTTCAAACCGAACACGTGGGGGTGGTAATGGATGCCAACCACATGTGTGTGGCCTCACGGGGTGTAAGCGATACCAACAGCAAAACAGGTACCGCCTATTTCTCAGGTAAATTCAAGGATGAAAACATTAAGCGGGAGTTCCTGAATTACATAAACAGCAAGTAATTCCTTCATTTCTTCAACATGTTTAAATACCTTGTAGGTTGTTGCAATTAAAACAACCTCAAGATGTCAATTGAAGATGCTATTCAGCAAAGGGAGTTTCGCTCGGAACACCACAAAGCCTTGCTCAATATTTTGTTTACCCACAATTACCTGATTGGAAAAATCAATGACCTTTTAAAGGCATACGGTGTTACACGTCAACAATTCAACGTGCTCCGGATAATCCGTGGCCAGCAACCGAACGCTGCCGGCATCAACCTGATAAAAGAACGGATGATCGATAAAATGTCGGATGCTTCCCGGATTGTTGAGCGCCTGCGGATTAAAGGCCTCGTATCACGTGCTGCTTCCGAAGCAGACAAGCGTGCAGCACAAATAAGGCTTACCTCCAAAGGGGAAGAACTATTACAAGAAATGGATTGCCCGGTCACTGATTTTGGAAATGAATTACTGCTATTATCGGAGGATGAGGCGAAAGTTTTGAATTCCTTGCTCGATAAAATCCATTCGAACTAAGATATCCGGAATTTATGGGCCGCTAATCCCCTATAACCTCCAATCTGAATTGTGTATCTAGCCAGTTGTTCGTAATTTGCTGTCCTAAAATTCTATTTATGGTATTCGATTTAGACATGATCAAGGCTGTTTATAAAAACATGCCGGACCGTATTGCAAAAGCACGCAAAGTGGTCAACAAGCCCCTCACCCTATCTGAAAAAATACTTTATAGCCATTTGCATAAAGATCAACCGATTGAAAAATTCGGAAGGGGCAAATCCTATGTTGATTTCTCTCCGGATCGCGTGGCGATGCAGGATGCTACCGCACAGATGGCATTGCTTCAATTCATGTCTGCAGGAATGCCGCAAGTACAAGTCCCGTCAACGGTGCACTGCGATCACCTGATCCTTGCCAAAGATGGTGCAAAGAAAGACTTAAAAGATTCCATCACTGCGAGTGGTGAAGTTTTCAATTTCCTGGAATCTGTTTCCAATAAATATGGCATCGGGTTCTGGAAACCGGGTGCCGGTATCATCCATCAGGTAGTACTTGAAAACTATGCTTTTCCTGGCGCGATGATGATCGGTACAGATTCCCATACCGTAAATGCCGGTGGACTCGGAATGGTGGCGATCGGTGTTGGCGGTGCCGATGCAGTGGATGTAATGGCCGGAATGCCGTGGGAATTAAAATGGCCAAAATTAATTGGAGTTAAGCTTACCGGGAAACTCAACGGCTGGACGTCCTCGAAAGATGTAATCCTGAAAGTTGCCGGCATCCTTACCGTAAAAGGCGGGACCGGGGCAATCGTAGAATATTTCGGACCGGGAGCACAGTCTTTATCGTGTACCGGAAAAGGAACGATTTGTAACATGGGTGCTGAAATTGGTGCCACTACTTCCACTTTCGGTTATGATGAAAAGATGGCCGCGTACCTTGCTTCAACAGGAAGAAAAGAAGTGGCCGATCTTGCTGACAAAATCAAAGAACATTTAACAGGCGACCCGGAAGTGTATGCGCAACCGGAATTATACTTCGATGAAGTATATGAAATTAATCTTTCGGAATTAGAGCCGCACATCAACGGACCTTTTACTCCGGACAGGGCTACTCCACTTTCAGAATTTGCGCATACTGTTCGTGCTAACGGATGGCCTGCAAAACTTGAAGTAGGATTGATCGGATCGTGTACCAACTCTTCATACGAAGATATCTCACGCTCTGCTTCAATCGCTAAACAAGCAGTTGATAAAAAATTAACAGCGAAAGCTGAGTTCACGATAACACCAGGCTCGGAGCAAGTACGTTTCACAGTAGAACGTGATGGCTTCCTCGCCACCTTTGATAAAATGGGCGGTGTTGTATTGGCGAATGCTTGCGGACCGTGTATTGGTCAGTGGGCACGCCACACCGATGATCCCAATCGTAAAAATTCGATCATCACTTCCTTCAACAGAAACTTTGCGAAGCGCAATGATGGAAATCCAAACACACATTCCTTTGTTGCTTCACCTGAAATCGTAACCGCATTGGCAATTGCCGGTGATTTAACATTCAACCCGATTCGGGATATGTTGTTGAACAATGAAGGCGTTGCTGTAAAACTTGATCCCCCCTTTGGAGAAGAAGCACCACCAAATGGCTATGATGTAGAAGACCCGGGTTATCTCGCACCTGCCAGGGACGGTTCGAAAGTAAAAGTAAGCATCGATCCAAAATCAAAAAGATTACAAGCCCTCAGCCCTTTTCAAAAGTGGGATGGCAAAAATATGACCGGATTGAAATTGCTGATCAAAGCAAAAGGAAAATGTACCACCGACCACATTTCAATGGCGGGTCCGTGGCTTCGCTTCAGGGGCCACCTGGATAATATTTCCAACAATACCTTAACCGGTGCGATCAACTACTTCAATGACAAAACGGACAACGTAAAGAACCAACTTAATGGTGAATACGGGGCAGTACCAGATACACAACGTGCATATAAAGCGGCAGGTGTTCCTTCAATCGTTGTGGGCGACCATAATTATGGGGAAGGATCTTCCCGTGAGCATGCTGCGATGCAACCCCGCCATTTAGGCATCAAAGTTATTTTGGTGAAATCATTTGCGCGTATCCACGAAACCAATTTGAAGAAGCAAGGTATGCTTGGGCTAACCTTCGCGAATGAAGCAGACTACAACAAAATCCAGGAAGATGATACAATTGATATTATCGACCTGGTTGACTTTGCTCCTGACAAACAGTTAACGCTTGTATTGAATCACAGAGATGGAACAAAAGATACCATCAAAGCGAACCATACATACAATGCCGGACAAATTGGATGGTTTAAAGCTGGCTCTGCATTGAACCTGATGGCAGCTTCTATTTCAGGTGAAAAAAAGAAAGCACCTGCCAAAAAGAAAACAGTAGCAAAGAAAGCTTCTAAAAAAGCAGCACCTAAAAAAGCAGCGGAGAAAATATCTAAAACATCACCAAAGAAAAAGGCGAAAGCAGCACCTAAAAAGTCGGCCAAGAAAACAGCAAAAAAAGCTGCACCGAAAAAAGTCACTAAAAAGAAAGTTGCCAGGAAGGTGGTAAAGAAAGCTGTTTCTAAGAAAGTAGCTAAGAAGAACGTAACGAAAAAAGTTGCCAAGAAAGCAGCACCGAAAAAGGTTGCTAAAAAAGTAGCGAAGAAAGTCACCAAGAAAGCTGCACCAAAGAAGAAGGTTACCAAAAAGGTGGTGAGAAAAGTTTCGAAAAAAACGGTTGCTAAAAAAGCAAAAACAGCGAAGAAGGCAACTAAGAAAGTTGCTAAACGGAAGAAGTAAGATTTTGATTTTTAATTGGAAGCCATCTCAAAAATAGAAATGACGGAACATTTTTGAGATGGCTTCTGGTTGACTGCCCGTAATTGGCAATTCGCTCCATGAAGGCAGTTGCATGTATGCACATCACAGCCATAGGGTCGGACAAAGTAGTGAACCAACAAAGCGCGTGACCACTCTACTGATAAAAAAACGGGCGACCGGGAGTTAGCCCGCGACAAGCGGGGCATTTAATCGCGATAAAACCGGGGACTCCACCAAAAGATCATTGCACATTTTGGCACATGCCATAGCCCTGTCCTATCGGCAGGCAGGCGCCCAAACCCACGAATTAACGGGCCAATAAGATTATATTTGGAAAATAGTCTAAAAATGAACTGCGGAGCATTAAAACTAAGGGCAAACCAATCAATTCATAAATTTGTTATTTTTAGGCGATGGATAAAATTGGTTTCATTGAAATACGCATTAAGGGCTCAAAGGGCAACATTGAGCTTTCCCCGGATAATTACGATATCCGCGAGATTATCACTATGCTCGAAAATGCCGAAAACCTGCTGCATCCAGGCGATAAAAGGGACAGACCTACCATCAGTTATAAGATTGAAGAAGGTTCCGTAAAACATATCTTCAAAACTTCTATTCAATATATTATCGGATTCAATGCCTTAGTTGGACAAATCAACCAGTCACAAAATATTGATTTTCTGGATGTGGGTACTGCAAAAGCTTTTGAAAACATTCAAGACATGGCCATGCGAAAAGGTTATGTTTTTACGCTAAAAACCTCATTGGAAAACACACATGAAATAAGAATAGATCATAGCACCCGCTTCATACGAACCGAGGCCATTTGGGCTGATGCCGAATTTTATTTCTATGGAAAACTGACCAATGCTGGCGGTAAAGACAAGGCAAATATTCACTTGCTTTCCGAGGAACATGGAAGCATTCGAATTCAAACACCCATTAGTTTTTTGGAAGAGTACGAAGAAAATCTCCTGTACAAAACGTTTGGCGTTCGGGCTACCGGCAAACAACATTCAGAAACGGGCGAAATTGATACTTCCACATTAAAGTTTATTGAATTACTTGACTACCAGCCAAAGTATGATGAGCAATATTTAAATGAATTGATTAATAAAGCTACTGGAAATTGGTCTTCCATAAAAGATAAAGATTCCTGGCTAAGGGAAATCCGCGGAAGTTATGGAGCATAAAGGTGTTTTCTGCGATACCAGTTTTTTTATTCGTTTGCTTGACAGAACAGACCCGCTACACGCTAATGCTAAGGGGTATTTTAAATACTTAGCCGAACACGATTTTGAACTCTACATCAGCACGATTGCCATTGCTGAGTTTTGTGTAAGGGGAAACGTGCATGAATTACCTTTGAAAAATTTGCAAATCGTTCCATTCAATCTCGATCATGCGAAACGCACAGGTGAGTTCGCTAAGATTGCCTTTCAAAACAAAGGCAAACTGAAACTCAATGAAAGGCATATTATACCAAACGACACTAAACTATTTGCGCAAGCCGATGTTGAGAAAGCAGTTGAATTTTACCTTTCATCTGATTCCGAGAGTTTGAAGATTTATCGCCTCATTCAGAACCACGCTTCACCCAGGTTTCAGTTCATTGATTTAAATACTCCGCATAACGAAACTTTCGGTATTTTGGACTTATAGATTTTATGAACACATAAAACTATTTGAATCCAAAAGTAAGAACCATTGGGATGAGAAAACCGAACAATGGTACTTCTCAGTTATTGATGTGATTTGGGATTGGGATTTTTTAACTGATAGTAAACCCCAAACGTTGCTGGAGCGACCTTAAAACCAAGTTAAAAACCGAGGGAAGTGAAGTGTACGGGAAAATCGTACGGTTGAAAATGAAATTTGAACAGGAATAAATTGAATATAAGCCAATGACGAGTGTTAAATTATTGAGAGCAAAAGAGTTCGCTCGGAATGGAACGAGAAAGAAGATAAATGGTATTTCTCTATTATCGATGTGATAGAAATTTTAACGGACAGCCCCCGGCCCCGTAAATACTGGAATGCGCTTAAGAAAAAGCTCCTTTTGGAGGGGTTCAATGAGTTGTCCCAAAATCTGGGACAACTGAAAATGGAAGCCTCAGATGACAAAAAGTATCTTACCGATGTGGCTGATGCCCAGACACTTTTGCGCATAATTCAAACAATACCCTCGCCCAAAGCAGAGCCGTTTAAACAATGGCTGGCCAAAGTAGGTTATGAAAGAATGCGTGAAATTACCAACCCGGAAGAGAGTATAGAACGCGCCCGCGAAAACTGGTAGAAGCGAAAAGTGGATTCAACAACGAATGACCGGGCAGGAAACCCAAAACAAACTAACGGATTACTGGAAGCAAAGCGGGGTTGAAAAGAATGATGAATTTGCCTTGCTCACCAACATTATTCATCAGGAATGGTCTGGGTTAACAGTGAAAGAACACAAACATAAAAAGAAACTAAAGAGCCAGAACCTACGCGACCACATGAGCGAAGCGGAATTAATTTTTACTGCATTGGCAGAACTTTCAACCCGCCAGATTGCAGAAACAGAAGAAGCAAAGGGTCTTTATCACAATGCGGTTGCTGGGAAAAAGGGAGGTAAAATTGCGAAAGATGCCCGCATTGCCTTAGAACAAAAGACAGGTAAAAAAGTTGTAACAGGTGAAAACTTCTTGCCGCCTGCAAAACCCATGAAAAAGTTAAAATAATTATCCAAAGTCAGTCGTCCGAAATCAGCGGACAACTCAAATCGAGCTACCCTCGCCGTGTTGGTCTTTCGACCAGCACGTTTATAGAAGAACCGACCCTGAAAGGGTCGGATGATTATAGAAAAAACAATACATTTCCATGCGACCCCTTTGGGGTCGAATAGTTATTTTCAGCTAAACGACAAAATGAAAAAAAGAGCGGGCCACAAAAAATCGTGGCCTGCTCTTTTATATATTCATTTATACCTACTGGACCAATTCATATTTAAAGCTTGGGTTTCCACGCACACCATCTTTGTACAATGCTGTGAACTTAAGCTTGTAATAATTTCCAGCGGCATCTTTGATTACATAGAAACGGTCTATTCTGAGTGAAGGTGATATGCCTGGTCCACCACCATTTCTCCAGTTTGTACCAATAGTAAGTTGATCTGTGCCATTTAATGCTAACCCTGCCAAACCAGTTGCAGTAAATCCTTCATACGTTTCAGTATCCGTTTCCATTACCTGTACTACTTCTACCCCGCCATGGATATTGGTTAATACAATATCCTGAAAACCATAGGGGATCAATCCCGGTCCCGATACTGTTGTATTTATAAAATAAGTCCATGCGATGTCCCAACGATCTTTCGCAGGTTCAACAGATACTTCCCCTTGTGTGAAATGGAAATACTGAAAATTGCTGGAAGCATCTTTCTCAATGGATGTTTCCTGAAAAGTTGTTGAAGCAATATTTGCGTATTGCACAGTGTACCCTGTAGCTGTGCGCAAGACGCGGATCTTCTTCCAATCCCCTTCTTCCGGCTTAATGATATATACTTTATTTTCTGAAGCTGTTGCGGAAACAGCTGCAATTGCTGTTCCACTAAGGGCTCCTGAAGGTGCATCAATCCATGCTGTTGATGTATTGGGTATTGCACTAAAAGACAATACCATTTCATTGGCAAACCCTACCGTATCGGCTGCAGTAACTGCACTCAAGTCATTCGTATCAAGCGGACGGGCAAACATTGCTGTTGAAGAATTTATAGCAACACGGTACACATCACCGGAGTAAAAACCCAAGTGCCAGTTGTTGCGGTTAACTGCTTTCTGCCGGTTCGCACTCAAATCGATAAATACTTTGTTGGTATAATTTTCACCACCACCATTCACTTCCATTGTTGCACCTTCCGAAAGGATTTCAGCAAAAGTTACTGTTACTGTATTATCAGTGCCAATGACTAGCCCCGCGGGAGCCTCTTCTATTGTAAATAGAATTTCTTCATCGCCATCCAATACAAGTCCATCAACTTTTGAAATTGTAAATGAAGCTTCGGTACTACCGGAAGGAATGGTAACACTTATCTTGTCGGCCACTGTTGCCGGGTCCGTTGTAAAATCAGTTCCGTACGCAATGCCATCAGCAACCAGTCCTATCACAACCACTGCATTCTGACTAAGTGAACGGGAAATCCGGATTTTTACGTCCAGATCGGTTTCGGTATCTTCCATCCCTAGTGATGTAGCTTCAAAAGAAACAACATTGTCCGGCAAGGGAGGATCATCGTTGCACGCTGCGGCTGCAACCAAAAGAGAGAATACGATAAATAAATTAAGCGCTATACGCAGATGTTTATATACTTTCATTGTTATTGATTTTATTTTGTAAAACGATAGTTTAAGGTTAAAAAATAAGAACGGCCATACGAAACGGAAGCGCTTCCGCCTGCAGTATGTGCAGTACCTGTTGAAGAGTTTGTAACACTGGTAACATTGCCAATATTCCGTGCACCAAGGGCAACATCCAGTTGGTTAAAGAATGTTTTTTGAATACTCATGTCGAGCCAGCTAAAAGAGTCTATGGTTCCCAGCTTTACTTCCCCGCTTGCAATATCATAACGATTGAGCTTGCCTGTAAATTTGTAAAAAGCATTTACCGTTATGCCGGGCTTTGAAAAATTGTAAGTAATGTTTGCGTTTGCTTCAGGCGACCACACAAATTCCGGGAGTTCGTCATCAGCTTCATTAAAATTGTTATAGCGACCTGTGTATGAAAATCCTGTAGAAAAATCCAATCCGCCAATAAGGAACGAAGAAGTGTACGTCACCCCTGTACTTTTAAACTTATCGACATTAATATAAGTGGTTATGACCTGGTTTCCGGGCAAAAACCCTGTGGTGATCATATTGTCAATTGAATTATAAAATCCGCCAAAACTGTTTGTCCAATACATGCGGTTCTTGCTCATTGTCCTCCACGTAAACGTACCGTTAAAACTATTCGACAACTCCGCTTCTAAATCCGGGTTCCCGGAAATGGAATGGCTGGCATCAAAAAAATCGAAATACAGTTCACGTAAAGAAGGCGCACGGAAGCCTCTTCCATAAGACAATCGGAAATCAAGGTCATTGGTAATGTTGAACTTTGTATTCAAGGAGGGGATAACCGGAGGTGCATCGTATTGCGAATTCTTTACAAACCGAACACCCGGACGGATACTGATTTTTTCTATCGGTTTGTACTCCAACGAAAAAAAACCCGCATAATCAGAAAGCGTATGCGTGCCTTCTTTCAAACGGCCACCAGAACCAGATTCAACATTGACATCATAGCCTGGTTGAATAGTTAGTTTAGTCCCAAGCTTAATTTGAAAAGTACCGCGCACCGTCAGGCCAGAATACGGGGTTCGGTCTTGCTGGCTACCGCCCAACGAAAGTGTCTCCCTTCCTGTATTTTCATCTACATTCACACTCTGTGTCCTGCGCTCATAGTTCGTGTATGAAATGGCACCGTTAAAACTTGAGTGTTCGGACAATCGAATATTTCCCTGTACCTGATTGATAAACCGTTTTGAAAGGTACCGCTGATCGAAAGCCAAACCGTTCCTAAAATCCCCATACCGAATAATGGTTTCATCCAACGCATCCAGACGGTAGTAGATATCAATCCCATCCGTTTTGTACCCGAACAGCCCCGCACCCAACCACTGTGTCTTGGGGTTCCATTGTTTGGCCCGTCCCACAGAATCACCTTGCCATCCACCAAAATAATTATGGCCTGCATCAATTCCCGCGTAGAATTTTTTCCAATTATAACGGAACGAAATATTTTGGTTATGCACACCTTCCTCTATTCCGTACTCATCCCCTACGGTTTCCTCCTGTATTTTTAAATTCAACGAAAGTTTCTCAGCTGCCGCTTTCTTGGTAATAATATTGATCACACCCGCCAACGCATCTGCACCATACATCACCGACATGGGCCCTTCAATAATTTCAATCCGTTCAATGGTGTTGACATTGATTTGATTGAGGTCAGTCGCATTGCTGGTGCTTTGTCTGCCGATTACCGGAATGCCATCAATCAACACTTTTACATTTTGTCCCGGCAATCCATTCATGGTAACGGTTGATACACCCAGTGCTGCATCTTGCGAAAACCTGAAATTCAATTGTGTATTCAATACGTCTTGTATCGAAGCTGCCGCTTTCGCCTGAATCACATCGTTTGTAATGGTGCGCACCTGGTACACAGACTTATATGCCGACTGTGGTTCATATTGGCCCGTTACCACCACTTCATTGAGCCATTTGTTCTCCAATGAATCTTGTGTAAAAGCAACTACAGAAAGACTGCTAAAAACCAGCAGCAAAAAGTTTCGCATCATATTCTTGGCAAACCTTCCACCAATTTCTCCCATGCCTCACGTTGCGGTATGCCCGGCTTGCGCAATCCAAAAAACTGCGCAATCATCCTGTTTTCATTATCGAATAATTCGATTGATGTAACCGGGCCATCTTCTGTTGGTTTTACCACTACCCAGGCAGTTGCTACATCATTCTGCTTCAAGTGCATATTGAAATCAGGGTCCAATACATTCAACCAAACATCCTCTCCCCTTTCCATCAAGCGAATGGTTTTTACTTTCCCCTGGTGGATTTGAATATTGCCTTTGCTTCCGGCAAAAATCATGATCGGAAGTTTTGTTTCCGAAGCAACGTTTAATAATTGCTCCGTAGCGTTGAGTTGGATTTTATACGTGAATTTTCCTTCTGCAATTTTCAATGCATCAAAACGGTCTACCTGGTGCTTGCGGATCATCCCAAAAAAGTCATGTGTATCTTTCATGCTTCTCCAGTCTTGCAAGAACGCTTCAACATCTTTCGGTCCGCTTAGTTCTTCTTTTGGATACGGTGTGAATTCAACAACTAAATCGGTTGGTGCAGTGAAGCCTTCAACCAATTTGGTATAGGCTTCCTCGTTACTTCCTTCCTGCAAGTATACTTTTAAAACCGCCTCACCTGCTTTATCGAAAATCTGAATGCTCTTTAGGACACGGTCATTGCCGGCATCCGTCACCGCGTAGGCAGCATGCCATGCACCAAAAAACACACGGCTTTCAATCGGGCCGATAACTGTAGCCATCGCGTGGGGGCCACTGCCCATGATATCAATTTTTTGAAACGGGCCTTTATGCTCCAATACACATGAATCATTTCGTGTCAATGACATTACACGGCCCAGGGTCTTAAAACCAGTCAATAATTCTGGCCACGAACCGGACAAGCGTGTTGCACCATCCCCAACTTTCGTTTCCAGTAATTCAGCTTCGCTTACATTCAATGCTTTTGCAGCATCGCGAATGCGCATTGGTTTGTCTTTTATAAGGGCGTTCCATGCGTTGGCAAGTGCTGTGTTTTTTGGTTCCAATAGTGTATCCATCTATTCCGTGATTTTAATTGATTACTAATTTGTTTCGTTGAATTCTTTCAAAAGTATCGTCCATTCCCTGCGGGATAATAAAAGGACAATCAGTGCATTCATCATGGTAAAAGTTGACACGGCAACCAAACGTCTTTTCAATGTTCATTTTGTTGAAAACTGTTTTGCTGTCGCCATGTGAAATGATTTCCCCGTTCTTCAAAAAATATAAGGTATCCGAAAATTGAACGGCCTGGTTCAAATCGTGGATGATCGCCATTACACCTATATTTCTTTTGCAGGCATTCTTTGCCAACCTGAAAATTTGTTGCTGTTGGGAAATGTCCAAACTAGCGGTAGGCTCATCCAACAAAATGTAGCGTGGGTACAAAGACTCTTCCCAAACCTGCACCAACACCCGTGTTAGCTGAACACGTTGTTGTTCGCCACCTGAAAGTGTTGCATACTGGCGTGTCCAAAAGGATTCTATCCCCGTAAGGGAAATTACTTCATCAATAATATGTTGATCTTCTTTTTTTGTAAGCTCCGAAGCATACCGGCCTAAGCCAACAATTTGTTCAACACTGAACCCGAACTGTATGGAATTGTTTTGTGAAAGTACAGCCCGTTGCTTCGAAAGTTCACGCACTGAATACTTAATGATGGGTTGTCCATTGATGTTGACTTCCCCTTTGTATGATTTGTTTTCGTTGGCCAATGCCTTTAGCAACGTACTTTTACCGGCCCCATTTGGACCAACGAGTGCAGCAAATTCCCCGGGGGCAATCGAAAAATTTACATCCTTGAGGATTGGATTTTTACCGGCATCAAAGGAAAGGTTTGTACAACTATACATCAGATTGAATTTTTATTTTTAGCCTGGACCAAAAGCATGATAAAAAATGGAGCCCCCAACAATGCTGTTACGATTCCGATTGGAAGCTCTGCAGGTTGCACAATGGTGCGGGCAATAATATCGGCAACCAACAATAAAATTGCACCGCCTAAAAAAGATGCGGGCAATACAATTTTGTTGTCGCTTTGAAACAAAACCCGGATCAAATGCGGGATGATCAACCCAACAAACCCGATCATTCCGGCAAGGGAAACACTTATCCCAACAGCCAGGGCCGAAAAGATAATGATCATTTTTTTGGTGAACTCTACATTCACACCAAGGTGATACGCTTCCGCTTCGCCCATCGCAATTGCATTAAGGTTTCGGGAAAAAGATGAAAGCACAATTGAGGACAGGATCAATATGGGTGCTGCAATCAATAACTTTTGGTTGGTTGCGCCACCTAAATCACCCAATGTCCAAAAAGTAAACGTTCGTAATTGATTTTCATCGGCATAAAAAATTGATAAACCAATGAGTGCACCTGCAAACGCATTTAATGCCACACCCACCAATATCATTGCACTGATACTGGTTTTTCCGCGCAGTGTGCTTAACCGAAGCACGATGATGGTGATAATAATCCCACCAATGAAAGAAGATAATGATAATACAGAATCGTGAATCCATCCTTCTGTTGGCAACATGAACGTTGCCCCGAATACAATCACTAAAACCACAGCAGCAGCAGATCCTCCTGAAACACCAATCAACCCGGGCTCTACCAATGGGTTTCTAAACAAACCTTGTAATGCAGCACCACTAATCCCTAATGCCCCACCCACCAACATCGTCATCAATATCCTTGGAATACGAATCGCGTTGATCACCACCTCGTGAATGCCATCCACTTCCGCACCTGAAAGGAAACCCAACTTTCGCAACACGATAACAGAAACATCCCCAAAAGGAATGGTAACAGCACCAATGGTGAGCGCAAACAATGCCACCACTACCAATAGCACTGATAAACTTATGAGAATAGCAGAGGTTGTACTTTTAGGAATAGTAAGTGACACGCGCATCATTTAACCTCGGGATAAATTGACGTGACAAGTTCTTTGATAGCAGTGCCCAACCGGGGCCCGAAGTTGGTCAGCACCATGCTCTCTATAGAAATAATTTGTTTTTTCTTTCCGGCAGTAGTCTGGGCGATGCCGGGTATTTTTAATACACCGTCCATTCCACCAATGCTTTCATATCCTGAGGATGCCAATACAATGTAATCCGGATTGGAAGCGATAAGCGCTTCGGTATTGAGTGGTTTGAAACCCTTTATAGCAGCAGCTGCCGGAACAGCGCCTGCGTATTTTATGATATCGCCAAAGGTGCCTTCACCGGCAACGCTCACAGTGGCAGTGCCCCTGTTATAAATACACAATACAGAAGGATGTTTACCGGCTTTTGAAACCAACTCCTTCGCTTCTTTGATGTCGGTTTCTATTTTTGAAATGACAGCCTCGCCTTCTTTTTGCCTGTTCAGTTTAGTCGCAATTTGACGGATGAATTTTTTCGTATCCTCCACCGTATATTCCCGATCAATAATCAATAGTTGAATACCTGTTGACTCCAACTGGCGCAAGACTTCATCTTTTACATAATCCTTTTCAGCAATTATCAGGGTAGGTTTTAGATTGATAATCCCTTCGGCACTGATCCCCCCGCGATAACCGATGGAAGGAAGGTTTTGGATGGAAGCAGGAAATAAGCTGGTTTTATCAGCGGCAACAATCTTATCACAATCGCCCAGGGCACATACTGTTTCTGTCATGGCGCTACCTGCTGTAATGATTCGCATTTGGGCAAAACAGCCAATGGAGGCCAAAAAGAAACCCAGTGCCGAAATAAATTTGAACATTCTATTTAGATTAATTCTAAACAAAAGTAGATGTTGCGGTTTCAGCTGGCAATCACCTATATCAGGTAATTTATCTACCCTCTAGCGGGTATATAGTAACTCTTAATTTTAAAATAAATAGTCGTCACTTAAAAACCCAATTCAATCCCTAAAACAAATGCACATCCCCGTCCCGGAGGTACGAAAGTGTTTGTAGAAAAACCAGCAACACCAAAGCCCAAAAAAGACCTTTTCAAAGAAAAATGTTTTTTAGTAGAATAAACGAAGTACAAGGAGAAGCGAATGCAATAGCCAAAAACCATGCACTTCCTTCTTTACTGTTTGTTCAAGGGTGGCAATAATGTGCGATAGGGCCAGCACGTAGGCGCACATTTTAAATCCGGTGATGAACGTTGTTGCCGCGCAACGGTGATGCCCCCATCCTGATAAGGTTAAAAAATACCTTTGCAAGGTATGGAGCCTAAAGATTACTTTTCTTGCAGGCTCCAAACCCTCAGTTGATTTCTTTTACTATCTATATCGCTAACGGTTTTTTTTAAGGGACGGCCAGATAAGAATTTAGATCAGGCCACGATCCATGGCGTGGATCACAAACTGCGTTGGGGACTTGATCTGGAGCTTTTTGATAATGTTCTTTCGGTGGGTTTGCACCGTGTGCGGGCTAACAAACAGATCGCTTGCAATAGAAATTGTGGATTTGCCAAGCGCAATAAGCTTTAAAATCTCAATTTCCCTTGGCGTCAGGTTGATATCGTCATCCTGGGAAGATTCGGGCTCATTAAAAAGGATATCAAGGATAGAAGGGCAAATGAAGCGTTGACCGTTCGCCACCGTGCGGGTTGCCAATAAAATTTCATCGAGGCTACATTTCTTGGTAATAAAGCCTTTTACGCCTAATTCTTTCGCCTTATTGAGATTATCGCGGTCTACTTCTGAGGTAATCAATAAAACCTGAGTTGTTTTAAAAGAAGTGGAAATCCGCTTCAAATCCTCCAAAGTAAGGAATTCGATCGTGTTGAAATCAGAAATAAGAACATCAGGATTGTGGGTTTCGAGTTTTTCCCAGAGCTTATTTTTGGTAAGTGCATGGTCCAGAATGAGCATATCTTCCTCACGGGAAAGGATTCCACGAAGACCTTCAATGGTTATGATTTGTTGATCAGCCAGCAGTATCCGGATTGATGCCTTCAAAGTCTACTGTTTTCAGTGAATGTAAAGCGGAAAAACCTTATTAAACCTAAACCAAGAACCTTTATGATAGTTTATTTAGATTTATTTTAAATAAAGAGCAATATTATGGACTACGTAGAATTATTCCAAATAAAGAAAGGCCTATTCTGGTCAGTGACTACTTTATACCCATAACATCCCGAACCACCATCCGAAACTCATTCAACATCATCGCAGTGGCTCCCCACACAACTTCACCTTCCACTTCAAAGTGAGGAGCATTTAGTCGAAACTGATTCGCGGCAACAATCTCTTTGGTCTGGATTGCATCATCATGGACCAGGTCGCTCAACCTGCCCTGGAGAACTCTTGCAACTTCCCGTGGGTCGGGGATGAAATTTGGTTTGTGGTCAATTTTTGCAACCACCGGAGTAACCATAAAATTGCTGGGGATTACAAAAAACTTGCTCAGATGACCGATCACTTCAACTTTCGCAGGATTGACCCCTATTTCTTCAAATGTTTCCCGAATGGCGGTTTCATTTTCAGTTTCACCTTGTTCTTTCTTTCCTCCCGGTAAACTGATTTGTCCACTGTGAAGGCCCTTGTAATCGGTGCGCTTTATTAAAGGAAAACGAATTTCACCATCTTCTTCATACAGTAAAATCAAAACACTTCCCGGTTTTGGTGGTTGCTTATGCTCAAAGGTTGGGACCACCGTACCTGTTGGAACTGCACGAAGTGGTTCGTGGGCAGTACTTCCCGGCAATTCACGTGTCAACCGTTTTACTAAGGTGTCTAAAAAATCACTTCTCATTTACCACAATTGTTTTAGAAAAGGTATGAAGCCCTCGCATTTTTTTTGATAAGACTATTTAAAAGAAATACGTTGAGCAATCAATAATCAATAAATCCTGGTACAACTTCAAATTGCCGTCTTGGACTAAAGTCCAAAGGAAGATAATGTTATTTGCCACGCACTTAAGTGCGTGGCAAATAACAACAAAGATGAAGGGCTTTAGCCCAAATGTTTCAGTTTCATCGTGACAATTAAATACGTCCAAATTTACTCATCAGCAAATTACCAAATTACTTACACGGCTTCATCGTGGTACTTCTTCCTTCCTCATCACGATTGGCTGATTCCTTCCATGCTTTGCATGCTTCTTCCCATTTGCCTGACTGAAGATACGCCTCTGATAAATAAAAATAGACGGGCTCAACATTCGAATCCATTTTTATGGCCTGGTTAAAAAGCCGGACAGCATCTTCATACTTTCCGGTTTTCAAATTATAGATCCCCTTGTTTCGATAGGCCCAGGCATTCTCTGTGTCAAGCCGAATGCTCATGTTGATGTCGGCCAGCGCGGCATCCAATGTATCGGTCAGTAAATAGATGTACCCCCTGTTGTTTAACAGATACGGATTATCCCCCTCCATCTTCAATGCAGTGTTGATCAATTCCAATGCGCGCAGATAATCTTTCCGCGCTATTTCAATCAACGACAGTGTATTGTATGCAAACACCTCTTCAGGATTTAACTTGAGTGCTTCTTTCAAATACTTTTCTGCCTGGATAAAGTCATTCGAAAAATAATAGGCTGAGCCTAAATTCACAAAGATTTCCGCGTTCAGACTATCCTGCTCACCTGCTTTTAAAAAAGACTCTATCGATTGTTTATATTCTTTCAATCCCGTCTGGATCAATCCGCGCATAAAGTGAATGGTACTGGAATCCGGATACACTTTGTAAACCTGCTCAATGTCATGTGCTGCATTGGCGTAATTTTTCAATTCGTAAAAAATCCGTGCGCGGTTGTAATACGCATTTGTAAATCCGCTTCTACAAAACAAAGCCTGGTTGATGCTTGCAAGTGCTTGCAGCATTTTGCCTTGCCTGAATTGCAGGATGCCGATATTGTTCCATGCATCGGCATAACACGAGTCCAACTTGATGGCTTCCTGATAGTAATCCAACGCCTCGGGAAAATTCTGGCGTTTTACCATTTCATTTCCTTTCTCCAAAAAACCCTGTAGGCGGGCTTCTTTCGTTTCAGAACATCCAAACGCTAGTGCCAACAAAAGGAATACAGTCCGCTTCGAATAGATCATTGCCAGCTATTTGATTTCGTTTAAAATAATTTATTACAAAGATCAATATTTGAACGATCTGGAAGAAATAAAAGAAGAAATCACCCTGTAAGCGGGTGATCCGATACCCATTTTGTTAATCCCGATAAACCCGGACCTTCGTGTATCAACAGCTTTTACGAACGATGGTTCGTAATTTCGTTTCCGGGGATCGCTTCTATACATTCTTAATATTTTAATACTGATTTTTACATTCATGGGCAGAAGGCTTTGAAATGTGGATGCCTTTTGATTTCTTTGCTGGCATAATGAGAACAACAACAAACTTCAGTCTTCACCACCATCATCATATACTCCTGATGCGTGGCACGGCTATGTTTGCATAAAACATATAAACTTTTCAGAAAAGGGCTTGTCACAAAAATGACAAGCCCTTTTTGTTTTTAACACTATAACAACTATGAAAAACCCTTTACGAATTGCCATTCAAAAATCCGGTCGGCTGCAGGAAGGCTCGCTTAAACTCCTGAAAGAAAGTGGACTGGCTTTCAGTAACGGCAGCAATCAATTAAAAACACAAGCACGAAATTTCCCGGTTGAGCTTCTTTTCCTTCGCGATGATGATATCCCCCAATATGTGGAAGACAACGTTGCCGATATTGGCATCGTTGGGGAAAATGTTTTCGTGGAAAAACAGAAAAAGAACACACTTGTAAAGAAACTGGATTTCGCGAAATGCAGATTGTCTATTGCTGTTCCTCGAGCCTTCCCCTATACTTCCATCAAAGACCTTGATGGAAAAAACATTGCCACCTCCTACCCGAACATTGTTAAAGCATATTTAAAAGCCAATGGTGTTGAAGCGGGCATCCATGAAATCAGTGGTTCCGTTGAGATTGCACCCAGTATTGGATTGGCAGATGCAATTTGCGACATCGTCAGTACGGGCAGCACATTACTCAATAACGGATTACGTGAAGTGGATCAGGTAATGGAATCCGAAGCGGTTATTATCGGCAACCCGTCATTGGCCATCGATAAAAAAGCAATCCTGGAAAGTTTGCTGTTCAGGATAGAAGCTGTTCAAAAAGCAAAAAGCAACAAGTACATCTTGCTGAATTGCCCCAATGAATCGATCGAATCCATTACCAATGTGATCCCCGGAATGAAATCCCCAACGATACTTCCGCTCACACGTAAAGGCTGGTCATCCCTGCATTCCGTGGTAGACGAAAATGATTTTTGGGAGCGTATCGATCAACTTCGCGCATTCGGTGCCGAAGGTATTTTGGTGGTCCCAATCGAAAAAATGATTTTGTAAAATATATGAAGACGTATCTCAACCCAATCCGTAAAGAATGGCCGGCACTTTGTGAACGCCCACAACTCGAACTTGAATTTTTGGATAGTACCGTTCGAAATATTTTAAACCGTGTAAAAAAATCGAGGGACTCTGCCTTACGGGAATTTTCACTTCAATTTGACAAAGTTCAATTAACCGATTTACGCGTAACGGAAAGTGAAATCGAAAACGCGGTACAAAGCATTCCCGAAAAACTAAAGGATGCAATAATCCAAGCTTCAGAAAACATTAAAAATTTTCACAAGCTACAAACAACGCCCGATATCAAAATCGAAACGATGCCCGGTGTTACCTGTTGGCGAAAATCCTTGCCGATCGAAAGTGTTGGCATTTATATCCCGGGTGGATCAGCACCTTTGTTTTCAACCGTGTTGATGTTAGGGGTTCCGGCAAAACTTGCAGGTTGCTCACAAATTGTTTTGTGTACACCTCCGGATTCAACCGGCAATATTAACCCGGCCATTTTATTTACAGCCCAACTAATTGGTATCACAGAGATTTATAAAGTTGGTGGTGCGCAGGCGATTGCTGCGATGGCATACGGAACGGAAACCATCCCTGCTATTTCAAAAATTTTCGGTCCCGGAAACCAATATGTAACCAAAGCAAAACAACTGGTGAGTGAAGAAGGTGTGGCCATCGATATGCCCGCAGGGCCCTCCGAAGTATTGGTGTATGCAGATGAAACTTCAACCCCTTCTTTTGTTGCCGCTGATCTGTTATCACAGGCCGAACATGGTGAAGACAGTCAGGTGATATTGGTGCTTACAAACGAAACATTGGTTGAACCCATCCAAAAAGAAATTACAACACAACTTGAAGCTCTGCCACGGAAAAACATCGCCAGTGTTGCGCTCGGGAAAAGCAGGATCATTGTAATCGAAAATGAACAAGAAGCCATTGACTTTATCAACGTATACGCTCCTGAACATTTGATTATCAATACCAAAAATCCGGACGCGGTTGCAGGTTCAATCAAGAACGCAGGTTCTGTTTTCTTAGGTGATTATACACCGGAGGCGGTTGGTGACTATGCCTCCGGAACAAACCACACGTTGCCTACCAACGGATATGCAAAATCATTTTCAGGGGTTTCGGTCAATAGCTTTATGAAATTCATCACCTATCAACAGCTTACAAAAGAAGGGATTAAAAACCTGGGGCCTATCGTTGAATTGATGGCGGAAGCAGAACTCTTGGAAGGTCACAAAAATGCCGTCAGCTTGCGACTTAAAGATTTGGATTTATGAACTTAGAAAAATTAGTACGGAAAAATATCCTGGAACTTAAACCCTATTCATCTGCACGCGATGAGTTTGTGGGTGACGCTGAAATATTTTTAGATGCCAACGAAAATCCGTTTCCTTCCCCCTACAATCGCTATCCCGATCCGCTACAGCGGGAACTGAAGATTGAATTAAGTAAAATCAAAAATATCGATCCAACCCAAATCTTTTTGGGAAACGGAAGCGATGAACCAATTGATCTGCTTATTCGCGCTTTCTGCGAACCGAATATGGATTCGATTTTAATCACACCGCCAACCTACGGTATGTACAAAGTGTGTGCAGATATCAACGCTGTGAATGTTCAGGTGGCATCACTGACTGCCGATTTTCAACTTGATTTGAAATCGATCAATTCAACAATTGATGGGACAACCAAAATAATCTTCTTATGTAGTCCGAACAATCCTTCCGGGAATCTTTTGAATGAGGAAGACATCAAGAAAATCATTACCACTTTCAACGGATTGGTTGTACTGGATGAAGCGTATATCGATTTTTCATCTTTTGCAGGGTTTAGTCAACACATAAACCAATATCCTAATCTTGTAATCTTACAAACCCTTTCTAAGGCATGGGGGCTTGCCGGACTTAGGTTGGGGATGTGTTTCGCTTCAACGGAAATTATCGGGGTTTTGAACAAGATAAAATATCCCTATAACCTGAATGTAAGCACGCAATCGCTGGTGCTGGAAAAGCTAAAGCACGAAGACGGGATCAAGCAAAATGTAAAAACAATTCTTGAAGAGCGGGAAAAGCTTCGCGCTGAACTTTCAAGATTCGCGTTTGTAAAAAAAATCCTTCCTTCTGATGCCAATTTTTTATTGGTGAAAATGACCGATGCAAAAGCAATCTATAATCGGATGATGCAAAAAGGAATTGTCCTTCGTGACCGGTCTTCTGTTACCTTGTGTGAAAATTGTTTGCGGATTACCATCGGAACACCGGAAGAAAATAAAGCACTACTTGAAAAAATGAATTCAATACAAACATAAAAATGTAAAATAACGAAAGCACGATTTAAAGTAATCGTCACTCTGAGCGTTAGCGAAGAGTCTTTCAAACTAAGTAAATTAGTATAAAGATTCTTCGGTCGTTCCTCCCTCTGAATGACGAGAATGACTATTTTGAAGTATGAAAATTTAATATGAAAAAAGCACTATTCATCGACCGCGATGACACCATCATTATTGAACCAGCCGACCAGCAAATTGACAGTTTGGAGAAATTGGAGTTTTATCCGGGCGCTATTACAGGCTTAAAGAAAATCGTTGACCAAACGGATTATGAATTGGTGATGGTAACGAACCAGGATGGATTGGGAACCAACAGTTTTCCGGAAGAAACGTTTTGGCCCGCGCACAACAAAATGTTAAAGACCCTTGAAGGTGAAGGGATTGTTTTTAATGAAATCATCATTGACAAAACGTTCGGCCATGAAAACAAACCTACACGAAAACCCGGCACAGCCCTGCTGACAAAATACCTGAACGGCAACTACGACCTGGCAAATTCCTACGTGATTGGCGACAGGCTTACAGATATTGAATTGGCTAAAAACCTGGGTTCGAAAGGAATACTTATCAACAATGGGGATTTAAAAAGTGAGCTGGGAAAAAATCAACTTCAATCAAGCTGTTCCCTTGTTACAACAAGTTGGGAAGCAATTGTAAAGGAAGTCGCTGGCATCAAAAGAAAAGCAACCGTTCAACGCACCACAAAAGAAACAAACATCCGCGTTGAAATTGATTTGGACGGATCAGGTATTTCTTCCAACACTACCGGGATCGGGTTCTTTGACCACATGCTCGACCAACTTTCCAAACATGGCGGGATTGATTTATTGGTGCATGTAAATGGTGATCTGCACATTGATGAACACCACACCATTGAAGATACAGGGCTCGCATTGGGGGAAGCATTTATAAAAGCACTGGACAACAAACGCGGCATTGAGCGCTATGGTTTTTGCTTGCCGATGGATGATTGCCTTGCACAAGTGGCACTCGATTTTGGCGGGCGGCCCTGGATTGTTTGGGATGCTGAATTTAAGCGTGAGATGATTGGTGAAATGCCCACCGAAATGTTCTTTCATTTCTTCAAATCTTTTTCGGATACCGCAAAATGCAATCTGAACATAAAAGCAGAAGGAACGAATGAGCACCATAAAATTGAAGCCATTTTTAAAGCATTTGCGAAAGCAATCAAAATGGCAATAAAAAAGGAGGAAGGAAATAATTCGCTGCCAACAACAAAAGGCGTATTATGAGTCTTCGCTATACTCAGACTCGCTAAACCCAGTCCCTCACTAAAATCTAAAAGACATCAAAAATGAAGGTGGTCGTAATTAAATATAATGCAGGCAACATTCAATCTGTTTCCTTTGCGCTGGAAAGAATGAACACCGACTTTGAAGTATCCGGTGATCCGGAAATTATTCAACGCGCAGATAAAGTAATTTTCCCCGGTGTTGGTGAAGCCAATTCAACAATGAAGTATCTCCGCAACACAAAGTTGAGTGAATTGATCCCATCACTTAAGCAACCCGTGCTTGGTATTTGTTTAGGAATGCAACTAATGTGCAAACACTCCGAAGAAAACAATACGGATTGTCTTGGCATCTTTACTGAAGATGTTAAAAAATTTATTGCAACTACCGACCAAAAAGTCCCGCACATGGGTTGGAACCAATTGGTGGATGTAAAGGATTGGCTTTCCCCTACTTTAGAAAATCAGTTTACCTATTTTGTCCATAGTTACTATGTTCCGGTAAATGCAAATACAGTGGCAACCACACACTACACTCAACCTTTCAGTTCCGTCATGCGAAAAGACAATTTTTATGCCGTACAGTTCCATCCGGAAAAATCGGCTGAAGCCGGATCACAGATTTTAAAAAACTTTTTGGACCTATGAAGATCATCCCTGCTATCGATATCATTGACGGAAAATGCGTACGCCTTTCCCAGGGCGATTATTCAAAAAAGAAAATCTACAATGAACGGCCGGTAGAGGTGGCAAAACAATTTGCCGATGCCGGGCTGAGGTACCTCCATCTGGTAGACCTTGATGGTGCAAAAACAGGAAAGGTTGTTAACTGGAAAGTGGTTGAAGGTATTTGCGAAAAGACAGCGTTGCAAGTCGACTTTGGAGGTGGTGTAAAAAAGGAAGAGGATGTAAAAGGGTTATTAAACTTAGGCGTTACACAAATCAATATCGGAAGCCTGGCCGTAAAAAAACCTGAAGTGGTCTATAACTGGATTTCACAATTCGGCCCTTCCTCCATTATCCTGAGTGCAGATGTCAACGATCAGGAAGTAGCCATTGAAGGATGGCAAGCCGGTTCCGGAATAAATATCCATGAACTGATTGATAATTTCTCACGGCACAAGTTGAAGTTTGTAACCTGTACGGATATTTCAAAAGATGGAATGTTGGCAGGCACGAATACAGATTTATACAAAGCATTAATGCTGCGTTTCCCTACCATCAATTTCATTGCGAGTGGTGGTGTGAGCAGCATAGATGATCTTCTCCTGCTAAAGTCCCAAAAACTTTATGGCGCCATCGTGGGGAAAGCTATCTATGAAGGAAGAATTGGATTGAACGAACTAAGTCAGCTACAATAACGATGCTAACAAAAAGAATTATTCCGTGCCTGGATATAAAAAACGGAAGAGCTGTAAAAGGTATCAACTTCCTTGAACTGCGTGATGCCGGTGATCCCGTAGAATTGGCGGCCACCTATGCGCAACAAGGTGCGGATGAACTTGTCTTCCTTGACATTTCCGCAACTGATGAAGAACGAAAAACATTTGCAACATTAGTAAAAGAAATCGCCCGGCACATTAATATTCCTTTCACGGTTGGTGGCGGGATTTCATCAGTCGAAGATGTTGGCCCTTTGCTGGAAGCGGGTGCAGATAAAGTAAGTATGAATTCCGCTGCTGTTCGTAATCCGGAATTGATCCGCGAACTCGCGAATGCATTTGGATCACAATGCATTGTATTGGCCATTGATGCCCGAAAGGAAAACAATCAATGGATTGTGCATACACATGGCGGAAAAAAGCCAACGGATAAAAAATTATTCAGCTGGGCAAAGCAAGGCCAGGAAAGCGGTGCAGGTGAAATCCTTTTCACCAGCATGAACCATGATGGAACAAAAAACGGGTTTGCGATTGATCCACTAACCAAACTCCATGAGTTACTTTCCATTCCAGTGATTGCTTCCGGAGGGGCAGGAATAAAGGAACATTTTTCAGAAGTCTTTATGCTGACCAGTGTAGATGCTGCATTGGCAGCCAGCATTTTTCACTTTGGTGAAATACCCATTCCTGAATTAAAAGAATATCTAAAGAAACTTGACATACCCATACGGCCATGATCGATATCACGCAAATTGACTTTTCAAAATCTGACGGACTTGTACCCTGCATTGTACAGGATGCAGCAACAAAAAATGTTTTGATGCTGGGGTACATGAATGCCGATGCTCTTTTAAAAACATTGGAGACCCAACGTGTTACTTTTTATAGTCGTTCGAAAAAACGCTTGTGGATGAAAGGTGAAACATCCGGAAATATCTTAACGCTTGTCGACATGAAACTCGATTGTGACCGGGATACGGTATTGGTAAAAGCAACTCCGGCAGGGCCAACGTGCCACACCGGAGCCGATACCTGTTTTGATGAATCCAATAAAGATTGGAATCTGCAAAACCTGGAATCCATTATTGCAGATCGGAAGCAAAATCCAAAAGAAGGATCCTACACATCGGATCTATTTTCGAAAAGCATCAATAAAATTGCGCAGAAAGTAGGTGAAGAAGCAGTGGAATTAGTGATTGAAGCAAAAGACCAAAACGAAGGACTATTCCTTGGTGAAGCAGCCGACCTGATGTTCCACTATCTGGTGTTGCTTCAGGCAAAGAATTATTCTTTACAGGATGTGCTTCGCGTACTTAAAAAAAGGCACAAGCCCGACTGATGTATCGGCACTTAGAAATTCCTTCACTGATTAAAGATTGCGGATTGTTTAGCTAGTCCATGCCAGTTGCGCGGAAATTACGATCACCAGATGCATCAAACGTGTAGTCGCACATGAACTACCTACAGACATAGAGCGGTCGGAACAATATTTCTGAAATTTGATACAGTCTATTTTAATCGACAGGCTTCTCGGCACGCTTACAAGTTCTTAGCTTTCGGAATTCTTTTACGCAAAAATTCAAAGTAGTCTTGAGTGCTGTTCCAGATGCCTAGTATCCAGCACCCAGCATCCAGTACCCAGATCAATTAAAAGTATACGTTATCTCTTTGGGAAAAGTCTTGTGATAATAGAGCGAATAGGTATAATGCGCATTGCCTTTTGTGCGGGTGTGTACGCCATCGAGTATACCAGGTTCTTCACCCTTTATTAAAAATGTAAAATTCCATACTTCCCCTTTCGGTTCGATGTGTTTATAAATAAACCCGCTGCCCTCGTTAAATAAATTTATCTGCCCAACAATAGGGTGTACTTCACCGTGTTTTTCATTCAGGGATATTTCAATAAAATCATTGTTGGATCCGTTCCAATCCCGGATGATCGCTACCCGTGCATAATTATCTTGTCGGGCAATTACTTTGGTTTTGATTTGTTGCGATAGCAGTGCCTTCTTTTTCCTGGCAATAGAACTTGATACTGTATAAATCCCTTCAACCACATGCGGTTCACTGTCGCGTGCGATAAACCTTCTGATCATATCTTCTGAATCCACAAATTGATGGACTGATTTTTTGTTCGAACCGCGCGGCCCTGGTTGGTTGATGGTAATGCAAGAGGTTGCACTCACAGCCAATAGTATCAATATGGTAAACCTGTTTCCCAATATCAAAAAGTAATATCCGTATACGCTCCATTGCAACAAATCCTGCATGAAATTTTGTCGCTTAATGCTTCCGGTTTAAACAACGATTTACCAAGAAGCGTCCTTACACATTCCTGAATACCTTCTGTTATGGAAGGGTGTGGATGGACACACTCCGCAAGTTCTTCAATACCTTTGTCCATAGAGATCAATAGCGCCACCGCCTGAATGGCACTGGAAGCATGGTTGCCTACAACTTTCATTCCCAATATTTTCTGATGGTCATCATTCGTGACCAGAAGTTTGATAAATCCTTGTGTATTGCGCTTGGCAATCGCGCGGGGTATACAACTATAATCGAGCGAAACAACGCGGTATTCAATTCCTTTCTCTTTTGCCTGGTTTTCGTTTAAACCCACCCCGGCAACTTCCGGATTAAGGAACATAATCGTACTAATGTTTTCATAAACCAATTTTTTAGGATTGCCAAAAATCTTTTCCACCGCGAAGCGCCCCTCCAGTTCACCTACATTTACCAACGAAATGTCTGCGGTTATATCCCCGACAGCATAAATGTTGGAGATGTTGGTTTGTGTTTCATTGTCTTCAATTCCTCGTTTGGAAATATTGATCTCCACATTGTCATCCCATAAATCTTCATAATTGGGGATACGGCCCACTGCTACCAATGCCTTCTCTACATTGAAAATTTCTTTTCCACCATCATCGTATTCCAATTCATACTCCACCCGGTCATTGATAATCCGCATTCCTATCAACTTTGAGTTTCGATGGATCAAAACCCCGCTGTTCTCCATATTGCGTTCAATCACGGAAACAATATCATCGTCTTCAAAAGGAAGGATACGTTCCCCCTTATCAATCAAATGCACTTTGGTTTTTCCAAATCCGGAAAAAATTGTTGCGTACTCACAACCAATAACCCCGGCACCTACAATCACCATGCTCTCCGGAAAATCGTCCATCAATTCGATGCCTTCACTCGTCATCACAATCCTTTCATCAATGGGCAATTCCGGTAAATAACGTGGCCGGCTTCCGGTCGCAAGAATTATATTCTCTCCATAAAACCGCTCACTTGCATTGGCATCATCGGTGATCTCTACTTCATGTTGCGTAAGGAGCTTCGCTGTTCCAACTTTGAAACAAAAATTGCCATCGGGGTTCAATTCCAACATTTTGCTCAAATGCTCTTCCAACATTCCCTTTCGCTCTTTTACTGCGCTCTGCACCTCCCCTTGGATTTCCTTATAGTTGATGCTTGGTTCTTTCAAATTAAAGCGTCTTAAATTCTTTCTAAACGATGCTGTTTCACGCGAAAGCTCCCACCACGTTTTTGAGGACAGTGCCCCGTTCGAAACCCCTGCCCCACCGACAAGGTGGCGCTCAATTAGCAAAACCTTCTTTTTAAAATCCAATGCCCGCATGGCCGCTGCATATCCCGATGGCCCCGCGCCAATAACTATCAAGTCAAATCTTTGCATAACAAAAGTCCCTGTTAGGTTCACTAAGATAGAAATTATAACCTACTTTCGTTACTGGAAGGAAATTGATTAAATGAAAATCTTTCGAAACAATCGTGATCTAACGGCTCTCCCCTGGGACATTCGGAGAAATATCAACATTACCAATCAGATCACGATTGTCCTTTCGGCACTTACTACCCTTTACTTGTTTATCCTGGTGTTCTTTTTTGGTTGGTCGGTTACTTCACCCTACATAATTGCGCTTGTTTTCTTCTTTATCCTGATCAGGATTCTAAATGAATACGGCTATCACAACAGCAGCCGATTGCTTTTTACCATTGTTCCTCCCCTTATCATTGTGATCCTGTCACTGAAAGCGAAAATAGAATATCCTGCCAGCAGTGATATCAACTATTATGACAGCCGTATAATCTTGCTTGCCATTATTATGTCGCCCGGACTGGTCTTCAGTATCCATGAAAAATACAAACTCCTGGTTTCTTTTGGGATTGGGTTTCTTTGTGTCGCCTTGTTTGATCCGGTACATGAGCAGTTGGGCGTGGGGTATTATCAACGTGGTTTTACCGGGCCTTCCTACTTTTATATCAATTACCTTATGGTGATTGCTTTTTTTGTGATCACATCCGGAATTATCACCTTGAAACGAATCATCGAAAAATCGGAGGCCCGTCAATTTCAGTTACAGCAAAACCTTGAATCTAAAAATTCAGAACTTATAGCAGCATCCGAAAGTATCGTTCAGCAAAACAAAGAGATCCTTTCGCAACGGGAAGAATTGAGGGCTAGCCAAAGCAAACTTGAAGAAGCGAAGCGGATTGTTGAGAACTACAATGAAGAATTGAAAATAAAAATTGAAGAAAAAAACGAGGAGTTGATCAATGCCAACAATGAACTTCTTCGAACCAATGCTGATCTCCGCCAATTTTCATACACCATTTCACACAACCTGCGCGGGCCAATAGCCCGGCTGCTCGGCCTTACACAACTCTTAAAAATTGAAGACAAGGCTATTGATGAGGGCACAAAAGAGGTTCTTGATCTTATCACCGATACTGCCCATGATTTTGACAACATCATCAAGGACCTGAACAAAATCATTGACATCCAAAAGGAATTGCACAAAATCAATGAAAAAGTATATTTTGAAGATGAATGGAAAAAAGTAAAATCAATTGTACTCCGCGAATGGGAACATGACATTACGCTCACTATCAATTTTGAAGCTCCTTACATTTTTATTATTCGTCCCTTTCTACAAAGTATCCTTTTTAACCTTACCAGCAACGCTTTAAAATACCGCTCGCCCGCCAGAAAACTTGAACTTACTATTGCCAGTAAAATTGAAAACAAGAAAATTATCCTATCCGTTACTGACAATGGCCTGGGCATGAACCTGGAGGCCCATCGCGACAAGGTTTTTGGCCTTTATAAACGATTCCATACCCATACGGAAGGAAAAGGACTGGGCCTGTACCTGGTAAAGACACAAGTGGAAGCGATGAATGGGAAGATTGAAGTTCTTAGTGAACTCAATGAAGGAACCACCTTTCGCATTGAATTCAATACCCCTGAAAAAGTCGATGGGCAGGTTTGTTACATGAGCGAGTTTGGAAGTCTGTATTATAACGCAAGTAGCAATACCGTTGGTATTGTCTGGCAAAAACAGGTTACATCCGAAGGATACCGCCATTTGTTTAGCAAGTGCCGTGAAATGGTGCAATTGTACAACACCCCCACTGTTATTAGTGATTTGAGAAAACAAGGGAACATCAGTGATGAAGACCAACGCTGGATGGTCAATTCAGTCTTGCGTGATTCCATCCGAAATGGATTAAAAAATATTTGTGGGATTTATGATCCCCAACAACACAATGAAGCATATCGCAATAAAGTTGAAGCGGTTGGAAAGCAAGAGGGTATCACGATTGAATTCTTTACATCAAAACGTGAGGCCGAAGATTGGATTGAAAAAAACGTTGCACGGATCTGATGCTGATTACGCCTTCGGTGGCAAATGGATTCCCGCTAGCATGCACCGAACACTTCCCCCTCCATATTTTTCAATGGTGGGAATGGCAATCGGAACGATATCCATAAATTTTGTGATGGCATCCAATTGGCCCGGCAACAACGCCTGGACGGCTGCTTCTGAAATAATCAATACCCGTTCGTTATTAGTATTGAGTACCTCCATTACATTCCCGGCAAACGACTTCATCTGATCAAAACTAATCGCGATAACCTTATGCCCCGTTTGTTCAAAGGAATTTAAAATCAAGTCCTGGTCATTTTCATCTTGAACGGAGTCGAGGCAAATCATTGCAAATTCACTGGCAACTGCCAGCATAACATTGGTGTGATAAATGGCAATCCCTGCTTCATCTTTTGCAGTGAAGATGATGGGGGTATATCCCAGTTGGTTACAGATTTCCAGTACAAGGCCCTCAGAAGTCCGGGGTGAGCGCGCAGCATAGGCGATTTTATGAACATGGTCAAAAATCAAACTACCGGTTCCTTCTACAATCCCACCACTATTTTCAAAAGAAGTAAAGTCCAGCGTTTCGGTAACCTTATACTTTGATTTGATCAATTCCGGGATATCATCCCTTCTTTCCAACCTCCTGTTGGCAGCCAGTAGCGGGTATAAAACCAGTTTACCATCGGGTTGCATCGACACCCAGTTGTTCGGAAAGATAGCATCTGGTTTCCGGGGAAGATCGGTATCCTGAATTATCAGGGTAGTAATATGGTTGGCATTTAATACATCCACCATTCGATTGAATTCCTTAAGCGCAAGTCCCTGAACCTGATCCACGGGTATATCTTGCCTGTGTTGAAATGCATTCGATTGAATGGTTTCTTTGTTCGAACCAAAAAACGAGGGGCGTACCATTAATACGCTATGAGGTGCCTGAGAAGTCATATTTCGAATTTCCGAAAGTTACCCAACTTATAGTATATTGCCCCGAATGAATCGCTTGAATTACATCCTTTACCTTGGGGTGAGGTCAATGGAAAAACCGTTGGAAAGGAACATCGTGTTATGCAATGCCGCATCTATTATTTTGGTTGTTGTCTCCCTGGTTTTCGGGCTCATCCATACCTTGTTTTACGGCTTTATATTTACCTCCTGGTTCGTTTTTATTTCCGCCTTTTTCTTTTTGGTCCCCATTTTAATGAACGCTACGGAGTTGACTTCTGCCAGCCGGCTCGTCCTTAGTTTGATCTTTCCTGTTTTCACCACACTGGCTTCACTTACCACCAAAAATGTTTCCCCTACATTAATCGAGGAAACGGGGTATTACGACTATCGTTTTATTCTTTTGATATCCGGGGTGTTCCCGCTTATTTTCATCAATCTTAAAGAAAGGAAATTATTAACACTGAGTTTGCTTGCCGGGTTTTTATGCATTGCCCTGTTTGATCCAATCCATAACTATTTTGGTATTGGATATCATCAGAAAGTAAGTCATGGGGACCCTACCTATTATTTTACAAATGTTGTTGTACTCCTGTGTTATGTACTCTTATTGGCAACCATCATTTCGCTGCGTTTATATTTCGAGAAATTTGAACATGAAAATATAGCGTTGGTGAAATTGTTGAATGATAACAATAAAGTCCTTGCCGAAAAAAACGATGAAATCTCTGTCCAGCATGAAGAGTTGGTAGCACAAAACGAAGAAATCATTTCGCAGCACGAACAACTTAGCGCATTGGCCGAAGAAGTACAATACCGCAACAATGAACTGAATGAAGCAAAGGCAACAATACAAAAACAAAACAAAATACTGGAAGTTGAAAATCAGGAACTAACCTCTGAATTGGTTGAAAAAAGCCAACACCTTGAACAAACCAATCATGAATTGATCAAACACAACAATGAATTGCAACAATTCTCTTATGCAGTATCGCACAATTTGCGGGGCCCTGTTGCCAGCCTGCTTGGCCTTATCAACATCTTTAAAAAAGAAGAACTATCGGTAGGGAATAAACAGGTGTTTGATTTCATGAATACCTCGGTCCATAATCTCGATCAGGTGATAACCGATTTAAGCAAGATTGTGGATATCCGGCATTCTATTTTTCAAATCCGCCAACGGATCAGTTTAATGGATGAAATTGATCAGATAAAACAGCACCTCCAAAAGGAAATCAAAAACAACAACATCAGCATTCATCCCGACCTTGAAAAATGCCCTGAAATATTTTCGGTGCGCCCGCTGATCCATAGCATACTGTATAACCTGATCAGCAATGCCGTGAAATACAGGGATCAAGCACGTGATCCCTTCATTGAAATCATTTCCTCGCAAGATGATACCCATTACTTTTTGAGAATTCATGACAACGGGTTGGGTATTGATTTAAAAAAATACAAAAATTCCCTCTTCAAATTATATAAACGATTCCACCTTCAGTCGGAAGGCAAAGGCCTGGGGTTATACCTTGTGAAGCTACAAGTAGAATCCCTGGGCGGAACGATTGGTGTGATCAGTGAAGTGAACCAATTTACTGAGTTTTCAATCTCCATTAAGAAACCAATCAACCTGTCGAAGCAAATTATTTTTGAAGAAGCGTATGCAAAGTTCTTCTTCAATGCCTACTACGATACGTGTGGACTTGTGTGGTCCGGCACAATCTCCAGCGAACAATATCGAACTACGATGACACGCTGCCTGGAACTCCTACAGGTTTATAATACACCCAACTGGATTTCTGATGCAATGGAACGCGGGGCCGTTAGCACCGAAGACCTTGATTGGGTAATAAAAGAGATTGTGACGCCTGCTGCCAAAATTGGACTGAAACGCGTGTGTTTCATTCGCAAGGATGCCAATGAACCGGGAACAGTTGCTTTTGTGGAGGGGCTGCGTAAAAAACTTCCTACGCATAAAATTGAATTAGGTGTTTTCACGGATTTTCAATTAGCGCTAAATTGGGTACAAGAGAAAAACTTAACCGACTAAATTAATGGATCAACTTATTGCCTGGGACCAGGAGCTACTTTTATTCTTGAACAATTTACATGCCTCCTGGTTGGACCCGATTGTTTTTTGGGCCACTAAAACTGTGGTATGGATTCCCTTCTATCTCTATTTGACTTATCTCATCATCAAGCAATTCAAGGCCAAAGCTGTGTTGGTTTTGTTGTTTGTCGGGGTATCGATTACGATAACTGACCGTGTGACCAGCGGCTTTATGAAACCCTACTTTGAACGGTTTCGCCCATCAAAGGAACCGGCTTTGGCAGGCAAGGTACATTTAGTAAACGGGTATACAGGTGGGAAATATGGATTTGCTTCCAGCCATGCTGCAAACTCGTTTGGTATCGCCATGTTTATTTGGCTGTTGTTTCGGGACCGCTATTCAAAAATAGGATGGATATTTTTATGGGCATTTTTATTTAGCTATACCCGCATTTACCTTGGTGTGCATTACCCGGGGGATATACTGGTAGGTGCCATCGTGGGGTTGCTTGCCGGGTTTATTGCCTTTAAAGGATTTACTTTTTCGTTGTCAAAACTGGATAAGGGAACTTAAACCCTTATCTGTTTCTGACTTCCCCCCCAAGGTTACGGCTCACATTTTTTATCGAAGGGGACCCTACGTAATATACTTCTGCCCCAAGGGAAGCGGAAGCCTCAATTTCATCGTCAACATTAATCCTGACTTCAGCCCCCAGTGAAGCACTCACGTTTGCCACGCGCGATTTGAGGTGCGATGCCTTTAACTCACCGCCCATGCTCGCCCGAACATCGATGTATTCAACCTTTCCTGTCAATGTTAAAATACCACCCATACTCGATTTTATCTTTGCACGTTGGGCCGACAATTCAAGATCGATTTCTGCACCCATGCTGCAATCAACATACAGGTTTTTTGATTTTATGGCTGATCGTGAACTTACAATCGCAGCAGCCTGCCCTTGGATTTCTACCAATTCGACATAATAAGCTTTCACCCGAACGTAGTCAGAGCGCTTGTAATTGTGCTCAGAAGACCAGTCATTCAGATAGTGCCGGTTTTTTATTTTTAACCTAAGCACACCGCTGTTCACCTCTGCAACGAAATCCTCTTTTGATATTCCGTTATACTCAATCTCAATAAAATGCCGGTCCGATTTTATCAATTCGACTTCTACGGCACCGAACACATCAATCGCGTTATAATCGGATACGTCAATTTTACTCTTTTGACCGTATAGAAAAGTTGATGAAACCATCAGGACAAGAAACGAGGCGAAATACTTCATAGCATTGGAGCGTTGGTCAACAAAGGTATAGACGCCTCTCTTCCCCACAAGGTTGCACCAACTACAGTACTATTTTAAATTCATTAACCGTTGGACATACTTGCCGATTATATCAAACTCCAGGTTTACTACATCCCCTACGGAAAGCGCATTTATATTGGTGTTTTCAAAAGTATATGGAATAATCGCGATGGAAAACCGGTTGCTTGTTGAATTAAAGCAAGTAAGACTTATTCCATTCACGGTGATCGAACCTTTTTCAACGGTGATATGCCCTGTTCCTGGTGCGTATTCAATATCGATCAGCCAACTTCCACCCTGTTCTGTGATACTTCGTACCGTACCTATCTGGTCCACATGGCCTTGCACTACATGCCCATCGAACCGGCCATTGTTGAGCATGGCGCGCTCTAAATTAATCTGATCACCAATTTTTATGTTGCCCAGATTGGACTTTGCCAATGTTTCATCAATAGCAGTAACCCAATGTGTGTCGTGCTCAAGTTTTGTTACCGTCAGGCAAACACCATTATGTGAAAGGCTTTGATCAACTTTCAACTCCGGGCCAATGACACTCCTTATTTGAAAATCAATATTCCTTCCAACTTCATGGATTTGAAGGACTTCGCCCTTGGCTTCAATTATTCCTGTGAACATAGTGTTTTATAAAAGCACAAAATAAACAAATTGAAATGAAAGCGAATGGATTATCCTATTCGAATATTGGATAGAAAAGATTAATTTAGATGTTGGATGATAAACACACCGATCAGCTTTATGCCGTTGTTCTTGACGATGAATGATTTATGAAATGGCTAAAGGAAAATAAACTTCTAAGCATTGGGATCGCCTTTCCATTTTTACTGGTGGTGCTGTACAACACCCCCTTTGTGCAAAACCATACGCAAAAAATGATTGGCGAAAAACTGGTGGCCCTGGCATTGAAATCAAGCGACCAGATAAAAACCATTCACTATTCCGACATTCGCTTCAGCCTGGTCACCAACCAACTTTCACTCAATAAGCTTGAGGTATCTTTTCACGCATCCAACCCGGATACCGTGTTCAATTCATTTTCCGCAAGCAACCTAAAACTGAATATTAACGGGCTATGGAAAATCTACTTTCAGCAATCCCTGGAAATCGAGGGATTGGTGATCCATCAGCCTGTAGTGCAACTCCACAAAAAATTAAATGCGAATGAAAAAACCACTGTTACCCTGCAAACAGGCGACCTCTATCAGTCAATCTCAAAAATATTAAAAGAACTTGCCATTGTTACTTTTGAATTGACCAACGGCCATTTTATTTTTTTTCTCCATGATATGGATGGAACCAGCACGGTTGTCATCAATGACATTTCCATGTGGATAACAGATTTTGAACTAAACAAAAAGAGCAAAAAGCGGAACGACAAGATTTTTTATACAGAAGATATTAAACTAAAACTCGTTGGCCAATCTGTTTTTTTGCCTGACAGTATACACGCTGTGCATTTTGATAGTTTGCTGCTCTCTACACTTGACGACTCGTTTTTGATCCATGGGTTTAGGATTGCGGCCAAGGAAGACGAAAGCAAAACGGTAAACCTTTATAACCTGCACATCCCCTTGCTCAACATTACAAATGTTGATTTCAGCAAAGCGTACAACCATCATGAGTTGGAGATTGAAAAAATACTTTTCGATGGGGGCACCGTTACCGTTGATAACCAGAAAAACCTGATGCAAAACAGGAATCCTGACCTGCTTGCGCAACTCAATCAGGTATTTGGGAAACTTGAAATCAAAGAATTGGCACTGATTAACACCAACCTGAGCATCAATGCCCATCCGATTGGATTGGAGAAAAAATTCAACCTTACCCAACTCGATCTTTCAATTTTTGAAATCAATCTCGACAATAGCAATACCGACATTGATTTTGAAAACCGCTACTTTAAAGACCTTGAAGTGAAGCTTAAGTCCCATTTTTTTGAATTACCGGAGCACAACCACCGGTTACAAATCAAAGATTTGCACATCTCCACCAAACGTAAACTTTTCGAAGCAGGAAAAATAGATCTGCAACCCATTCTACATACCAATCAAAAGGGTTCGCTTAATGAAATCGAGGTCGAAAATTTATTGATTGAGGGTTTTGATCCGTATGAATATGTGAATGACCGGAAACTCTTGCTAAAGCTCATCACGGTTCAGCAATTGTCGATAAAGACCATTCCCAAGCCAACTGCACAACAAGCAGGCGTACAACCCATAAAGAGCCTCGAAAACCTTTTTCCGTATATCCAACCCTATCTGGACAAAGTGAAAATCGATAGTCTCTCTTTCCAAAACATTGCCCTTAACCTGACAACCAAAAATGGCCCGTTCTTAATAGAACGTGGATCACTGCAAATCAAATTGTTTGATCTTGATAGCACCACCCACCAGGACCCGGAAAATATTTTCCACGTAAAGAATTTTATTGCGTTCGCAAGAAAAGCCACCCTTCCGCTCAAAAACCAGCAAATAAAAATTGATAGCTTTTACCTAAACAAGGACTTGTCATTGATTGCCACCAAAACCATTCAATTTTCCAAAAATGACAAATTATCAAAAGCTGGTATGAATGGAAGTATTGCCGAAGTCTATTTTAAGGGAATGAAATTGAGGCAAATCCTTTATCAACAACGCTATCTGTTTGATTCATTGATTATCAAACATCCCATGCTTGAAATACACGAGTATCCGGGCTCCATTTCCGGGACCAAAACCAAAACGAATATTTCCGATTTTATTGCCGAATTCGAAATCGGGATGATCGGAATAGAAGAAGGTGAAATCAGTTACCGGGAAGGGGCCCTTGAAATTTTAAGTATTGATAATTTTAATGCACACCTTGTCAACGCAGCCCTCAGCACCCCCGACTTATTGCGCAATAAACTACTGGTGAAGTATGAAGATTTTCGTGTCCAGTTTAACGGCCTGTATTATTCTTCACCGGAGTTCAGGCATATCCTTCACGTTCAGTCCTGCCAATTCCATTTAAAAGATTCGACCGGTACCATCCAAAATATCAGGCTGAACCCAATCATCGAAAATGATTCGCGTACTTCATTTTCCATTGCCATTCCAACAATTACTTTCAAAGGAATCAACGACTATAATTCTTATTTCAATAAAAAAACAGATATCTCATCGCTGTACATTTACAATCCTTCCATTCTGGTGAAAGCAGGGGGTACTGAAACAAAAAACATGAATGGGTTTCCAATTCTAAAAAGTGGTATGTTTTTATTTGAATGGGATAGTTTAGGAATAGACGATTTTCAAATTATCAATGGATCGTTGCGCTTTCATAAAAACGAAGATCGACTTAACATTGAAAAAATCCAGGTCACGCTTACAGACTTCGAAGTATTTGCAAATACGGAAATGGTCCGTGAGAAATTTCTATTCTCGAAGGAAGTAGATATCAATCTTTCATCAACACATTATTTTAACAGCGCAACCCATGATTCCATAGCGGTCAAAACAATTGCATTGAATTCAAAAAACAAAAACCTTCGATTGAAACAAACAAGGTTTTCGGTCAACGGGAAAGACCCAATCATTGGCACTATCCCTGAAATGGAATTGACCGGGCTTTCATTTTTCGATTTTACACAAAACAAAAAAGTAATTGTTGATGAAGTAACCGTACAGTCGCCTGAACTACAGCTGTCCTTTCCTGAAAAGAAACCGACCGTGAAAACCAACAGATTTGCGCAACTCAATACGTATCCTTTTGATACTGGCAAGGTTGAAGCGATCCGTGCCGGCAATTGTAAAATAACCGATGCCCGCATTCTTGGGCTTCGTGATAGTGTTCTTTCTGTTGGCAACATCGGGGTTACGTTAACACATTTTATCCTCCACCCCGATTCCATTTCAAAACACAACCTGCCTTTTCATTCCGAAAAATTTGAATTGTCGGTTGCTGATCTAGCCTATAAAATTGATCCGCACAATAAAATTGAAATTGGGTTGTTGGATTATAACTCCAAACCTTCCACCGCCACCATTCAATCGCTTGCCCTTGTTCCGCTACATGATCCGGTAAAGTATGGGGAAGTGGTTGGCGAACAAGCAAGTTGGCTTTCCATGAAGAATTCAAAAACAACAATCAATACCCTGGACTTCGAAGCACTCATTGGCAACAAGGCACTCCACGCAAAAAATATAATTGTTGATGATGTAGCCATTGATGTGTTTCGTGATAAACGATTGCCCTTCCCTGTTCATCAGGTGCGTGAATTGCCCCATCGCAATTTGAAGGAGTTGCCCTTTGGTGTGAAAATCGATAGCCTGATTTTGAAAAAAGGAAGGGTTGAATATGTAGAACAATCTGCCAAAGTGGATGCAACAGGAAGTATCTTTTTTGACGCGATGCACGCCAGCATTATCAATATCACCAATGATTCTTTGCAAATCCTAAAAAACCCTGTAATGACAGCAATGGTTGAAACAGAAATGTATGCTGTAGCCAAAACCGTAGCGCGTTTTGATTTTAACCTCGCAGATCCTGACTATGGTTACCACTACACTACAACTATTGGTGCTTTTGAC
Source organism: uncultured Roseivirgaceae bacterium (assembly GCA_964398945.1). Lineage (GTDB taxonomy): Bacteria > Bacteroidota > Bacteroidia > Cytophagales > Cyclobacteriaceae > JBGTGG01. The sequence continues at coordinate 65,152 of CAYNOT010000016.1, read as the reverse complement.
CTGTTGAAATTGAACGAAATCCTGGAACCGGCAATTCTTGCACGGGTAAAAGAAGGACAACTGCATTCATTGCAGCAAGTAGTTACAGCAAACGATAATTATGCACAAGGGGAAATGATTTTTCGATACGAAAATCTAAAAGTTGGCTTAATAAAAGGAGTAGATGACCAAAACCCGGGATTAGGAAAAGCCCTTGCCACGTTTTTCGCCAATACCTTTATTGTGCGCTCGCGTAACCCCGCTCCTTTTCTAAGGAAAAGTGATGTGTTCTATGAGCGCAACCATTCCAAAAGCGTTTTTGATTTTCTGGTGAAAAGTACCCTTAGTGGTGTGGTCGAAAGCATTGGCGCGAGAAGCAATCGCAAGAAAATAAAGCAACATAAAAAAGAAGCCAAGCAGCAGGCCAGAAAGAAATATGAGGCTCCGCCTTCTGATGTTGAATAATCCAAAACGGTCAAAAAACAAGCCTGGTTGGATCCTTTCACACGCGACTTGAAAATAGTAGTGCAAATTTGGTTTATAATATAAACTACTTTAAGTTTGCAACGTATAAGGAAGTATAACCCAAATACAATTATGGAAACACCTCATGAAAACCTGGATCCCAACCAAAGCCTTGACATCATTGCGAAGATGATCCATCAGGCAAAAGGAAACGTCAGAAACAATGCTTTACATTTTCTTCTATGGGGATGGGTTGTTGCCCTTGCCAATTTTGGTATGTATGCACTTATTCAACTGAAATATTCAGCACCCTATTTAGTGTGGCTTATTACTATCCCAGCCGTTTTTATTTCGATTTATTTTGGCTTTAAACATGGAAAGAAAAGCAGGGTCACTACACACCTCGATAGGATTTACACGTGGATGTGGATCAGTTTCGGTATCGTAATCTTTACCCTGGTCGGTTTCGGTTACAAGATTGATTATCAATTCAACGCTATTATTTTATTGATCACCAGCATTCCTACATTTCTTTCTGGAATCACGTTGCGCTTTAAACCATTGGTTGTTGGTGGAATACTATTCTGGGTGTTTGGAGTATTGTCCTATAACGTAAATTATCAAACACAATTATTGGTAGGAGGTGTTGCCATTATCTGTGGATATTTAATCCCAGGATACATGTTGCGCAATAAAAAAGGAGAGTAGGATGCTACGCGAACTTGATCCCCTACTCCATTCACAATTGCGCCTCGGCATCATGAGTATACTGATATCCGTGGAGACAGCAGAGTTCACCTACTTGAAAGAAAAAACAAATGCAACGGCCGGAAACATCAGTGTGCAATTGGACAAACTATCAGAAGCAGGATATATTAAAATTGAAAAATCATTTAAAGGAAAAAAGCCATTGACAACATGTAAAATCACGAAAGCAGGCATCAAAGCTTTTGAAGCATACGTGGCAGCTTTACAACAGTATATCAAAAAGTAAAAAATTTTAACATTTTAGTTTATAAAATAAACCAGTTTACAAAATTTAAAACAAACACGCTATGAAAAATGTATTGATCTTACTCGCATGTTTCGCAGGCCTCTCTATTGGGAGCGCACTTGCACAACCCCCCAGCAAAGTTGCACAGGAGCAATTAAAAAAACTTGAATACTGGCAAGGTGACTGGAAAGGTGAAGCCTCTATCCGAAAAGGGCCCGGTGAACCTACCATCGTAATTCAGGAAGAACATATTGAATTCCGACTCGAAGGAACAATCTTACTCATAGAAGGTATTGGAAAATCCCCTGCAGACGGATCGAAAAATTTTAATGCGCTTGCAATCATCAACTATGACGAGGACAGCAATCAGTTTACAATGAAATCTTACTTGCAGGAAGGCAAAAGTACGGATGCATGGTTTAAAATCATTGCCGACAACCATTACGAATGGGGTTTCGATATTCCGTCCGGGAAAATAAAATACACCATCATTATGGATCAAGCCAACAGAACCTGGAATGAAAAAGGTGCTTTTTCACCAGACGGGAATAACTGGATGCAGTTCATGGAAATGAACCTGAAAAAATTGGCCAAATAGCCTGTTCGTTGATAACTGGCTTTTTTTGCTACACTACCCATTCGGTTTAAAGACCCCGGAATGAAATCCGGGGTGGGCAGTGCCCCGAATGGAGGTTCGATGTTCCAGCCGGGAAAATAAAATACACCATCATTATGGATCAAGCCAACGGAACCTGGAATGAGAAAGGTGCTTTTTCACCAGACGGGAATAACTGGATGCAGTTCATGGAAATGAATTTAAAGAAAGTACGGTAGACGGTTAGACATACGATATAAGACTTTAGACATACTCATCTTACGTCCAGGGGCTGACGGTTTTTGTTGAATAAAAAAAGGGCCTCATATTGAGGCCCCTTTCCAAACGTACAATCACCAAATATTTTTATTTTTCCAACACGGTTAGTTCGCGGATGTACAGTAGTTTTTGCCTGCATCCCACCAGATTTTAGTATTCACCAAATCTGTACCACCAAGCAGTGTCACTCCTTTGTTGTACTCAACTTCATTTCCCAGCACTTCACTGTTTGGATACTGGACCCGCTTGATATAATTGGCCGGATCCTTCACATCGGTGCTGCCTGGTTGCGGCCAGATTGCTGTATAGCGGTCCATGGCAACGTCAGTGCGGGGCAAATTCAATCTTCGCTTGTCGCTCCATGCCTCTTGCGACATGTCCGGAAACAATGCAAGATATTTTTGAGTGATTATTTTTTCCAGCATTGTATTGCCAACACCATCCGGATCGGTAGTTGCATCTTTTCCTGTGTTGTCATCAAAGCTGGCACTTGTTCCGGCACCGTTCTTATCAGTAGAAGCCAGGTACGCATCTGCCTGGGCGGCAACGCCCCACGTTGCAAATGATGCCCTTACACCTGCTTCGTACAAAGCTTTCGCATCACCTGCTGTATAGTTTCGGAGCGCGGCTTCTGCCTGCAAAAAGAGCACTTCTTCATAGAGGAACAAATCATAAGGGCGGTTTGTGTATGGGGCTCCTGCATTGTACATGAAACCTACTTCTGAAAAATCAACTGATTCATAGTCCGTAGCAGTTAATTCAGTATGGATTGTAATATTCAATCCATCCGGGCGTCCTTTCCAGTCACCGGTTTGGAAAGCAGGGTCAAACATAACCGGCCCGCGAGGGTCAACCTTTGCCGGGTGGTTTGCAGACAATGCAACATTGCTCCGTTTATTTTTTACATCGGCAGTCGGGAAATCGATTCCACCGATTCCACTCAGCAGTTTCTCCAAACTGGTTGTCATGTTCAACGGGCCGCCCCAGGTGATCTGGAACATGGTATAGTTGTAATCCTGGCCCCAGCCACCGTTGGCTGTAGGCAGCTTTGCATTGTTGGCAGCACTTTCCATTACACCGGCCTGGATTGCTTTAGATGCTTCCGCACCTGCGGTAGCATTGTCTACTTCAGTCAACCGCATGGCCAGGCGCAAGTGCAATGAGTTGCAGAACCTGCGCCACTTTTCTTTGTCATTCTGGAAAATGATGTCATACCTGTTGTTCCTGAAAATAGGACTTGTGTTATCGGAAGATAGTATTGTGTTTGCCTTGTCCAGCTCTTCAAAGAACTCATTATAAATATCCTCAACGGAACGGTACGGAGGGTTTTCCACTACTTCACCTTCGTAGTTGGCAAACGGTATGGGGCCAAACCAATCAACACCCACAGCAGCAACCCATACACGCCAGATCATGGCCACAGCTTTGGCATTTGCAATTGACTCCGGGTCACTCTCTGCCAAACCACGTAAAACAAGGTTCATATTGGACACACCAATCTGGACCCTACGGAACATCCGGTTGTTCCAATCATCATCCATTTGATAATACCGTGTAACAAAACCACCACCGTCCAGCATCTGCGAATAGAAATCAACCATGAGCGATTTTACACGCTGCTCATCATCGCCATCGATGGCCGGTACACTTGACCTGAATATTGAACCCAATGCTGCCTCTTGAAAATTATAATCAACAGTGCCATCAGGTGAATTCGGGTTCTTGTTCAAATCTGCAAAATCATCACAGGCAAAGGGAATACCTGCCAGAACGAAACAAGCAATTATTAATCTTATATTTTTCATGTCTATATTATTTTAACCGTAATAATTAAAATCCAATCTTCACATTGAACCCGATGCTGCGCATGGTAGGCATGGATGCATATTCTGCACCCTGGGCACTGCTTGCACTGCTATATCCTGCTTCAGGATCGAAGCCTTCTGTAGTACTGTAAATCATAAACAGGTTGCGGGCAACAACACCTGCCTTGACAGATTTGAAAGGAGATCCGGACAACAACGATTGTGGCAATGTATAGCCCAACGTCAACTCACGGAAACGGATATTGGTTGCGTCATAAACAAATGCTTCGTGAATACCGGAGATTCCTTTCCAGTATTGTTCGGACGTAACGGCTATTGCGTTAGCGCTGCCATCACCTTGAGACACGCCTTTCACTACCAACCCTCCTTCACGGTGGCCTTCTGTCAGTGCCAGGGTACCGCTTGATGTTCCGGCATTGATGGATCCCATATAAATGCTTCCACCATAAGTAGCATCAATCAAGAAACCCAAAGAGAGGTTTTTATAGTTGACCTGGTTTGACCAACCGAACATACCTTTTGGCATGGCATTGCCCAATTTTTTTCTACCGGGGGCCATAATAGGGATCCCGGTTGCATCGATTACCTTGTTTCCATTCTCATCGCGCATATACGCAGTGCCATAAATATCACCATACGCACCACCTACTTCTGCTACAATAGAAATCGGCAACGCCCCCAGGCTCAAATCCTGACGGGTCAATCCTTCCCTCAGTTCAATCACTTTATTTCTGTTCATGGACCAATTGATAGAGGATTCCCAGTTTAAATCACCTGTTTTCACCGGGGTTGTATTTATTATTATTTCCACACCTTGATTTTGAACATTACCTGCATTGATCAAATCAAAACGATAACCAGTTGCCGGGGGTATTGGAACGTTCAAAATCTGATCGAAGGTATTCGTCTTGTAAAATGCTATATCCAGTCCAATACGATTTCCAAAAAGAAGTTCCAAACCTGCTTCCACTGATTGAATGGTTTCATTTTTCAAATTAGGGTTTGCACGCCAGTCATCCCGGGTCACCCCCATGGTTCCGTCTATAATATTATAGTTCAAAGCATAGGTATTGATCAAGCGATAGGGATCAGTGTCGTTGCCCACCTGCGCCCATGAGGCACGAAGTTTTCCGAATGAAACAGGGCCAAAATCTTTCAACGTTTCTGTGAACACCCAACTGGCACCAACCGAAGGATAGAAGTAAGAATTATTCGCTTCCGGCAGTGTAGATGACCAGTCGTTACGCCCCGTTATATCCACAAACAATTGACCTGCATACGAAAGGGAAACTGCTCCATATAATGAATTGATTTGTTTTGCTGAACGCCAGAAGTCTGCACGATGCTCCTTACCTGCTGAAATGGAATAGAAATCAGGAATCTCCAATTCACCGGAGAAATCATTGTTCAACGTAGCCGACTGCTTCATGGTGTTTCCTCCAAATGTTGCTGTCACTCCGATTTTGCTGAAATCTTTTTTAGCAATCAGCAAGAAATCAGAATTTGATTCTTTATAGCGTTCGGTTTGTACACGGTAAGAACCACCTACCTCCCAGTATGGGTTGCCGGTTGCACGGATCAAATCAGAAAGGGTGGTATAATTATCCATCCCTGAACGTAATTTCAAACTCAACCAATCGGTAATGGTAAAATCTAAAGCAACGAAGCCGATGTAGCGGTCCCTTTCGTCAGAGTTTTGGTTACGGTAAGCCGACCAAAAAACATTGTCGGGTGCGGCATTGTGATCTGTAATATACGCTGCCGGTTTGCCATCCGCACGTTTCCAGTTATTGGCTTTGAACGCATCATAATCTGAAAACGCAACACTACGCGGACGGTACAGGTTGTCCATGAAAATATTGTTTGGATCGCGTGCGATCGAAATACGGTTTTTAGCATTTTGATTGATGTAGTTTATTTTTCCATCAACCGACAACCATTTGCTGATTTTTGCTGTGGCACGCAGGTTTACTGAAGTCCTGTCCAGGCCGCTGTTGGGTACTACGGCATCGTTGTCCAACCGCGTTACACCGGCAAGGAGTGTCATGTCTTCGGTGCTTTTTGAGAACCCTACACTATTTGTCCAGGTTGTTCCGGTACGCAAAAAGTCTTTGTACAAATCATTGTCACGTGCTGAGTAAGGAAGGCTTCCCAACGTCATTGATTGTATGCTGCCGTCCATTTCAGGTCCCCAACTCAGGGCCCTATTATTATTGAATGCTCCATTTTCACCCTGCCCGTACTTATTTTGAAACTTTGGTGTCATCATGGGATTGTCAAAGGTGAAATTTGAACTAAAGGTCAAACCACCACTTCCCTTTTTCCCGGTTTTGGTAGTAACCAGTATCACACCATTGGCTGCACGGCTTCCATATAATGCAGAAGCGGCAGGGCCTTTTAATACAGAAATGTTTTCAACATCATCCGGGGAAATATCGCCCAGTCCGGAACCTTTATCAATCTGGCTGTTTCCCCAATAATCATCGGGGGAGCTTGCGAAGTTGCTGATCGGAATTCCGTCAACTACAATTAAAGGTTGGTTGCTTCCCGCAATCGTGTTGTTACCACGAATAGTAATTCGCGTAGAACCACCAACACCTGTACCATTTTGTTTGATCTGTACACCTGCCACTTTACCCGCCAGTGCGTTGGCCACGTTCACATCACGGGCTTCAGTCAACCGCTCTCCATCAACTTCCTGAACTGAATATCCCAGCTCTTTCTTCTCCCGAGTAATACCCAAAGCAGTCACTATTACTTCAGTAAGTTGGGTAACATCTTCTTCTAAGGTTACGTCAATTTGCGTACGCGATCCTACAACAATTTCCTGTGATGCGTATCCGATGAAGGATACGATCAACACACTCTGTTGACTGGAAACATTTAACACGAACTTCCCGGAAGCATCTGTAGATGTTCCATTGGTCGTTCCTTTTTCAATTACGGAGACACCCGGCAGGGATGCCCCATCCGAACTACTGGCCACTGTGCCCGTGATGGTTTGCGCCATCGCGGAGAGCGGTCCTACCAGTAGCAATACGAGGTAGAGTAAACATTTTTTCATTGGCATTTTTTTTTGGTTAATGGATGATTTCACCCCAGTGCAGAAGTGGTTGTGTTACCGGAATCTGAAGTGGTGGTGTAGTAAAGCTATTCGACTACATCCAAAAAAAAAAGAAAAAACACAGAAATGTGTACGCACACACGCACAATGTGTACGTACACATTGTATTTAAACATCTTTGTGTTAAATTTCGCCTGCCCAACTAAAAGGGCTCCAACGAAAATGGATCAGAAGAAAAACATTCGTATCAAAGACATCGCCCAAATGGCGGGTGTTTCTGTCGGAACGGTAGATCGTGTGCTGCATAACCGGGGACGGATTTCAGAAGAAGCGTATAAAAGGGTAACAGAAGTGCTCAATAAAATCGAGTACAAACCCAACCTGCTCGCGCGCACGCTGGGCTCTAAAAAGACTTTTCATATTGCCGTTATTATACCCAACCCTCAACAAGACCCTTATTGGGAGTTGGCAAACACCGGCATCCACCAGGCTACGTTGGAATGGTCGCAATATGGTATCACAATCGACCCTTACTATTTCGATCTATATGATAGAAGTTTGTTTAGTGCAGCCATCGAAAAAGTTGTGCTCGCAGAAATCGATGGTATTCTTATCGCCCCCATTTTCTATCACGAAGTGCTTCCTTTTTTAAAAGAATTCGAAAAAACCAAAACCCCTTTCATATTCTTTAATACCAATATCCCCGATGTAAAACCGATAAGCTTTATCGGTCAGGACTTATTTCAAAGTGGCCAAGTGGCCGCGGACCTCATGAACCTCGGACAAAATGGAAGCTACGATGTTGCCATTATCCATGTTGATGAAGACATCAAAGATTCAGTCCACTTGTTGGAAAAAGAAAAAGGGTTTAAAGAATACTTAAAGGAAAACAGGAAAACGAACTACAACGTAATCGGGCTCAACCTGGGTAGCCCAACGGAAAAAGAATTCGAAAATGAAGTAAACAACTTGATCAAAAACCCAAGCCTGAAGGGAATCTTTGTGAGCACTTCCAAAGGCACCTACATTATCGCTTCTATTTTAGAAAAACATGGCAAAAAAGACATTCGCGTTATTGGCTACGATATGCTCGAGCAAAACCTAAAGTACCTGAAGTCGGGGGCTATTGATTTTCTCATTAATCAAAACCCGAAGCACCAGGCATTTTTGGGTGTAAGCCATTTGGCCAATCATCTGGTCTTTAACAAAAATGTTCCTCCGATGAACCTGTTCCCACTTGAAATTATAACCCGGCAAAACCTTTCTTCTTATGTCGCTTCCCTCATCCATTAAAATATTGAAAATGAAAAAAATAGTTACCCCTTTTTTGATTTGCCTAATTGCGCTGGTACTTCTTAAGTGTTCACCTACCAAAACTATGGAAGAACAATCTCCCATAGGAGCCACATTTAAAGTTATCGGCTACATGCAAGGCCACACCATTGACACGGCAACTGTGCCTTTCGATAAACTCACGCATATCAATTTTTCATTTGCAATTCCTGCGAAAGATCCGGGGCATCTCGAACCACTTCGTCAATCCGGTGTTTTGAAAGGGCTTGTAAAAAAAGCAAAAACAAAAAATGTGAAAGTGTTTTTATCCATTGGTGGCTGGGGCATTGGTGATGGTGGTGGTGATGATACACGTTTTCATTTATTGGCAGAAGATTCAACTTATCGAAGCACATTTGTAAAAGAATCAATGGCATTGGTTGATGAATATGGATTGGATGGGATTGATTTGGATTGGGAATACCCCGACCCGGATTCACGCTCAGCGGATGATTATGTTTTATTGATGAAAGAACTGGCAGATTCGCTTCACGCAAAAAACAAGGAACTCACTGCCGCGGTTGTCCATTATGGAAAACAAGGCGATGGCATCAAAAAAGAAATATTCGAAATCGTGGATTGGCTCAACCTCATGGCGTATGATGACGATGGGGGCCAACCGATTCCCCATGCGCCCTATTCGTTGGCAGAAAAATCTATTAACTATTGGGTGCATGAGCGCGGGCTTCCTCCTGAAAAGACCGTGCTTGGGCTTCCCTTCTATGGCAAACCGGGTGGTGGGAAAGGCAAATACAAAGAACTTTTGGAACATGGTGCCGATCCATATAGCGATGAATTCGAAGGCATCTATTACAATGGAATCAACACGATTAAAAAGAAAACACAACTTGCAAAAGACCAACACTTTGCCGGGGTTATGATCTGGGAAATTGACCAAGACACCAAGGATGAAACGTCCTTGCTCAAGGCCATTGTGGATGTCGTTAATGAAAACTGAATGGAAAGCGTGAAGAAGTAAATTGAGCAGGCGGGAAACAGCTTAAATTCCCTATTTTTGCGCAATTGATTTTTTCTATGACACTGTTTTCCCAATATCCTGTACAATTAACCAATTCACTAAGCGGAAAAAAAGAACTGTTTGAACCGCTCAATCCTCCGTTTGTTGGCCTTTATTCTTGTGGCCCAACCGTTTACAATGAAGTTCATTTAGGCAACCTTCGAACCTTTACTGCCTTTGATGTGGTGTATCGCTACCTGACCCACATCGGATATAAAGTCCGTTACGTACGCAACATCACCGATGCCGGTCACCTTACCAATGATGCAGGTGAAGGCGTTGACCGGATTGAAGAACGCGCCAAACTCGAACAACTGGAGCCGATGGAAATTGTTCAAAAGTATACCGTCAGCTTTCACGATGTGTGTCATATCTTTAATATCCTCCCGCCCAGTATTGAACCTACTGCAACCGGCCACATTGTGGAGCAGATTGAAATGGTAAAAAAAATTATCGACAATGGTTTTGCATACGAGCGAAATGGTTCTGTATATTTTGACGTACGCAAATTCATGGAAAAATATTCCTATGGTGATTTAAGCGGAAGGAACATTGATGAGTTGATGGAAGGTTCACGTGAGCTTGACCGGCAGGACGAAAAGAAAAATGCGGTCGACTTTGCCATTTGGAAAGGTGTGTCGCCTAATCATATTCAACGCTGGCCATCCCCCTGGGGGGAAGGTATCCCCGGTTGGCATTTGGAGTGTTCTGCCATGGGCACAAAATACCTCGGGAAACAATTTGATATCCATGGTGGTGGTATGGATTTAAAATTCCCTCACCACGAATGTGAAATCGCGCAAAGCGTTGGTGCGTATGGAACTACTCCCGTTCGTTATTGGATGCATTCCAACATGCTTACAGTCAATGGTGAAAAGATGAGCAAATCAAAAGGCAATTCATTTCTACCAAAAGAATTGTTCACAGGGGCACATCCCTTGTTGGACAAAGCCTATAGCCCGATGGCCGTGCGCTTCTTTATGTTGCAATCGCATTACTCCAGCACCCTTGATTTTTCAAACGATGCGTTGAAAGCAGCTGAAAAAGGGTACAAAAAATTAAGTGAAGCACTCGGCAGCATCAAGAAATTAGAACACAGTGGAAAGACTGAAAATATAAACAGCCAATTGGAGAAAGAGCTTGAACGGATGGTTGCAAGTTGCTACCTCAGTATGAGCGATGATTTCAATACAGCAAAAGCGCTCGCAGCCTTGTTTGAAATGTCGGCACGGATCAACGACTTCAAATCGGGCGCTGTTCCCATTGCTTCCGTTTCAAAAGAAAGCTTTGCTGTTTTCAAAGAAACATACATCGCCTTCATGCAGGATGTATTGGGACTTAAAGAAGAAGAAGTTCAAAATCAGGATTTGCTGGACAGTGTCATCAACCAATTGATTGCCTTGCGGAAAAAATCGCGCGAAGACCGGAACTATGCACTGTCCGATAAAATCCGTGATGATCTTAAAACAAAAGGGATCCAATTAAAAGATGGAAAGAATGGTGAGATGACATACTCCATTGAATAAGTATTTTCTTATAATCCGCAATCATACCACCAGGCTAAATTCAAGAAGCAATTTAAAGGTTTGACGAGTATTAGGCAGGCTAATATTCTTTCATCCAATCCATTCTAAAATAATGTGCAGTTCATGTGCGATAGCATATCCGCACGTTGCAGTTAATTGGCAGTCGCACATCTAAAAAGCAGGAGCCTGCACTTTAGAAATATCTGATACATGCCATTTCTGCGCAATATGTATATCTGATTTAGATATCTAAGAAAAATTTGTCCTGTTTTTCTATTAATTGAATTTTTAGCGAAATCATAATTTATAGGGATAGTAATTTGGCAGTTGGGTATATTTGTGGACTTTCATAAAATATTTTGCTCAAGAAGATTTTCATACTGCCCATCCGGTTTTACCAACTTAGTATTTCGCCTTTGCTTGGATCGAATTGTCGGCACACGCCTACGTGTTCCAACTATGCCATTCAAGCCATTCAGGAATGGGGCGTTATAAAAGGAACATGGCTGGGGCTTAAACGAATATCACGCTGTCATCCCTGGGGCACGCATGGGTATGATCCCGTTCCTAAAAAAGAGAAAAATTAATTAGCGGATTTGCACATTCGCTAATTGTCAGCCTGTCCCAATAATTATCAGCATCGAAGGCTAGAACTTACCAAACTTCAAGGTTAAGTTATAAGAGACATCGCTTAATCCACTGTCGGTCAACCCTCTTCCATCGCTACCAAAAACCCCACGGTACGAAACCCCCGGACTAAAGCGCATCCATTTCAAAAGATTCATTTCAAGTTGTACGCCAGGCTCCGCTACGAAAAACCAATTTTCATCACCGGCATCGTCATAATCGTAATCATAGTGCCAATCATGGCGTTCATATTGAAAAGTTAAGCCGGCACCGGTTTGCAAATTGAAAACGAAATGAAAAACCTTGTTTGAGAAGAATACATATTCGGTCATCAATCCCATTTGTAAAAAACCATAACTTAAATCTAGCAAAGGATTTTCGCTTGCTTGAATAGGAACCTGCATATAGTTGGTCATTGCACTACCTCCTACTCCCAACAAAAACCGATGGTTGACATACCATCCACCATACATCCCCACCATATTTGCATAGTTGCCATTGATGTAAGTGAATTTGTTGGTAATAGCACCGTACCCGCCCGATGAGTGCGGGCCTCTGAATACAGTTTGGATTTCTTGCGCATTTACTGTTAAGCTTGAAATGCCAATGATCACTCCTATTATTAATAACGCGGTCTTTTCCATAATTAAAAGTGTTTCTTTTGTCCTAGGACAATTCAAATTCAAAAGGCCCCTATAAAATTTTCTGTTTTTTTTTGGCACACACGCACACCCTCAAAATTTTAGCAGAATCGGCAAAATAATATTTCCTTTTATGGAAAAGGAATGAAGAATTATAAGAGAAAAGATTAGTTTTAGCCTACGCTAATTTTTTAATATGACGGATTTCCAAATCAAAAAGAAACAAGAAGATTACGATGTAATTATAGTGGGCTCTGGTGCAGGTGGTGGTATGGCTGCTTACACGTTGGCAAACGCAGGAATTAAAGTATGTCTTTTAGAAGCTGGCCCCATGTATGACCCGGCCAAAAATGTTACACAATTAAAATGGCCTTGGGAGTCGGCTCGAAGAGGTGCCAGTACTACCTTTCGCCCTTTTGGGGATTTTGATGCTTCCTATGGTGGCTGGTCCATTGAAGGGGAGCCGTACACCCATAAAGATGGGACCCAATTTGACTGGTGGCGCTCACGCATGTTGGGGGGAAGGACCAATCACTGGGGACGGATTTCATTACGCTTTGGCCCAAATGATTTTAAACATAAAGATATTGACGGCCTTGGTGACAACTGGCCTATCGGCTATGACGATGTCAAACCGTATTATGATAAAATAGATAAACTCATTGGGGTGTTTGGTTCTACCGAGGGCATCTTCAACGAACCGGATGGGATTTTTCTTCCTCCACCAAAGCCGCGCCTTCATGAACTCTTTATAAAAGAAGGTGCTCAAAAAATGGATATCCCGGTCATCCCGTCAAGGCTTTCTATATTAACACGTCCCTTGCCCGATAACAAAGACAGGGGCGCTTGCTTCTTCTGTTCGCAGTGCAACAGGGGATGCACCGTATATGGCGATTTTTCATCATCATCCGTTTTGGTAAAGCCTGCACTTAAAACCGGAAATGTGGATGTCATTCCAAATGCAATGGCGCGTGAAGTTTTAACGGATGCGAGCGGAAAAGCCACGGGAATCTCCTTTGTGCATAAGGACGATATGCAAGAATATTCGGTAAACGGAAAAATTGTAATCCTTGCCGCCAGCGCGTGCGAGTCTGCCCGTTTACTATTGAATTCAAAATCCTCCGCACATCCAAACGGATTGGCAAACTCCAGCAATATCATTGGAAAATATTTACACGATTCCACTGGTGCTTCCATGGGTGGTGTGATCCCGGAACTCGTGGGAAGAAAACGCTACAACGAAGATGGTGTTGGTGGAATGCACGTGTACACACCGTGGTGGCTGGACAACAAGAAACTTGATTTCCCAAGAGGATACCATATCGAATATTGGGGTGGCATGGGAGTTCCGGGCTATGGGTTCGGTTTTGGAATGCAAGGTCAAAATGGAAAATATCCCGGAAGAAACGGACAAGTAAAAGACGCAGGTGGATATGGTGCTTCTTTAAAAGATGATTACCGTTACTTCTACGGATCAGGTTTTGGAATGGCGGGACGAGGCGAGGCGATTGCACGCGAAGACAACTATTGCGAGATTGACCCAAACACGGTTGACAAATATGGAATTCCTGTGTTGCGCTTTCATTACAAGTGGAGCGACTATGAAGTAAAGCAAGCCAAACACATGAAAGAAACTTTTGAGGAAATTATCCACAACTCACGTGGTGTGGTAACGTGGGGCAAATCGGGTGCAGAAGATGATTATGGATTGGAAGCCCCCGGAAGGATTATCCATGAAGTAGGAACGGTACGCATGGGGAACGATCCAAAAAAATCCGCATTGAACAAATTCAACCAGGCACACGACTGCAAAAACTTATTTGTTGTAGATGGTGGTGCATTCGTATCGCAGGCAGATAAAAACCCAACGTGGACAATCCTTGCCTTGTCGATGCGTACTTCAGAATACATTATTGATGAATTAAAAAAACAAGCTATCTAGTTGATAGTTGTTAGTTAGTAGTAACTAACTAACAACTATCAACTACCAACTTTTAAAAATATGGATAGAAGAAAATACCTCAAATCAATGACTATCGGTACCATCGGTGCCGGAGTATTGATCAATCAATCGTGCGAAACGAAACCAGTTGAAGAAGTTGTCCCTCAAGCCACAAGCGGCATAGACCGTCAGCCCGTTGAAAAAGCATTGGAGGATAAACTTAATTCAGAAACATTTTTTGATCCGCATGAAATGGCGACTATCGCAGTGCTTGCCGATATTATCATTCCAAAAGATGATACATCCGGCAGTGCAACCGATGCGAAAGTCCCGGATTTTATAGAGTTTATAGTAAAAGATATTCCCAGTCATCAGGTACCCATGCGGGGTGGATTAAAGTGGCTCGATATACAATGCATGAAACGGCACAACAAAGCCTTTATCGAATTGTCGGGCAACGAACAAATCGCGATCGTTGACGAAATCGCCTTCCCTGCAAAGGCAAAACCGGAAATGCAGCCAGGTGTTGCATTCTTTAACAAAATGCGTGACCTCACCGCCACCGGGTTTTTTACTTCTGAAATTGGAATCAAAGACCTGGGCTACGTTGGCAACCGGCCCAACCAATGGGATGGCGTACCACAAGATGTACTTGACCAATATGGATTGAAGTATTCCGAAAGGGAATTAAATGAATCGGTGAAATTCGACTAATACAGACACAAGATTTTAGATATTAGACTCAAGACTAAGAACTATTTACTCAAGACTAATTACTCATGACTCACTCCAGAAGGACTTTCATCAAGCAAGCTGCTACCGCTGCTGCGGGATTTACCATTGTGCCACGATTTGTTTTGGGCGGCAATGGCTTTATCCCTCCGAGTGATACACTTTACATCGCGGGAATCGGTGCAGGAGGAAAAGGCGAAAGCGATATGGCGATGGTCGCGAAAAACCCGAAAGCCAAAATCATTTCGATGTGTGATGTGGATGATCGCATGGCTGTGAAATCACGTACAAATTTCCCGAAGGCTACCTATTACAAAGATTTTCGGGAAATGCTGGACAAAGAAAAATCAATTGATGCCTGTACGGTTTCCACTCCAGACCATACCCATGCCGTTGCAGCACTGGCCGCGATCAAACAAGGAAAACATGTCTATGTTCAAAAGCCATTAACACATGATATCTATGAAGCCCGGATGTTGACCGAGGCTGCGCGAAAACACAAGGTTGTAACACAAATGGGAAACCAATTTGCTTCCGCGGATGGCGTTCGGAAGTTTAAAGAAATGGTGGATGCCGGGCTTGTCGGGGATGTAACACGCGTGTGGAGTTGGACCAACCGACCTGTGTGGCCGCAAGGACTTCCAACACCAACTGGTCAACATGAAATCCCAAAAGAGCTTGATTGGGACCTTTGGCAAGGAACGGCAAAGAAAATAGATTTTAACCCGGCATACCTGCCCTTTAATTGGCGAGGGTGGTGGAATTACGGAACAGGTGCTTTAGGCGATATGGCTTGCCATATCCTTGATCCTGTGTTTCGGATTTTACCAATCGATCATCCTAATTCTGTGGAGTGCAGTACCACTACCATTTGGAAAGGTTTCTTTAGCGAGGCTTCTTTTAAAGAAAGCTGTCCTGCCTCTTCCATTATCCACCTTAACTTTCCACGAAAAGATGGAAAAGGCAATATCAAACTCACCTGGATGGACGGTGGGATTTTACCGGAAAGACCGGATGAATTATTGCCGGATGAACCCATGGGCAATTGGGATGGTGGTGTAATCTTCGAAGGCACCAAGGGAAAAATCATGGCGGATTGTTATGGCCTTAATCCAAGGCTTCTTCCTTCTTTAAGAATGAAAGATACTGAAATGCCGAAGCCAACACTTGCGCGTGTCGAAGGACAGCAAGATGGCCATTACACACAATGGGTCGATGCATGTATCGCTGGTTATGGTAAAATTGAATTGAGTTCACCTTTTGATTTTGCAGGACCGTTTACCGAAGCTGTGCTTATGGGAAATCTCGCCCTTCGCAGTTATCAATTGAATGGCCCTGACGGGAAAGGCTATCCGGGAAGAAAGAAACTTCTTTGGGATGCAAAAAACATGAAGATCACCAACTTCGATGAAGCCAATGCTTTTGTGAAAAGGGACTATGCAGATGGATGGTCTTTGTAGTTGGTACTGGATACTAGATACTGGATACTGGATACTGGATACTGGATGCTGGATGCTGGATGCTGGACATGACACTGGATGCTAACAACTAACAAATGCTCAGGTCAATCTTCACTTTAGGCATAAGCCTTTGTTTGTTTGCATGTTCAACACCGGAAAAAAAACCGGTAATCAAAAAATTTATTACTACCTCAGTGAATTCAAGTATCCGCGCACTACAAGTTGTGAGTGAAAACAAAGTTTGGTTTGCAGGGTCGAAAGGTGTGTACGGTTTTACAAATGATAATGGAACCTCCTGGACAATCGACAGTATTAAAACAGATTCCATTACCCCGCATTTCCGATCGATTGCTGTGACAACAAAAGCAATATTTCTTTTAAGCGTTGCCTCCCCTGCCCTACTTTACAAAACAGTAGACGATGGAAAAAATTGGAAGATTGTCTATCAGGAAAACCATCCCAATGCATTTTATGATGCCCTGGCTTTTTGGAACGATGACGAAGGCATTGCCATGGGCGATCCAACAGATGGATGCCTTTCCATTATTATCACACGTGATGGCGGTGAGCATTGGGAAAAATTATCGTGTGGAATGCTTCCTCCTACTGAAGAAGGCGAAGCAGCCTTTGCTGCCAGCAATTCGAATATTGCTTTGTATGGCGACCATGCATGGATTGTAACAGGAGGAAAAAGGGCGCGCGTTTTTCATTCGCCTGATCGCGGAAAATCATGGAAGGTTTTTGATACTCCCATTATAGAAGGCGATCAAATGACCGGAATATATTCCGTTGATTTCCATGATGAAAAAACAGGGATCATTTTCGGTGGCGACTGGAATGCAAAAGAAATGAATTCCAAAAATAAGGCCATCACAAAAGATGGTGGAAGAACCTGGACACTGCTCGCCAATGGTCAAGGCCCGGGCTATCGTTCATGTGTGAAATTTATTCCAAACGCTATTTCCAAAAAACTGATCGCTGTTGGTGATCCCGGAATTTCCTATTCCGATGATAGTGGCCAAACGTGGTCTGGTTTAAGTGAGGAAAGTTATTATACCCTCAGTGTCTCAAATAATTCCTTCTGGCTCGCAGGCGACAAGCGGGTTTCCAAAATCATTTGGGAAAATGAAGCGCCTTAGTCGGGCCGCAGCTACCTTTTCAATAGTATACAAGACTATTTGTATCTTGTCAACAAAAGCAACGTGTGAAGTATTTAATTTTTATTTTAATCGTATTACAATCCTTTATTACGAGCGGCCAGGTCGTCATCAATGAAATCTGTGCAACCAACGCAGATATCATCAGGGACACTCAATTTGGAAACTTCTCCCCGTGGATTGAACTCTTCAACACTTCATCCACCCCTACCAATATAGGTGGCTATTTTATTTCCAACGACATCAACAATAAAGCAAAGTGGACGGTCCCACCCGGCACAACCATTCCTGCAAAAGGCTATGTATTGATTTGGTGTGACGAAAAAAATACAGGCTTGCATACCAATTTCTCCTTGCGCACAAAAGGCGAAAAAATATTTCTGAGCTCACCTTCCCAACAACATGTTGATACATTGACATTTCCCACTCAATTTACTAACGTGTCATACGGACGCATTACCAATGCCGCTACTTCCAGAACGTACATGACCACGCCTACACCCCTGACAGCCAACAACGGCACTTCTGTTTCGGTCCAACTTGATAATCCGCAATTCAGTTTAAAAGCTGGTCGCTATACAGGAATACAACAAGTCACACTATCGCATGCACAATCCGGTACAATTTTGCGGTATACACTGGATGGTTCCGAACCAAAGGCAACATCCAGTGCGTATACCGGTGCTATTTCGATTTCAAAAACACAAACGTTAAAAGCGAAGGCTTTTCATCCCAACTTTATCCCCAGCAAAACCGAGGTGAAAACATATTTTATCAACGAACATGTTTTCACGCTGCCAGTGGTTTCGCTTTCAACAACACCGGCATACTTGTGGGACAACCAATTTGGAATCTATACGGATGGACAAAATGGTGCGTGGGGAAATTGTGTTTCCTCACCAAAAAACTGGAACCAGGATTGGGACCGGCATGCATCTTTTGAACTCTTCTCCACAACAGGGGAAAAAGATTTTGATGAAGAATGTGACATCAGGATTTTTGGTGGATGTAGCAGAGGGAATCCACAAAAATCATTTGCCATCAAAGCACGAAACAAATACGGTGACAATATTTTCGAACGTAAACTGTTTTCTGAAAAAGCCAACGATGAGTACGGTGGATTCATCCTTCGTAATTCGGGGAATGATTTTAATGTGACCATGTTCAGGGATGCGTTGATGCAGCAGCTCGTGCGCGATCAGATGGACATTGATTATCAATCCTATCAACCAGCGATCCTTTATTTAAACGGTCAATACTGGGGCATACAAAACATGCGCGAAAAAATTGATGCGGATTTCATTGAATCCAACTACGGATTGAAAAAAGAGGAAATTGATCTACTGGAAGGAAATGGAAGTGTAATTGAAGGCAGCAATGCAACGTACAACACTTACCTGAACCAACTTCAACAAATGGACCGCACTACCCAGGCGGCATACGATTACATCAATAGCCAGATTGATGTGCAGGAATTTATAAACTACAATGTTGCACAAATTTATTTTGCGAATACCGATTGGCCGGGAAACAACATTAAGTACTGGCGGGCAAAATCCCCGAACGGAAAATTCAGGTGGCTGCTTTTTGATACTGATTTTGGTTTTGGCCTTTACACGGGTGCCAGTTACGCAACGCACCCTACATTGGCGTTCGCAACGGATCCGAACCAATCCGAATGGCCAAACCCGGCATGGTCAACGTTGCACCTGCGGTTGCTTTTGCAAAACCCGATGTTCAAAGATCGTTTTGTACAAACTTTTATGACTGCCATCCATACCACCTTTTCCCCTACCCGTGTAAATCAATTCATCGATAACATACGACAACAAATTGCACCAGAAATGTCCCGGCACAAACAACGCTGGGGTGGCGACCTTTCAGGCTGGAATTGGGAAGTACAACGGCTTCGGACCTTCGCTACGGAGCGGAACAATTTTATGAAGCAATATGTACCGGCTTTCTTTGCAGTCCAGGAACAGGTAAACCTTACTGTGGAAATGAATGTTCCCGAAGCTGCCGTGTTTGACATCAACAATATTCAAACAAAGGCACAGGTCAATTCAATTGAAATTGTGAAAGGCTTACCCTGGAGCGTGAACCTGCTTCCTTTTTCCGGATACAATTTTATTCATTGGGACATCACCGAACGCGAATCGTTTTCACAAACAGTGGTGGAAGCAGGGAGTGAATGGAAATACTATGATCTGGGAAATTTGCCCAGCGCTACCTGGACCGACAATGGGTATGATGATACAAGCTGGCAAAGTGGAGCAGCCCAACTAGGCTACGGTGAAGGCGATGAACAAACAGTGATCAGCTTTGGGGGGGATCCGAACAATAAGTTTATCACTTACTATTTTAGAAAAAAAATAACGATAGACAATTTAAATAGTCTGGCTGATAATCTGAATGCCTCCATACTGATCGATGATGGCGCGCGTGTTTACGTCAATGGTGTGCAAGTCTACAATTATAACCTTCCATCCGGCACGATTGCGTATAATACACTGGCGCTACAGGCAATTCCAACCGAAAATGTTTTTCAACCTTTTTTGATAAGCAAGAACAATTTTATCACAGGTGAAAATATAATTGCTGTTGAAATCCATCAAAACTCGGCAACAAGCTCCGATGTCAGTTTTGATTTTAAACTTCAAAACAATGTGATTGGCGATGAAGTTAATTATCAAAGCACAGAAACTTCTTTAAATGGAATTGCTTCCGGTGCAATCCGGTTGGTCGCCAACTTTGAAAAATCCCCGGAAATATCAGGGGTTGTAATTAATGAGTTAAGTGCCAACCCATCCCTTCCTGATGAGAAAGGTGAGCTTTCAGATTGGATTGAACTCTATAATACAACCAATCAGGATATCAATTTGAACGGCCTCTACTTAACCGATAAATTAAACAATCCCATAAAGCATAAAATTGGCGGGGCATCCGAAACCCCTATCCTGTTAAAGGCATTGGACTATATAGTCTTCTATGCAGATGAAGACACCAACGATGGCCCCCTTCATTTAAATTTCAAACTTTCGAAAGAAGGTGAAGAAATCGGGTTGTTTCAATTGATTGGGGAGAACCCCCGTTTAATCGATAGCCACCAATTTGGATATCAACCAGAAGGGTATTCATTGAGCCGCATTCCGAATGGGACCGGTGATTTTTTTCTAACCAGGACATTGACTCCACTTTCCGAAAACATTTTAAGCATCAATGAATCAGGAACGGTAATCGTACATCCCAATCCTGCAACAAACACTTTTCAAATCAATTCCATTGTACCCGTTGTAAAGGTTGTACTGTATGATCCCCTTGGCCGGCAGGTACAAACTTTCAACACCATCATCACGGATCAGGAATTATCCTTAGCGGGCATTCGTGATGGACTGCTATTGGTTAAAATCACAACCGAAGATGGTGCTACCACAACTGTAAAACTTGTTAAAAACAATTAACCGAAAGTATTACCTTTGCTGAATTCACTATTCAGTAAATGCTTAAAATCGACTCCCATACCCATATTCTTCCCAAGAAACTCCCAAACTGGAGTGAGAAATTCGGGTATGGCGATTTCATCTATTTGCAACATCATAAAAAAGGATATGCCAACATGATGCGTGGCAATCAGTTTTTTCGCGAAATCAGGGAAAATTGTTGGGATCCAATTGTACGCATTGAAGAATACGCACAATTCAACACACAAGTACAGGTGGTGTGTACCATTCCCGTTATGTTTTCGTATTGGGCAAAACCCGCAGACTGTTTGGATCTTTCCAAGTTTTTGAATGATGATCTGGCAGCGTTGATAAACAAATATCCAAAGAACTATTTAGCATTGGGAACCATCCCTATGCAAGACAGCGAATTGGCGATACAAGAATTGGAACGGTGTAAAAAAATTGGGTTGCAGGGAATTCAAATTGGATCGAACATAAATGATCTGAATTTAAATGAACCACGCTTCTACCCCATTTTTGAGGCGTGTGAAAAACTGGACATGCCCGTAATGATCCATCCCTGGAATATGATGGGGCAAAAAGAAATGCAACGCTACTGGTTGCCCTGGCTTGTGGGGATGCCCGCTGAAACAACACGCGCCATTTGCTCCATGATTTTTGGGGGATTGTTTGAGAAACTACCAAAGCTACGGATAAACTTTGCACATGCAGGTGGGTCTTTCCTTGCTACCATTGGCAGGATCCAACACGGGTTTGATTGCCGCCCCGACCTTGTTGCCATTGACAATAACATTAATCCACGAAAGTACATTGGGCAGTTTTGGGTAGACAGTATCACACACGACCCCATGATGTTGGAGTATGTGCTTAAACTTCAGGGATCAAAAAAAATCACCCTCGGTTCCGATTATCCATTCCCGCTTGGCGATTTGGAGATTGGCAAGTTTATTGAAGATATGGATTTAGAACCTTTTGTAGTGGAAGATATTTTTTGTAATTCCACGCTGGCGTGGTTGGGTGTTTCAAAAGAACGTTTTGTTTAATGAAGAATGTGTTTTTGTTTTTCGTATTGCTTTCGATGCCCTTTGTAATGGTTGCACAAAGTGAGCAAGAAAAAGTTAACCAGTATAAGGAAATGAATGAGCAATACGCCCGTAGCCAATTGCTGCGCGTATTGGATTCCGGAGCCAGCTATTTGGAGATGGGGGAATATAAATTAGCGGATGAAAAATTCAGGCATGTATTGAACAACGTGAAAGGCGTTCCTTCTGATTTGGTGTTTTATTTCGGGAAAAACTCTTTCTACATGAAGGAGTACAAGCAGAGTGTCGATTGGCTTACAAAGTATTTGCAATTAAAAGGAACGAACGGCCAGTATTCCCTCGAAGCTGCCGACCTGCTTGAAGAGGCCCAGGCTGGTTTGCTGCTCGAAAAAATGAATTCATCAGAACAAAAGAACCGGATACTTTCAAGAAACTACGAGATTGATTGCGGACCAAGCGGAAAAATTACATGTCCGGTCTGCAAAGGAACACATGTAATCATTAAAAAGGGGGCTTTTGGTGATGAATACAAAACCTGCTCGTACTGCGATTCGCATGGCATTCTAACCTGTGAAGAATATAATCAACTGCTGCGGGGGGAACTCGCACCGAAGCGGTAGCTTCGTTTTGCTTTAAGCCATTTCCATTGTATTTTTGTAAGCAAATTTGGTTTTTCCTGCGAAAGAACCCGATTTAACATGGCATTATACAACAAAATTGAAGGCAAGGTGCTCAAGGAGCAACTTGCCAGCGCACCCAAACTCGATCGGGTCACGATTTCCTTTTACAAATACCACCAGCTTTCCGATCCGCATGCGTTCCGTGATGAACTCTACATTTTGTTCGATCAACTGGGCGTGCTGGGTAGAATTTACGTTGCCCATGAAGGCATTAATGCACAGATTAGTGTACCCACAATCCATCGTGATAGCTTTCGTGAGAAACTATATGGAATTCAATTCTTAAAGGGTGTCCGGCTTAACATTGCCATTGACGATAATGGAAAATCCTTTTTCAAGCTAAAGATTTTGGTGCGCAAGAAAATTGTTGCAGATGGGTTGGACGATGCATCTTTTGATGTTACCAACCACGGTGTCCACGTAAATGCTGAGGAGTTCAACCGGCTTTCCACCGATCCCAACACGGTGATTGTAGACATGCGCAACCACTATGAAAGTGAAGTGGGCCGTTTTAAGAACGCCATTTGCCCGGATGTCGATACCTTTCGTGAAGAATTAAAAGTGGTGGAAGAAATCATGACAGGGCAAGAAGATAAAAACCTGTTGATGTATTGTACCGGAGGCATCCGTTGTGAAAAAGCGAGTGCCTGGATGAAGCACAAAGGGTTTAAAAATGTCTATCAACTCAATGGAGGAATTATTGAATATGCACGCCAGGTGCGCGAGCAACACCTGGAGAACCGGTTTGTGGGTAAAAACTTTGTGTTTGATGAGCGCTTAGGCGAACGTATTTCAGATGATGTCATCAGCGTGTGCCATCAATGCGGAGATCCGTGTGATGATCATACCAATTGTAAAAACGATGGTTGCCATTTACTCTTCATTCAATGCACTGCATGCAAAGGGAAATTTAACAATTGCTGTTCTCAAGAATGCAGGTCCACTTTGGAGTTGCCGGAAGAAGAACAAAAACTGATCAGAAAAGGCGTTGACAAAGGACGGCAGGTGTATAAGAAAGGGCGTTCAAAAAATATACTGTACAAAACCCTTGAACCAAAATGATACGAATAGGAATCATCAATGTATCTGATCGGGCCAGTATGGGCATTTATGAAGATATTCCCGGAAAAGCGATTGTAGAAACGCTGACAGAATACATCAAATCCCCGTGGGAAAAGGAATATGCGGTAATTGCCGATGAGCAGGACTTATTGGAATTGGCCATGAAGGATATGGCCGATAACCGCAATTGTTGCCTGATTATTACATCGGGTGGCACGGGGCCAGCAAAACGGGACGTTACACCAGAGGCCACGGAAGCTGTTTGCAACAAGATGATGCCCGGTTTTGGCGAGCTAATGCGCAATGTTAGCCTCCAATATGTACCTACAGCAATCTTGTCGCGGCAGACTGCGGGCATACGAAATCAAACTTTAATCGTAAATTTGCCCGGTAAACCAAAAGCGATCCGGCAGTGCCTTGATGCGGTATTTCCCGCCATCCCATATTGCATTGACCTTCTAAATGGACCGTTTATCGAATGTAACGAGCAGGTTATCAAGCCTTTTAGGCCAAAACCCGTATAATTGTAAGTTTTTTTATGGCGAAAATAAAATACTACTACGACACAGAGACCTGCAAATACGAACGGGTCAAGACACGAACGAGCGATGTCATCCTGAATGCGTTGGGTATTTTGAGTTTGACGGTAGTGATCGCCATCATCTTTATTGTCTTATGGACAAACTACTTTCCCTCACCTAAGGAATTGGTGCAGGAAAACGAAATCAAAGAAGCCCAGTATTACCTGGAGTATTTCAAAAGAGAAGTGGCAGCGCTTGAAGAAAATGTAGCCCGTGTTGAAAACAGGGATGACAACATCTATAGAAAAGTATTGGGTGCAGAGCCGATTGACAAATCCGTGCGCGATGCGGGGATTGGTGGAGTAGACCGCTACGCAAACATCAAAGAAAAAAATATTATCCATAGCGACATGATCGTAAGCTTGCATGAGCAAATTGACAAGCTAAAAAGGAAACTGTATATCGAATCAAAATCACAAGATGAGGTGGTGCACCTTGCCGAAATGAAAGAGAAACAAAATGCAGCCATTCCGGCAATCCAACCAATCAGCAATGAAAAACTTTTGGCATTGGCTTCCGGCTATGGACTTCGTATCCACCCGATTTACAAAGTGAAGAAAATGCATACCGGAATTGATTTTGCAGCTTCTATTGGAACCCCGATCTATGCTACCGCAGATGGTGTGGTCGAAGAGGTGAGCGTTCGTTTTAGTGGCTACGGAAAAATGGTGGTTATCGACCATGGCTTCGGATATAAAACCCGTTACGCCCACATGCACGATTTCGCAGTGCGCAATGGACAAAGTGTAAAACGCGGTGAACTCATCGGCTATGTAGGTGATACCGGGCTTTCAACTGCTCCCCATCTCCACTATGAAGTATTGTTGAATGACGTTCATATCAACCCGGTCCACTATTTCTTCAATGACCTTTCGCCTGCCGAATATGAAAAAGTTATCGAACTTGCATCGATTGAAAACCAGTCATTAGGGATGTAATTTTTCATTCCGTACATCCAAAAACAGAACCCGGATTAATTCGGGTTTTTTTGTTTGAAATGCATTAACTTGGTCAGCAGAACCCTTTCCTAAATGACCGCTATCCGAAAAATACTACTCGCTGTATTTATTTTCTTTTCAGTTTTGTCAATCGCTTACCCACAAGGGTGTAGCGATGCGGGCTTTTGTTCAATGGGTGCGATGAAACCCGACCAACCTTTTAACAAAAAGATCGAATTTAAACTCAGGTCGATGGAACTGGGTTTTTACGCAGGCAAAACAAATCTTTCGCCCATGGTTTATGTGACCACCGCAGACATGAACTTTAGTCTCAACAGTAAGAACACAATCCAACTTAAACTCCCCTTCCAGGCTACCTCCGGAAACTTTGGTGGTGCCTACAGTATTGGTGATATCTCATTGTGCTACACCCGTAATGTTGTTTCGAAGGAGAAATATGATATCAATGTTTCATTGGGTGCTAAATTGCCCAGCAACAATTCAAACCTAACTGAATTCCGTGAAGGAAAAGAATTACCGCTCCCCATGTACTATCAGACCAGCCTGGGCACGTACGATGCAATTGCCGGGGTTTCATTTATCAACCGTGACTGGCTATTCGCAACAGGAATTCAACACCCCTTTAATCAAAATGGAAACCAATTTAAATGGAGTGATTGGGACCCCCCGGTTTATCCTAGTCCGGATTATGTACTCGAGTATGACCTCGCAACAAATCTAAAGCGGGGCACAGATATCATGTTTCGGGCTGAACGTAACTTCCGCTTTTCAAGGATTAATTGCTCACTTGGGTTGCTCCCTATTTACCGAATAACCAAAGATCAGATTGAAGATGCTTCCGGAAAGCTTATGAAGGTGGAAGGCACCACCGGGCTTGCCATGTCTGCCATTGTTACCGCGGGCTACAGTTTTAATGTCCGCTCCGGAATAAAGGTGCTCTATGGACAAAAGATTACGGATCGCGATGTGAACCCCGATGGGCTAACCCGTAAATTCGTTACATCAGTTAGTTATCAGTATCGTTTTTAATTTGAAAAAATGCTAAAAAAAACCCTAACGCTAATTAATCTCATTTGTATCTGTTTGGGCACGGTACAGGCACAAGGAAACTTGTTGGAAAAAGCAGATGCACTCCTGCTCGATTCCGATTATCAGGGAGTGATTACACTTGTTGAAAAAAATGCTGGCCAAGGTCCATCACAAATTCTTTTAGAGGCCAAAAAAGCGGAAGCATTGATCCGATTAGGCCGGCTGGACGAAGCAAGTGCAGTGATAAAATCGGCATTACAAAAATCACCTGATAGCGAACCTTTTCAAAAAGCAATACTCCAAACCAGCGAAGCCTCTTTGTACCTCAATCAAGGAAGAAGCGATCTGGCATTGGAAACAATTCAAAATGCGCTCACCACGATACGGTCCTTGAAAAAAGAAAACACCCTCGAAGGGGCGCAGGCAATCTCCAACCTTGGGCTGATTTATTTGAATGGCGGCAAATACAAACAGGCCGAAGAACAACTGCTCATGGCGCTTTCCATCCGTCAAAAACTATTGGACAAAAACCATGAACTGATCGCAGCTTCATACAATGATTTAGGAATTGTGAATGTGCAACTGGATGAAGACAAAGCGCTGGAGTATTATGAATCTGCATTGGCGATCTATAAATCACTGCACGGGGAAGAACATCCTAAAATTGCCATCGCCAATACCAACATGGGGTTGGTACTCACACAAATGGAACAATACGGGGAAGCCGAAATAGATTTCGAGACTGCTTTAACTATTTGGAACAAGGTCTATCCAAATGCACACCCATCCAAAGGCTTTGTGCTCTTGAACCTTGGTATTACCTATTCCAATACGGACAAAGCTGCTGCTGAAGATTACTTTGCGAAATCGTTGGCCATGTACCGCGAAAGTTATGGGGAAAAGCATCCTGAAATTGCCCGGGTCTACAACTGGTTGGGGGACCTCCAGAATTCTGAAAATAAATTTACCGCAGCACTAAATAGTTATCAACAAGCACTCAAGGCAAACATCAGCGATTTCAATGTTAATGATATCAGTGTGAACCCAACCGTTTCCAATTATTATGATGGACGGGTTTTGGTCTATTCACTCCTTGGAAAAGCGCAAGCATTGGAAAGCAGGTATTTTGGAAAGAGCCTGAAGTTCAGTGACCTTGCCGATGCGTTGGGTTTGCTGAAGCTCGCAGACCAATTAATCGATGTACTGCGGCAACAAGCTACCAATGAAAGCGATAAAATTTCACTCGGGGTGATTGCCCACGAAGTATATGCTGACGGGGTTCGTATCTCCAAAACCGCACTCGACAATGCTTTCAAGAAAAATGAATATAGGGAGCTCATCTTTTATTTCGCTGAGAAAAGTAAATCCGCAGTGCTGCTCTCTGCCATATCCGATGCCAATGCCAAATCCTTTGCGGGAATACCTCAGGATTTACTGGAGCGTGAGAAAGACATTAAATCCGCACTGGCAGTTTATTCCCGGAAATTGGCACAGAAACCTACCGGGGCAGAAGAAAAACTCCTCCGGGAAACTGTATTTAATTTGAACCGGGACTATGAAACTTTTATCAAAAAACTTGAAGCTGAATATCCTGATTATTTCAATTTAAAATTTAATTCGGTTTCCCCAACAATTGATCAGGTTCAAAACCTGCTTGACAAGACCACCGCACTGGTCAGTTACTTCATTGATGATACCCATGACCGGTTATATATTTTCATGATCACAAAAAGTAAATTCTATGTAGTCGACCATACCCTGCCCGAAAACTTCGACCGCTATATAACCGGATTTCGAAATGGGTTGTTTTTTAATGATCAAAAGACTTTTCAACGTTCCGCATATACATTGAGCAACATTTTAATCCCATCCATCCCCCGCAGTGTAACAGAAATCGTTTTCCTGCCCACCGGTAGACTAGGGATTATCCCTTTTGAAGCACTCCTTACAAAAGAAGCCACAAAAGACGATACCTATTCTTCCTTACGCTACCTGCTCAACAAATATTCGATTCGCTACGAGTTTTCTGCCGGATTGATTATCCAAAAAGGAAAGGCTGAAGTACAAAAAGAAAACCCCTCCATCTATCTATGCGCCCCTGTTAACTTCGCAAATGAAGGACTTCCCGATTTGCCCGGAACATCTTCAGAGGTTGGTGCTATCGCTCAGCTGTTTAGTGAGAAAAATTACAAATCGTCTATCTATCTGAATGCTGATGCAAAGGAGTCAACAGTTAAATCCGAAGGGTTGGACAACTACGCTTATCTGCATTTCGCCACCCATGGCATTGTTGACGAAGCAAACCCCGAATTGTCGAGAATATATCTGCAAGAGGAAGCAGGCGGTGAAGATGGTAAACTCTATACAGGTGAAATCTATAACTTAAAACTGAATGCCAATCTGGTCACGTTATCCGCTTGTGAAACCGGGTTAGGCAAGATATCAAAAGGTGAAGGGGTTATCGGATTGTCCCGGGCATTGGTATATGCAGGGGCAAAGAGCATGATTGTATCCTTCTGGAGCGTAGCCGATGACTCAACGTCTGAATTGATGAAAGATTTTTACAGCCGTGTCCTCTCCTATCCCGAGCTGTCGTATGCAGATAATTTAAAAGCATCCAAAGAGCAGATGTTGAATGGCAAATATGCCGCACCCTATTATTGGGCCCCCTTTGTACTATTAGGATATTAATGCTGATGGAATCCCAACACAACCGTGCTGTTATCGAAAGGTTCTATACCGCCTTCCAGCACCTGGATGCTGAAACAATGGCGGATTGTTACCATGCGGATATTCAATTCCATGATCCGGTGTTTAAAACGTTGCACGGGAAGTATGCTATCGATATGTGGAGGATGTTGGTAACACGCGGTGGGGCCACTTTAAAAATTACAGTTTCTGACATTATTGCTGATGAACAAAAAGGGGAAGCCCGATGGGAAGCAAAATATATCTTCTCTAAAACAAACCGAAGCGTTCACAATAAAGTAAAGGCAACATTTTTATTTCGTGACGGAAAAATAATTCAACATCACGATGATTTTGATTTCTGGAGATGGGCAACGATGGCACTTGGTGCGCCAGGGCTTTTACTCGGATGGAGCAACGCGTTCAAATCAAAAGTAAGTTCGGAGTCATTGCGCGCGTTAAAAAAATTCCAGGAAAAAAAATTATGAAGGCAGCAAAAAAAAATCTCATTTTTGGAAAAATGAGATTTTGATTACTAATTTTTCCACCAAACAAATTGAATGAAGGTAAAATTAATGAAGTGTATAACTCTCCCCGCCCTTGCAGTAGGGAGTGGTTTTTAACCACGCCTACTGTAGGAGCAGGTGTACACATGTTGAACGCTATGGCAAAAAGCTATGTCATCATGTGGAGAGGAATATAAAGTACGGGCAAAGGAATCAATTTTCCTAAGAAATTTTAGCAACTTTGTTCGCTTTGTAAATATGACCTGATTTCTGACAAATTTTCATGTTCGAGGATAACTATAAACAGCGTGGACTACGCAATAAACTGCTTAAAAAGCTTAAATTAAAGGGAATTTCAGATGAACGCGTTCTGAACGCAATGGGGCGGGTTCCGCGCCATGTGTTCTTCGAAAATGCCCTTTTGGAACATGCCTATGAGGACAAGGCGTTCCCTATTGGGGAAGGACAAACGATTTCGCAGCCCTATACGGTGGCCTTCCAAACTGAAAAGTTGGAAATAAAGCCGAAGGATAAGGTTTTGGAAATTGGTACAGGTTCAGGGTATCAGGCCTGTGTTTTACTCGAATTGGGCGTTACGCTTTATACAATCGAATACAATAAGAAACTTTATGAAACGGTAAAGAACTTTATTCCCAAAATGGGATACCGACCGTACTTTATCCACGGGGATGGATCAAAAGGGCTGGCCGCAAAAGCACCTTTCGACAAGATCATTGTAACAGCCGGGGCCCCGATTGTTCCCGATGCCCTGACTGAACAATTGGCCGAAGGTGGGATTTTGGTAATTCCCGTTGGAACCCGTGATAAGCAGGTCATGCTAAAAATCACAAAGAAAAATGGCCAACTCCACAAAGAGGAGTTTGACTATTTTGCCTTTGTTCCTCTTTTAGGCGATCATGGTTGGACGCAATAGCCATTGTTTATGAAAAAAATGTTTTCTTTGGCGCCTTTATGATCCGATTCATTATTCGCTTTATCAATTCCCTCCTGGCACGCTTTCAAGTGATCCGTTTTATCATCGTGGGAGGGGCTTCTGCCATTTTAGAGTTTAGCCTCCTCGTGCTTGTGGTAGAGAAATTGCAAATGGGATATCTTACGGGAAACGTATTGGCATTCTCGCTCACCAATATTGTGACCTATCTCTTAAGCCGTTATTTTGTTTTCTCCCCTACCGATAAAAAGAAAAGCTATGAAGCTGTACTTTTTATTGTTTTCCTATTTGGTGGATTGCTCATCAACCAGTCCGCCCTGTGGGCAGTAGTCGAGTTTGGTGGTTTGGATTACAGGGTTTCAAAAGTGGTTGCCATTCTCGTAACAATCGTCTGGAATTTCTTTACCCGAAAATATATTGTCTTCAAACCAACCGCAGATACTGTTTAAGCGGAGCAATTTAAAACCATTAGGCCACAAGGATACGATTTGAATTTGCGCCAGCATGTTAAAGGTATAGCATACTTTCTAAAAACCCCCGAATAAGTTTTCTACAACACACCTTCAAGAAATTCGCGAAAAGAAGGGTAATCACTTTTCCCTTTCGAGGATACCTTTTCCTTTTTCATAAACGCTTGCAATGTTTCCGGGATTATTATTTTTTCGTCCACTACGCTTTCCACTACCTCTTTAAACTTGGCAGGATGTGCTGACTCCAGGAAAACCCCCGTTGCTTCCTTTCCTTTCACATACTTTCGTAATCCTAAATAACCGATGGCTCCATGTGGATCGAGTAGATATCCCGTTGAAGCGTAAACGTGTTTCATGCACTCCGCGGTTTCAGCATCCGTAAAAGAATAGCCGGTTATCTGCTCCCCCATTCTTTTATAATCACCATCAAACATATCCAACAGCCGTGCAAAATTGCTGGGATTGCCAACATCCATGGCATTGCTAATCGTTTGGACCGATTGACGTGGCTCAAAAACACCTTTTTGCAAATATGCAGGAACAACATCGTTGGCATTTGTACTGGCAACAAAATGTTCAACGGGCAACCCCATTCTACCGGCAATAACCCCGGCTGTTAAATTCCCAAAGTTTCCGCTTGGTACTGAAAAGACCAATGGCTTCCACAACTTCTTTAATTGTGCGTATGCATAGAAATAATAAAATGATTGCGGGATAAGACGCGCTATGTTAATCGAGTTGGCAGAAGTAAGAAAATGTTGCCCACAAAGATCTGCATCTGCAAAGGCTGTCTTTACCAATCGCTGGCAATCATCAAAAGTGCCTTCTATTTCAAGTGCGGTAATATTTTGTCCAAGGGTTGTGAATTGCTTTTCCTGGATTTCACTCACTTTTCCCGAAGGGTATAAAATAATTACCTGGATTCCTTCAACGCCCAGAAAACCATTTGCCACCGCACTGCCTGTGTCCCCGGAAGTTGCCGCTAAAATCGTGATCTTCTTTTTTTCATCTTTCGAGAAATAGCGAAGCAACTGCGACATAAACCGTGCACCAAAATCTTTGAAGGCCATGGAGGGGCCATGAAACAATTCAAGTGAATAAAGGTCTGTGCCTACTTCAACCAACGGGGCATCAAAATCAATTGTATGATCTACAATGCGTTTAATTTGTTCATCGGGTACTTCATCTTTCAAAAAAGCTTTCGCCACTGCATGTCCGATTTCCGGAAATGTGCGATGCTCAATTCCATCATAAAAAGAAGCTGGTAAAACGGGAATGGAATCAGGCATAAACAACCCGCCATCTTTTGCCTGACCATGGATTACCGCATCCCTCAGGGTCACGGATAACTGTTTATCGTTGGTACTATAATATCGTAATGCCATCTTTACTTATTCTATAATTCTTGCGCCTTCTTTATTGACCTTCGAAACAAACACATCGCTTTCAAGTCCATTTTTTAAAAAGCTATTCTTCATTTCTTTTCCAACCCTTTTTGCTGTTTCCATTGCATCGCTAAACGCAAACAAGGTTGGTCCGGATCCAGATATACCACATCCCAATGCACCCGCTTTAACAGCAGCAGCTTTGACCTCATCAAAACCCGGAATCAATACTGATCGAATTGGTTCTGCTACCACATCTTTCAGTGACCTCCCTATCAATGGATAATCACTTAGTATTAACCCCGCAACCAGGCCTGCTACATTTCCCCACTGTGTTACGGCATCACTGATTGAAATCATCTTTCGCAGAATCCTTCTGGAATCAGCAGTCTTCACTTCGAGGTGAGGATGAACAAGCGTGCAATACAATTGATCAGGTGTTGGGATTTCAACAATATCGAGCGGATTATAATCACGCACCAACACACACCCACCCAACAAACAAGGAGCAGCATTGTCGGCATGGCCCGCGCCACAGGCAATGCGTTCCGCGTCCAAAGCAAAGGTTAGCAATTCTTTTTTGGAATACGGTTCATTCATTAAATGATTGATCGCTACCAGGGCGGCAACTGAACTTGCTGCACTTGATCCCATTCCACTTCCAAGGGGTAAATTTTTATGCAGGATAATTTCCACACCTTGCGAAGAGTTGATCGATTTTAAAAAAGATTGTACTGCAACGCTTGCTGTATTTTGATCTGCCTCCAGCGGCAACCGGCCATCGTCTCCATAAATTTTTTTCATGCGCACACAATGATCCGAAGTCAATGTGAGTTCCACTTTATCTCCGGGTGCCTCCACTGCTATTCCCAATACATCAAATCCGCAAGAAACATTGCCGATCGATGCCGGAGCGAATGCCTTTACGCTATTGCCGTTTTTAATTTCCATAATGTCCGATTCGAATGATATCTGCAAAAACACCGGCCGCAGTTACTTCAGCGCCAGCCCCGGGCCCCCGTATGACCATCGGGCGTTCATGGTATCGCTCAGTGGTGAGCAAGATAATATTATCGCTGCCATCCAACGAATAAAAAGGATGTTGTTCCCCTACACTATCAAGTTTAATTTTCACAGCTCCGTTTTCCAATACCGCCATATACCGTAGTCTTTCTTTCTTGGCAGCAGCTGCGTTTTTCATTTCCTCAAAGGAATCATTGTGCGCTTCCAATTCCGTAAAGAATTTCGCGATATCCATTTCCCCACGGCAATTTTCAGGGACCAGGTTCTCTACACGCACGTCATCAATTTCCAAATCAATTCCTGCTTCCCGCGATAAAATCAAAATCTTTCTGGCCACATCCATTCCATTCAAATCATCACGCGGATCAGGCTCCGTATATCCTTTCTCCTTTGCTTCCTTTACAACATCGCTGAATTTTTTATCGCCTTTAAAAGCACTGAAAATATAATTTAACGTTCCACTTAGCACGCCTTCAATTTTCATCACTTTGTCACCACTCCAAATCAAATCATTCAAGGTATTGATTACAGGAAGCCCGGCACCAACATTTGTTTCGTACAAAAACTTGACGCCACGTTTCTTTGCTGTAATTTTCAGCTGCTTATACTTTTCAAGCGAACCGGAGTTTCCTTTTTTGTTTGGTGTAACAATTGAAATATTCGAAGCTAAAATAGTCTTGTAAAAATCAGTGACCGCTTCACTGGAAGTGCAGTCCAGGAAAATACTATTCGATAAATTCAGGGAAATCATTTGGGCAGTGAACGCTTCCATTTCCATCTCCTCTCCATTCGCCAACAGATCAACAGGGTTTGAATGTAAGTCCAGGCCGTGCTCATTAAAAACCATCCTCTTGCTGTTGGCCAGGCCGATCAGGTTAATTTCCAACAAACTTTCCTCAGCCAGTTTTTTTGCCTGGTTCTTCACCATCTTCATTAACGACTTGCCTATCAAACCGGCCCCGACCATAAATAGGTTCAACACCCGATGGTCCGAAAGAAAAAATGCTTCATGCAAGGCATTGAGTCCTTTTTTAATATCCTCTTGTTTGATAACAGCAGAAATATTCAACTCGGAAGAACCCTGTGCGATGGCATTCACGTTTACGCCATTCTTTCCCAGTGCCCCAAACATCCTTCCACTCGTTCCCGGGTTTTGCTTCATGTTCTCCCCAACAATTGCGACAATCGCCAGGTCATTCTCCACGGCAACCGGATCCATTTCCCCATTTTGGATTTCATATTGAAATTCTTTTTCAATGCTATCTTTTGCGAGGCGAACATTTTTTGTTTCGATCGCAAAACAAATCGAATGCTCTGAAGATGCCTGGCTAATCAAGATGATGTTGACTTTCTCGCGCCCCAATACACTAAAAATGCGCATGGAAATACCAGCAACACCCACGAGCCCGCTTCCCTGGATATTGATTAAGCTAATTCCATTCATTGATGAAATCCCCTTGATCAATTTTCCGTTGGTTACTTCCGCAGAAATGAGCGTACCCTTTCCGTTGGGGTTAAACGTGTTCTTGATCCATATCGGGATTTTGTTTGCCATGGCAGGTTGCATGGTCGATGGGAAAATCACCTTAGCACCAAAGTGCGAAAGCTCCATCGCCTCGTCATAACTTATTTGCGGAACTGTAAATGCTTTTGTAACCAACCGTGGATCGCTGGTCATCATCCCGTCTACATCGGTCCAAATTTCCAACGTCTCTGCATTTAATGCCCCTGCCAAAATCGCAGCGGTATAGTCCGATCCGCTCCGGCCAATGGTGGTGGTCTCCCCTTCCGGTGAAGCCCCAATAAAACCGGTTACCACCTGCACTTCCTGGTGGGCGTTGAAGAACTTCCTGATTTTTTTATCGGTACCAGCAAAATCCACTTTCGCATGCCCGAAACTATTATCAGTAAGGATAATACTGCGCGCATCCAGAAATGAGCAGTTGAACGCACGCTCCTTCAATGCCGCAGATAAGATAAAACAGGACAACCGCTCGCCAAAGCTCATGATGTAATCAAGGGTACGAAGCGTCCGTTCGCGCACCAGGAATACACCATGCAGTACATCTTCCAATTCATTGAACAACGATTTAACTTCCGAAAGAATAGCGCCCCGGTTTTGTATGCCAATCAAATCACGCACAGCATCAAGGTGGCGCTTTTCAATTTCACCAAGTTTTTCTTTATAGGCTTGATCGGTTGACAACGCCATCTTGCTCGTTTCTATCAATTGATCTGTGATTCCCCCGAATGCAGAAAACACTACCGTGAGGGATGAGTTTTCGTTTTCCTTTTTTAGGATTTCAATAACCGTTTGGATTCTTTCCGATGTGGCAATTGAAGAGCCACCAAATTTTAAAATTTTCATGTACTAAATTTTTGTTTCTGCGGTTACATGGAATGGCCTAACTATCATTCCGGTTTAAAATATATTTTTTAATGGCCATTTCATAAACAGGATAAAAAATGATCAAAATGAAATTGCGATCTTTAAAAAGACCAAATGAATTGGGATGATATGGGGGCTCGCTCGGGGTTTACCCCGTAATGGTTGTGGTTGTAATAATGGAAATAAAAGTAAACCCGGATTCGGATTTCGCTTTCATTTGGGATTGTATCGTTGTTGATTCCATCATTAGTCGATGCGAATTAATAACCTCAAAAGCTGTTTTGCAAATAAATTTTAATGATTTTTGCCCACGTTTTCACGAACTAACAGTTAGTAGCACGTTCGGTAACGATTGAAATAGAACGAATTGAACAAAAAGCAAAATGACAGCAGAAAAAAAATTCCCAAAGCAATCCGCCATCAGCATGACCGAACTGGTGTTGCCCAACGATACGAACACATTAAACAACCTGATGGGTGGACGCCTGATGCATTGGATGGACATTGTTTCTGCAATATCCGCACAGAAACATTCGAGCTCAACAGTAGTGACCGCTTCGGTGGACAACATCTCATTTAAAAACCCGATTCGTTTAGGAAATGTGGTGACCCTGCGTGCAAAGGTCACCCGTGCTTTCAATTCTTCCATGGAAGTCAGGATCGATGTGGATGCGGAAGATATCCCGAAAGGTGAAAAATTTGAAAGCAACAGTGCGTTCTTTACGTTTGTTGCTGTGGATGGTGATTCCCATCCTGTTCAAGTACCCGCTATTGTTCCGGAAACGGAAGAAGAGAAAGCATTGTATGATGGTGCTTTACGCAGAAGGCAACTTCGGTTA
Source organism: uncultured Roseivirgaceae bacterium (assembly GCA_964398945.1). GTDB lineage: Bacteria > Bacteroidota > Bacteroidia > Cytophagales > Cyclobacteriaceae > JBGTGG01. The sequence goes on along the minus strand of CAYNOT010000016.1, from coordinate 28,445 downwards.
ATTTTGGCTGGTAAATTAAAACCAAGCGAAGCAAACGAGTTAAAGTCTATCTTTGACATAAAAGATATCTAAATGGATTCACGCTCACCGATTGTTGCAGACCTTTTTCAAGAAGAACTCTATGAAATCAAAGATCGGGTCCTCATCGTTCTCCCTGAACCCTGGGAATCAGTTTCAATTGAAGACAAGACACTCCTTTCAAAAATATTAGGCGCGGTTAAACTTCACATTGATGGAGTGCAGATTATCAATCAGCCTTCACTCACTCAAGCGGTGTTGCAAACACTGTCCCCAAAATGGGCAATCCGGTTTTCGAACGATGCATCCGACAGCCTTCCGTATTATAGCGCAACAGCGGTGGGCGGATGCAAGGTTATTAAATCACACCCGCTGGCGGAATTGGATGATGCCCGAAAAAAGAATCTATGGATGGCATTGAAAGGCCTGCTAGCATCCTAAAAACACCTAAATAATCAATTTTGCGGGTTATGCCAGTTATTCTATCTTTGCGGGACTTTTTAAAAAACCATCCCTTTAACGGGAAATATTGAGGCTTTATACTGAAAATCTAAACAAACAATGGAAAACGTAATTTATCTAATGCCTGTACTGGGCGCCCTCGGGTTGATCTTTGTGTTCTGGAAAAGTGCCTGGATCAACAAGCAGGATGCCGGAACCGACAAAATGAAAGAGATTGCCAAGCATATAGCAGATGGCGCCATGGCTTTTTTGAAAGCCGAATACAAAGTGCTTGGTATTTTTGTAATATGTGTGGCCTTATTGCTGGGCCTAACGGCAAATAGCGAAACATCCTCCCCACTTGTTGCAATGTCCTTTACAATTGGAGCAATCTGCTCTGCTCTTGCGGGTTTTATTGGGATGCGCATCGCAACAAAAGCGAATGTCAGAACAACAAATGCAGCCCGGACGAGCCTTGGAAGGGCGCTGGAAGTTGCCTTCTCAGGCGGGGCTGTAATGGGCATGGGTGTAGTTGGCCTTGGTGTATTAGGGTTGAGCCTTCTACTTATACTTTATCAAAACATGTTTACCGACATCAATCAGGTGCTGACTGTATTAACAGGTTTTTCATTTGGAGCATCTTCGATTGCATTGTTCGCCCGTGTTGGTGGCGGTATTTATACCAAAGCTGCTGACGTAGGTGCCGACCTTGTTGGAAAAGTTGAAGCAGGTATTCCTGAAGACCATCCATTAAACCCTGCCACTATTGCTGATAACGTTGGCGACAACGTAGGCGATGTTGCCGGTATGGGAGCCGACTTGTTCGAATCGTATGTGGGTTCCATCATTGGTACCATGGTATTGGGTGCGGCTTTTATGTCCACCACTTTTATTGATAGTTTCAACGGACTCTCTGCCGTATTGCTTCCTTTAGTATTGGCAGGCGTTGGTATCGTAATGTCTTTTATCGGGACCTTCTTCGTTCGTGTTAAAGAAGGAGGAAACCCGCAGACTGCATTGAATGTTGGTGAACTTGTTTCTGCTGTTTTAATGGTTGTAGCTTCCTGGTTTATTATTAAAGGAATGCTTCCTGCAGAGTGGTACTTCCAGGATCCATTGTATGCCTGGGCTGATCCTGAACTTGGAAACCGCTATACCTCAACCGGAATTTTCTTCGCAACCATTATTGGTTTGGTTGGTGGATTGTTAGTAGGACTCGTAACAGAATATTATACAGGAACAGGAAAAGGCCCGGTTATTCGTATCGCAAGCCAGTCCGTAACAGGAAGTGCAACAAATATTATTGCAGGATTGGGCGTAGGGATGATGTCAACCGCTATTCCGATCATCATTATTGCTGTAGCCATCATGGGTGCTTTCCACTTTGGTGGGTTATATGGTATCGCAATTGCCGCGGTGGGTATGCTTTCAAATTTAGGGATTCAACTTGCCGTTGATGCGTACGGCCCCATCTCCGATAATGCCGGGGGTATCGCTGAGATGTCTGAACTACCAAAAGAAGTCCGCTCCAGAACTGATAAATTGGATGCTGTAGGAAATACAACCGCAGCTATCGGAAAAGGATTTGCAATCGCCTCTGCTGCGTTAACAGCGCTTGCCCTTTTTGGTGCCTTTATGACGACTGCCAAAATCACATCAATTGACGTAAGCAAAGCAAACGTAATGGCCGGATTGTTCTTAGGTGCGATGTTGCCATTCGTCTTCTCTGCATTGGCAATGAATGCTGTTGGAAAAGCTGCAATGTACATGATTGAGGAAGTACGCAGACAATTCAAAACCATCCCTGCCCTGACTGCTGCATTGGCAGTGATGCGCAAAAATGGTGAAACACCAATGAGCGAATGGTCTGAAGAAGATGTAAAAATTTTCCGCGATGCAGATGGAAAAGCGGAGTATGGAAAATGCGTGGAGATTTCCACAAACGGTGCTATCCGTCAAATGGTATTGCCCGGATTAATGGCTGTAGTGGCCCCACTTATCATTGCTTTTACCCCAGGTATGGGTGCTGAAGCATTGGGCGGGTTGTTGGCCGGTGTAACTGTTTCTGGTGTATTGATGGCGATCTTCCAATCAAATGCCGGTGGTGCCTGGGACAATGCCAAGAAAATGTTTGAAGAAGGTGTTGAAGTAAATGGTGAAATGCACTACAAAGGATCTGAAGCCCATAAAGCAGCAGTTGTAGGGGATACTGTTGGCGATCCGTTCAAGGATACCTCCGGACCATCCCTTAATATCTTATTAAAATTGATGTCCATTATTGCGCTGGTGATTGCCCCCATGATTGCAGTTACGGATACTGCTACGACAGGGGCGAATACAGATATAAAACCTAAAGTAGAAACAGTGACTAAAGTTACGGCCACAGAAATCATTGAGGTAAAGTAATCATTAAACAAAACACAAAAAGGCTTCCCCAATTGGGGAAGCCTTTTTTATTTGCGCCAAAATGCCCATTTTTTCTTTGTATTATTGCCTAATCATGAAAATCATAACACACGGTTTTTTGTATAAAATTATTGGATTTAGCCTGTTTTTGGCAGTTTTTATCCATGTTGATGGGTACAGTCAAAATACGGTCATCGGCAAATGGAAAACCATTGATGATGAGACCAGTCAGCCAAAATCCATTGTGGAGATCACAGAGAAAGATGGGAAAGTATATGGTAAAATCATAAAGCTTTTTCGCGGGCCCGGTGAAGACCCCGATCCTGTGTGTGACAAATGTTCGCAAGATGATGCCCGTCACAATAAGAAAGTAATCGGAATGGAAATTATAAAAGGGCTTTCCAAAGACAATGCTGATTACAGTGGCGGAACAATCCTTGACCCGGCCGATGGACGGGTTTATCGGTGTAAAATCTGGTTAAATGGAGACAACCTGATGGTCCGCGGCTATTGGGGGCCTTTTTTCAGGACCCAAACATGGATACGAGAGAATTGAAATTTATTATTATACCCTACAAATCGTTAACCTACGGTTACCACAGCTAATATTTATGGTATACAGATCGAGCTCAAAAATGGACGAAAAGGAAATTTTCGAACGTATCCAGAAAGGGGACGAGAAGGCGCTTGAGATAATCTATGCAAAATACTATCGGATGATGACCAAGATGGTAATCACCAATAGTGGAACGGAAGATGAAGCTCGGGATGTTTATCAGGACGCACTAGTGGTTTTCTGGCAAAAGGCTACCTCGGGCAACTTGGTTTTAACAGCAAAGATTAGCACATACATCTATAGTATCTGCAAAAATCTCTGGCGAAAAGAATTGGACCGGAAAAAACGTCTCTCGAATGAAGAGAAAGATTCCCCGGTAATGATTGATACTGAAACAGCTGAAAAGGAAAGGATTATAGCTGAATGTATTGATCAATTAGGTGATACCTGTAAAAAGGTCCTAACCTATTATTATTTTGATGAAATGTCGATGCAGGATATCGCAGACCGGTTGGGTTTTTTAAACACCGATACTGCAAAGACAAAGAAATATAAGTGTAAAAAGAAATTGGACGAGTTGATTAAAGCCCAGTATTCTGAGCGCGACTTTTTAGATTGAGATCATGGGAATTGAGAAGGATTTAGAAATAATGGATAACTATCTGGCAAATCGCTTGAGCGGTGCCGAGAGAAATGCTTTCGAAAATAAATTGGAAGCAGACCCAGCTTTAAGAAGTGAATATACTTCACAACAAAGCATTATAGAGGGTATTAAGAAAGCCCGCATAGCTGAACTTAAAAACATCATGAACAACACCCCTGTCCCTCCGGCAGTTGGTGGATCGGCTTTGACCCTCAAGGTTGCAGCCTCGATTCTGGTTATAGGAGCGATTGGCTTCGGTGTATATTGGTTTGCGAATGAAGAAAATGAAATCCCTGCCGAAGTTGAAGTAACCGAAAATACAAATCCGATAGCGCCAACGCCATCAGAAACGGAAATCGAGGATCAACAAAACCCTGAGCCAGAACCTACTGAAGCAGAATCTGAAGTGACTGCGCATAAAGAGGAGAACAGAAAAGCAAACAAACCGAAAACGACCCCTAAAGCAAAGCAACCCAAACTGGATGTTTTTGACCCTACAAAAGAAGTAGATGAAGATCAAGCTGTTGAAGTTGTTGCTCCGATTATTCCAGTAGAAAAGCAAAAGGCTTCATCACTGGTTGTTGAAACTGATAACACACAAAAGAAATATAACTTTCACTATCAGTTTCAGGATGGCAAACTCATTCTATTGGGTGCCTTTGACACCACCTTATATGAGATTTTGGAGTTCTTCACAGAAGACAAACACACCATCTTCTTGTACTACACAGGGAAGTATTATTTGTTGGACGAGAACAAAGCGAAACCAACACCGCTTCATGAAATCACTGACAATAATCTACTGAAAAAGCTCGATGCGTATCGGGCGAATTAGGTAGTTGGTTGCATGTTCAGAGACCAGTATCCAGTATTTTCTTAGGCATTATCCCCTACTTATTCTAAATTTGGCTCCATCAATGGAAAAACCAAAAAATAAGAAGAAACTAGGTGGCTATCCTGCTGTAGGCGTGGTGATGAGCATTTATCTAGCCTTATTTGGCATTGGCCTTTTCGGGACTTTGTTGATCTATTCCAACCGGCTCGAAAAGTTGGTTCGGGAAAATATCAAGATGCAGGTCTATCTGAAATCTTCTGTTACCGAAACCCAAAGGCTCCAAATTGAAAACAGGCTATTGGCACTCAACTTTGTAGCTAAAAAACCTGAAGGCGAAAAACCAGTTGTTTTCGTTTCCAAAGAAGAAGCTGCAAAAACATTTATCGACCAAACAGGGGAAGATTTTATAAGCTTCATTGGCGACAACCCATTAAAAGATGCATTGCTGGTGAGTATTGATCCATCCCACCACTCAAAAGCAGAGATGGAAAAAATCAAAACGGAAATCCAGGACATGACGGGTGTCTTTGAAGTTTTTTATGTGGAAGGCCTTATCGAATCCATTAACGAAAATATTACAAAAATCAGCATGGTATTGTTAGGGCTTGTTGTGTTGTTGTTAATCACAGCCATTCTCTTGATCAACAATACGCTACGGCTCGCTTTGTTTTCCCAACGCTTTTTAATTCGAAGCATGCAACTTGTAGGGGCAAAACGCTGGTTTATTAATAAACCTTTTATCCTCCGTGCCGCAGGGTATGGTTTTCTGGCTGCATTTTTCGCATCCGTTTCGCTTTGGGGATTAACGAAATACGCCAGTTCTAAAATCGAGGATTTAGTTTTACTTGAAAATAATTCGCAATTGCTTTTGCTTGCAGCCGCGTTGGGAATCATTGGAATATTGGTAGCAGTATTCAGCACGTATGCTTCCATGCGAAGGTATTTGCGCATGTCATTGGATGAACTTTATTAATCAGATTACCTCATGGAAACAAAACTTCCTTTCGGAAAAGAAAATTATAAATGGATGATCATTGGGCTGGCTACACTTGTGATTGGCTTTGTGATTATGTCTATTGACGGTGAGCAACATGGATTTGGATTTTTGGGGTTAACACTGGGGCCCATTATCGTGATGGCAGGTTTTATCATTGAAATCTACGCCATTCTGAAAACACCCGAGGTGAAGAAATAAACCTCCACCCTACCCTATAATTTTCCATGACCATTTTCGAGTCTATTGTACTGGCCATTATTGAAGGCATTACCGAGTTCCTCCCTATTTCATCCACGGGGCACATGATCATTGGCTCTTCGCTGATGGGTATCGCAAGTGATCCCTTTACCAAAATGTTTACAGTCGCCATCCAATTGGGTGCAATCCTTTCCGTAGTTGTCCTCTACTGGAAAAGATTCATCCAAAGTTTTTCTTTTTACCTAAAACTACTGATTGCCTTTATCCCGGCTGCAGTTTTCGGTTTGTTTTTTGAAGATGAGATCGATCAATTGTTCGAACGTGTAGATGTTGTTGGTTTTGTACTGCTCGCTGGTGGATTATTCTTTTTGTTTGTCGACAAAATTTTTACTAAGAATGAAACAATCCTGGACCAGGAAGTTACGTATCCAACCGCTTTGAAAATTGGTTTCTTCCAAACACTGGCAATGGTTCCGGGTGTTTCACGATCTGCATCCACCATTATCGGTGGTTTAACTCAAAAACTAAATAAAAAGAACGCAGCAGAGTTTTCTTTTTTCCTTGCAGTCCCTACCATGTTTGCCGCTACCGCGTATAAGATGTTGAAATTTTATTTGGCAGGCGAAACTTTCGGTGGTGAACAAATACAACTACTGGTAATCGGAAACATTGTAGCGTTTGTAGTGGCCATGCTCGCAATCAAATCCTTTATCAGCTATCTTACCAAACACGGTTTTTTGATTTTTGGATATTACCGGATTATTGTCGGGATTGTTATTCTCGTGTTGTATTATCTGGGAATCGAACTGGCAATTGTCTAGAATGGAAAATCCACAACCAGAGGGTCGGATGTTGTTGGTCAATAAGCCCTACGAGTGGACCTCCTTTGATGTAGTCCGGAAACTACGCAACAAACTAAAAGTAAAAAAAATCGGACATGCCGGAACGCTTGATCCGTTGGCCACCGGTCTGTTGATTATTTGCATGGGTAAAATGACCAAACAAATCGATTCCTTTATGGGACTGGAAAAAGAATATACCGGTAAGTTTGTGATCGGGCAAACCACGGAAACCCTGGATTTGGAATCAGCACCCTCAGCACCTGTGGATATTTCCCATATCACAAATGAAGATTTAGTAATCGCAGCCAAAAAATGGACGGGAGACATCCAACAATTGCCGCCCGCACATTCCGCCATCAAAATAAAAGGAGAGCGTGCCTATACCCTCGCAAGGGAAGGAAAGGAAGTAGATTTAAAATTGCGGGCGGTAACGATTTCCGTTTTTGAAATAACCGGCATTCAACTTCCCGAAGTTTCTTTTCGTATTGTATGTTCAAAAGGAACCTACATTCGCAGCATTGCACGGGATTTTGGTGAAGCACTTGGAGTGGGTGCTTATCTTTCAGAACTTTGCCGTACACGCATCGGAACGCATCATCTCAGGGATGCATTGACCATTGAAGATATTTCAGCGTAACAACATTCATAAAATGAAAATTTACCACGGCCTTGACGACTTCATACTCCTCCCCTACGCAGTGGTCACCAGTGGTACGTTTGACGGTGTGCATGTTGGCCATCAACAAATCCTCAATCGATTACATGAAATCGCAAATCGAAATAATGGGGAAACTGTTGTTATTACTTTTTGGCCCCATCCTCGGTTGGTGCTCCGACCGGAAGAAAATGATTTAAAACTGCTCAATACATTTGAAGAAAAAGCAGATTTGCTAAAAGAGCATGGTGTCCAGCACTTAATCCGAATACCGTTCACAAAAGAATTCTCACAACTTAGCTCTGAAGAATTCATAAAGAAAATTTTGGTGGATACCATCGGCACAAAAAAATTAGTGATCGGGTATGATCACCGCTTCGGAAAAAACAGGGAAGGAAGTTTTGATCAATTGATAATCAACGGGCCTGCGTATGGTTTTGATGTTGAGGAAATACCACGGCAAGAGGTCGATCATATTGGTGTAAGTTCAACCAAGATCAGGGCAGCGCTTGAGCAGGGCGATGTAGCCAATGCATATCATTTATTGGGGCATCATTATTCGTTAACAGGCCGCGTTATTAAAGGCGATAAACTTGGAAGGTTAATTGGATTTCCTACTGCCAATTTAGATGTAGATTCACATTATAAGCTCATCCCCAAAGATGGTATTTATGCGGTTACTGTTTTGCACGGAAACATAAAATATGGTGGCATGCTGTATATTGGCAACCGGCCTACCGTGAATGGGACCCAACGCAACATCGAAGTGAATATATTCGATTTTGAAAAAGATGTTTATGGCGAATCGCTTACCATCTATTTTCACCAACTGATCCGTGGCGATTCAAAGTATGAAGATTTGGAAGCGTTGAAAAAACAACTCCACATTGATAAAGGATCAGCATTAAAAATCCTTGGCGGTTGAGTTTTCGACAAGCTCAAACTGACAACTGAATTGTCGGGATTTATTAAAGCCATAAAATAAAATAGCTTTAGAATTATGAGTACACCAACTCTTTTATGGGAACCATCAGAAACGTTTGTCAGCGAATCAAACTTGTCGCGGTATATGCAGTGGTTGAAGGAAACCAAAAATATTTCCTTTGGTGAATATGAATCCTTGTGGAACTGGTCGACCGAAAACATAAAAGAATTTTGGGAAAGTATCTGGGAATACTTTGAAGTAATCCATGATGGGAACTACACCACCGTTTTATCCGGAAACAAGATGCCTTTCATCAATTGGTTTGAAGGCACACGCTTAAATTATGCAGAACACATTTTCAGGAACGTTACTTCCGAACATCCGGCAATAGTTTTCAAATCAGAAGCATCACCTTTACAGGAAATCAGTTGGGAAACTTTACATAAAAAGGTGGCTTCACTACAACATTATTTCATTGAGCAAGGCATACAAGCCGGTGATTGCATCGTTGGCTACCTGCCCTGTACACCGGATGCTACCATTGCGTTTCTTGCAGCAAATTCGCTTGGTGCCATCTGGTCGGGTTGCTCCCCTGATTTCGGAACGCAATCGGTGATCGAACGATTTGAACAAATCAAGCCTAAAATTTTAATTGCCGTTGACCAGTATCAATACAATGGAAAAGTATTCGACAAAGCTGAGGTTATCGATGCACTTGTAAAAGGAATTCCTTCACTGCTAAAAACAATTGTGATTGGCGACTCCCATAGGAAAGAAAATCATGTTGATTGGAATACTGTAACCACAGAATCAAACCACGCATTAAAATTTGAACGCGTTCCTTTTAACCATCCTATTTGGGTGCTCTACTCATCGGGAACAACCGGACTTCCAAAAGCCATTACCCATTCACATGGTGGAATCCTTTTAGAGCAATTAAAATACGGGACCTTTCACAACGACATCAAACCTGGTGAGCGATGCTTTTGGTATACCACCACGGGCTGGATGATGTGGAATTACATCCAGGGAAGTTTGCTGGCAGGCAGCACGCTGGTGTTGTATGATGGAAGCCCGGCCTACCCTTCTATGGAAACCATGTGGGCGTTTATTGAAGAAGCGAAGATCAATCACTTTGGCACCAGTGCCGGGTTTATCCTGGCCAACATGAAAGAAGGTGCAGACGCAAAGAAGTTTGACTTGTCCGCACTCCGCTCCATTGGTTCTACCGGAAGCACACTTCCCCCGGAAGGGTTTGAATGGATTTATAAAAATGTTAAATCAGATTTATGGCTTGCTTCCATGAGTGGCGGCACCGATGTTTGCAGCGCATTTGTTGGGGGCAATCCAACGTGGCCGGTATTTGCAGGTGAGATACAGTGTAGGGCATTGGGGTGTAAGCTGGAGGCATTTAGTGAAGAAGGTGAGCCTTTGTTGGGTGAAGTAGGTGAAATGGTGATCACAAAACCACTTCCATCCATGCCGGTTTATTTTTGGAATGACGAAAACCATACACGGTACCTGGAAAGTTATTTTGAAATGTACCCGGGTATCTGGCGACATGGTGACTGGATCGAAATCACACCCCGGAGGGGCGTTATAATTTACGGGCGGTCAGATGCAACGTTAAACCGTGGTGGTATTCGCATCGGTACAAGTGAAATTTACCGCGCTGTGGATAAAGTCACGGAAGTGAAGGATAGTATGATTGTCTGCATCGAAAAAGAAGGCGGAAATTTTTGGATGCCGTTGTTTGTGGTGATGCAACCGGGTGAACGATTAACGGAAGCAATCATCAAGAACATCAACCAAACCATTCGAAACGATTATAGTCCGCGGCATCTGCCCGATACAATTCTGCAAGTAAATGACTTACCGTATACGATCAGCGGCAAAAAAACAGAGACGCCCGTGAAGAAAGTGTTGATGGGGCTTGATCCAAAAAAAGTAGTGAACAAAGGGGCATTAAAAAACCCTGAATCGATGGAATATTTTATAGAACTTGCAAACAAAAACTGATTATGAGGAAGACGGAAATCAATTTCAAAATAGAACTGGACGAAAACAACAATCCTGAAAAAATCCATTGGGATGCCACCGATAAACCAGACGGTGGGTTAAGCGAAACAAAAAGCATCAGCATCGGGCTTTGGGACCAACACCAGAAAAATACACTTCGCATAGATTTATGGACGAAAGATATGCCTGTTAACGAAATGAAAGCATTTTACATTGATTGTTTAAGTGGGTTCGCACAGACCATTCTTACTGCGACCGGAGATGAATTTATTGCCAACGAGACTCAAAATCTTTGCAATCGGATTGCCGACCACCTGAAATTGGAAGAGAAAGGGTAAAAACCTTACGTTATCGATTGTTTAGGCCAATTTGGGGGATTTCCATTTTTTGTACTTTATTTATAAAATTTTGTACATTGATTTCAATCCATAGATTTCTTCTGTAGATTGATGGAATGTATGGTGTTAATTTTCCAAACTTAACTCACAAACCAGATTTATTTATGATAAAATTTTACAAAAAGTCGATAGCACTGCTGGTCTTTTTGATCAGTACGAGCACGCTGGCATTTTCCCAAACCACTGTTTCAGGGGCCGTAAAGGATGCAAGTTCAAATGAAGGGATACCTGGTGCAAATATCCTTGTAAAAGGTACTGTTACAGGAACCATTGCTGATGTTAACGGGAATTTCTCACTGAAAGTCAATCAAGTTCCACCCTTTACACTTAGTATTTCATATGTCGGATTTTCAACACAGGAAATTGAGATTACCGATGCACAAAATGCCACCGGAATCACCGTTTCTTTATCACATGCGCTGTTAGGTGAAGTCGTGGTAACAGGAAACAGAACAGAGGAAAATATCATGTCATCACCTGTTACAATTGAAAAGGTTGATCTAGTAGCAATCCAACAAACTACCGCTCCCGAATTTTATGATGCACTCGCAAATGTAAAAGGTGTTCAGGTAAATTCAGGAAGTATGAATTTCAGTGCCGTGAATACCAGAGGTTTTGCTACGATTGCAAATGTTCGGTTTGTTCAGTTGGTAGATGGAATGGATACCTCTGCTCCACTTTTAAATTTTCCAACCGGCAATATTGTTGGGATAAGTGAATTGGATGCCGAAAGCATGGAATTAGTTCCCGGGGCCGCATCCGCGCTTTACGGACCTAATGCATTCAACGGAATACTATTGATGAAAAGCAAAAGCCCCTTTGAATATCAGGGGGTAAGCGCACAACTAAAACTGGGGATGACAAATTCCGAAGCCCAGGGAGAGACAAATCCATTTTACAATTTTGGAGTACGCTATGCCAAAGCTTTCAATGACAAGGTTGCGATTAAACTAAACTTCTCCTATTTAAAAGCAACGGATTGGAAGAGTAATGACTATAAAACAGATCGCCTCAATCCAGAATCCACAGTTGACCTTAGTGGACAGCCCAATTTTGATGGGCTTAACCTATACGGTGATGAAGCTGTAATCCCAGTTCCGATTGGTGGCACTTTTGGCACCTTGGATTTAAGAAGGACTGGATTTAAAGAAGAGGATATACTCGACAACAATGATGCAATAAGCATGAAATATGATGCTGCAATCCATTGGAGACTAACCGATAAACTCGAATTGATTCTCAATCATCGTTTTGGGGGCGGTAGTTCCATCTATCAAGGAACAGAAAAATATGCACTTCGTGATTTTCAACAACGTTTTTATAAAGCAGAATTAAAATCTGACAATTTCTTTGTTAGGGCTTACATGACAGAAACAAAAGACGGTGATTCATGGAACATGAGTGCGCAAGGAATATACATGAATGAGTTCTATAGCCCAACACAAACTCAATGGGCTCCTGAATATGCACAAACATATGTCTTGGGTATGCAAGGATATTTGGGTTTTCCTGGTGGCAATCAAGAAGCTTCGCATCAGGCTGCCCGGGCTTATGCGGATAGAAACAGACCAGTAGAAGGAACTCCTGAATATGAAACGCTGGTAAACGCGGTGCGGGGAAATCTGTTCCAACGAAATCCACCAGGATCATCATTTGTTGACAATTCAAGACTGTTTCATGGGGAATTCAATTACAATTTCACACAAATATCCGTTGTCGATTTAATGGTTGGAGGTAACTACAGGATGTATGATTTGTATAGTAACGCAACTGTTTTCAATGAAGACCCTGATGGTGATGGAACTGCAGAGCGAATAAAAGTTGGTGAATATGGAGTGTATGCTCAAGCTGCGAAAACATTGGGAGAGGCCCTCCGATTAACTGCTTCACTCCGTTACGATAAAAACGAAAACTTTGATGGACAGGTAACACCTCGCTTTAGTGCAGTGTATACTTTTAATGAAATGCACAACATCAGGGCTTCCTTCCAAACAGGTTTTAGAAACCCTGACACACAAGCCCAGTTCATTTACTTTCCTTCAACTGGTGGTATTCTGCTGGGTAGTACAGAGGCAAATGCTAGTCGATATGGTGTACACAATGGAGGTGCATGGACACAGGCCTCTTACAATGCCTATCGTGCATCCGGAGGAACATTAGATCCAGCCACTGGTAATCCAGTTGGAGGAACACCCGGTCTACTAGAAACAGCAAATATAAAGTACGTACAACCTGAACAACTAAAATCAGTGGAAATCGGGTATAAAGGTTTAATGGGTTCAAAACTTTTAGTGGACCTCAATGCTTACTATACCAGCTATAAAAATTTTATTGGTGGTGAAATTGTGGCTGTGAAAGCCCCAACTTCCCAAAAGGGGGCTACTATTAACCCGGGAGCCCTCTTCTCACCTTATCTCAACAAAGAGGACAATGTCAATTCCTATGGAGTTGGGTTAGGCCTCACTTACAACCTGCCGCAAAATTTCACACTGAATGGTTCGTATAGTTATGCTACATTCGATACCGATCAATCAGGAGATTTCAGGGCCGGATTCAACACACCTGAAAACAAATTCACGATTGGAATTGGAAACAGAAAACTTACAAAAAACCTTGGGTTTAATGTTAACTACAGATGGCAGGAAGGATTTCTTTGGGAATCAACTTTTGGTACCTGGAACGTCCCCGAGTTTGGTGTTTTTGATGCACAAGTCAATTATAAAATCACCTCGATTAAAACAATGGCCAAATTGGGGGCAACCAATTTATTTGGTGGTGATTACCGAACGAATCTCGGTGCTCCTTTCGTAGGCCAGCAATTTTACATCTCCCTTACTTTTGATGAATTCTTACGTTAATTGTGAATTTCAAAAACATGAACATTATGAAACTAAAATATATAATCTTAACGCTAGCGGTAACGATGTTTACCGGATGTGAGCAGGAAGTAATTGAACTTACACCACCACCTGAACCTCCAATTGATACATCGTGTGCTGATGCGGTGGCAGGATCGGTTGACCTGACAAAATTTGTGGCAATTGGAAATTCTTTTGTCGCGGGAGTGCAAGGAGGCGCATTGTTTACTACCGGACAAAATAATTCACTTGCCGCAATCATCAATAAGCAGTTTGAATGTGCAGGTGGTACTGCAACGTTTAACCAACCTAGCATTAATGCTTCCTTAGGATGGAATTTGTTTGTCCAGCAACCTGTTCTGGGTCCACCATTTGACCCTACCGAGCCAGTCTTAGGCAGAATGTTGCTACAAGGAGCTTCACCCCGCCCTACTCCACAGGCTTACCCGGTGGGTAATTTTGAAGCTGTTCCAAACCCAACTGTAAATCCTGGTTTCCTCTACACAGGTACAAAAGCCGAGCTTAATAATTTCGCAGTGCCTGCTATTGTGCTTGGCCAGGCACTAATTACAGAAACAGGAGCTTGGGCTGGAGCAGGAGTCGATCCAAGGTTTAATCCTTTTTATGGAAGATGGGCTTTTCCTGGCGGCACATCAACAATAATTGGTGATGCTGCGGCTGCTGGTGGCACATTCTTTCTATTCTGGTTAGGATTAGATGATTTTTTCCTTCATGCAGCATTTGGTGGAGATCCTAATTTAGCACCTCTTACACCTGCAACAGGTGCGGGACCAGCCAGTTTTGACTTACAGTATGCTGGAGCTATAGGAGCGCTTTTAGGATCAAACCCTAACCTGAAAGGAGTGGTTGGTAATTTCCCAGACATTTTTGCCATGCCGCATTTTACCTCTGTGCCTTATAATCCAATTCCGCTGAATGAGGAACAAGCAACTGGCGCAACTAATGCTTTAGCCAACAACTATAACACTTTTTTGGATGGCATGGTGGCGAATACATTAATCACTGTTGATGAAGCTAACAAAAGGAAACTCACGTACGTTGCAGGTGCGAATAAAATCCTGATGAATGATGAAACGCTAACGGACCTTGGCCCTTACATGGTAGGACCTTATGCTGGCTTGGCGCCTTACGCCAAGGCTCGTCAAACTGCAGCAACCGACATTATTCCCTTATCCACAGGTTCCATTCTCGGAGCAGCAGGGACTTTCGGTCTGCTTGGTATTTCCGAGCCGGTTGCAGATCGTTATGTCTTAATTCCATCTGAAATTACTGCCATAAATGATGCACGTGCAGCGTTCAATGCAACTGTACAAGCGGTTGTAACTGCAAATACAGACAAGCTTGCTTTGGCAGATGTAAATGCTGCACTCAACTTGCTAGTAAGCAATAGTGCAGCCGTTATCAATGGAGTAACTATTACACCAAACATCAACCCGCCTACAGGGATTTATTCAGAAGATGGTGCACATCCAAATACCAGGGGATATGCATTTTTATCAAGAACATTCATCAGTGCAATCAATGCAAAATGGGGCTCTACAATTCCCCTAACAAACATAGGTCTTTACGGAGCTACCGCACTGCCCATTCCTTAGTTTAAGGATTGAGAAAAAAAGAGGAAGCCTTTTCCGGCTTCCTCTTTTTTTAATACACCATCTATATTCCTTTTTAAAACTCCTCGCGCAAGGCAAACGCTTTCCGCATTCGCGCAATCAACTTTGTCGATTCTTCAAAGTCCAACGTCTGTTGGCCATCGCTAAATGCTTCTTCCGGTTTGCGGTGTGTTTCATAAATCACGCCATCCGCCCCGGCCATTACCGCAGCCAAGGCAACCGGTTCCACAAAATCCCGGATACCAATGCCATGCGAAGGGTCCGCAATCACAGGCAAATGGCTTTTTTCCTTTAAGATTGGGATTGCATTGATGTCCATCGTATTTCTGCTTGCTTTTTCATACGTACGAATGCCGCGTTCACACAACAACAAGTTTTCATTTCCGGCAGAAAAAACATATTCCGCTGACGACAATAATTCTTCTATCGTACCAGAGATACCACGTTTGATCATCACAGCCTTATCAACCTTTCCAAGCTCATCGAGCAAATTAAAATTCTGCGTGTTCCTCGCCCCTACCTGATAGATATCGACATAGTCATACATTTCCCCGATTTGCGAAACCTGCATCACCTCACTTACAATTTTTATCCCGGCCTTGCGCGCCAACGTATACCACATTTTCAATCCATCCGTCCCCAACCCACGGAAAGCGTAGGGTGAACTCCGCGGCTTGAACACACCACCGCGCATCAACTTCACATTGTTCGCTGCAAGATGGTCAATGGTATCTTGAATTTGTTGTTCGGTTTCGATCGAACACGGCCCGGCCATTATCGACAAGGAACCGTTTCCAATCACTACTCCTTCACCCAAATCAATTTGTGTTGGATTGACTTTCCACTTTCGTGAAACCAATTTGTATTCATCCGAAACACGATGGATATCCTGAATACCAGGCATGTGGCCTAACAATCGGATATCAAATTCCTTCTTGCCAATATTGACGAGGTAAGAACCTTTTTGCGTTTTCACTTCGGTGGTTTTGTAGCCTAGGAATTTTGTTTTGCTGAGGATATCGTTTTTCTCAATTGAAGTGATGGAGTGTTTAAGTTGGATGATCATTTCTTAGATGTTAGACGTTAGACACAAGATTTTAGACGTTAGATACAAGACACAAGACGTTAGATGTTAGATTTTTAAACATGGGATTCCTGATACTTGTGTCTTATGTCTCAAGTCCGACTTTAAGTTTAGCTACGAATGTCGATACATCAGGCTTTATGTCTTTTGAGTCCCGTAATAGATTAATAAACGCACTGCCTACAATTGCCCCTTGTGAATATTTACAGGCCGTTTTAAAAGCATCGTGATCGGAAATCCCAAAACCGATTAGAAATGGATTTTTCAATTTCATTTTTTGAATGCGTGAAAAATAATCCAGTTGCCCTGTTGAAAAATTTTGCTTTGCCCCTGTTGTACTGGAAGCTGATACCACATATACAAATCCATTCGATACAGCATCAATTTTTCGGATGCGTTCTTCTGAAGTAGTTGGGGAAATCAAAAAAGTATTGGCCAGGTTGTTCTTTGCAAATAGTTCTTTAAAATTTTCTTCAAATTCATAAAGCGGAAGGTCAGGCAAGATCAATCCATCAACACCAGCAGCGGCAGCATCTTGTACAAATTCTTCAATGCCGTATTGCATCACAGGATTCAGATAGCCCATCAGGATGATTGGAGTATTCACTTCTTTACGAATAAGCCTAATTTGCTCCAATAGTTTCACCACCGTCATTCCATTATCCAATGCTACTTTATTGCTTGCCTGAATAGTAGGGCCATCCGCAACGGGATCCGAAAATGGTATTCCGATTTCAATAATATCCGCACCGGCCTCTTCCAGCGCTTTTGCGATTACTACGGTATCATCAAGTTTTGGAAACCCTGCCGTATAAAATATGGAAAGGATGTTTGATTTTTTGTTCTTAAAAAGTTCTGTTATTCTATTCATAATTAGACGTTAGATACAAGACGTTAGACATTAGACGTTCGTTGTTGGACAGATACTGGTTACTGGTTACTGGATACTGGTTACTGGATACTGGTTACTGGTTACTGGATACTGGATACTGGTTACTGGATACTCAAGACTAATAACTATCAACTAATACTTCCCCCATTTAATATACGTTTCCAAATCCTTGTCGCCTCTTCCTGAAAGGTTCACCACCACGACATCATCTCTATCAAATTCAATTTTCTTTAATGCGGCTACTGCATGCGCAGATTCTATCGCGGGAATAATCCCTTCCAACCGGCTGAGTTCGATGCCTGCATTCATGGCTTCATCATCGGTTACATTCAAAAACTGCACGCGGCCTGTTTCAAACAAGTGCGCATGGAAAGGGCCGATGCCCGGGTAATCCAACCCTGCTGAAATTGAATATGGTTCGATCACTTGTCCATCACTGGTTTGCATCAACAATGTTTTACTTCCGTGCAAAACCCCCGGTTTGCCCAATGCAGTTGTCGCTGCCGATTCACCTGAGTCCACACCCAGGCCAGCCGCTTCCACACCGATCAAATTTACATGCGGTTGATCGAGGTAATGGTAGAAAGCACCTGCGGCATTGCTGCCGCCACCAACACAGGCAAAAACGTAGTCGGGATTTGGATTACCAATTTCACTGATCAACTGATTTTTAATTTCTTCACTTATTACCGATTGAAACCGGGCCACCATATCCGGATATGGATGAGGGCCCACAACAGATCCGATGATATAATGCGTGTCTGTCGGGTTGTTGATCCAGTGCCGCATCGCTTCGTTTGTCGCGTCTTTCAATGTCATGTTTCCACTGGTTGCCGGAACAACTGTTGCCCCAAGGATACGCATACGCTCTACGTTAGGGCGTTGGCGTTCGATATCCAACTGGCCCATGTACACAATGCACTCCATTCCCATCAAGGCACAGACCGTTGCTGTTGCCACACCATGTTGACCTGCCCCGGTTTCTGCAATAATCTTTTGTTTGCCCAGCCGCTTCGCCACCAGGATTTGCCCGATGGTGTTGTTTACCTTGTGCGCACCCGTGTGGCAAAGGTCTTCCCGCTTTAAGTATACGTGCGCTCCGATTGTTGCTGATAGTCGTTTCGCCAAGAACAACGGTGTTGGACGGCCAACATAATCCTTTAAAAGCTTGTTAAACTCTTTTTTAAATCCTTCATCCGCAAGAATTGAAAGGTACCGGCTGCGCAGTTCTTCTACGTTCGGGTACAGCATCTCGGGAATATACGCGCCTCCAAATTGGCCGTAATACCCGCGTTCGTCTACTTGAAATTTTTTATCCATAATCATTAAATTCAGTTTATACCCGTCAGACCGCTATGAGCGGTCAGACGGGTCAGGCGGTTAACGTCCTTCATACCGGGGGAAATTTCAACCCCGCTATTCACATCCAGCGCAAAAAGGTTCATTCCTTTTAACCGACCTATTCTACTTACATTTTCAGGATCGATTCCACCACTTAAGAAAAATGGAATTTTCTGATCATATTTTTCCAGTTGATTCCAACCAAAAATTTTCGCGTTTCCTCCATAGTATTTTCCTTTTGTATCAAAAAGAAAATAGTCACAATATGGTTGGTATTCCACGGTGATGGAAAAATCAAACGCATCACCGATAGAAAATACTTTTATTGTTTTCAATCCTAAATCATTCAATTTTTTCACTTGCCCTACAGGTTCATTGCCATGCAACTGCAAATAATCAAGCTTGTGTTCTTTTGAGAGCGAAACAATCTTTTCGAATTCTTCATTCACAAAAACACCAACGCGCGAAATTGAGGATGGAAAAGCTTCGGGTATTTCAAAACCGTCACCCACATACCGGGGTGATTTTTTGTAAAAAATAAAACCCATAAAATCAGGTTGCTGCTTAGCAACGTCAAGGATGTTTTGAGCATCCCGCATTCCGCAAACTTTTAGTTTTATGGAAGATAGCATTGACATTACACTTTGTTTAACCGGTTCAACTCTGAAATAAAATCTTTAGCAGCCTTTTCCGGTCGGCTATGTTGCATGAAATTCTGCCCCATCAAAAACCCTTCAAAACCATACTTCTTTAATTCGATAATTGTAGCAGGTGAATCAATCCCGCTTTCCGAAACCTTTACTACATGATCAGGGATCAAACCGGATAACCGCTTCGAAACCTCAATGCTTGTTTCAAAAGTTTTCAAGTTGCGGTTGTTGACCCCAATAAGATCAACAGCGGCTTCGAGGTTCCCTTTTAGTTCTTCTTCGTTATGAACTTCCATCAACACTTCCAACTTCAACGACTTTGCAAAACCAGCCAGTTCATTTAAACGTTTTGGTTCCAACACTGCAGCAATCAACAATATAGCATCTGCACCAATCGACTTCGCTTCAATGATTTGATATTCGTCTATTGTAAAATCCTTTCGAAGGATCGGGCAAAAATTGAATTTTCTGGCCGTTGTTAAATCTTCGCTGCTTCCACCAAAAAATTCTTTATCGGTCAAGACCGACAAGGCTGAAGCACCCGCTTGCATATACCCGATCGAAGTCCGCTCAACAGAAACATACGCATTGATCACACCTTTTGAGGGCGACTTCCTTTTGATCTCTGCAATGATCCCAGACTTGTCCTCTCGTTGAACATA
This sequence comes from uncultured Roseivirgaceae bacterium, assembly GCA_964398945.1. GTDB lineage: Bacteria > Bacteroidota > Bacteroidia > Cytophagales > Cyclobacteriaceae > JBGTGG01. Next base: position 8,391 of record CAYNOT010000016.1, on the reverse strand, counting down.
CTTCTTCAACGAAACAGTTGGCGATTCAAAGTAAATACCCCTCTCCAACAACTTGACCGGATAGAGCTCTTTGCGTTCAGCGACTTCCCTCTTTTTTTGTTCAATGATTGTTTCTAATATGTTCATTTTTTAAAGTATCAAGTATCAAGATGTAAGACATAAGAATAATGGTCTCGCCTCGTATGTCTTATCTCTAGTATCCAGTGTCCAGTATCTAGTATCTAGTATCTAGTATCTAGTATCCAGTATCTAGTATCCAGTATCTAACAATTTATTAAATTTCTCCAGCGCCCTTCCTGAAACCAACGCTTCTTTTGCTTTTTCTATTGAACTTAAAATCCCTTCTTCACGATTCCCGCAATACAGTGCCATCCCGGAATTTGCAATCACGACATCATTCTGCGCACGTGTTCCTTTTCCTTCCAATACATCCATAAATATTTTTGCTGATTCTTCAACCGTTTCCCCACCATAAATATCAGTTGCCTTTACTTCCTGCAAACCTAAATCCGCTGGCTCCAGCATTTGCTCTCCTGAATTGGTGAACAATTTAAAAGGCCCCGTCAATGAAATTTCATCATACCCATTAACATCATGAATGATCACAAAATCCTTATCTGTATTTTGATACAAGTACCCGTATTGACGCGCCAGCTCCAAACTAAAAACACCTACCAATTGCCTTGGTGGGAAAGCCGGGTTTACCATCGGCCCCAGCATATTGAAAAAAGTTTTTACCCCAAGTTCCCTGCGGATCGGTGCAACATTCTTCATTGCGGGATGGAACAATGGGGCATGCATAAAAAAGATGTTCGCTTCTTCGAGGCTCTTTTCAAGTTTGTTTTTATCATTCGTAAACTGATACCCAAAATATTCCAACACATTGGATGAACCACTCACAGAAGAAACCCCATAGTTGCCATGTTTCGCAACAGGTTGTCCGGCTGCGGCCACTACAAAAGCCGACAGTGTTGAAATGTTAAATGTATTCTTTCCATCCCCTCCTGTCCCGCAAACATCCATTACAGGCGCATCGGTTTTTATGGGAACACAAAGCTCCAACATCGCATCGCGAAAGCCTTGCAATTCTTCTATGGTGATCGCGCGCATCATGTACACGGTCATGAAAGCGCTCATCTGGCTTGCATTGTATTTGCCCGAAGCGAGGTCGATCAACACTTGCTTCGCTGCATCTTTCGTCAAGGAACGATGTTCAATCAAATCGGTTAATATTTCCTTCATGTGAAAATAATTATTTTGGTGGACACAACTTGTCCCGATGCTTTCGGGGTGGAATCGCATGCTAAACTAGCATCTTTGTAGGTGGAAACTGTGTGTGACGATTTCATATCAGCTTATTAACCAGTTGTTGATTATTTCCTTTCCGTACTCCGTCATGACTGACTCCGGGTGGAATTGAACACCACGGATATCAAATGTTGTATGCGCAATCGCCATCACCAACCCTTCATCATTCACGGCAGTGATTTTCAATTCCTTTGGAAGGCTTTCTTTCACTACTGCCCAACTGTGGTAGTGGGTTGCAACAAATTTGTTCGGTATCCCCTTAAACAAAGCATCGTCTTCAATTACTTCCACAGTAGAAGTAACACCGTGCAAGACTTTTGGGATATTGATCAAACTGCCGCCAAAAACTTCGGCAATCCCCTGATGGCCAAGGCACACTCCCAAAATACTTTTCGATTCACCATAGGTGCGCAAAACGTCTTTCATAATCCCGGCTTCATCGGGGATTCCCGGGCCGGGCGAAAGCAATATCTTATCGTATTTTTTTACTCCGTCAACTTTAATTTTATCATTTCGGATCACATCCATCGTATACCCCAGTTCACGAATGATGTGTACCAGGTTGTAAGTAAAGGAATCGTAATTATCAAGTACCAGTATTTCCATATTGTTAGATTCTCTCTGCCATCGCCACCGCTTTGCGCAGCGCTTCAATTTTATTGTTTACTTCCTGTAATTCATTTTCGGGAACTGATTGTGAAACAATCCCGGCACCTGCCTGATAAGTGAGCGTGTTGTCTTTACTGAGAAAAGTGCGGATCATGATCGCGTGGTTATATGATCCGTTAAATCCCATGAAGCCAATCGCACCACCATAAAACCCGCGGTTTACATTTTCATATTTGCTAATCAGGTTCATCGCCATGTGCTTCGGTGCGCCCGACAGTGTGCCCGCAGGAAAGGTATCCACGGCAAGTTTTAAAGGTGAAGTCCCCTCATCCAACCTGCCCGTTACTTTTGAGACCAGGTGGATCACGTGTGAATAAAACTGGACTTCCTTAAAAACTTCAACCGAAACCGAAGATGAATCGCGGCTTAAATCATTTCGGGCTAGATCCACCAACATTACATGTTCTGCATTTTCCTTCTTATCAAGCGTTAACTGGTTGGCCAGTTTCGCGTCTTCTTTATCGTTTCCTGTTCGTTTGAATGTTCCGGCAATCGGATAGATGCTGGCCTCTCCTCCTTTTATTTGGATTTGTGCTTCGGGCGATGATCCGAATATTTTAAAACTTCCGTAATCAAAATAAAATAAATAGGGCGAGGGGTTGATCGAACGCAAGGCACGATATACATTAAATTCATCGCCTTTAAATTTACTTGTGAATTTTCGCGACAACACAATTTGAAATACATCGCCACGAAAACAATGTTCCATGCCTTTCTTTACCATTTCGATGTAGGCAGCATCCGTGAGGTTAGACTCCTCTTTTCCAATGGAAGTAAATGGAAAGGTTGAAAACCGATTGCTGAAAATTATCTTTTCAAGTTTATCCAGCCCTTTTGCTTCGCTTCCATCAAGTGTATTTTCATACAGCGTCAGCTCATTCGAAAAATGATCAACCACCATTACATACCGATATACTTTATACAAGATATCCGGAATCTGTTCTTCCACCTTCTCAATTTCCACATCCTCAAAAAACCGAACCGAATCATACGCCATGTACCCGAACAATCCGCTTGATAAATGGTTGGCCGATTCTTCCTTTACGGAAAAGGATTTCCTGAAAGTATCCAGACGGGAAAGGACAACAGTTTTATCCTCGAAAGTCTCCGTTGTTTTGGTCTGATCCGGGTTCCGGATTTGCAGAACATTTCCATTCACCTGAAAAGAGGCGATCGGGTCGCAACAAATCAATGAAAGGCTATTCTCTTGCCCATGGTAATCGGAGCTTTCCAATAAGATACTTCCGGCAAATACATCGCGTACTTTCAAGTAGATATTGACAGGTGTCAGCGTATCCGCCAAAAGTTTTTTTGAATTCGTATGTAGTTTATAATCCATCAATCGTTTCCTGTTTGTTTAAAAAGCAAGAGGCCCGCTGTGAACAGCGGGCCTCTTATCATATTAAGTTGGCATACCAAGTCTGTTCATCTACCGAAGTCCGATAAATGCCACCACCATGCTATGTTTTGAATGTTCTTCATTATTCTTTGTCAGCTGCCTTTTTCTTTGGTGCTGCTTTCTTTTTTGGTTTTGCTTTTACTTCCACTGCCTCTGAAACAATTTTCTCAGCAGATGCTTTGGGTGCAACGGAAGAACCCTTTGCCTTCGGCCTGGAATTACCAAAGCTCCCTTTCCAAATTTTACCTTTCTTCGTTTTTTTATCCCCTTTTCCCATTTACATCATTGATTTGAGCCAGCAAGTATAGCAAAGGGGACAAACAATGCAAAATTTAGGTTCAAATTTTATTCCTTCATCCTCTATACTTAGGATTTAAGGGGATATCTAAAAAGGATACAATCCTTAGGCGTATTTTCCTGATTTACAAAGCGAAACCATTTCTCCAATCTGGCTTCTTTCACAAAACCACATCTATCTAAAACCTTTACAGAAATACTATGGTCAGCATCCACAAAAGCAGCAATTCGGTAAACTTCAGTTATTCCAGAAAGTAATTTCACAAGTGCCCGGCAGGCTTCCGTTGCAATCCCCTGGCCCCAAAAAAGAGGCGAAACAATATATCCTATCTGGGTTTTACCCAAATCATTGACCGCTCCGATACTTCCCACCAACCTGTTGTCTTTTTTTAACCGGATGGAAAATGAGCAATCTGTTCCCAACTCCCAGGCAGAAACTGCATACGTCAAAAAATCCTGTGTATCCGTAATCGATTGATGGGTTGGCCATGAAACATACTTGGTGGCCTCAGATTTACTGGCATAGCAATAAAAAATTTCTTCGGCATCTTCGTACCTTAGCCGCTGAAGAATAAGCCGATCGGTTTCAAAACATTCGGACAACCTTAATTTCATGGCAGGAAAATTACAAAAATCGTCCAACATCGTTCACCAATATTTCAAAAAGGAAATAGGCAATGCCAAAATACTGGTAAAAGTAAACCCGTTAACATTTTTCGGAACTGAAATATCCGTTGGCGCAGATGAAGGAGTTGAAATCCGGGAAATGGAATTTGACGAAGGGGTTTTCGAAGACCTGAAAGCAGATGAATTCAAGGAAACGAGTGCGATTGAATTTAACCTTTATTTTTCAGGATTGGCTGGCAAATAAATTTGATAGTCCGGAAAGATGCCTGATTTCCAAAAATCAGTATGTCCATTTATGATTTCGCTAAAAAATCAAAATGGTTAAAAAAACAGATCATGCTTATTGCGCGGAAATGACATGTACCAGGCAGGCCTAAAGTGTAGGCCGCGCTAAAAGGATGGAGCGCCCCGCCCGCCAATTGGCGGGCGGGGCGCTCCATCCTTTTAGATGTGCGACTGCCTGCTGCTTGCAACGTGCTGTTTGCCCCCGTACTCATCTGCACACTGATTTAGAAAATAATACTGCCTGCTTTTCATCAACCTTTTTAAGCAACCATTGAATTTTGGCTAGTAGTATGATTGCGGATTAGTCAGACAAATAAGCAAAACAAGTTTGCCTACAGAACCCAAAAGCATTACATTTGCCGCTCGGCAAGCCGGCACGACCAGCTCCTGCTGAATCCCCCAGGACCGGAAGGTAGCAAGGGTAAGTAGTTGTAGCGGTGCGATGTTCGGTTTGCCTTTTTTTATTTCTTTTTTCGTGAATCCTTCACACATTTTAGGCACACAGTTTAAAAATCATTCCTACCTTTAAGGCTGTTTTAAACCTCTAATTTTAAGAAATGAAATTTTTCATCGACACAGCGAATCTAAGCGAAATTCAAGAAGCATACGACCTGGGCGTTTTGGATGGTGTAACCACCAATCCATCGTTAATGGCAAAAGAAGGAATCAAAGGACACGACAATGTGATCGCGCATTACAAAGCCATTTGTAATATTGTGGACAACAACGTGAGTGCCGAGGTAATTGCCACCGATTATGCAGGAATCATGAAGCAAGGCCACGAATTGGCCAAAATCGATGATAAAATCGTTGTCAAAGTCCCGATGATAAAAGAAGGGATAAAAGCCATTAAATCTTTTACAAGCGAAGGTATCCGTACCAATTGTACATTGGTATTCTCTCCAGGGCAAGCAATTCTTGCCGCCAAAGCTGGTGCAAGCTACGTATCCCCTTTCCTTGGACGATTGGATGATATCGCACAAGACGGATTGGACTTTGTTGACCAATTGGTGAACATCTATTCCAATTACGGTTTCGAGACTGAGATTTTGGCTGCTTCTATCCGCCACACCATCCATTTGGTAACGTGTGCCGAACTCGGGGTTGATGTAGTAACCTGCCCATTAAAAGTAATCACCGATTTATTGAACCATCCGCTAACCGATAGTGGGCTTGCTAAATTTTTGGAAGATTATAAAAAAGTTGCTGGATAATCCATGTTTTCAACTGAACCCGTAGTTACCGTAAAAGAAGCCAGCATCTTTCAAGACCATAATACTGTTCTTGGGGATTTGAATTTTACCATCGGAAAAGGTGAATTTGTTTTCCTGGTGGGACGTACGGGTTCAGGAAAATCTTCTTTTCTTAAGACATTGTATGCCGATCTGCCACTTCGCTTAGGCGATATCCAGGTGGTGGGATATAATTTGCGATCTATCAAGCCTACTGAAGTTCCCCTCTTGAGAAGGAAATTGGGCATCATCTTTCAGGATTTCCAATTGTTTCCGGACCGAAGTGTTGCTGAAAACCTGATGTTTGTTTTAAAAGCAACCGGTTGGAAAGAAACCAGTAAAATGAAAGCACGCATGCTGGAAGTGTTGATGCGTGTGGGCTTGGGTTCAATCGAGAAAAAAATGCCGCACCAACTTTCTGGTGGTGAACAACAACGGATTGTTATTGCCCGCGCTTTGTTGAATGAACCTCAGATATTAATCGCGGATGAGCCTACCGGAAACCTTGACCCTGAAGTTTCGAGCGGCATTTTGAAAATCTTTCAGCAAATCAATAATAGCGGAACCGCCATATTGATGGCCACCCACGATTACAATTTATTAAAAAAATCACCCGCAAGAATCCTTAAATGTGTGGATGGAAAAATCCTCGATTCGGATAAAGAGAATTTTGAAATCTCGGAGTATAGTTGGTAGATACTGGATACCAGCATCCAGAATCCAGCATCCAGAATCCAGAATCCAGCATCCAGTATCCAGAATCCAGTATCCAGTATCCAGCATCTAACTACTAATCCCCTCCTCATTATCCCCCGTATCCAGCTTATCCAACTGCTTATTGAGCAAATCAATTTGGATCAAGAGGTTTAATACGAGGGCTTCTTTCACTTTCGTACTCGGACTATTCTTCATCTCTTCTTTCAACACCATGTACATTGCATCGAGTTGTTGAAAATTGTGTGTGAACCCGTTGAGTCCATCGCTATCGGAAAAATCATTGATCAATGAAACCTTTTTCGATATCTCGCTCACATAAAATTTTTCCACATCCTTAAAATCGTTTAATACTTCAGTATCCGATTTTCCAATAGCATATTGGTTTTTGTTGGGTAGAAGGAGATAACCCGACAGCACCATAAAAACTATGGCCGCTGCACGCCAAACCATCACTGAATTCCACACCGAAACAGTGGGCTTCACCGCATTTTCAATTCTTTTCCACACTTGATCAGAAGGCGCCTTGTCATCAAATGCTGTACGGTTTTTTTTGATAAAATCTTCCAACTTAATTTTCTTCATGTCCGTAAAAATTTAGTTCGTATCTGTTCTTTGCGATAACATTTCGCGTAGTTTCTTTTTCGCCCGGTTCAACTGCGACTTGGACGTTGACTCGGTTATTTCCAGTATCTCAGCAATTTCCTGATGGTCGTACCCTTCAATTAAATACAAGGACAAAACAGACCGGTATCCATCCGGCAATGCATTGATGGAGTCGCGCACGTGTTCAACTGTTAACGATTCTTTGTATTCCACAGTATCTTCCTCCTCGGGAATATCGCTTTGGTCTTCTTCATTCAACCGTTCCGTTTTTCGCTTCTTCAACTCATTGATCGCCTTGTTTACCACAATGCGTTTCAACCAGGCACCAAATGTTGAATCCCCCCGAAAACTATTGATATTCCTGAAGGCGCTTATAAATCCTTCCTGTAAGGCATCCTCCGCTTCAAAATCATTACCGGTAATCCGAAAGCAAACGTTGAACATGGCCTTTGAATACAGCTGATAAATCTGCTTGTATGCAATCCGGTCCCCGGACTGACACCGCTTTATCAGTTCTTTATGAATATTTACTGCCTGGTCCAATCGTATGTATTCCTAAATACAAAGACAAGATACGGACAAAAGGGTTGCTTCCGGATAATCTTCCTCCGTCAGATTTCCGGAATGACGGTCAAGGATAATCTTCCTCCGTCAGATTTCCGGAATGACGGTCAAGGATAATCTTCCTCCGTCAGATTTCCGGAATGACAGTCAAGGATAATCTTCCTCCATCAGATTTCCGGAATGACGGTCAAGGATGTCTTCCTGCGATAGATTTCAGAAATGACGGTAAGGATGTCTTCCTGCGATAGATTTCAGAAATGACGGTAAGGATAACCCTTTTCTTCAGCTTTACCGTTGTTTTAGGTTGTGTACAAAACAAGTATCTTTAATTATGACACGTGGTGGCTATATCTATATCGTTTCCAACACCAGCAGGTCTGTATTGTACATAGGTGTTACGAGCAATCTGTACAAGCGAGCGTACCAACACAAGTCTGGTGAGGGATCCATTTTTTCTTCACGGTTTAAATGCACTGATCTTGTATACTTTGAATTTTTCCCAACAATAATGGAAGCCATTCAAAGGGAGAAGAAACTAAAGAAATGGAAACGGAAGTGGAAAGAAGAATTGATCAAATCGTTAAATCCCAATTATGATGATCTTTTTGATCAAATAAAGAAGATGCAGTAGTTCCGGATAATCTTCCTCCGTCAGATTTCCGGAATGACAGTCAAGGATAATCTTCCTCC
>CAYNOT010000015.1:0-140309 GCA_964398945.1 uncultured Roseivirgaceae bacterium | reverse complement strand
CCTGTGACCTTTGGGTTATGAGCCCAACGAGCTACCAACTGCTCCACCCCGCGATATATTTTATTTAGAAGACCATCCATCTCCTTTTTCTAACTCGAACCTGTGTCCGCCAACTGGCGGATATGAGCCCAACGAGCTTCTCCCGATAACTATCTGGACTCCACCCGCGATATATTTTTATGGAGCTTCTTTAAGACCACTCCTTCAAATCTCCTCCTGAAATTGGACGACAAAAGTAAGGCGTTCGCTACTAAAAAACAAGTACCTTTGCGGGATTCATGGACGAGAAAGGTTTTAAATCTGGTTTTGTAAGCATCGTTGGCAAGCCCAACGTGGGGAAATCCACGCTCATGAACCGGCTTACCGGTGAATCGCTTTCGATTGTAACACCGAAAGCGCAAACCACCCGCCATCGGATTATGGGAATCATCAATCATGAAAACTATCAGATTGTCTATTCCGATACTCCGGGGATTTTAGAACCCAAGTATGCACTTCACGATGCCATGATGAGTTTCGTAAAGGTTTCCCTGGAGGATGCAGATTTGATCTTGTTGGTGGTGGAACTGGAAGAAAAATATGACGAAACACTTTTTGAAAGGTTCAAACATTTAACACCGCCCATCCTGCTTGTCCTCAATAAGATTGATAAAGCAAAAGGTTCACAGGTGGTGGACAAAACTGTGTATTGGAAAGAAAAACTTCCAACCATTAAGGAAATCCTTCCCGTTTCCGCATCCACCGGGGAAAATGTAGCCGGGCTTTTTGAAAAGATCCTCAGTTACATTCCTGTGCATCCGCCATTTTTTCCGGAAGGCGATATCAGTGATCGGTCAGAGCGTTTTTTTGCAGCGGAAATTGTTCGCGAGAAAATATTTTTCACCTACCAACAAGAAGTTCCGTACAGTACCGAAGTAATCATCACCGAGTTTAAGGATGAAGAAAAAATAATCCGCATCCGTGCGGAGATTTTTATCGAACGGAAATCCCAAAAAGGGATCATCATTGGAAAAGGTGGAAGTCTATTAAAGAAAGTCGGAACGGAAGCCCGCCTGGATATGGAACAATTCTTTAAAAAGAAAGTTTTTTTGGAAACGCATGTAAAGGTTGCTGACAACTGGCGGAAAGAAAAAAGCAGGCTCAGGAATTTTGGTTATCTCGATTAAAAAGTAAAGAATACATGTCAAATATTGTTGCGATAGTAGGAAGGCCAAATGTTGGCAAATCAACGCTCTTTAACAGGTTGGTTGAGAAAAGACAAGCCATTATGGATGATGAGGCCGGGGTAACACGTGACCGGCATTATGGCTATGGCGAATGGTGTGGCAAGTATTTTACGATTATCGACACCGGGGGATATGTAACAGGTTCGGAAGATAAATTTGAAGGGGAGATTCGAAAACAAGTTTCAATAGCCATTGAAGAGTCGGATGCCATTATTTTTATGGTGGATGTGCGTGACGGCCTGACGGGTTTTGATAAAGATTTTGCAAATATTTTGCGCACTTCCAAGAAACCGATTTTTATTGCCGCCAACAAATCCGATACACCGGAGAAAGCAGCTTCGGCTGTTGAGTTTTATGAGCTGGGGCTGGGGGAGATTTTTCCGTTGAGTTCTGAAAATGGCAGCGGAACAGGTGAGTTGTTGGATGCGTTGATTGAAGTATTGCCATCAGAAGGTGTGGAAGACCCGGATGCCGGGATTCCAAAAATTGCCATCCTGGGGAAACCGAATGTTGGCAAATCTTCTTTTCTAAATGCATTGATTGGAACGGAGCGAAGCATTGTAACCGATGAAGCAGGGACAACCCGCGATGCAATTCATACCTATTATAAAATGTATGGCAAGAATTTTATCCTGATCGATACTGCGGGGATCCGAAAAAAATCAAAAGTACGGGAAGACATAGAATTTTATTCTGTGCTTCGGTCGCTTCGCGCATTGGAAGAAAGTGATGTGTGTATTTTTATCATTGATGCTTCCCATGGGATTGAATCCCAGGATGTGAACATCATCACGCTGGCACATCGGCAAGGAAAAGGAATGGTGATCATGGTGAACAAGTGGGACCTTGTCGAAAAGGATTCCAAAACATCCGAAGCGTTTAAGAAAACCATTTTGGAGAAGCTTGCACCAATCGATTACATTCCGGTGGTTTTTACCTCTGTTTTAACCAAGCAACGGATTTTTCAGGTGATGGAAAAGGCTGTGGAAGTATTTGACAACAAAACCAAGAAAATCCCCACTTCGCTTTTAAATGATACAATGCTAAAAGAAATCGCCCATTATCCTCCACCCGCGATAAAAGGGAAATTTATCCAGATAAAGTACATCACCCAAGTAAAAGGACGATATCCATCGTTTGCATTCTTTTGTAATCTTCCTCAATACATCCAGACTGCTTATCAGCGCTTCTTGGAGAATAAACTCCGCTCACATTTTGATTTTGAAGGGGTTCCGGTGCGCTTGATCTTTAGAAAAAAATAATTTTTCTTACAAGGCCTTAACATTCAATTCAATTCATCTTATATTTGCAATGAATTTTTAATAAAACCTGTAAACTATGAAAAAATTATTTGCATTCTTGATGGTAGCCGCTTTCGCATTTGCATTCGTTGCTTGTGGTGGTGCTAGCACTGAAACTGAAGCTAACGAAGAAACTACTGAAGAGGTAGTTGAAGAACCAGCTACTGAAGAAGTTGTAGAAGAAGCTCCTGCTGAAGAAGAAGTAGTAGAAGAAGATACTACTGCTGCTGAATAAGCATCAAAACTTATTTTAAAAAAAGGCTTTAATTGAATTTAAAGCCTTTTTTTGTGCTTATGCCTTCCCAAAGCATTAATTCAATCCTTTCTAACCATCTGCCAGCGGCTACAGTCGACTATTGTTTTGCACTGTGGGGCCAACACCCTTTTGAGTTAAAGCTTGCGAAAAGGCGCACCTCAAAAGTTGGTGACTTTTCTGCTCCGGGAGGGCGGTTGCCACTCATTACGCTCAACAACGATCTTAACCCGTATCTCTTTCTTTTAACCTATGTTCACGAAGTGGCACATTTGTTTGTACACAAAAAGCAGGGTAGCAGGGTAGACCCGCATGGACGTGAGTGGAAAGATGAATTTAAGTGTTTGATGCAGCCTTTACTTTCAGAAAGTGCATTTCCGCCCGAAATCTTACATGAACTTAAACGGCACATGGCCGATCCGAAAGCAAGTTCGTTTGCGGATACAGCCCTCACCAATAGCCTGCGCAAATATGATCCGGAGCATTCCAACAGCGTTCAATTGTCGGAAATAGCAGAAGGAAGTGTTTTCAGGCTTCAAGGCAAATATTTCAAAAAGGGAAAATTGAGAAGGACCCGCGTTGTTTGCCGGGAAATGAAGACCAAAAGGTTATACCTGGTTCCTGTTGACTCCCTGGTGGGGGATGTTCAATTAAGTTTGCTCTAGCTGTTCTTTTTTCCTTCGATTGCACCCCGAACGGAGCCAAACTTCTTTAGTAATGTTTCCGCTTCTGCGGCTTCGATTCCCAGTTCGTCCATAATCATTTTTACACCACGGTCTACCAGCTTGTTGTTTGACAGTTGCATGTCCACCATTTTATTCCCCCGGATTTTGCCAAGTTTGATCATGGTAGTAGTGGAGATCATATTGAGCACAAGTTTTTGGGCAGTGCCTGCTTTCATCCGGGTGCTGCCCGTTACAAACTCCGGCCCCACCACAACTTCAACAGGAAAGTTTGCATAGCGTGAAACAACGGATCCGGCATTACATGTTATACTTCCGGTTAAAATTCCGTTTGCCTGTGCATCCTTTAGCCCCCCCACCACATAGGGTGTACGGCCACTGGCAGCAATTCCAATCAAGAAATCATGTGCAGTGATCTTATACGGTTCCAAATCTTTCCATGCCTGGTTGATGTCGTCTTCTGCAAATTCAACGGCTTTCCGGATCGCTTTGTCACCACCGGCAATGATCCCAACAACACGACCGTGGGGAAACCCATACGTAGGGGGTATTTCCGATGCATCTACTATACCAAGCCGGCCACTTGTTCCTGCTCCGATATAGAATAGCCTTCCTCCCGATTTCATTTTTTCCACAAGGGCAGATACTAATTCCTCAATGGCAGGGATGCATTTTTCGATTGCATCAGGCACCCGCTTGTCTTCTTTATTGATATTGACCAGTAGTTCTTGAATCGTCATATCTTCAAGCTTATCATAGAATGAAGCAGCTTCTGTTGTATTCATACTTATAATTCTTGTTGGTGGAACAAGGTAAGCCCTGCAATCGGCCCTTCAAGAATATTTTTAACGGTAATCCCTTTATCATTTGCCACCTGACGGAGCAAATCGCTAAAATAGAAGGCGATCGATCCTGAAAAATGAACTTGAAGGTTTTGGTAATCCGGGTACTTCATCACATTGTTTTCATAGAAATCAGAAAAAGCCCGGTATACAAGTTTATAACAATACGGATCAGCCTTGTGTTGGAAAATAAACTTGGCAAAACTGGCCAGAAATGCACTCGGACGGTCATGTTGGTACACGCGTTCCAGTATTTCTTCCCGTTCCCACGGAAAGCGCTTTTTAAATTGCTCCGCTAGCGGGGAGGGCATTACTTCGCGCAGATAATCAACCACCAACTGCTTTCCCAAGGAACACCCGGATCCTTCATCCGCTAAAATCCAACCCAGGTTGGCAACGTTGCCAATAATTTTTTTACCATCATACAAACACGAGTTTGACCCGGTGCCCATGATACAGGCAATTCCTTTCTCATGTCCGCACAACGCACGCGCAGAAGCCAATAAATCCCAGCCAATCTCAACAGTAGCTTCCGGGAAAAATTCAAGGATAGCTTTGTTCACCGTTTCCTGATTCTTCTCAGAAGATACACCGGCACCATAAAAGTAGATTTTGTTCACCGGCTCCGAAACCTCAGGCATCAAAACATCTTTAATGCTTTTCTTAAGATCGTCAATAGATTGATAATAGGGATTGAAGCCGGGGGCGCTGGCTTGCGTAATGGTTCCATCTTTATGAAGCAACCTCCAGTCTGTTTTTGACCCGCCACTATCTGCTATTAAAATCATCTTTCTTTTATTTTGTTAATCGGTGAGTTTCCCCACAACCTTAAATTTATCAAAAACCTTTTCATTATGTGGTGCATCGGGCAATTCATCCGTCAAATCCTGACCGGCCCAATGCTCATAATGTTTGCCCTTGTTCCAAAGACGTGACTTGCTAACATCATAAATAACCCCACGAAGTGCCACCCATACCTCCGGTTTATCCTGGCCATTGCGCAACGCAAGCTGCGCCCTGCTGAAAAGTTTTTCTTCCTCTTTCATTTAGAGCTTGCTGGTGTAATACCCATAGTCCTTTACTATTGTATACAGAAATTTTACGGGTGGCATATCGGGCTCAACACCAAGAAGGTCCTTTATTTTTTCGGTGGTGGCCAATACGGGTTTGGAGTTTCCTGTATTTCTATTGACACGCAATGCCTGGTTAATGATTTCGATATCGCCATCATTTAATTGAAGCACTTGCGGGAAAGTAGGGACATGATTTTCTTCCGCAATGGTAAAAATTTCTTTGGAGGTCACTTCTTTCTGTTGTACAAGTTTTACCACAGTGGTGTTCGCGGCCATGTCACCAAGCCGTTGTCCTTTACCACCTGCTGCAATTACAATCATGGCAACAGCGCCAGACATGAGGTCAATTTCAATGATGCGGATCAACCACCGGACGATATAGCTTCCAATGGTCCCGGGCGATCCATCAATTTTTACAACCTTGATCCCCATCTGTTTTTTCCCCGGGCTTTGACCGTCCATAAAGATTTCGAAAAGAAGATGGTACAAAAGTGTGGGTATGGAAATGGCAGAAATGATAAGAGCTGTTGAGTTGGTATCGGTTTGATACAAGATGATAATAACCGCAATCAGGTAGGCAACCATGATCAAGGCATCAATAAAATAGGCCAAAATCCTGTCGCCCAGGCTGGCGGCCGGATAGTGGATAAAAACATTCTGGGTCGTTTGTATACTTACTGTTGGCATCGAACTAAAAATCCCCTACTTTTCAGCAATATTATTACTGTAAATCAATTTTTGAAACAATGAGGTTAAAACATCTCCTTTTTATTGTCACTGCAATCGTTTTCGTAAGATGTGCAAAAGACACACCTGTTGATTATGCCAAAATGCCGGACGATCAACTGCGTATCGTGGCTGACTCGCTGGCGCATGCCTACATTATAACCGATGGCCATGTTGATCTGCCCTATCGATTAAAAATAAAGAACTTCCGTCTTGAGCGGGAATACATGGGGATTCCGATAAGCACTACCGAAGGGGATTTCGATTTTGAACGTGCAAAAAAGGGCGGCCTTGATGCTCCTTTTATGTCTATTTATATTCCCTCTTCGTATCAGGTTAGCGGAGGAGCAAAGGAACTTGCAGACTCATTAATTGATATGGTCACCGGAATTGCAGCAGCACATCCGGATAAATTTGCAATAGCAACCACACCAAGCCAAATAGAAGAGCATTTCAAAAAAGGGATTGTTTCCTTGCCGATGGGAATGGAAAATGGCGCCCCGATTGGTGATGACCTTAAAAACGTAAAATATTTCTTTGATCGCGGTATTCGTTATATAACGCTTACACACGGAAAAGACAATCTGATTTGTGACTCATCGTATGACACAACACGTACCTGGAACGGCCTTAGCCCTTTCGGGGAACAAGTTGTTGCCGAGATGAACAAAGTGGGAATTATGGTGGACATCTCGCACGTGTCGGATAGTACTTTCTTCGATGTGATTAAAATTACGAAAGCACCTGTAATTGCATCACATTCTTCTGCGCGGGCTTTTACTCCTGGTTTTGAAAGGAACATGTCAGACGACCTTATCCTTGCCTTAAAAGAAAATGGCGGGGTGATCCAAATCAATTTTGGTTCTTCCTTTCTGGATTCGGCTGTTGTACAACAAAACAATGCCAATCGTGAGAAGCTACGCACATTATTGGATGAACAAGGGCTGACCATGCGCGATTCACTGGCCGCGCCAATCATTGAGCAATTCAGAAAAGACAACCCATCGCTGTTTGCGGATGTGGAAACGGTGGCCAATCATATTGACCATGTTGTAAAACTCATCGGCATCGACCATGTGGGGATTGGATCGGATTACGATGGTGTTGGTGATTCTTTGCCTACCGGTTTGAAAGATGTATCACAATACCCCAATTTGATTTTTGTATTATTGAAAAGAGGGTATTCCCCGGAAGACATTGAAAAGATTTGTTCCGGAAATTTGTTTAGGGTTTGGAACAAAGTGATTGAAGTTTCAAACGCATCCATGTAAAATTTTTAAAAACGTTATAGAGTGAGAGAGGCCGCGTTTGTAAAGCGTAACCAGGAGCGTTGGCAGCAATTTGAACACGTATTAGCTTCCCGCAATGCACCGCCCGATAAGGTCGCTGAGGTTTTTATACAAATCACAGATGACTTGTCGTTTGCGCAGACACAATATCCAAACAGTCGCGTCACCAACTATTTAAACAATCTCGGATCAAAAATCCACCTGGAGATTTATAAAAACAAGCGTGAAGACAAAAGCAGGTTTATCACCTTCTGGAAATACGAACTTCCGCAGCTGCTTTTTGAACACCGGAAGCAATTGCTGTATGCGTTGCTCATTTTTGTTGTTGCCGGTTTGCTGGGTGCGGTTTCCGCAAATTATGATGAGACATTTGTGCGGCTCATCATGGGTGATGACTATGTAAACATGACGCTGGAAAATATTGAGAATGGCAACCCATTGGCGGTGTATGGAAAAATGGGCGAAGCCGATATGTTTTTTGCCATTACCTTTAACAATGTACGCGTTTCTTTTTTTGCATTCGCTGCCGGGTTGGTTTTTTCGATTGGCTCCGGATTTTTATTGTTTAGCAACGGTGTAATGGTGGGGGCTTTCCTTAGCATGTTTTCCCAAAAAGGCCTGTTGCTGGATTCTGTTCTAATCATTATGCTTCACGGTACAATTGAATTGTCATCTATTGTAATTGCTGGCGCTGCCGGGTTTGTAATGGGAAATAGTTTTTTGTTTCCGGGCACGTATTCCAGGCTTGCATCTTTCAAAAATGGTGCATTGCGTGGTATGAAAATCGTCATTGGCATTATTCCGCTTTTTATCCTTGCGGGATTTATTGAATCGTTTATAACGCGGTATACTTTTATGCCCGTGCTGTTTAAAGCCATTATCATTTTCCTCTCTGCCTTTTTGATCCTTTATTATTTCGTGTATTATCCCCATAAACTGTATAAGAATGGAAACGTTCAAAGCCATTGAATTTGCCAAACCCCGTGACTTCAGCAAAAAGATGAATGCAACCATTGAATTCATCAAGCAGAATTTCAAAGCCTTGTTTAAAAGTTTGTTGTTTATTGCCGGGCCACCGGTGTTGCTCAGCAGTATTTTGATTGGAAATTTTTATGGTGACTACATGGGGTTCGTGACAAGTAGTGTGCAAAACCCGGCATCTGTAGAAGATATGCAAAACTATTTGCTTTCAGCAGGGTTCTGGTTGCAAATTCTGGGAGCGGTAATTTTTGGATTTGTTGCCGGGGCGCTAACGTTGGCGGTTGTTTATAATTATATACTGGAGTATGACGAGAAGAAAACAAATAAGATTGAAGTAAATGATATCTGGTTGCGGGTAAGAAGTACGATAGGCATGTACATGGGCACAATGATCCTGTATGGTATAGCCATGGTGGTGTCTTATTTTGTAATCTTAATCCCCATTTTCATTTTCGCACTTTCCCAATCACCTGTGCTGATTTTCTTTGGCGTAGTATTGGTTTTTGTCGGGGTTGTTTATGTGTGGATAAATTTTTCCCTCATTTTTATTGTTCGTGCGTATGAGAAAATTGGATTCTTCAGCGCTGTAAGCAGATCCTTTTATTTGATTAAAAGTAAGTGGTGGAGCACGTTCGGGGTTATTTTTGTTACAGGTTTTGTCCAAAGCACAATCTCCTCTTTATTTCTAATTCCGTGGTATGTTGGTTTCGTAGTGAAGATGATGCACACGGTTCAAAATAAAGCATTCGAAGAACCGTCACTGCTATCTGAATTGGTGAATGATGCATTCTTTGTTTTGTATTTTCTTGTTTCTTTTTTGTTGTATGTCATTCCATTAGTGGGAATTAGTTTTCAATATTTCAATCTGGTGGAATTAAAAGAATCCCGTGGGCTGATGTCGAAGATTGATACAATAGGGCAAGCACCAAAAGAACCAACTTCTACGGATGAACATTATTAAACATCTTTGGATTTTTCTTTTTATTCCTTTGGGTCTTTTTGCACAGCAAGACTCTACCGAAAGTCAATTGCCAATGGTTGTCGGCAATGATAGCACAGTAGTTGACCTTCGAAAATTTGATGAAGCCACCCTTGAGAAATTAAAAACAGACCCCAATCTCGATTATGGAACAGGGCCCGCGGCCATGAGTATCTGGGAGCGCTTTAAACATTGGCTTGGCGAATTGTTTCGGTATTTGTTTGAAGCAGGGGCATCCGCCAATTGGGTGGAGATCCTTATTTACGTAGCCATTGTGATTGTTCTGGGATATGTTATTTTATGGTTGCTGAAGATCGATGCGGTGAAAATCTTCTTCTCCAACAAATCTGTTAATCCCATAAAATCGGTTGTGCTGGAGGAAAACATTCATGAGGTGGATTTTGAAAAGCGCATTAAAGACGCATTGGCAAAGCAAGAATACCGCGAAGCAACACGGTTGCTCTTTTTGCATGCGCTTAAAATACTATCCGACAAAAACCTGATCCATTGGGAGCCCGGCAAAACAAACCATGACTACATCAATGAACTGGAATCTGAAAAATTAAAACCCGGTTTTAATGATTTGAATTATTTTTTTGAATATGCCTGGTACGGTCATTTCGATGTGAACGAATCCGTTTTTGCAAAGGCACAAAACACATTCAATAACTGGAGGGTACAGGCAAATTGAAAAAGGATTGGAAATATATCACCTACTTGGCCATTGCTGTTGGAATTTATCTTACGATCAAACTCCTCAGTCCACGTGAATTTAACTGGCGCATCACGTTTCATCACGGTGACAAAAATCCGTATGGTGCGTATGCATTGGGACAATTGATTGATAACCTGTTTCCGGTTGTTGAACATTCAAATTATACACTCTACGAACTGTATGATTCACTGGATGGCAAAGCAAATTTTTTAAGCGTCTCTTCAGCTTTCAGGCCCGGGGAAGAAGATGTTAAAACGTTACTAAAAAGCATCGATAAAGGGGGTGCTGCATTTATTTCCGCCAAGGATTTTTATGGGTTATTTGCCGATACATTGTCAATCAACACGTATGATGTATTGTTCAATCCAAAATTTAATTTGATCCTTGGCGATTCAACTGAACTCCATTTCTCCAACCCGACAATTCGCAACCAAAAAAAATACGCCTTCCCATATAAAAATATCCATACGTATTTTGATGAAATCGATTCTGCCCGGACTTCCATTGTGGCTGTAAATGAACATGGTTTACCGGTTACCATCCGGGTTCAATGGGGAAAGGGAGTATTGTATTTGAACTCAACACCCATGGCCTTCACAAATTTCCATTTGCTTAGTGGCGATAATTATGGATTTGTGGAAACTTCGTTATCGCACTTGCCTAAGCGCCCGCTTGTTCATTCTGAATTTTATCATTTGGGAAGAATGGAAGCAAGGACACCTTTGCGTTTTATCCTTTCAAATGAACCCTTGCGATGGGCGTATTACCTTACTATTCTTTCTATACTTTTGTTTATGGTTTTTGAAGCAAAACGGAAACAGCGGATTATCCCGATCATTAAACCCCTGGCCAACACAACACTGGAATTTATTTCCACGATTGCAAACTTGTATTTACAGCGGAAGGATTATAAAAACATTGCCGGGAAAAAGATTGTGTACTTCCTGGATTCCGTAAAGTCGAACTACCTGCTGGACTTATTTCATCCAACGGATTTGCTGATGCATGCACTTGCCAGAAAGTCGGGCCATGATGTAGAAAAAGTGATAGCAATTTTTAAACAGATCGACAATATTCAAAGCAAAACCTCAATTACTGAAAGTGAATTGATCACGTTATCGAAGAGTATCGAAAAATTTAATCGTCAATAAGAAATATGGAAGAGAAAATATTTGAAAACCGGATCGACCTAACGCAATTAAATGCGCAAGTTGAAAAAATAAAACAAGAGATTGGAAAAGTGATTGTTGGACAGGAAGAGATGGTCAAGCTTCTGATCACCGCCATCCTGGCTGACGGGCACGTGTTGATTGAGGGTGTTCCGGGCGTTGCAAAAACACTCACGGCTAAATTACTCTCCCGTGTAATTGATGTAGGTTTTTCCCGGATCCAATTCACACCTGATCTAATGCCATCAGATGTATTGGGTACCACGGTGTTTAACGTAAAGAACTCTGAGTTTGAATTTAAACAAGGCCCCATTTTTTCGAACATCATATTGATTGATGAAATCAATCGCGCCCCCGCAAAAACACAAGCAGCACTTTTCGAAGTAATGGAAGAAAGACAAGTGACGATTGATGGAAATGCATATCCAATGGAATTTCCATACTTAGTGGTGGCCACTCAAAACCCAATTGAACAGGAAGGAACGTACCGCTTACCCGAAGCACAACTCGATCGTTTCCTTTTTAAAATCAATGTCCACTACCCTGCCTTTGAACAAGAGCTTGATATTCTGAAAGGCCACAATAATAGAAAAGGGGCTGCCCCGCTTGCAGAAGTAAATGTGGTGTTTGGTGCCGATGAAATAAAATCCCTTCGCGCAAGTGTACAGCAAATTCACATTGAAGATAATTTGATAAACTACATTGCGAGCATTATTCAGGAAACCCGAAACAATCCGTTTCTCTTTTTAGGTGCTTCACCACGGGCTTCTATTGCGATCCTCAATAGTGCAAAAGCGTATGCCGCTATTCACGGTCGCGATTTTGTAACCCCGGAAGATATTAAAGACATGGCAGCACCGGTATTGCGCCACCGGATTATGTTAACACCCGACAAGGAAATGGAAGGCATTACGACAGATGATGTGGTAAAGCAAATTGTTGATAAAATAGAAGTGCCGCGGTAATGAAATTTATCCGGGCACTATATTTCAATAATCGATTCTTCCAGCTCGTAATTGGGCTGGTGCTTGTGTTTATTGCCACCTTTATCCTGGATACCCCAACCATTATTCCGAAAGCACTGTTCTTGATCCTCCTTGCTTTGTTGCTGGTTGATCTCTTGATCCTTTTTCGGATAACGAAAGGAATTCGGGCGCATCGCCTTACACCGGAGAAACTTTCGAATGGTGATGAAAATGAACTGCGGATATTTATTGAAAATGGATATCCTTTCCAGGTTTCGCTTTCTATTATTGATGAAATCCCGTTCCAGTTTCAAAACCGTGACATGTCGTTTTATCACGAATTGAAACCGGGTGAGAGCAAGTCCATCAATTATTTTCTACGCCCGGTTAAGCGCGGGGAATATTCATTTGGTGCAGTCAACATTTTTGCAACTTCCCCATTGGGGTTAATTTCAAGAAGGTACCAATTCTCCCAGGATAAAATTGTTCCGGTCTACCCATCGTATTTGCAAATGCGCAAGTATGAGTTGATGGCCATCTCCAATCGACTGACGGATGTCGGAATAAAAAAAATAAGAAGGATTGGCCAGAACATGGAGTTTGAACGGATCCGCGAATACGTTGCTGGCGATGATTACAGGACAATCAATTGGAAAGCAACAGCGCGCAAACCACAACTGATGGTAAACAATTATCAGGATGAGCGCTCGCAGCAAGTCTACTCGCTGATCGATAAAGGCCGCACGATGCAGATGCCTTTTAATGGGATGAGTTTGTTGGACTATGCAATCAATGCGAGCTTAGTGATTTCGAATATTGCGGTAAAGAAATCGGATAAAGCCGGGCTCATTACTTTTCAGCATAAAATTGGAACAACACTTCCCGCGAGCAATCGCAATCATCAAATGGGACAGATACTCGAAGTGTTGTACAATCAAAAAACCGCTTTCAAGGAATCGGACTTTTCGACTTTGTTTAGCCATGTGAGGAGAAAAATTTCACAACGAAGTTTGTTGCTGCTTTTCACCAACTTCGAATCCATTTTTAGTTTGGACCGGCAACTTCCGTTTCTAAAAAATATGGCCAAGTATCATTTGTTGGTGGTGATCTTTTTTGAGAATACAGAAATGAAAGAAGTGATTGTCCAGCCTGCGGGAACATTAAAGCAGGTTTATGTAAAAGCGATTGCGGAAAAATTTTCACTGGATAAAAAACTAATTGCCAAGGAACTACAGAAAAACGGCATTCAGAGTCTCCTCACCACACCCGAGAACCTTTCAGTAGACACCATTAACAAGTATCTGGAATTAAAGGCAAGGGGGTTGATTTAAACCTCGATTATTCACGTAGGGAAATCTTACCTTTGAAGTTTTAATGTTCTGAATATGGGGAAGGGTATCCATGTGTTGCTCTTGGTGGCGTTAACCAATATCGGTATATGTGCCAACGCACAACAATTAAAGCAAGAGCGGATAAGCCCGAAAGATCCTATTATCTGTTATGCCGGGGAAGAGCGTTCAACCCATATTCCTCCTCCGGAAGCTTTTCAAAAAATGCGGGCGAATGCAACTGGCAGGGTCAAGACCGCAACATTTGAAGTTACCTATATCGGTTTTACGCCAGAAGCCCAGGCTGCATTTCAGTATGCGGTTGATATTTGGGAGACCCAAATTTCTTCCGATGTTCCTATTCGTGTAAGGGCTACCTGGCAACCACTTAATACCGGGGTTTTAGGTTCTGCGATTTGGGGAACGTTGTTTACAAATTTTCCCGGTGCCCAACAGCTCAACACCTGGTATCCCGTTGCCCTTGCTGAAAAAATGGCCGGTAGGGATTTAAATGATACTGATGAAATTGACATATTCGCCAATTTTAGCAGCAGCATTAATTGGTATTTAGAAACAACAGGTACACCTTCAGTGGATCAGTATGACCTGGTTACGGTTGTGCTCCACGAGCTGGGGCACGGACTTGGCATTATAGATACGTTTAATGTACCGGAAGGTAGTGAAAGTGGAAGCGTAGGGCTTCAAACAAGATCTATTATCTATGACCGGTTTGTTGAAAATGCTTCGGGTCAAAATTTGTACCTCGATTTCACCTCTCCTTCAGATTTATTAAAAACACAATTAACAAGCAATGCGGTTTTTTTTAGTTCGCCAAGTGTACTGAGCAGCAACGGGAATCAACGCGGTAAACTATACGCTCCCGCTACTTTTAATGGAGGATCCAGTATAAGCCACTTAGACGAATCCACATACAATGGTTCAATCAATGCACTGATGACACCTCAAATCGGGGCATCTGAAAAAATCCATGATCCGGGGCCTATCACCATGGGCATGCTTGCAGATATGGGGTGGGTATATACACGAATAGACCACACACCGCTTAAAGGATCGGAAAATGTAAATGGACCGTATATTGTGAAGGCCATCATTACTTCCGAGGCAGGGGCCGTTTCCAATCCAAAAATATTTTATTCAGATGGAGGGGAGGACATTGAAGTGGCGATGGCCCCTACTGCGAACCCAAATGAATTTTCCGCCTCCATTCCGGGAACAGGAAACCCAGGATCGTATGGATACTATATTAAAGTAAGCGATGCAGCCGGAAGGACTTTTTCAAACCCTGGCAATCGCCAAAACCCGGGAGCAGAAATCCAGCAATTCTACTTCACTTTTAGCACCGGCCCTGATACCCAGGCACCACGGATCACCCACTCCCCAAAAGGTTTTGTTCTTGACACGGATACTGAATTGGTCGTGGAAGCGGTAATTTCTGACAACATAGAAATTGCCTCTGCAACTATTGAATACCTGATAAACGATGTTGCACAAGCACCTCTTCAAATGCAACCGGGCATCCCGGATTCTTTGTACACTGCAACGATCGATTTTGGAGGCACCCTTTCTGCGGGCAGCACGATCAAGTATAGGATAACAGCGATCGACAATTCATCAAACCTCAACCAAAAAATTGATCCGTTAACAGGTTATTATATGGTCAATGTGGTTGGGCTTGAACCTACCCGGGATTCTTATTCCAATGATTTTGATAGCCCATCGGATGATTTTTTTGGGGATGGGTTTAGCATCACAACCCCGACAGGTTTTACAAGCGGGGCCATTCACACTACACATCCTTATCCGGAAGGAATAGGGTTTCCAAATGACCGGTTGAACTTTACCTATCAATTGAAAATCCCAATACGTGTCAAGGCAACAGACGCAACGATCAAATTTGATGAGATCGTATTGGTTGAGCCCGGTGAAACCGGAACCGTTTTTGGCGATGATGACTTCTTTGATTACGTGGCCGTAGAGGGTTCTATCGATGGAGGTGTGACCTGGTTGCCAATAGAAGGATACGACTCCCGGGCTGATGCCGGATGGCTCGCGAAATATAACAGTGCTATTGTCGGTAACAACTCAACAGCAGTTGGCGATCCGTCCTTATATAGACCGCGCGTGATGAACCTGTTGACAAATTTTAGCGAAGGGGATGAAGTAGTGGTCTGGTTCCATTTGTTTAGTGATCCGTATGCAACCGGCTGGGGATGGGCAATTGATAATCTAAGGATTCAAATTGATGACACGCCTCCATTGGTGCTGAATGATCACATTGATTATTTACTGACAAGTGACGATGAACTTTCCATAGAAGTAGTAGCAACAGATGCCAGTGGTTTAAATACGTTTTCGATTGACTTTCAGGTTAACAGTGAAGCAATCAATACAGAAGATTTCCTGGTTGTGCCCGGGCAAAGTAATTTCACGCTGAACCTCGGCATATCCAGTCTGGCGTTGAATGATGTTGTTAAGTATAGAATACGTGCGGAAGACAATGCAGGCAATATTGGCACGTTCCCACCGGATGGGTTTATTGAGGTCCCGATTATTGAATTTGGTACGCCCGTTTCAACATACGCGAACAACTTCAATAGTGCTTCATCGGATTTTGTTGGGAATTTTTTCTCAATCACCCAACCCAGCGGATTTACAGACGGGGCTATTCAGAGCACGAGTCCATATTTAACTGGCCGCGGACTTGACCAGACATCAAACTTTAATTACATACTCAAGAAACCCATTGCACTAAACAATACCAATCCTTATATCCGTTTTGATGAGATCGCCATTGTTGAGAACCATCCGGGAAGTGCAGCCTTTGGAACCCCTGCCTTTAAAGATTATGTGGTAGTAGAGGGTTCAAAAGATGGGGGCGCGAATTGGTTGCCATTTTTAACAGGGTATGATGCATTGTATTCTTCACCGTGGAACGCTGCCTACATCACAGGCACCGATGGAACCCCGGCAATGTTTAGGAGACGTATGATCAACATGCTTGAAAACGGAAATTTTTCTTCGGGGGATAATGTGATCATTCGATTCAGATTGTTTTCTGATGCTGACAAAAATGGGTATGGATGGGTTATTGACAACCTCTACATACAAGACGCAATTACGGGTTCAGAAAATACTTCATTGATCCAATCCATAAGCCTTTACCCGAATCCCGCTAAGGATGATAAGGTCATTTTAAAAGTTGAAAGCCGGGAAATAAACCAATTTCAATTAAGTATTATCTCACCACAAGGCCGATTACTTCAAAACACGACCGTGGCAATGGAGGATACAATCCATGAGCAGGATATTGATACCTCAGGTTTGCCAAATGGGATCTACCTGATAAAAGTTGGCCACCGAAAAGGCTCAGTTGTTAAGAAACTTATTGTTGCACACTAGCCAATTTCAATTACACAAAAAAACCTTGATTGATATTCAGTCAAGTTTTTTTGTTTAGAGGGGAATTTAAATCCCTATTCGTTGCTGCATTTCTAATTCTGTGCATATTTTTGCCACCAATTTGACCATCCCAAACACTCAGAAATGCCCAGAGATCGCAGTATTCGTTCAGTATTAATTATCGGAAGCGGACCCATCATCATTGGCCAGGCATGTGAATTCGATTATGCAGGTTCCCAGGCGGCCCGATCCCTGCGGGAAGAAGGCATAGAGGTGATCCTGATCAATAGCAACCCGGCTACGATAATGACGGATAAAGTGACGGCAGATCACATTTACCTGAAGCCGCTTACAAAAAAATCCATCCGTGAAATCCTGGAGAAGCACCATATCGATGCGGTATTACCAACAATGGGTGGCCAAACCGCACTCAACCTGTGTATCGATTGCGACAAAGCAGGCATCTGGGAAAATTATGGTGTAAAAATCATTGGTGTTGATATCAACGCGATTGAAACCACCGAAGACCGCGAGAAATTCAGGTTGAAGATGAATGAAATCGGTGTTGGCGTTTGTAAGGGATCAACAGCAACATCTTTCCTTGAAGGGAAGGAGATTGCACAAGAAATCGGGTTTCCGTTAGTGATCCGTCCATCCTACACGTTGGGCGGGACCGGTGGAGGTTTTGTGAATACACCCGAAGAATTTGATGAGATGCTCAATCGGGGATTGCATGCTTCCCCCATCCATGAAGTGCTGGTGGAACAAAGCATCCTTGGTTGGAAAGAGTTTGAGCTTGAATTGCTACGGGACAATATCGGCAATGTCATTATCATCTGTTCGATTGAAAATTTTGATCCGATGGGCATCCACACGGGCGATTCGATTACGGTTGCCCCCGCCATGACATTGCCCGATACAACCTATCAGTTGATGCGCAACCTGGCCATCAAAATGATGAACTCTATCGGTCAGTTTGCAGGCGGTTGCAATGTACAGTTTGCGTTGAACCCTGATAATTACGAAGAAGTTATTGGTATTGAAATTAATCCACGCGTATCACGATCATCAGCATTGGCGTCAAAGGCAACCGGATATCCCATTGCGAAAGTGGCTGCGAAGCTTGCTATTGGATATAACCTTGATGAATTGAGCAATGCCATCACAGGAACCACTACTGCATACTTCGAACCAGCGGTGGATTATGTGATTGTCAAAATCCCACGTTGGAATTTCGATAAACTTCCGGGTGCAAAGAAAACGCTTGGTCTTCAGATGAAATCGGTGGGCGAGGCAATGGGCATTGGAAGGAATTTCAAGGAAGCCCTTCAGAAAGCGTGTCAATCGCTGGAGATCAGAAGGAATGGATTGGGTGCCGATGGCAAGCAACTCAAAGATCAGGACGAGTTGTTGTACTCATTGCAAAATCCTAGTTGGAATAGACTGTTTCATATTTACGATGCCTTTAAACTTGGCATTCCTTTTTCCACAATTCAAAAACTAACGAGAATAGATCGATGGTTTTTAAAAGAAATAGAGGAGCTTGTCCAGTTTGAGAAAGTTATCGAAAAAGAATCACTTGATACAATTTCTGCCGGGCTTATGATGGAAGCAAAAAAAGTAGGATATGCCGACCGGCAAATCGCCCACTTGATTGATTGCCTCGAAAGCGAAGTGCATGAGAAAAGAAAATCATTAGGTGTCAATCGGGTATTTAAGTTGGTGGATACCTGTGCCGCTGAGTTTGAAGCCAAAACCCCTTATTACTATTCCTCATTTGGAATTGAAAATGAATCAATCGTTTCTGATAAAAAGAAAATCATTGTCCTTGGATCCGGTCCCAACCGCATTGGTCAGGGAATTGAATTTGACTACTCCTGCGTCCATGGGATTTTAGCCGCGAAAGAATGTGGCTACGAAGCCATCATGATCAACTGCAATCCTGAAACCGTTTCCACTGATTTTGATATTGCCGACAAACTTTATTTCGAACCGGTTTTCTGGGAACATATCTATGATATTATTGAACATGAAAAACCGGAAGGTGTGATTGTTCAACTCGGTGGGCAAACTGCGCTGAAGCTGGCGGAGAAGTTCAACAAATACGGTATCAAAATTATAGGAACATCTTTCGAGGCATTGGACCTTGCAGAAGACCGGGGAAGGTTTTCTACTTTACTAAAAGACCTCGGCATTCCATACCCTCCTTTCGGTGTTGCTGAAAATGCAGATGAAGCATTGGAAGTTTGCAAAGACATTGGGTTTCCGTTGTTGGTCCGCCCTTCCTATGTATTGGGTGGACAAGGAATGAAGATCGTGATCAACGAAAAAGAGCTCGAGCACCACATCGTTGATATCTGGAAACATCTGCCCGATAACAAGGTGTTGTTGGACCATTTCCTGGAAGGTGCAATAGAAGCTGAAGCAGATGCGATTTGTGATGGAGAGAATGTGTATATCATTGGCATCATGCAACACATTGAGCCTGCGGGAATTCATTCCGGGGATTCGTATGCAGTACTCCCTCCGTATAATCTTGGCGACCTTGTTATTAAACAGATTGAAAATTATACCCACAAGATTGCCATTGCACTGGAAACAGTCGGGTTGATCAATATCCAGTTTGCCATCAAAGGTGATAAGGTATATATCATTGAAGCAAACCCGCGGGCATCACGCACGGTTCCGTTTATTTGCAAAGCGTACGATGAGCCGTATGTGAATTATGCAACCAAGGTAATGCTGCGGGAAAAGAAGGTGACGGATTTCAAATTCAATCCGACTAAAAAAGGATATGCGATTAAAGAACCCGTTTTCTCATTTCATAAGTTTCCGGAGGTTACGAAAGAGCTTGGCCCAGAGATGAAATCAACAGGTGAAGCGATTTACTTTATTGATGATTTGATGGACGATTACTTTATGAAAATCTATTCGGAAAGGAATTTTTACCTAAGCCGATAGTTTGTATTAGCACTGGGTGTGTAGTCCTGATTTCCATACATTTCTAAAATTGCCCCGAATCTTTAGGAATTTCAATGAAACTCATACCTTTGGTTTTTAGTTAAGTAGATATGTTAAAAATTCTCTTAATAATTGTGCTCGTGATCTACGCCTTAAACAAGCTGGGCTTGTTCAGGATTTTTGTACAAACCAACCAGCGCGGGCAATACGATCAAACCAACCGGCATCGCCCTAATGATGGGAACGTGAACATCGACAATGTCCCGAATCAAAAGAAATCTGATTTTAAGGGTGGTGAGTATGTTGATTACGAAGAAGTGAAGTAGCTTCTATCATTGATGAAATACCCACCACATGAAATTCCATTTCTATAAATATCAGGCCACAGGCAACGACTTTGTTTTACTCGACAATCGGGAAGCTAAGTTTTCGTTCACTCCGGAATTGATTCAAAAGATTTGCCACCGCAGGTTTGGTATAGGTGCTGATGGACTCATTTTGTTGGAGCAAAACAGTAACACGGATTTCACGATGGTCTATTACAATCCTGATGGCTCCCAAAGTTTATGTGGAAATGGCTGCCGGTCGGCTGTTCAGTTTGCTTCATTTTTAGGGATCGTAAATGGCAAAGCAACTTTTGATGCTTATGATGGTTTACACAGTGCGGAAGTGCTTCCTACCGGGAATATAAAACTTGAAATGAACCCGGTAAACGTTGTGAAAGAAATTGGGGATGATCTTTTCATCAACACGGGAAGTCCGCATTATATCCAATTTGTTGAAGATTTGGAAAACCATCCTGTATTCGAACAAGGGAAAAAAATCCGGTACAGCACACTGTTCGAACCTTCCGGGACCAATGTCAATTTTGCTGAAATCCTCCCCAACAATACCGTTTTTGTGCGCACTTATGAGCGTGGTGTCGAAAACGAAACCTTGTCGTGCGGAACAGGTGTTACAGCCGTAGCACTGGCCGCTTCAACCAAGGGATTGACTTCCCCGGTTTTGATAAAAACGCTGGGAGGCGACCTGTCAGTGGAATTCGAATCCGGCCAACCCGGCACGTTTAACCAAATCTACCTTATCGGGCCTGCCAAAATGGTCTTTGAGGGCGACTTGGAATTGTAATTGCAGACCCTCCATTTTCAAAAATCGCGTTAACTTTAAGCCCTCATACGATAAGAGGGGAGAACCAAATCAATTATGCTGAAATTAATTTCGAAGATATTCGGTACCAAATCCGAAAAAGATATAAAAAGAATGCAGCCGTTGGCCGACCAGGCTTTCAAGGAAAGTGAAGAAATGAAAAGCCTTTCCCATGATGAGTTGCGCGAAAAGACCAATACGGTACGTGAGGCAATCAATGAACATTTAAAACCCATTGATGGTCAATTGGCCGACCTGCACAAACAAATTGCCGATAACCCTTCCCTTGATATTCAGGAAAAGGAAGCTCTCTTTGGCCAGATCGATGCGCTGGAGAAAGACCGCAATAAAGAATTGGAAGTCATCTTAATGAAAGTATTGCCTACTGCTTTCGCGATTGTGCGTGAAACTGCGAGGCGGTTTATGGAAAATGAATCCATTGAAGTTACTGCCCGGGAATTTGACCGCGTGTATGCTGCAAACCATGAGAATGTCACGCTAAACAACGATAAAGCTTTATGGGCGAATAGCTGGTTGGCAGCCGGGAACCTGGTTTCCTGGAACATGGTCCATTACCCTGTTCAATTGATTGGAGGTATTGTATTGCATGAAGGTAAAATTGCCGAGATGGCAACCGGTGAAGGAAAAACGTTGGTGGCAACGCTCCCCGCATTCCTAAATGCATTGGCGAAACGAGGTGTCCACATCGTTACGGTGAATGACTATCTCGCCAAACGCGATAGCGAATGGATGGCACCTATTTTTGAATTCCATGGTATCACTGTGGATTGTATTGACAAACATGAACCGAATTCACCCGAGCGCAGAAAAGCGTATCAGGCTGATATCACCTACGGAACAAACAACGAATTTGGTTTCGACTACTTGCGTGATAACATGGCACGCGACCCCGAAGAACTTGTTCAGCGCCATCACCATTTTGCGATGGTGGATGAAGTGGACAGTGTGTTGGTGGATGAAGCCCGTACCCCATTGATTATTTCCGGCCCCATCCCGAAAGGCGATGAGCATGAGTTTTATGATTTGAAACCACGGATTTTCAAACTGGTTGAAGCGCAAAAGAAGTTGATATCACAATATTTGATCGATGCGAAAAAATCGATTCAGGCGGGTGATGAAAAAGAAGGTGGCCTTCCACTTTTCAGGGCCTTTCGTGGAATGCCAAAGTACAAACCCACTATTAAGTATTTAAGTGAAACGGGCATCAAAGCAGTTTTGCAAAAAACCGAAAACTTCTATTTGCAAGACAATAAGAAAATGATGCCCGAAGCGGACAAGCCGCTTTTCTTCGTTATCGATGAAAAAGACAATAGCGTTGACCTTACGGAAAAAGGTATTGATTTAATTACCGGTGAAGGGGAAGATCCAAACTTCTTTATTATGCCGGAGATTGGAACAGAATTAAAGAAAATCCAGGAAAACGGATCGTTCTCGGATGAGGAAAAAGTCCATAAGAAAGAAGAACTCATTCGTGAATACCAGATAAAGTCGCAACGCATTCATAGTGTGAACCAACTGCTGAAAGCGTACACTCTTTTCGAAAAGGATACCGAGTACATTATCGTTGATGGAAAAGTAAAAATTGTTGACGAGCAAACCGGTCGTGTGATGGATGGCAGGCGCTATTCTGATGGTTTGCACCAGGCCATTGAAGCGAAGGAAAATGTAAAAGTTGAAGATGCAACGCAGACCTATGCAACCGTAACACTTCAAAATTATTTCCGCATGTACCATAAACTTGCGGGCATGACGGGAACAGCAGAGACCGAAGCGGGAGAGTTCTGGGAAATTTATAAGTTGGATGTAGTTGTGATCCCAACCAACAGGTCCATCACGCGGAAAGATGATGATGATATGGTCTTCAAAACTGTGCGTGAAAAATTCAATGCAGTGATCGATGAAATTGTAAGGCTTACCGAAGCGGGCAGACCGGTACTTGTAGGAACAACATCGGTTGAAATTTCTGAATTGATCAGCAGGATGCTTCAGCTCAGAAAGATCAAGCACCAGGTATTGAACGCAAAACAAAATCAGAAAGAAGCAGAAATTGTAGCCGAGGCAGGTAAGCCGGGCACCGTGACCATCGCCACCAACATGGCGGGTCGTGGTACGGATATCAAGCTTGCCCCGGAATCAAAAGCAGCAGGCGGATTGGCCATTGTCGGAACAGAGCGCCACGAATCACGCAGGGTTGACAGACAGTTACGTGGCCGTTCGGGTCGTCAAGGCGATCCGGGTACTACACAGTTTTACGTTTCGCTTGAGGATAACCTGATGCGCATGTTTATGCCGGAGCGTATTGCCCGCATCATGGACCGGTTAGGATTGAAAGAGGGGGAAGTGATTCAACATTCGATGGTGACCAGTTCCATTGAACGTGCACAAAAGAAAGTTGAAGAGAACAACTTCGGTATCCGGAAACGCTTGTTGGAATATGACAACGTCATGAATTCGCAACGTGAAGTGATTTACAAGCGAAGAAAGAATGCGTTGTTTGGTGAACGGCTTGAATTGGATATCCTCACGATGTTGTATGATACCAGCGAGGATATTGTGATCAATGCAAAAGCAGCCAATGATTATGAAAGCCTGCGCTTGAATGTGTTGGGTATCTTCGGAATGGATTATGATATTACCAAAGAGAAATTCGAAAGCCTTGATCAATCAAAACTTGCAGACGATCTGTACCATAAAGCACTTGACCATTATCATACCAAGAATAAAGGTGTTGCTGAAAAATCGTTGCCTGTAATTCGTGAGATCCACAGAACACGGGGTGCCACCATTGAAAATATCCTGGTTCCATTCTCGGATGGGAAAAAACAAATTGGTGTTGCGGCAAGCCTTTCCAAATGTGTTGAGACAGAAAACAAAGAATTGATCCTGGCCATGGAGAAGATGATCACCCTTGCGATCATCGACCAACTTTGGAAAGAACACTTACGTGAAATGGATGACTTGAAGCAGTCGGTGCAAACCGCGGTGTACGAACAAAAGGATCCATTGTTGATTTACAAATTTGAAGCCTTCGAATTGTTCAAACGCTTTATCGCAAAAGTAAACGAGGAGACGATTTCATTTCTAATGAAAGCAGATATCCCGCAACAAGAACCGGATAAAGTACAGGAAGCACGTGCGCAACGAAGGACGAAATTGAATGAGCAAAAAGATGAATCACGTTCGTTGTTAAGTGGAGGAGGGCAACCGAATCAAAACCGACCGCCACAAGAGAAAGTACAACCGGTAAAATCCGAAAAACTGGCCGGAAGGAATGATAAAGTAACCGTGCAGTATACAGACGGAAAAGTGTTAAAAGACGTTAAGTTCAAAAAAGTGGAGGAAGACATCCGAAGCAATAAGTGTATTATAATCGATTGACATGCGCATGAACCCTGCCCTGATAATGTACCTGATGATGATGGCGAGTTGTGCTTCACAACAAGCAACAACAACCACTTCATCGTCCGGAACCTATTCAGAAGACCTGTCTGCCTGGCGTCCAACCTATGAGATTCCCAAAGATTCTTTGCCAACCTCGAAAGATGGTAGAAAAAAAAGACCGGATATTGAACCCCACTATACAGTAAACAAGCAATTGGATGCGGTGCTGGATAGTATCGACAGGATTAACCTGACCCGGAAATATGTGGACGGGTTTACAATTCAGCTTTATACCGGGCTTAACAGGGAAGAAGCATTGAATACAAAAAAGAAACTCGCCATGGACTTGCCCTACCTGGAATCAGAAGTGATTTACGCACAGCCTAATTTTAAGGTTAAGACAGGAAGTTACTTTACACGAATGGAAGCACAGAAAGATTTTGTTTCGATTAAGAAGTACTTTGGAAATGCCATCATCATCCCTGATCGGATAAAAATCCTGGAGTAAATGCTGCTCGAAAAAATAAAATCCCTCTCGAAGGAATATGCAAGCGAGGTTGTGTCTTTTAGACGATACCTGCATGCAAACCCTGAACTATCCTATCAGGAATTCAATACGGCAAAATATGTAGCTGATAAGCTTCGTGCTTTCGGCCTTGAGCCAAAAGAGATCGCCACAACAGGGCTTATTGTTGAAATCGAAGGAAAAAGCCCCACATCAAAAACCATTGCGCTCCGTGCCGATATGGATGCGTTGCCAATTCAGGAAGCAAATGATATTGAGTATAAGTCAATAGTACCGGGTATCATGCACGCTTGTGGTCACGATGTACATACTTCTTCTTTGTTGGGAACAGCAAAGATTTTAAATGAGATCAAAGATCAATTTGAAGGAACGGTGCGCTTATTATTTCAACCCGGTGAAGAAAAAAATCCGGGCGGGGCATCCTACATGATCCGTGATAAAGCGTTGGAAAACCCGCAACCTGTTTCAATACTTGGCCAGCATGTTTTCCCCTTGTTACCGGTAGGTAAAATTGGTTTCCGCGAAGGCATGTACATGGCCAGCGCTGACGAGATTTATTTAAAAGTAATCGGAAAGGGTGG
This sequence comes from uncultured Roseivirgaceae bacterium, assembly GCA_964398945.1. GTDB lineage: Bacteria > Bacteroidota > Bacteroidia > Cytophagales > Cyclobacteriaceae > JBGTGG01. Next base: position 114,743 of record CAYNOT010000015.1, on the reverse strand, counting down.
ACATGGAGCAGCACCTGATCTTACGATTGATCCGATTGTGATTGCTTCGCACATTATTATTGCATTGCAGCAAGTCATTAGCAGGAATGCAAACCCACGGCAACCTACAGTTTTGACCTTTGGAAATATTATTGGAAAAGGTGCCACCAATATTATCCCTGATGAAGTAAACATTGCCGGAACTTTTCGTGCGATGAACGAAGCCTGGCGCAAAGAAGGATTGGCCAAAATCAAAAAAATGGCAGAGAGCATCGCGGAAGGAATGGGGGGAAGATGCGAGGTTGATATTTCGATGGGCTATCCATATTTGGAAAACCATCCCGAACTCACACGCAGGATCAAAGCTGCTGCTACAGAATATGTAGGTGCGGAAAACGTTGTTGATATTGACATTACCTTAGGGGCGGAAGACTTTGCTTATTATTCCCAGGTTATACCTGCTTCTTTTTACAGACTGGGCACGCGCAACGAACAAAAAGGGATTACCAGTTACGTACATACACCTACTTTCAACATTGACGAAGATGCACTGGCTATCGGGCCGGGGCTGATGGCGTGGATGGCGGTGAGGGAATTGGGCAATTAGTTGATTTGACGATTTGTTGATTGGGGTGTTCTTTAGTTGGATGCTGGATCCAATAGCTGGCATCTGCTATTTACTATCATGTCTTGTGTCTAACGTCTAATATCTAGTGTCTAACGTCTTGGCATCTAATGTCTAATGTCTTTGTCTCCTATGGGAATTGATGTAAGTACCTATCTTTGTTGTAGATGGCTTTAAAGAATCAACCGTTTGCACTTCCCCGAAAAGAAATTTTTATAAAGATCTTTTTGGTCCTTCTAACATTACTGACTTTTTTGTTCGGTATTGATTTGATGGTAACGTCTTTTAATTTACTGAATGACGAAACCATGAAGGCGATTGTGCAAGCAACAGCCAACCCATTCACGGCATTGTTTATCGGATTGTTGGTAACCGCTATTATACAAAGCAGTTCTGCCGCTACTTCCATGGTAGTGGCATTGGTTGCTTCCGGATCGATCAGTTTTGAAAGTGCGGTAGTGTTAATAATGGGGGCAAATATTGGTACAACCATCACCAGCACGTTTGTTGCGATCGGGTTTATCACATTTGGAAAACAATACAAACGGGCCATTGCGGCCGGCACGAGTCATGATTTTTTTAATATCCTGACGGTTGCAATTTTATTTCCATTGGAATACAACTTCAAACTTCTTTCCGTTCTTTCAACCCGGTTGACAAACTGGCTTTTCAACGCATCGGGTTCTGCAGAAGGTACAGCTACACACTTTTTTGGAAGTTCCATTTCCTCTCTTCTTGTCGATACCATTTCCAATGTGTGGATATTGGTGGCGCTTTCTTTTTTGTTAATACTTGTGTCTGTCTTGCTCTTTAGAAACATCATTGCAAACTGGCTTGATGTTCAGCACTCCAAGACAGCTTTGCTTTTCAAGAATCCGTTCTATGCATTTTTTGGCGGGTTGATATTTACCGCACTAATTCGATCCAGCACCATCACCACATCACTGGTGGTTCCGCTTGTGGCAAAAAAAATCATCAAACTAAGGACGGCATTTCAATTTATTTTGGGTGCAAATGTTGGCACCACCATTACCGCTTTTATTGCCGCGTTTTCGAACAGTCATTCGGCAATTAGTATTGCTATTGCGCACTTGCTTTTCAATTGTATTGGTGTGTTTATTTTTATCATGCCTTTTGTTCGGGAATTGCCACTTCTACTTGCAAAGGGACTAAGTCGATTGTCATATAAACATCGGTTGGCCATTATTGCCTATTTGCTTTTGATCTTTTTCATCATTCCATTTTCGTTGATTCTTATTGGTAAATAGGGCGAAACGGTTGCAAGAAGGCGGGTTTCAATCTTTAGCGGAACTCAAATTTTAGTTATATTGCATGCTTTGAAAGAACCCAATGTTAATCGATTCCATATCCAAATTATTGAAGCTTGACGGGCTGATCGAGAGTACTAAAAAGTATGTCGAGGCGCGTATTGAATTGCTGAAGATTGAAATTCAGGAAGATGTTTCGAAGGGGATTTCCACGGGGCTGGTATTTCTATTGATTGCCGCAGGCATGGTGCTTTTTATTTTTTTTATAAGCATGGCGTTGGCAATGCTACTGGTAGAATACGTAGGCGGTTTTGGGGGGTTTGCTATTGTTGCTGGTGCCTATCTTTTAATGGCACTAATACTGTTTTTGGTCAGAAAGAAATTGATCAAAAAATTAGATGAGAATGTTTTGTCAGGTTTTAAATCGCGAAGAAAATGAGTACTTCGGTAGAAAAAAGAAGATTGCTGAAGCAATCGGATATTTATAAAGATGAATTCGAAAGGGAATTGAAAACGGTAAAACATCAAACCAATGAACTTTTGAAAAATGCCCTGATTATTGGGGGGTCATTGGCGCTAACCTATATTTTATTCAGGCAGATCACCGCCAGCAAAGGAAAGAAGAAGACTTTAAATACTATTGTTTCGAAGAACGAGCAAGGTGAAGTTCAAGAAGTAACAACGATTCAACAACCTTCGCGATTTGCTACCATTGCTTCGGATATAGGCGCAACCATTGCCAATGAAGCTACTTTTTTCCTTCTGAATTTGGCGAAAGAAAAATTGATGGAATTGCTGACGCCCAAAGAAACAAACACATCAACCGATGAAGATTCTTAAGAAGCTGCAAGAGAATCAGCAGTTGGGGAAAAAATCTATTGCTGTGTTGATTGATCCCGATAAGGTTGAAGACCCCAACCAACTTCAGTTGTTGATCAACCTCGCGAGTGAAAACTGTGTTGATTATTTTTTTGTTGGGGGTAGCTTGGTCACGACTCCTAATCTGGCAGAAGTGGTGGCAAAAATCAAAGAGGATGTGAACATCCCTGTTGTCCTTTTTCCGGGCAACTCCATTCAACTTGAACCCACAGCTGACGGAATTTTATTTCTTTCGTTGATTTCCGGCAGGAACCCTGAGCTGTTGATTGGCCAACACGTAATCGCTGCACCTATTATTAAAAAAACTTCACTGGAAGTAATTCCTACGGGATACATGTTGGTGAATTCAGGGCGGACAACTTCCGTTGCGTATATCAGTAACACCAACCCAATACCTGAAGATAAATATTCACTTGCGGCTTGCACGGCAATGGCGGGTGAGATGTTGGGATTAAAAACAATCTACATGGATGCGGGCAGCGGTGCTGAGAGGAATATCAGTCCGAAGATGATTGCATCCGTACGTAAATCTGTAAATGTTCCGCTTATTGTTGGTGGCGGCATTGACACCAGCAGAAAGGCACTCGAGTCTTTAGAGGCCGGGGCCGATATGATTGTTATTGGAAACGCCCTTGAAAAAGATCCAACACTTTTAACCGAGATTGCTGAAAAAATTTACGAGATCAACCAACAGGTAAAAACCTAGCGAAGCAATCCATTCGATTCAATTGTGATTTCCTTTCGTTCCGTCCCTACAGGACGGTTTTTGTTTCATGTTTGTTTCCCTACAAATATTTCGTCCCTTTGGGACGGTTCCATACATTTTAAATTGTAAAATAATGTAAGCTCCGGAGGGGCGGTATATTTTTAGCCCCGAGGTAACTCGGGTTTTAAATGTAGAGTATGGGTCATGTCGCCTGCCTGCGTTCGATGAGACATTCTCATTCATTCGACACGTTTGCACGACACTTGTTAAGAATTTGCATTCGGCTTAATGAAAAAATTTATTTGAATGCTTTATAGATACCGTACTGGCGCTTGCAAACATATGCAGGGTGTAATTTTGATTTCGTTCCGTCCCTACGGGAAGGTTTTTGTTTCATGCTTGTTTTCTGCAAATATTTCTTCCCTCTGGGATGGGTCCATACATTTTAAATTGTAAAATAATGTAAGCTCCGGAGGAGCGGTATATTTTTTAGCTGTGGGTGCACCACGGCTAAAATTTGAAGATGGGCTGTGTCGCCTACAAACATTCAATGAAACATTCTCATTCATTTGACACGTGTGCACGAACGAGCTATCATTTGTTTTGAATTGGAATTGTGGTTTTTAAGGAACCGACCAAAATCAGTAACCTGACCGCAAAGACTACCGAAGCAATTCCCTTGAAATCACCATCCGTTGAATTTCGGAGGTGCCTTCATAAATCTGTGTAATTTTCGCATCGCGCATGAAGCGTTCAACATGGTACTCTTTCACATACCCATATCCTCCATGGATTTGCACTGCTTCGGTGGTTACTTCCTGTGCAATTTGGGAAGCGAACAACTTGCCCATTGCTGCGGCTTTTACAAAATTTTGATTTTGATCTTTTAAATAGGCAGCTTTCCAAATCATTAATCGGGCAGCTTCAATTTTCGTTGCCATATCAGCAAGCTTAAATTGAATCGCTTGATGTTCGGCAATCGGTTTGCCAAATGCTTTTCTTTCTTTAGCATATTTTACAGCAAGCTCGTACGCACCGGAAGCAATTCCTAATGCTTGTGATCCGATTCCAATCCTTCCACCATTTAATGTGGTCATGGCGAATGTAAACCCAAAGCCATCATCACCGATGCGGTTGGCTTTCGGAATTTTAACATCGGTAAACATAAGGGAGTGCGTATCTGATCCGCGGATGCCCATCTTGTCTTCTTTCTTGCCGATGATAAATCCATCCATGCCTTTTTCTACGATCAACGCATTGATTCCCTTGTGGCGTTTTTCAACATCGGTTTGTGCGATGACAATATAAACGCTTGCACTGTTTCCATTGGTGATCCAGTTTTTGGTTCCGTTCAACAGGTAATGATCACCTTTGTCTTCAGCAGTAGTGCGTTGGCTGGTGGCATCCGATCCTGCTTCGGGTTCAGACAAACAGAAGGCGCCAATTTTTTGGCCCAGTGCCAATGGTTTTAAATATTTTTCTTTTTGTTCTTCTGTTCCGAATTTTTCCAGCCCCCAACACACCAGCGAATTGTTTACCGACATACACACAGACGCAGAGGCATCCACTTTAGAGATTTCTTCCATGGCCAATACATAGGAGATGGTGTCCATTCCACCACCGTTATATTTCGGATCGACCATCATTCCCATAAAGCCAAGCCCGCCCATTTTTTTGATCTGCTCTGTTGGGAATTTTGCTTCCGTATCGCGCTCGATGACACCGGGCAATAATTCGGTTTGGGCAAAATCACGTGCGGCTTGCTGTACGGCTAATTGTTCTTCAGAAAGTTGGAAATTCATAGGTGTAAGTCATTAAAAAAAGAAAAGCCCGGAGCTTCCCCCGGGCCGTAAAATTAATAGGTCTACCCAATAAAATAGGATAGAAAATATTTTTTTCCTTAATCCCTGTTCCCCAAAAACATCATCACATAGTACACCAACGTGGTAAGGGCACCGATAGCAGCAACTACATACGTCATGGCGGCCCATTTAAGTGCATCTTTTGCCATTGAATGCTCTTGCGATGTCACAATTCCGCGTTGTTCTACCCATGCCAATGCGCGTTTGCTGGCATCGAATTCAACCGGTAGCGTGATGAACGCAAACAGCGTAAAAACACCGTAGCATGCTATGATCACCAAAAGTGCCGTATTAAATGAGAAAAACCCGCCAGCGAAAAATGCTCCAAACATCATCATCATAAACAGAATGTTGATGACTTTTGCACTTACGTTTTGCACGGGTACCATCATGGAGCGAAGTTGTAACATGCTGTAGGCAGTGGCGTGTTGAACCGCGTGCCCACACTCGTGTGCTGCAACCGCGGCTGCAGCAGCACTTCTGCCATTGTAAACACCTTCGCTAAGGTTTACCGTTTTATTGGCAGGATTGTAATGATCGCTTAATTCCCCTGCAACGCTTATTACTTTTACATCATGAATGCCATTGTCGGCCAACATGAGGCGGGCTATTTCCGCACCGGACAAGTCTTTTGTCAATCTGATTTGCGAATACTCTTTGAACTTGCTTTTCAGGCGCGAGCTGACAATCCAGCCAATGGCCATAAAGAAAAGTCCTATCACTAATGCTCCCATTCCCATAGTTGTAAATATTTAAGGTTTATTCAAATTTCAATTGTCCTGACTGTATTAACAAGCATTGCGCCAAAACTAATTCTATGACAAAACGGCATTTCGGTTAAAAGGGTTTAATACCTACGAAACATTATTCTATTTATTTTCTGATCTAAAGGAATCCAACATTTGATTACTTCTTTTTCTTCACCAAAATTGAAGTAGCCAAAAGCGAAATAGCCCCAATTACAATCATGATAAAAGTTTGCCAACCATGAAAAACAAAAGTAAATGCTACCGCATCTGCTTGTGGTAATTGATATAAGAAAACCAATCCGGCAGGCACCAACACATGATAGGATCCCGCACCTCCGGGAAGAGGTGCGGCCATGGCAATTGCGCCAATGGCAAATAGGCTTAAGACGGCACCCATGCCCAGTACTGCGGTTGTTGGAAAAGCCATGATCACCGCATAGCTCATCAAAAAGTAAAGGATCCAAATGAGTGCAGAGTAAAAGATAAACAGTCCTTTTTGTTTGAGTTTAAGAATAGAAAAGAATCCATTTTTAAATCCGGCCCATGTCTTGGTTAGAAAATTACGAACGCGATCATTTTTACCCACCATCCACAGGAATACAGCTACCACTATAACCAGCCCGGCAAGGATTAAAGGAACGGTGTAGCGGGCAGAGGATTCTTCATCCATTTTAAGCGGGAGCGATTTTACAAACGCAAAAAGCTTTTCTGATTCGAAGGAAAAAGAAACAACAATCAGGATAGAAAGAAAAACCAAATCAATGATGCGCTCCAATACCACTGTGCCGAACGAAACATCGATCGGGGTTTTGTCAAGTTTGTACAGGTTGTAGCAGCGTGATAATTCACCTCCACGCGGAATGACCAGGTTCACAAGATAGCCGACCATTAGCGAAAGAAAATTATGTGTCGCTTTTGAAGGGTATCCAACGGGCACCAGCATCATCCTCCACCGAATGGCGCGTATAACATGGCTTAGAATGGCAATGAATGCCATCGTCATCAACCAAAACTTATCTGCTTCACGCCAGGCGTTAAGTAAGTAGTCCCATTTGTCTTCGCCTTCTTGTGGGGTAACGGACCGAAGCGAAAACCAAATCAAAAAACTGGTAACGATAATAATAAGTAAATACTGAATGAAAGATTTTAGCTTCGAAGGCATCGGATCGTTTTACTACGTCAATTTATTATTCTGATCCGGAAATATGATGGTTGGTTTGAATTTTTTTGCCTTTTCAAATTTCATCGAAGCATACGCAATGATAATTACGACATCGCCTACTTGTGCTTTTCTTGCTGCGGGGCCGTTCAAACAAACGGTTCCTGATCCGCGCGCACCTTTTATCACATACGTTTCAAGCCGTTCGCCATTGTTGATGTTTACTACTTGTACTTTTTCACCTTCAATAATATTGGCGGCTTCCATCAACTCCTCATCGATGGAGATACTCCCAACATAATGAAGTTCGGCTTGTGTGATTTTTGCCCTGTGAATTTTTGATTTTAATATTTCGATCCTCATTTGGAATTCAATCTTAAATAAAAATATTGTCAATTAACCGTACGTCCCCAATCCATGCTGCAATACAAATAATCAATTCTTGCCTGCTATCAACATGTTCAACCGCGTTTAGGTTTCTTCTGTCTACAATTTCAAAATACTCCAACGAAACATTTTGATGGCGGGGGATTTTTTCCGCAACAAAAGTTTTCACTTCGTTTAGCGAAACCTGACTGTGGATCATTTCCCTGGCAGTGCTCAATGCTTCGTATAAAACAGGTGCAACACTTCGTTGCTCAGGCGTTAACCTTGCATTTCGGGATGATAGTGCCAGTCCATCGGCCTCACGGATGGTGGGCACATCGTGGAGTGTAATACCAAACAATAAATCTTCTACCAATTTTGAAATGATGGTAAATTGCTGCCAATCTTTTTGTCCGAAATAAGCATGGTCGGGTTCAACAATGTGAAAGAGTTTAACAACCACCGTGGCGACACCATTAAAATGCCCGGGGCGAAAAGTGCCTTCCATGATTTTGTCCAGATGGCCAAAATCAAAACTTACCCCCGATGGGGTCGCATACATTTCGGATGGTTCCGGGGCGAACAGTACATCTACACCGGCTTGCTTAGCTTTTTCAACATCCTGCTCAAAAGAACGGGGATATTTGTCAAAATCGGTTGTGTTGTTGAATTGGGTCGGGTTGACGAAGATGGAAGCTACTGTTAAGTCGTTGGCCGCCCTGCATTCTTCAAACAATTGGATGTGGCCAGCGTGCAAAGCACCCATTGTAGGAACAAATCCTATGGATTTTATTAGGTGTCTTTTTTCGCGTAAAAAGACTTTTAATGGTCTGATTTCCTTGAAAACTAGCATTCCAGGCCTTTTAGAAAAGGGTCGCAAAGATATGGTAAAACTTAAAACAAGTTGATAAACGGGGTATTTTTTTGTAATTTTGTGGCTTCAATTTCCGTTCTACATTAAAATCAACAATTATATGTCAAAACTCCGCATTCTTTATGTTGCCAGTGAGATAAACCCTTTCCTGCAAACAACTGAGGTGGCAGAATTCGTAAGAAAGCTGCCGCAAGCCATGCAAGAGAAAGGTATGGAAATACGGATTTTAGTTCCCCGGTTTGGAATTATAAATGAGCGCAAGAATAGGTTACATGAGGTTGTAAGATTATCGGGTATTAATATACCCGTGGGAGATGAAGAAAAGCCATTGGTTATCAAAGTGGCATCTATTCCGAATGCAAAACTCCAGGTATATTTTATTGACAACGAAGACTATTTCCATCGCAAGTCTGTTTTTCATGACAAGCAGAACAAGTTTTACGAAGATAATGACGAACGCGCGATTTTCTTCTGCAAAGGTGTGATTGAAACTGTAAGGAAATTAGGATGGGCCCCTGACATTGTTCATTGCAATGATTGGATTACCAGCTTTATCCCTTTGTATTTGAAAACAACCTATAAGAATGATCCGTTGTTTAAAAATGCAAAAACTGTTTTCACCATCTATGACCATTCATTCAACCACACCTTCAAAGGTGATGTGTTGGAGAAAGTAAAAATGATGGACATCGAAGACAATATGCTCGGCCATTTGAAGACCCCGGATTTTGAAGGGTTCATCAAACTTGGGATGGAGTTTTCGGATGCAGTGATTTCTGCGGGCGAGAACAAAAAACTGGAAGAGCTATTCAAAAACACCAAGAAAATCGATAGCATCGAAAAAGACGAAAACTATACAGAATCTTATTATAATCTCTATAATGAACTTGTGGGCTAGGAGAATAGGGCAATTACTTATGGTTGCCCCATTCCTTTTTGCTTGTGAAGAAGATACAAGCGTGTTAGGATTCAAAAATCCGAATTCAAAATTTAATGTCAGATATGTTGAGATTCCCATTACATCATCCAATTATTTGGTTGACTCACTGAGTACATCAACATTTGTGTCCAATGGTGTTGGTCAGTTTTTAGTTGGGAAATATACTGATCCTGACTTGGGTGAAGTAACGGCTATTGCACAAACACGGTTTTTGCCGGTGAGCAGAAATAAAATTGATGTGGCTTCGAAATTTGACTCCGCTTTTATTGAACTACGATACACTTTCAATGTGGTTGGTTCAACCCAAGCTGCAACACCCCAAACCGTGGAAGTGTTTGAGCTTGCCGAAGCATTGGAGTATGATTCATTTCCATATTACATGAACCGTTCACTAAAAGCGGTGGCACCTGAATTAATAGGCACGACCACTTCTTCCCCGAATCCCGTAGATTTCAAGAAATACGTGACAGACAGGAAGGATACAACAATTGTTTTGAAAATTGAAATTGATGCTTTTGGAGAAGATTTGCACAATACCGCGCTTGCTTATTCAAACGGTACTGATCCTGATTCCACCTATTATTATATCGATAAGTTTGTGGAAAAGTATAAAGGGATTTCTTTTCAACCAGTTTCGAATGATGAAAAAAATGATAAGATTTTTGGGCTCTCAATTTTAGACCCCTCTTCAAAAATTGATGTGTTTTTTTCTGCCCCCGATGATACAGTGGCCAGTAAAATAAGCTTTACTTTTTCAACCAATGCCTCATCGCGGATGATGGCCTTCAACCACATTACTTCAGACCGGACAGGATCACAAGTAGAAGGTATAAGTTTTTATGTGGATAAAACAGACAAAGATATTCGCTATTCACAATCGGGCATCGGTATTATGACCAAACTTGATTTTGCCAATTTCTTCAGCTTCACCGACACGATCCCTAAAATTTCAGGAACAGGAGCTCCCGCGATTATTATAAACTCGGCTGAATTGGTATTATCGGATATACAAAAGACGGGTGGGTTTGATCCGGTTGAAAGTTATAAACTGGGAGTATTAAAGGATGATAACCGGTTACAGCCTGTAAAAACAAATGCTGACACCTTGAATTTAATCGCCTATAGTGGATGGTTGACCCGTGATCCGAATGTTGGGCGTTACCCAATTTTCACTGCCGTGGGTGATCAGGGTACTTCGGCTGTAGTCAATTATTCGAGTACAAATAATAATTATTCGGCATTTCTTTCTGTGTTCCTTCAGGAACTTAGCATTTCAAAAGAGAACAAAACCCAATTCACTAAATTTGTATTGATCCCTTCCTCTATTCGTATCAATCAAGATGTGAGTAGGTTTGGAGTCCATAAGGACAATATCAAATTGAAAATTTATTATACAATACCAACTTTATATAGTACCAATAATTAACTATGTGTGGAATCGTTGCGTATGTCGGCCATCGCCAGGCTGGGGATGTAATCATCAAGGGATTAAAACGACTTGAATACAGGGGCTATGATAGCGCAGGTATAGCGTTGCTGAATGGTGGATTGAATGTCTATAAGAAGAAAGGAAAAGTTTCGGAACTGGAGAATTACATCCAAAAGAAAAACCTTAATTCAACGATTGGTATTGGCCATACACGATGGGCTACCCACGGGGAACCGAATGATGTGAATGCACACCCGCATTACTCTGCATCAAAAAGCATTGCACTTATCCACAACGGGATTATTGAAAACTATAACTCTTTAAAACAGGAGCTTATTAACAAGGGCCATAGTTTTGAAAGTGACACAGACACAGAAGTGCTGGTCCACTTTATTGAATACATTCAAGAGAGCAACGAATGCTCCCTGGAGGAGGCGGTGCGCCTTGCGCTGAATAATGTTGTAGGAGCGTATGCCATAGTGATTATGTCAAAAGATGATCCTTCGCTTTTGATTGCTGCACGAAAAGGAAGCCCGCTTGTAATTGGCGTTGGCGAAAATGAATTCTTTATGGCATCGGATGCCACACCCATTATTGAATACACCAATGAAGTGGTGTATATGAATGATTTGGAAATTGCGATCATTAGAGATGGCGAGCTAAAAATAAAAACCATTGAGGATGTAGTGATGACACCCCACATCCAAACATTGGAATTGGAGTTGGAAGCAATTGAGAAAGGTGGGTTTGAACATTTCATGTTGAAAGAAATTTTTGAACAGCCCAAATCTATTGGCGATTGCTTACGCGGCCGGTTGGACTCCAAGGCCGGTCGGCTTGTGCTGGGTGGTATTCGTGAATACGCAAACAAACTGGTGAATGCTGACCGCATTATTATTGTTGCCTGCGGAACTTCCTGGCATGCCGGGTTGGTTGCAGAGTATTTCTTTGAAGAGTTTTGCCGGATTCCTGTTGAAGTGGAATATGCTTCTGAATTCAGGTACCGAAACCCCGTTATTCGCGAAGGCGATGTGATTATTGCTATTTCACAATCGGGAGAAACCGCTGATACACTTGCTGCTATTGAACTCGCCAAATCAAAAGGCGCCATTATTTTTGGAGTGTGCAATGTTGTGGGATCATCTATTGCGCGGGCATCGCACGAAGGTTCATATACCCATGCCGGGCCGGAGATTGGCGTTGCCAGTACAAAAGCTTTTACAGCACAACTTACTGTGTTGAACATGATCGCATTGATCGTGGCGCAGAAGAAGGGGACCATCACCACTACCAAGTTCCATGAATTGTTGGTGGAGTTGGAAAACATCCCGAAGAAAGTAGAGAAGGTGCTGGCCTTAAATGATAAGATCAAAGAAATCGCATACACCTTTAAAGATGTTCCCAACTTCTTATACTTAGGAAGGGGTTATAATTTCCCGGTAGCATTGGAAGGCGCATTAAAACTCAAGGAAATCTCCTACATCCATGCAGAAGGATATCCGGCAGCTGAAATGAAACACGGCCCGATTGCGTTGATAGACGAAGCGATGCCGGTTGTGTTCATTGCTACGCAAGACAGCTCTTACGAAAAAGTAGTTTCCAATATCCAGGAAGTAAAGGCCAGGAAGGGCCGCGTGATCTCCGTTGTTACGGAAGGCGACAAACAAATACCCCCCATGTCAGAATTTGTGATTGAAGTTCCGGCTGTACACGAAGCGTTGATGCCGATGGTATCGGTGATCCCGTTGCAATTGCTTTCGTACCACATTGCTGTGATGCGCGGGTGCAATGTGGACCAGCCACGGAATTTGGCAAAGTCGGTCACGGTAGAGTAGTCATTGATTTTTGTTGCCATCATCAAGCACCATGCAACTACCTTTTGAACGCTACACATCTCTGCACCCATTCAATCCCAGGGAATTGGTACTTTGGTTTCTTTACTTTGTGACGTGATTGACTAGCATAATGGCTGGTGATAAAAAGGTAAGTCGTAGAAATTTGCAATACAAGATCATCAACACCCTAAGTATAGATATTAGCGTTGGGGCTGTTGTTGGTTCTTATTTTCTTTCCATGGTTTTTGAGGTTTCGCCTGATGCAGCCGGGCTTCTTGTACTGGGATTGTGTGTTTGGATAATTTATTCGGTTGATCATTTGTTGGATGCAAAGCGGATAAAAAATCCGGCCCTTACATTTCGTCACCAATTTTACAAAAGAAATTTCAGGGTACTGTGGGCAATAGTTGCTTTAATGACTGCACTGACTGCGGTTGCCACCATTCTTTTTTTAAAGAAACCCACACTGATGTTGGGATGTGTGATTGCAGGAACCGCCCTCTTGTATCTGATCTTTCAACGAAGCCTTTCCTTTGCAAAAGAATTAGTGGGTGCCCTTCTTTATACGGCTGGCGTTTTGGTGCCCGTTGTAGGCCAACCTGGAATGGAGTTTAGAACCAGTTCAATTTTAACTGTTTTTCAGTTTTTTCTTGTTGTGATGTTGAACTTGATTCTGTTTTCTTTATTTGATAGAAAGATAGATTTATCACAACAACAAGATTCGATAGCTACAAAATTTTCAACAACGTCTATCACCGGATTTTTTTGGATTTGTTTTTCATTTGCATTGATAATAGGAATCGTGAATTTCTATTTCTCCCCACAATTATTTCCTGCCGTAGGAATTATTTTGATAATGACAGTTGTATTGGGATTGATTCATTATAAAAATAATTTCTTTTCATTGGATGATCGGTTTCGATATGTGGGGGATGCAATTTTTTTTCTTCCGCTTTTATACATTTTAATAAAATGAAAGGTTTTGATCGGGTTGCTTCCGCTTATGATTTTTTGGCACGGCTCGTTTTTGGAAAAAGCATTGTTGAAGCACAGGAATATTTTTTATCTGAAATAAAGAATGAAGATCGCGTTTTAATTCTTGGTGGCGGAACGGGATGGATTCTGAATTCGATTTTTAAAGCCTCGAACCCTTCAGAAATCTGGTATGTTGACAGCTCACAAAGGATGATTGAAATATCCAAAACAAGAATCACCAATCCTGCAAAGGTTCACTTCGTGCAGGGAACCATTGAATCAATTCCGGAAAACTTAAAATTTGATGTAATCATTACCAATTTTTTTCTTGATGTATTTAAAGACCATGAACTTCCTTGTTTAATCAAAGGGATAGTAGGGAGGATGGAACGTGGTTCCATTTGGCTTTGTACGGATTTTACAGACACCGGAAAGTTGAAACACAAAGTATTGTTAAACATGATGTATTCTTTTTTCATTTGGTGCGCAAACCTTAAAAATAATACATTGCCCAACTGGGAAAAGAATTTAACCGGATTGCTTCTTATTAAGGAAAAAATTTGGTGGGATGGTTTTATAAAATCAACCGTTTTTAAGCCAAACGGGTGAATTGGGCATTACATGTTGTAACAAGGAATTAAGGTCAGGGTTGGACGGTTCGGATTTCAAATGAACAATAAAGCCCCGCAAGACATGAAGATATTTCAAAACTTCCTTGTTTTTAGGCCCCTAAAAACTAATTTTAGCGGTTTTATTTTTAATCCATATATTTGAACGACCCTGCCTAAGCCATACACGCTACCTATGCACGAATTACTGGGGCAATTGCCAGCTGTTATTTATGAGTACCAAATCGATTTCGAAAGGAAAGGGTCTTTCAGGTTCGTAAGCAATACTGCCCCAAAAATAATTGGTGTACCGGCTGAGGAATTAATAAGCAACCCGGTAGCTGTGGTCGGGATAATCCATCCGGATGACGTTTCTGAATTTTTGGATGGCCTGAATTCCCTGGATAAAAGTAGAACCAAATGGGTATGGCAGGGAAGAATGCTCATCAACGAAGAAGTGCGATGGATGGAGTGGAACGCTTCATGTGAAGCTATAACGGAAGGGGTAATTCAACGCGGGGTCATCCAGGACATTACCGATAAAAAGCGAACCGATATGGAAAGCGAGTTGCGCTACCAGTCGATGGTGGAGCACTTGCCCGTAGGCATTATCATTCACAAAGATGGAAACCTGGTTTTTGCCAATTCGTATGCGTACCGAACGTTTGGTGCCGATGAAACAAAGGATTTTTCCGGGAGTGATATATTTCAATATATGCACCCCGATTTCCGCGCAGCCACGATTAGGCGGATGAACAAGGTATTGGATGGAAAGCCCGTAGCATTGGCGGAGCAAAAATACTTACGTGTGGATGGTTCGGAGATCGATGTGGAAGCCATGGCCTATCCCTTCACCTTTAATGGGGAAGCATGTGTACAAGTTGTCTTTCGGGATATCTCGGACCGCAAACAAGCAGAAGCAAGAATTAAAAAAGGTGAAACATTTTTTGCCCAACTTTTTCAAAATGCACCGATGGCGGTGGTGATGCTGGACGAGCATGGAAAAGTGGTACAATTAAACCGCGGCTTCGAAGAAATGTTTGGGTATAAATTAAATGTACTTCGCGGAAAAAACCTCAATGACTTTATTGTTCCGGATGAGTTGCGAAACGAAGGGATTGATTTGAACAACCTCATTGCCACCAACAGGGTAATCAGTGTGGAGACAAGCCGGAAACGGAAAGACGGACAATTGGTAAATGTTATTTTGTATGGGCTACCGGTTATCCAGGACCGCGAAATTATAGGTGTGTATGGGGTGTATGTCGATATCACTGAGCGCAAGCGTGTTGAAGAAGAATTGATGATCAGGAATTCGGAGTTAGACAACTTCGTTTACAAAGTTTCCCACGATTTAAGGGCACCATTATCTTCGGTGCTCGGCCTCGTGAACCTGGCCCGGTTGCCGGGCAATACAGACAATCCAATGGATTATTTAAATATCATTGGTGAAAAAGTTGGGCATCTCGATAATTTTATTGGTGATGTATTAAGCCACTCGAAAAATCTGAAACTTGAAGTTTCGGTGATGAAGGTTGATTTCCGGGAGTTGATAAAAAACACATTCGATGACCTCAGTTATTTATCAGGTGCCAATGAAGTAAAGCTCGATATTAAAATTGAAGGAGCAGAATTATATACAGACCCATGGCGGGTATCGGAAATCGTAAGGAACCTGATTTCAAATGCAATAAAATACAGACGTTTGGAAGAAGGCATTGAACCGCAAGTTTCCATCAAAGTCCATGTTGATAACTTACGGGCCGATATCAGTTTTTCCGATAACGGAATTGGGATCGATGAAGCGGACCTCGCCAAGATATTCGAAATGTTTTATCGCGCTACCGAGCAATCGGATGGTTCAGGCATAGGCCTTTATATTGTAAAGAATGCTGTTGATAAACTGGGCGGTAAAATTTCAGTTGCCAGTAAATCCGGGCAAGGAACCAGATTTAATATTATATTGCCAAATCGGATAAACAGTATTAGCAAGCCCGTTTCGCGGTTTGTGGAAGAAGGATAATGAAAATTTTAGAGGTTGATTCACCACTTCTGGAGCAGGAGTTTCTGATGGTGCCCGTCAGATTGTATAAAAACGAACCGAATTGGATTCGCCCGCTTGACCGGGATGTTGAAAGTGTTTTTTCCCCAGAAAGAAATAAAACTTTCAAAAACGGGGAATGTACCCGTTGGGTCCTTCAGGATAGTAAAGGGGAATCAATAGGTCGTGTTGCAGCATTCATTAACCAAAAAACAGTTTTAAAAGGCAATGATCAACCCACGGGCGGAATGGGATTTTTTGAATGTATCCAAGATCAAGCGGCAGCATTCCTATTATTTGATACCTGCAAAAATTGGCTTCATGAAAAGGGAATGGAAGCGATGGATGGGCCTATTAATTTTGGAAGCCGCGATCGGTGGTGGGGTTTATTGATTGATGGTTTTGATGTTGAGCCCAACTATCAGTGTAATTATAACTTTCCATATTATAAAGGCTTTTTTGAATCCTATGGATTTCAGGTTTACTTCTATCAGTATACCTTTGGGCGGTTGGTCAACGAACCGCTATCAGGCCGGCTCGCTGAAAAAGCCGATACCCTTGCAAGAAACCCGGACTATGTTTTTCGGCACCTTCGTAAAGATGAACTCGGTCAACTGCCCGGATACTTGCATCACGTTTATAACAATGCCTGGGCCAACCGGTCCGAAAACCCGGAGCTTTCAATGGTGCAAGCCCGGGTGTTGGTTGGCCAGATGAAACCCATTATTGACCATCGTTTGTTGTACTTTGGCTTTTATAAAGGAGAGCCTGTTTCTTTTTTTATTTCGTTGCCCGAGATTAATCAGATATTAAAATATGTAAACGGTAAACTAGACTGGCGGGGAAAGATTAAATTTGCATGGCATACAATTATGAAAACAAACCGTAAAGCATTTGGAGTCCTCTTTGGCGTAGTTCCCGAACATCAGGGAAAAGGTGCGGATGGTGCTATGATAATGGCTTCCCGTAAAATATTGCAAGATCAGTACAAACGATACGATGAATACGAAATGAACTGGATTGGGGATTTTAATCCTAAGATGATCAATGTGGTGAAACAGGTTGGTGCCCGGGAGTCCAAGCGCCATGCTACCTATCGAAAGCTGTTTGACGAAACGAAGCCTTTTAAACGTTCCCCCATTTTAAATTGATTGTATGGAGGAGTTAGAGGAAGAGTCAAAAACCGGGTTTTTATTTAAAAACCTACTGCGCGGACTGGTTTGGTTCGGGGTCATCATCTTTGCTTTTATTTACCTGGAAGAATTCTTGTTGGAAAACTTTAAATCCGATATTGAAGTCCTTCAGCGGAACCCAATTGGGCTGCTGGCCATATTCTTTGTTTCAGAAGTTGTGTTCGGTTTGATCCCACCTGAATTTTTTATGATGATCTGGATCTTGTCAAAGATTTCTTTGTCCGGGTACATTCTCAATTTGGCTATCCTTTCAGTGATATCTTACATAGCAGGGGTTATTGGATTTTATATTGGAAAGAATTTTTCAAAGACCAAGCTGTACAAGAAGTTATTTGGCCGCTATTTGGTCCAATATAAAAAACAACTTAAAAGGTATGGCGGGTTTCTCGTATTCGTAGGCGCTGTAACCCCACTTCCTTTTTCGGCCACGTGTATGCTGGCCGGGTCGGTTGACCTTTCAACGCGCGATTTTTTATTGATCTGTATTACACGTGTACTCCGGTTTGCTGTGTATGGTTGGATGGTATGGTCTTTTCCGAATATTATTTCTTTTTAGGAAACCATCTCTTTTGAATCTTGTTAGTTTTGCGATACCAACATCGCATGAATACAAAAACGGCAGTTTTATTGGTAAACCTGGGAACACCCGATAGTCCGGATGTGAGAGACGTTCGCTCCTATCTTTCTCAATTTTTGAATGATCCACGGGTAATTGATATTCCGTGGTTGCTGCGGAAAATATTGGTCAACCTGATTATTGTTCCGTTCCGGGCGCCCAAATCGGCAGCACTTTACAAAGAATTATGGACGGAAAACGGATCACCCTTACTTTTTTATAGTAATCGGGTAAAAGAATTATTACAAGCAGAACTTTCTGAAGACCAAGTCGTATACATCGCCATGCGGTATAAAAATCCATCTATACCGGATGTCCTTGAAGAAATAAAAAAAGAAAATTATAAGAAGATAACCATCATTCCGCTATTTCCACAGTATGCGAGTGCTTCAACTGGTTCGGCACTTGAAGAAGTATTAAGGATAATAAAGTCGTGGTGGGTGATTCCTGAACTTAAAATCATTTCCCAATACTATGATCACCCTGCTTTTATTGATGCTATTGTTGCTCGTGGTGAGCGTTTTCGCTTAACTGATTACGATCACATTTTATTTTCCTATCACGGCTTGCCAACACGGCAAGTGGAGAAAGCCCATCCTTGCGGTGCCTGTAAGGCTTCTTGTGAAATACTTACTACAGAAAATCAGTATTGTTATAAAGCCACGTGTTTTGCCACAACCAAATTGATTGTAGATCAATTGGGGATTCCAAAAGAAAAATACACGGTTTGTTTTCAATCACGATTGGACAGAAAATGGCTTACACCATTTTCTGATGAAGTGGTAAAAGAATGTGCTGAAAAAGGGATGAAAAAATTATTGGTTTTCTCCCCTGCCTTCACTGCCGATTGCCTCGAAACGATTATCGAAATAGGAGAAGAGTATCAGGAAATCTTTGAAAAACATGGCGGTGAAAAAGTGCAGCTTGTACCCAGCTTAAACGACCACCCACGGTGGATTGATTGCCTGAAGGAGTTGGTCGTGAGTGGCTAGCCGCGAGTAAATAGTATTGAGTCCTTAGTCCATAGACTCAATACTATCTCTACGTATTCGCTATTTTCAACACAGCATCAACAAACCGGTCCAAATCTTTAGTAGTCGTGTAAACGTGAGGTGTTACGCGTACACCACTGATGTTTTCCCAAACAATTGCCACGGTATGGATTTGATAGGTATTCATCAGTTCGTTCATTATATCAGCAGGTTCTATTCCATCAATAGAGAAGTTTCCAAGCGCACAAGCATACGCGGGTTTTAACGAAACATTCAATTTGATACGATCATGTTTCATCACTTTTTCGCACCAATAATTTTTTAAATACCGAAGCCGCTCTTCTTTTCGTTGACCACCAATCGCATTGTGGAAATCAATTGCTTGCCCGATGGCCTGCTCAGTGGCAAACGAACGTGTTCCCAATGCCTCAAATTTCCGGATGTCATCAGCTTGCGGTTTATCGTGGCCGAAGATCGGCCATAAACCGGCAATGTTTTCTTTTTTGTAGTATGACATGCCCGTACCAAAAGGAGCACATAGCCATTTGTGCAAACTGGTCCCATAGTAATCAGGATTAAAATCCATGATATTGAAATTCATGTGCGCAAACGTATGGGCGCCATCAACAATCGAAATAATGTTTCTTTTTCGGGCTTCATCACAAAGTCTTTTCACGGGCATGATTTGGCCTGTCCAGTTGATCATGTGGGTAATATGCCAGACTTTCGTTTTTGAATTGGTGGCACTGATAAATGTTTTGACAATTTCCTCTTCGTTTTCAATGGGTAGTTTGAAATTGAGCCATTGTATTTTAATGCCTTCGCGTAGTTCTTTTTGCTTCCAGGCATGGATCATGTTTGGATAATCCTGTTTGGTCATGATGATTTCATCGCCTTTGTTCAAAGTCAATCCCCAGGTAACATTGGCCAACGCTTCGGTTGCATTTCTGTTGATGGCTATTGTTTCAGGTGATGTACCTGCCAGGTCAGCGAGCTTTCTGCGTATCGACTCCCTTCCTCTGTCCAGTATTTGCCACATGTAATAGGATGGTGCTTCATTGCTTAAATGATAATACCGATCAACGGCATCTTGAACAACTTTAGGTTGCGGGCTAACACCTCCATTGTTTAAATTTAAAATACTGGCCGACACAGTGTATGCTTGCGCTATTCGCTCCCAACTGCTTTCATCGGTCATGGCATCGAGCGGACTTAATTTATTTAAGGTGTGCAATGCATCGGATACATCCTCTGCAACGGCACTGCTTACCAGTGGGCTTAGCGATAGGGCGCTGACAATGCTTGCACCTTTTTTGAAAAATGATCTGCGTGAATTCATGGCCAAACTTGAGTAAAGTATAAAATGAAGTTACTGTTTTTGTTTATTACTTGTTGGGATATTTGAGAAGGGTATCCATTTCCTGTATTGCGGATTGAATGCGTTCATGATTCCCGCCCCGAATGATGGCGTACGGAACACCCTGGTTTTTCAACTCCTGTTCATACAAATCAAAAAGTTCCTGCCGTTTATCCGGATGTTCGCGTTGCGGATCGGGTTGCCATGGTAAATCAATGTCGGTAAGCAAATGCAAATCATATTTTCTATCCAACATCAGTCCTGCAATTTCTTGGTCACAATTTCCGAATTTAAATACTGACCATATTTTGATTACCACAAGGTTGGTATCACAAATCAGCAAACCGTTTGCATCGTTCATCCACTCATCTTCCAATTGCAATTGGCCATGGGCAATTTTGACAAGGTCGGATTGTTCATACGGCCTGCCAAGTGTATCTAAAAAACCACGGGCATACTCGGGTACCCAAACCGTGTTATAATGATTTGCCAATCCCTCAGCCAACGAGGATTTACCGGTAGATTCCGGGCCAACTATGGCGATTTTTTTGACGAAAGGGGAGACTTCCATAGGCATTCACGGAATTTGCTGTTTATTTTCAATAATTTAATGCGATACTTGGGTTATAAAGATAAAAGTTAGTGGACAGAAGAAAAGCAATTAGAAATATTGGTGTTGGGTTATCAGCAGTTGCGGTGTTGCCACCGTGGTTATCTGCTTGCGCTCCGGAAGATCCGGGACCACTTATTAAATATGATGGGGTTGTAGGCATCATCGGAGCAGGTGCGGCAGGGTTGCAGGTAGCAGATTTTTTAAAAGCCCAGGGCATTGCCGTTAAGATATTTGAAGCCTCCGATAACTTAGGTGGCCGCGTTCGTTCTATTCGCCAGTTTCAAGACTCACCGCTTCAAACCGATTTCCCGGTGGAGTTGGGTGCAGACAGGGTGTTGGGAAGTGATTCAGCTTTTGGTGAACTTATAAAAGGAGTAAGTGCACCCACCATTGATGTGTTGAATGGCACTGAGCCGGCCTTCTTTCTCGACAATACATTTACGAGATTAGCCGATGCGGAAGTTGATAATGATTTTTTGGCGGCAGTAAATTTTTACGAAAACATTTTAAATTATACAGGCGCAAACGTTTCTGTTCAAAGTGCTATTCAAGCTGCGGGATTGAGCCCACGTGTTTATCAAATTTTAAATTCATGGATTGGCAATCCAAATGGCACAAACAATTCCAGGTTATCAATGTCAGCACTTGCGGAAGCAAAAACATTGATCACCCATGACAATGATATTTTAACCTTGAAAAGCAATCCGTTGCAAGACACGTTGTCTTCACGTTTTAGCAATGTGGTCGCAGACATTCAATACAATACTCCCATTAGCGCTGTCAATTACAGCGGTGGGTTAATTGACTTACAGGATCAAAATGGGGGGACGTATTCGGTCAATAAATTGGTGGTCGCTGTTCCGGTTAGTATTCTCAAAGCCAATTCGATATCTTTTAATCCCGGCTTACCGGCATCCAAAACAAATGCACTTGCGCAAATGGGAATGGATGCGAGCATTCGTGTGGTCATGGATTTCAAACAAAATTTTTGGGGCGACAATCTTTCATTCATTCATGGAGGAACGGATAGTCCCGAGTACTTCAGCACCGGGGTAAACAGAAGTGTGCACAACAAAACGTTGAGTATGACCATAGCGGGTGAAAAAGCGGAGC
The DNA here is from genome assembly GCA_964398945.1 of uncultured Roseivirgaceae bacterium. Classification (GTDB taxonomy): domain Bacteria; phylum Bacteroidota; class Bacteroidia; order Cytophagales; family Cyclobacteriaceae; genus JBGTGG01. Next base: position 92,564 of record CAYNOT010000015.1, on the reverse strand, counting down.
AACTTTCACCTTTGGGTGTGAATATGGTTCCCGTTTTATTGGAGGAGCTTGATTCCATTTTCGATGGAAAAGCTACCGCCAATGTGCGAAGGGACAGTGAAGACAATATCATTTCCGTCATTCAGGATTGGACACAAGAACCTTTTATTAAAGGGGGCCAGTCATACTCAAAACCCGGAGGAACAAATGCCGATCGTGAAGCACTTGCAACCCCAGTCAATGATGTTTTGTTTTTTGCAGGGGAAGCCACCGATACAACCGGACAATTTGGGACGGTGAGTGGCGCAATTGAATCCGGCAAGCGTGCAGCCCGTGAGGTAATTGAAACTATTGTAGGTGTTTAACGATCAAACTCCACAATAAAGGCATCCGGAAATTTAGCGATCAACTCAGCTTTGAATTGATCGGCTTTGCCACGGTTGGGGAACTGGCCAAGGATCAATCCGTAATACTTTACCCCGTTGATGATCTTCACCTGGACAGTCACTTGCTTTTTGTAGGATTTCTTCAGGTTTTCAGAAAGGCGCATGAGGTTTACCAATTCCTGATAGGTTCCGATCTGCACACCAAAACCGTGGGGTTTCAGCCGTGAAATCTCAAATTCGTAATATTCTTTTTCATCCACGGTAACGTGGTCAATGGACCGTATGGGTTGGCTTGTTTTTCCATCACCTGCATCGATCACTTCAATCTGGACTTCGGTGATCCCCCGATTGATAAAACCAAGTTGTTCCGCTGCGGATTTTGAAAGGTCGATAATGCGGCCTTCAACATAAGGCCCGCGATCATTGATCACCACTTCCACGGTTTTGTTGTTTTCAATGTTCGTTACTTTGACCTTGGTGCCAAAGGGCAATGTTTTGTGTGCTGCGGTCAATTTGTTGTGTTTGTACTTTTCGCCACTGGCGGTGGGGGCACCTTCAAACTTATCGGCATAAAAAGAAGCTTTTCCCGATTGGATTTGGCAGAACCCAACTAAAAATGAAAAATTCAAGAAAAAGGCAAACAGTAGTTTTCTCATAGCTGCAAATGGTTTGGTTCAAAGTTAACCTGTTTTTTAATACGGATTTGTATCCACGTCCTTGTGTTGTGGCAATTTAACCTTAGCTTTGCCCGGCAAATAATAGATCGTAATTTATTTGCCATGGCCACTTCAAATTCCAAGTTCCTTTTCGAAGCACTCACCTATGACGATGTGCTTTTAGTGCCCTCCTACTCAGACGTTCTGCCAAGGGAGACCAACACTTCCAGTTTCTTAACCCCCAAAATCACGCTCAATACACCCATTGTTTCCGCGGCAATGGATACCGTAACGGATGCAAACCTGGCCATTGCCATGGCATTGGAAGGGGGGTTGGGTTTCATTCATAAAAATATGAAGATCGCGCAGCAAGCGGAGCAAGTGCGCAAAGTGAAGCGTTCGCAAAGCGGGTTGATCCTGGACCCTATTACGTTGCTGATCAACTCTACCGTTAGGGATGCAGAAAATATCATGCGTGAGTTTAGGATCGGGGGGATTCCGATCATTGATGACAATGGGAAATTGATTGGCATCATTACGAACCGTGACCTTCGCTTTCAAAAGGATTTAAACCTTCCCATTGAAAAGATCATGACCAAGGAGAATTTGGTAACTGCTCCCGAGGGCATTACGCTTGACCAGGCCGAGAAAATCCTTAAAAAATATAAAATTGAAAAGCTCCCGATTGTAAGCAAGAAAGGAAAGCTTACCGGGCTGATAACGTTCCGGGATATCCAAAAGAAAAAGAACAAGCCCAATGCCTGTCAGGATGAGTTTGGCAGGTTGCGCGTTGGCGCAGCTGTTGGCGTAACCGCAGATGTTTTGGAACGCATAGAAGCACTTGTAAAAGCCGGTGTGGATGTGATTAGTATTGACACAGCCCACGGTCATTCCAAGGGCGTGTTGGATTCTGTAAAGAAGGTGAAAAAGAAATTCCCCAAAGTGGAATTGGTGGTAGGAAATGTGGCAACCGGAGAAGGGGCAAAAGCACTGGCAAAAGCCGGGGCAGATGCAGTGAAAGTGGGCGTAGGCCCAGGCAGCATTTGTACTACCCGAATTATTGCAGGTGTCGGGCTTCCGCAATTGTCTGCAGTGTATGAGTCCGCGAAAGCATTAAAGGGAACCAATGTAAAGGTAATTGCCGATGGTGGCATTCGCTTCTCAGGCGACATTGTAAAAGCAATTGCCGCTGGGGCGGATAGTGTGATGGTAGGATCATTGTTGGCAGGGACCGATGAAGCACCGGGTGAAATGATCATTTATGAAGGCCGTAAATTCAAATCATATAGAGGTATGGGTTCTTTGGAGGCCATGGAAAGCGGGTCCAAGGACCGTTATTTCCAGGATGTGGAAGATGACATCAAAAAATTAGTGCCGGAAGGGATTTCAGGGCGTGTGCCATATAAAGGACTTGTATCCGAGGTTTTATACCAATTGGTTGGAGGATTGAGAGCTGGAATGGGATATTGCGGTGCCAAGGATATTGAGGGACTTAAAAAAGCAAAATTCGTGAAGATCACGGCTGCCGGCTTTCATGAGAGCCATCCACATGATATCACCATTACCCGCGAGGCACCAAATTATAGTAGAAAGTAGCCGCTACTTCCTTCCCCCAGAAGTGGTAGTTAAAAGAGTACTGTTAACAAGGGAATTGATAGATAGTAGCCCATTTCCTATTATTGTAGGCCAATCTTTGTGGATTGGCTTCTTTTTTATAAAAAAGCGGGTTTTTAGACCGGATGAGAACAAAAGCAATTATTCGTTTTACTTTCTTTCTGGGTGTTGTCACCTGGCTGGCTTTTGTATTCACGGATATTTCGATAGTTTTTAGTGCCAACAGTGAAGTAACTCCTGGCATCCCTGTTTGGCTGCCCCGGATGTTCCTTTCCCTATTCATCCTTTCATTGTTTTACTATTACAAATACAAAATTGAGCATGATGATATCCTGAATTTTGTAGACCTGCTTTGGCGGGTGTTTGCCACAGGGTTGGTTGCCACCGTAATTTCCCTTTCCCTCCGGTTAATAGAAACTTTGTTGGGCGAGACTGTGCTTACAACCAATATTGTTTTCATTGACCTTATCTATTTGATCAACCTTCCCCTTATGATCAGTTTTTTGCTGATGGCGTTCCCGGCCTGGAAGCGTTTGATCACCTACCATAAATCAAAGTGGCTGGTGAGGTTGTGGAATATTTTTGAATACGGGTTATTGGCCACACTCCTTTACAAAACATTTGGTTTTGAGAATGTGGAATGGGTAAACTCAACCCTGCTTGCATTTTTTGTATTGTTGGCGCTGATACTATCGGGCAACATGAAGTGGGTTGCTTACCTTAACTTCAGGCAGAAATGGACCAGCCTTTTATTGTTGCTGCTTACAGTTTTTTATCTGTTATATTGCTTTTACACCAATACTTTTCTTGCAGAGACGATCAGTAAAAGTTTGGTAGAGGCCGGTGTCGGCAGCCATTTTTTTTCAGACTTCAGGGGAAATACATTTATCCTTTCGTTGATGGTATTCATCACCATCTATAGCATCTTCAGTTTCCTGGTTATCCTTTTTAACCTTCCCACCACTTCCGTTTTTGAACAAAAGCTGGAGGAGGTTGTAAACTTTCAGCGCATCAGCCAGTCGATACAAACGGAACAAAATGAAGAAAGCGTTTATAATATCCTATTGGAAACTTCCGTCAGTACGGTATTTGCAGATGCGGCATGGCTGGAGTTGAAAGACAATGGCGTTAACAAGATTTTTACATTTAAAATCTCAGACCATGAAGCAGCGGATATTGTCCGTCATTTGAACAATAGCAAAGTAAAGGGTGTTTTGGACCAGGGTAGTGACCGGACAAAAAACCTATCCAAACATTTAAGCCAGTTAAAAGGATCCCGTTTCCGCTCTATTTTATCATTTCCGATTTATGTAAAAGGGAGTGACATTGGGTCGTTGGCATTGTTAAAGGAATTGCCGGAAGGCTTTAATAAAGAGATGACCAAAATTGTGGCAACGTTTGCCAACCAGGCGGGTATCTCCATTGAGAACTTCAGGCTACTGGAAGAGGCGCTCCAAAATGAGCGGTACAAGGAGGAATTAAAAATCGCCAAAACAGTCCAGAAAAGTTTGCTGCCGAATGTGCTGGAAAGCGATGAGCGTTTCGACATAGCCGCATTTTCAGAATCAGCAGATGAGGTTGGCGGTGATTATTACGACACCCTTCGGTTGAGCAATTGCGCCATCTCCCTGATCATTGCAGATGTATCTGGAAAAGGAACGACAGCAGCGTTCCACATGTCGCAGATGAAAGGTATTTTTCACAGCCTGGCACAACAGGCCATCGCGCCAACGGATTTTATGAACCGTGCCAACCAGGCGTTGATCGGGTGCCTGGAGCGTGGCTCTTTTATTTCTGCAGCATTTTTTGTGATTGACACAACTGCCCGCAAAGTAGTGTATTCGCGTGCAGGCCATTGTCCTGTTTTAGTGTACAAAGCGAGCACAGGCGAAACAGCCTATTTGAAGGACAAAGGGGTGGCACTTGGCATGGTGCGCAACAATTATTGCAACTACATTGAGTCAAAGGAATTCATCTTCGAAAAAGATGATGTGATTGTATTGTACACGGATGGGATCAACGAAGCCAAGAACCCAAAAGGCGAAGAGTTTGGTTACGACCGCCTTCGTAATGTTATACAGGAGGCTATTTCAAAACCACCAAAAGAAATCCAGGAGCACCTCATCCAACATTTGTATGAATTTACAGGAACAGAAAATATTGACGATGATTACACAACCATGATTGTGAAATTTAAATAATAAACATTCAATGAAACTAGCCGTTTAAGAACATGATCGATATAAAAAGAATCCAGGAAGACAAGGCTGACGTATTAATCCTAATCGGGGAAATTGATGCCAGTTCCTCCATTGAGCTCGATTTGACAATCGCTAAAAGCGTGGGCGAAGGGTACACAAAAATCCTGGTGGACTGCAACTCATTGGAATATATTTCATCTGCCGGCCTTGGTGTTTTTATGTCGTACATCGAAGAATTTAATGAAAAGGATATAAAGATGGTGCTGTTTGGGATGAATGAGCGGGTGGCAAATACCTTTGAAATTTTAGGGCTGGATCAACTGCTCACAATTGAGGCAGACAAAGACCAGGCAAAGAAAGTGATTTCGTGAAATGGCTACTATTGAATTGGTTCCATGTGACCCGAAAAAAGAAATTGAAGCATGAAGTATAAGTATAAGGTGGGATGTAGTATCGATAACTTAAAAGGGATCCGCGAGTTTGTACGTGAATCACTTAAGGGATATCCGATCAGTGAAGTAATGGTGGGGGAGATTGTACTTGCCTTGGATGAGATGTGCTCCAATCTCATGATCCATGCACATCATTGCAATCCGGATGATTTGTTTGAGTTGATTGTGGACACCGACAAAAAGAGTGTGCTCGTTTTTAAAATTGTTGATGATGGAAACACCTTTGATATCAACCGTTTTCACGAACCCGATATCGATAGGATCGTCCATCAAAAAAGAAAAGGAGGATTGGGTATCCGATTGGTGAAATCAATTATGGATACGGTAGACTACACCAAGCAATCCGGAAAAAATATTTGTATCCTTACAAAGAAGATCCCCGCTGAACAATAATTTTTAGCTACCGTCATGACCAGAAGTATTCTATTCATATTACTTATTGTTTCTTCATTTTCAACGTTGGCACAACGATCAAAAAAAGGTGCGCGTGGAAAGGTTGTAGAAAGCCCTGCTTTGTTTTCAATACAAAACCAGGTAGTGCCAGCCGATGAGTTTGTTTATTTATATAAAAAAAACCATCCGTCTGCCGCGGACCATACACCCGAAAAAATCCAGGAGTATTTTGATCTCTATATAAAATTCAAGTTGAAAGTAACGGAAGCAAAAAGCCGTGGCATGGATACCACTGCTGCTTTCAAAAAGGAGTATAACTCCTATAAAGATGAATTGAGAAAACCCTATTTGCCCGATAATAAAATCATCGACAGCCTGGTACGGTTAACATACGAGCGGTTGCAATTTGAGCTGGAGGCTTCGCATATCCTGATCGGTGTGAAAGAGGATGCCGCCCCGGCAGATACACTGGTTGCCTTTAAAAAATGCATGGAGTTAAAAGAGCGGACAAAAAAGGGCGAAGACTTCGGTGCGCTGGCCGAACAGTTCTCTGAAGATCCGTCCGCAAAACAGAATCAAGGATCACTTGGGTATTTCACCGCGCTGCAAATGGTGTATCCTTTCGAGTCTGCTGCTTATGGCGCTAAAGTTGGCGAGGTAGTTGGCCCGGTGCGCACACAATTTGGATATCATTTGATCAAAGTTTTTGATAAACGCCCGAGCAGTGGCGAGGTTGAAGTTTCCCACATCATGCTACGTGTTGCCGGTGGTAAAGATGATGCCGCTGTGCGTGACCAGATTTTTAAAATCCGCGAGCAAGCGGTAGCCGGGGTTGCATGGGATGAGCTGTGCAAACAATTTTCAGAAGACCCTGGATCGAAAGATGCGGGCGGGCTAATCCGTCCTTTTGGGATCAGGGGCATGGCTTCCGTTCCTGAATTTGAAGAAGCTGCATTCGCACTAAAAAATAGTGGGGACATTTCCGATCCATTCAAAACCGCGTACGGTTGGCACATTGTACGGTTGCAAAGAAGGATTCCCTTGCCTTCTTTTGAAACACTGGAGCCTTCCCTAAAAAGCAGGGTGTCGAGGGATCAACGCGTGCAAGTTTCGAGGCAACAACTTTTGGCGAAGTTGAAAAAGCAATATCGTTTCACCGAAAACCTAAAAACAAAAGCAGCAATCCTTGAGCATTTAAAAGATGAAGGTGATGAAACTGAAATAGCCAACGATCAACTCTTTGATTTAAATGGGGTGCAATACAACGTGCACGGTTTTATGGCTTTTATAGAAAAGAGCAATCCGGCCGCAGCAAAAGCAAATGCCGAAAAAACATACGATGCGTATGTTCAGGAGTGCATCATGCAGTTGGAAGAAAACCGCATCCTTGCTCAACACCCTGAATACGCCATGCTATTGAAAGAGTATTACGAAGGTATTTTGCTTTTCGAGATTATGGAAAAGGAAGTGTGGAACAAGGCCTCCGAAGATTCCGTTGGCGTATCAGCATTCTTTGCGGCAAACGCCAATCATTACCAGGCGGGCGAACGTGCCAAGGTGAATTTGTATTCTAGTCAGAAACCGGGTTTTTCAGCAACGCTGATAGATTTGATACAACAAGGGGATTCGGTTAAAATCCAAGAGTATGTCTCCAAAAATGGTATCCGGCTGGAGCGCAATGTGTTCCAAAAAGAGGACAGGCCAATTTTAACATCTGTAAAATGGGCCAAAGGGCTTCAAACAGCGGATAACAATGGAATGTATTACCTTGCGGAAATTTTGGATATACTGCCCCCCGGCCCCATGACGTTGGAAGAGGCAAAGGTTAGTGTATTGACGGATTATCAAGAGTATCTGGAGAAAATCTGGATCGATACCCTAAAATCAAAATACCCCATTGAGATTAATGAAAAGGGAAAAAAGTACGCATTTGAGCAGTTACAGAAATAGCCCGGTTTGTGGATTATTTTTGTTGGTGGCGTTGGTGGGCTGCAAACTCAACAACCAACCTGAGCAAACGACAGCCCGTAAACCCATTGCCCGGGCAAACAATACCTATTTGTACCATGATGAATTATCGGGGATTGTCACTTCCGGAATCCTCGCCAGCGATAGTGTTTCACGTGTGGAAGCCTATATCAATAGCTGGATCAAGAAACAGTTGCTGATTCAGGAAGCTTCCCGAAAAATTGATTTTAATGAAGCGGAAATCGAACGAAAAATCCTTGATTACCGCTACAGCTTAATTGCGTATGAATACCAGTTACATTATATCAAACAAAATTTGGATACGGCAGTCAGCAATTCCGAGATACAAGCCTATTACAAAGAGAATATTGATAATTTTATTCTCAAGCAAAATATTGTGCGGGCCACTTTTATAAAAGTGCCGAAGAGCGCCCCCAAGACCAACAAGATTAAAGACTTGATATTCTCCAAACGGGAAAAAGATGTTGCGGAGTTAAAATCATATTGCCTGAGTTTTTCAGCGGCTTACCATTTATCCGATTCTACCTGGATGGTGTTCGATGAGTTGGTACGGAATTCCCCGCTCGCTGAAATTCCAAATAAAATCCAGTTTCTTAAGGCAAATCCTTATTATGAAACATCTGTTGATGACTATCTTTACTTTTTCCGTGTATTGGAGTATAGGATTTCGGACAATGTTTCACCTTTGGAGTTTGTAAAAGACGATATCCGGAATATTATTTTAAATAAACGAAAAGTTGGGCTGGCGAGACAGTTGGAGGATGAAGTGTACAATGGTGCATTGGGCAAAAAAGAGTTTCAAATTTATAATGAATAGATATACTGTGAGGTTTTTTGGATTGAATAGACTGGGAAAAATACCTGTTGTTTTGCTTTTCGTACTGGGCGCAATTTCGTTTGCACAGGCACAAAGTGGTGGTGAGGAAGAAGGGTTTGTGATAGACGAGATTATCGCTAAGGTCGATAATTACATCGTGTTGAAGTCAGAACTTGATCGTGCGTATCAGGACTATCTTGTCAATGGCGGCAGCCCTTCAGAAGAAGCGCGTTGTCAATACTTGGGATTGTTGATCAGGAACAAGTTGATGATGGCAAAAGCGGAGATTGATTCTGTGATTGTGCTTGATGCTGAGGTGGATTTGAACACTTCCAATCGTATGGACATGATTTTGGCACAATCCGGAAAGACAGCGGAGGAGATGGAGCAGATTTACGGAAAATCAATGGAGCAAATCCAGGCTGAGCTTCGTGATCAGATCCGTGAGCAAATGATTATCCGCGAGATGGAGGGCACGATTTCTAAAGGCATCACTGTTACCCCTGCGGAGGTGAAACGTTTTTTCAATAAGATACCGAAAGACTCATTACCGTTTTTTTCTGCCGAAGTAGAAGTAGCGCAAATTGTTCGCAAGGCCAAAGTGAACGATGCGCAAAAAGAGGAAACACGTTTGAAACTAATGGAGGTCCGGAACCGGATATTGTCCGGTGAGTCTTTTGCGGAATTGGCAAGGAAATATTCAGATGATCCTTCTTCACAGTACAATTCAGGTGAAATGGGATGGTCTGCACGAGGAAGGATGGTGCCGGAGTTTGAAGCAATGGCTTTTAAATTAAAACCCGGTGAATTGTCGATGCCCTTTGAAACAGCTTTTGGTTTTCACATCATGCAATTGATTGAGCGCAGGGGAAATGAATTTAATTCCAGGCATATTTTAATGTCACCTTCACCCTCTGACAGTGATCTGAAAGATGCCGCACGATATTTAGACAGTTTAAAGACTTTGGTTGCAGAAGAAAAAATGTCTTTTGAGAAACTGGCAAAAGAGTATTCGGATGATCCGGAAACAAAGGGCAACGGTGGGTTTTTTACAGATGACAATGGGTCGATGAGAATTGCTGTTGATGAACTTGACCCGGTTATCTTTTTCAAATTGGATTCCATGAAAGTAGGGGAAATCTCAAGCCCCATGACGTATCGTACCGATGATCAGAAAAGCGCAGTCCGGATCATTTATTATAAATCAAGAATGCGGGCACATGAAGCTTCATTGAAAGATGATTGGCAACGTATTTATGGTGCAGCACTGAATGAGAAAAAGGACAAGGCCCTACAGAAATGGTTTATGGGCGCAAGGGAAGACGTATTTATTAATATTGATGCCACGTATGATTATTGTGGGATACTAGACCAGTAAGTAACGCATGACAAAATTTGAATCGGATGTGGATGCTGCCAATGCAATGGCGGAATCTTTTAAGAAACTGAGAACAGAAATTTCGAAAGTAGTGATCGGCCAGGACGATGTGGTGCGTCTTGTGCTTACCGGTATTTTCTGTCATGGCCACTCGTTGCTGATCGGTGTGCCGGGCCTCGCTAAAACACTATTGGTACAGACGATTTCAAAAGTGTTGGACCTGGATTTTAAGCGCATCCAGTTTACCCCGGACTTGATGCCTTCTGATATAATTGGTGCAGAAACGATGGACAAAGAGCGCAACTTCAAATTTGTGAAAGGCCCCATCTTTGCGAATATTATTTTGGCCGATGAGATTAACCGAACGCCACCCAAAACCCAGGCCGCGCTGTTGGAATCAATGCAGGAAAATGCGGTGACCATTGCCGGGGAAAGCCACAAACTTCCACAACCATTTTTTGTACTGGCAACACAAAACCCAATCGAACAGGAGGGAACCTATCCTTTGCCCGAAGCGCAGTTGGATCGTTTTATGTTCAATATCTCACTTACTTATCCATCCCTTGCGGATGAAGTGAATGTGGTGAAAGCAACAACTTCTGATGCACGTGTTGAAGTGAACAAGGTATTGAGTGGTGCAGACATTGAAGCTTTTCAAAGTTTGGTAAGAAAAGTACCAACACCCGATAATGTGGTGGAGTACGCAGTTAACCTTGCCAACAAAACACGACCGGGAATCGCAGGAAGCTCTGCATTGGCAACTGAATATTTAGAGTGGGGGGCAGGCCCACGGGCTTCACAGTATTTGGTATTAGGTGCAAAATGCAATGCATTGTTGAATGGAAAATACTCTCCCGATATCGAAGATGTGCAAGCCATTGCCAAGCCGGTATTGCGTCATCGTATCGTCCGTAATTTCAAAGCAGAAGCAGAAGGAATCAGTGTGGATGATTTGATTGACCGGTTGATGAGGGAAAGGTAGGTGGTGTTAGTTGTTCGACTTGCATTCCGATACTGGATACTAATCGCTAGTATCCAGAGTCCAGTATCCCAATTTACTAACAACCGCTTACCAACAACTAAAGCACATCGTCCGTAATTACCACCTCTCCGCCATCCACAACAGTCATATACTGAAGCAACGGCCTCCATGCAGGACCACCGGTTGGAAAGCCATCGGCCAATCCAAACATCGAAGAACAACACGGATCGTGCATGAACAATCCTGAAAAATGGACTTCTACTGTGGCACACGCACTCGCGGGTTGAAAGGAACACGTTCTCTCGTAGGCCAAATAAGTTGTGGAGTTAAATCTATACAGGATTATTCCGCGTACACCTCCATCATGGATGTATTTGTACCCCCCATCAATTTGCAGGCTTGCATTTACAGGTAAACTTAAATTCACGATGATGTCGGGAAATTGTTGAAAAGGAATCGGATCATCAAAACGATCGCCTGAGCAGCTTGCTATCAGTGGTAATAGCAACCAACAAAAAATAGTTTTCTTACGAATCATATTTATAAAACCCCCGCCCGCTTTTTCTTCCATGGTGCCCGGCATCTACTTTTTGTTGCTGGATCCTGCTGGGCCTGAATTTACCGTCCTGATGAAAAGCATTGTACATCGAACTGGTCACAGAGAAATTGGTGTCGACCCCAATCAGGTCCATTAATTCAAAAGGCCCCATTTTAAAACCTGATGTGCGCATCAACTTATCAATGGTGGAAACATCGGCTACATTTTCTTCCAGTACTTTCAATGACTCAACATAAAAATGGCGTGCCACCCGGTTAACGATAAACCCGGGCGAATCTTTTGCGATCACCCCGGTTTTTTTGATTTTCTTGACAAAGTCTTTCAAGAGATCAATAATCAAGGGATCGGTTGCTACTCCTGAAATGATCTCCACCAACTTCATAATCGGTGCAGGATTGAAAAAATGAAGCCCTGCCAGCCGTTCCGGGTTTTTTAATCCGGCAGCAATTTGCGTTATCGGAATGGAAGAAGTGTTGGTTAGGAAAATTGTTTCTTCTGAATTTACTTTTTCGAGCTCCGAAAAAATTTGAAGCTTTATATCCAGTCGTTCGACAGCAGCTTCAATAATGATGTCTGCGTGGACACGTTCAATGGAATTGGTAAGGCCAATCCGTTTGATCGCTTCTTCTTTTTCTCCTGTTGAAAGTTTCCCTTTCTCTATCGCCTTATTAAGACCCTTTTCGATGCGTTGGTATGCTTTTTCAGTAATGGAAGGTTCAATATCATAAAGCACTACTGCATAGCCAGCGGTGGCGCACACCTGTGCAATGCCTTGCCCCATAGTGCCGGCACCAACAATTCCTATTTTTTTGATCGCTTCAAGCTTGATCATAAAACAGATTGGAATTGTTTTAAGAAGCGAATATCATTTTCAGAAAACAACCGGAGGTCGTTGATTTGATAACGCAACATAGCTACCCGTTCGATGCCCATCCCAAATGCAAACCCTGTGTATTCTTCCGGATCGATGCCGCAATTGCTAAGCACATTCGGATGTACCATTCCTGAGCCTGCTATTTCTACCCAACCGGAATATTTACAAACGTTGCAACCTTTTCCTTTACAGATTAAACACGTGATGTCGATTTCGGCACTCGGTTCTGTGAACGGAAAGTAAGACGGACGAAAGCGGATTTGAATATCCTTGCCGAACATTTCCTTTGCAAAGTGATAAAGTGTTTGTTTTAGATCGGCAAAGCCAACGTTCTTATCCACATACAAACCTTCTACCTGATGGAAGAAACAATGCGCGCGCGCGGAGATGGCTTCATTTCGGTAAACACGCCCGGGCATGATCGCACGAAACGGAGGTTTTCCATTTCGCATCAACCTGGTTTGTACGTTGGAAGTGTGCGTACGCAGCAACATATCATATTCAATTCCTTTTTCAGGATCCGCCCGTTCGACAAAGAATGTATCCTGCATTTCACGCGCAGGGTGGTTCTCCGGAAAATTGAGCGCAGTGAAATTATGCCAGTCGTCTTCAATCTCAGGGCCGTCTTCAACATTAAAACCAAGGCGTTCAAAAATTTCGATAATGCGATAGCGTGTCAACGTTAGCGGATGCAAGTTTCCTACTTTGTCAGGAATGGCCGGAAGTGTGAGATCGATGTCCGCAGCTTGTGAAGATGAACCGGATGACAATTTTTCGTTGAGTTCCGCAAATTTTTCTTCAGCAGCTTTCTTTAGCTCATTGAGGGTTTTCCCAAGTGCCCTTTTTTCCTCAACCGAAGCTTTTTTCAGTGAATCGAAAAGTTCGCTCACCACACCTTTTTTGCTGATAAACTTCATCCGGAATTTTTCCACTTCCTCTTTTCCAGCGGAAGAGAACGACTTGATTTCGTTTAGAAATTCTTTGACTTTATTGTCCATGTACAGTGTTTCAATCGCACAAATTTACAATTTCTTCCGGAAGTGTTATCAGAAAGGTATGCGGTATGGAACCTGCAGGCTCCTTTTCTTTGCCTCGGGGCTGCAAGGTCCTTGTGAAGTGGAAAAGCCTATGCCTGATCAGCTTTTTTTTCTTTGGCAGAAATCCTTTTCCTTACAAAGGAATCAAGGCTTAAGCTGAACATAAAAGAAATGATAATGAGGGCGGGAAAAAGAACCATATCCCCAAGCGGGTTAAGCAGAACAACACCGATGGTTAGCAATAGTTGCAATGCCCCCAACACCAGACAGGTTTGCCGATGTGTCAATCCAAGTCGTACCATTGTATGGTGTATATGGCTTTTGTCGGGGCTCATGGGTGATTTCCCTTTTGAAAGACGGATGATGATGATGCGTGAAGTATCCAAAAGCGGAATGTAAATAAAACTCAACGCGGATGTCAAAGGTGCCATTAACCTGAATGGTGTATCCACAGGCAATTGGTTGTTGAAGTTCAAAACATGAACGGTTAAAATAGAGAGCATCATTCCAATCACCAGTGCGCCTGTGTCGCCCATAAAAACCCGGGAGGGATGCCAATTATAGCTTAGAAAAGCAAGGATGCTTCCGAGCATTGCAAACGCAAGGATGGCATAATTTTGATCGCCTACAAGCAGCATCCAACTACCTAACATGAGCAATGAAATAGAAGAAACCGTTCCTGCCAGTCCGTCAATCCCGTCAATAAGATTGAAAGAATTGGTAATGATGATCATTGTGAAAACAGTAACGGCATAACTGATTGAAGCAGGGATCTCATGGATACCAAAAAGCCTGTGCAGGGAATCAAAACGAATATCCAGGAATACCACTGCAATGGTGATGGCCAACACCTGGCCCAGTAATTTGAGAATTGGTTTCATGGGCACCAGGTCATCGCGCATGCCAATGAAAAAGATTACGAACAATGATGCGAAAATAAATTTGAAATCGCGTGAACTGAGCAATTCAATCCAAATAAATACCGCCACACAAAAACCGAGGAAAATAGCAACCCCACCCATGGATGGTGTGATTTTTTTGTGGATTTTACGGTGGCCCGGAACATCCACATAGTTTTTCTTAAGCGTGTATTTAATGATCACAGGCATTACTAAATAAGTAATAACCAACGCGGTGAGAGCAGCTAAGAATACAGTGACCATTCAGCAAAAGTAGCGATTTTAGTCCACTAGAAAGGTTGGCAAAAAATTAATTCGTGGAATAGAATTCCAGGATTCTTTCGCAAACAAATTCTATTTGACGTGAAGTGAGCTCAGGGTAAATGGGGAGTGAAAGTACAGTGTTTTGTAGTGAATGGCTTACGGGAAAATCTTCCGGTTTGTGTTTGAGGTATTGATAAGCCGGAAGGTTGTGCAATGCTTTTGGATAGTGAATGGAGGTTTCAATTCCATGTTTGTAGAGAAAAGATTTTAACGCATCACGCCTGTTGCATTGCATCACAAAAAGGTGAAAAGTGTGAATGCTATTGGGTGGGGGTTTCGGAAGGATAATCCCTGAAACGTTTTTCAGTTTTTCGGAATACACTGTTGCGTGATGGATCCTTTGCTGTGTCCACGTGGGCAGGTGTTTTAATTTGGCCAGCAGTACAGCGGCCTGCAATTCATCTAACCGGCTGTTGATGCCTTCAAATTCGTTGTCATCTTTTTCTAAAGCCCCATGGTTTGCATACCTGCGGATAAAATCAACAATCGATGAATCATTTGTGGTTACACAGCCGGCATCACCGCAGGCCCCCAAATTTTTTGTGGGATAAAAACTAAACGCGCCAGCATCCCCAATGCTTCCCGCTATTTTACCTTCGGATCCAGAAAGATGCGCTTGTGCACAATCTTCGATTAATTTTAGATTATGCTTTTTGCAAAGGGATTGAAGGGCATTCATGTCCGTTACCTGACCATACAGGTGCACTGCAATTACTGCCTTTGTGTTGGACGTGATTTTTTTCTCAACATCAATTGGATCGAGTGTATAAAAACCAGCATCGACATCCGCAAAGACCGGGGTGGCTCCACAGTGTGTAATCGTTTCGGATGAAGATATCCAACTAAACGCAGGTGTGATCACTTCATCACCATCACCAATGCCATAAGCTTTGAGAATCAGAAAAAGCGCATCCGTACCGTTGCCAACACCGATGCAATGCTTTACACCGATAGTTTTTGAAAAAGTGTTTTCGAAGGCTTTTACTTTTTCCCCACGGATAAAATTACCGCTTTCAAAAACTTCCTGAACAGCTTGATCAACATCCGATTTGATTTGTTGGTATTGCGCTTTGAGCTCAAAAAAAGGAACCTGCATAGTCAAAGATAAAGGTTGTTGATTAAGTTTGCGAAAAACAAAAATCTTGTTAATCCCTGGTTTGGTTGGTTTTCGTTGTTGATGTTCCAATGCACCATCGTTTAGCCCAAAAAAATACCATCCACAAAAAACCTTAATTTCTTTTTCCCGATCCTTGAACTAAACCCCTCACGTTTACGTCTAACATTTTTGTTAAACACAAACGATAATGGGTATGCCCGAAGCACCGTCCGAGAAGCTGATTAAAGACAAGGCCAAAATCCTCTTTTTTCAAAAAGGGTTTATGAACGCGACCATGCAAGAAATTGCAGATGAGGCGGGCGTCAACCGGACGTTGATCCACTACTACTTTCGTTCGCGTGAACAACTGCTGGACATCCTGTTGGACGAAACCCTTCAGGAAAAGAAAGACCGGATCATGCGCATTCTTTCGTCAGGCCTTCCTTTCCGGCAAAAAATCGCGCACTATATTAATACCCTGGTAGAGTATGGATTGACCTATCCCTACCTTGATAACTTTATCATTAGCGAAACGGCCCGGCATCCGGACAGGGTGATTGCCTTTTGTTCTAAAGACAAAGCCAAATCCAGTGACTGGATTAGAGAACAACTGGAAGCTGAAATAAAAACAGGAAAACTTGCACCCATTTCTGCTGAACACTTTATGGTAAACCTTTCATCGCTTTGTAATTATCCGTTGTTGGCAAAATCCATTTTGAAAACCATCCACGGAATGACCGACACGACCTATCGAAAATTTTTGACAGAACGAAAACAGATTATCTACATGACCATTTTCAATGAACCTATGCCGGATTTATCTACTCAAAAGGAAATAGCTAAAAATTAGCCACACTCTTCACTTGCCCTATGCAACTACTTTTAAACAAAATAAAAACATACACACCCCGGGCCTTTCTGTTGCTTCTTGCACCGTTTGCAAGTTTCGCACAACATGAACCTTCCGACAGTGTGTTGACAGCTGCATCGCTGGACCGTGTTGTCCGGTATGCATTAGATCATCAACCTGCTGTTTTACAAGCAGAACTTGATGAAGGGATCACAGAGAAAGCCATTAAAGGAAAACTTGCCGACTGGTATCCACAGGTAAATTTCAGCTATAACTATCAGCACTTTCTTGATTTGCAACAAGCTGTTTTCAACGGCATGGTTGTTCCCATCGGTGTGAAAAATTCATCCTACTTTCAGGTTATGGCAAACCAGGCCATCTTCAATCGGGATATTTTATTGGCCAGTAGCACTGCATCCACCGTGCGGTTACAGGCCGAACAAAATACAAACCGAAGCAAGATCGATGTGGTGGTGAATGTAACCAAAGCCTTCTACGATGTGTTGGCAACAGCCCAGCAGATCAGGGTAAATGAAGAATCCATTGTGCGATTGAAGAGAAGTTTAAAAGATGCCTATAGCCGCTACAACAGTGGCGTGGCCGACAAAACGGATTACAAGCGGGCCACAATTTTATTGGCCAACGCTGAAGCTTCTTTAAAATCAAACCAGGAAGTATTCAAGTACAAACAGGAATACTTGAAAACCCAAATGGGATATCCCAGTAATGAGGAGCTGCCATTGGTGTATGATACACTTCAAATGGAAAATGAAATCATGATTGACACCTTGCAACCCATTAGCTATGCAAGCAACATCGAATACAAAATGTTGTACACACAAAAAGAATTGCAGGATGCCAACGTGAAATACAGCAATCATGCGTTCCTTCCTACTGTGGGTGCTTTCCTAAGCTACAATCTCAACTATCAGAATGATAGTTTCGCTGAGCTATATGGAAAACGCTTTCCATACTCGTATGTGGGCGCAACGCTTTCGCTGCCACTTTTTCAGGGGGGGAAACGCATGAAGAAAATCCAGGAAGAAAAATTGACCCGCGACCGCATTGATGTAAGCATAAGAAATCTCGAAAGCAATCTCAATACCGAGTACACCCGGGCGCTGGCATCATACAAAAGCAATCTTACAGACTACTTCACACAAAAAGAGAATGTAGACTTGGCCAAAGAGGTTTATGACATCGTGGAGTTGCAGTATCGCAACGGGGTGAAAACGTACCTCGATGTGACGGTTGCAGAAAGCGATCTCCGTACTACCCGAATAAATTATTTCAACTCCTTGTATGCCGTTCTTGCCAGTAAGGTAGATGTACTCCGCGTGCTTGGACAAATCGATTATACAAATTAGAAATACCCCACCTCATGTCATTAAAAAAATTACACCTATACACTCCTGTTCTCCTGTTATTGATCGTTTCAGGTTGCGGAAAAAATCAACAAGCCATGCAGGCACCTCCTCCGGTTTCTGTAGCGGTGCAGCAGGTTACTACAGCCGATGCATCCTACTATGATGAATACCCTGCTATAGTAAAAGCTTTGAATGAAGTTGAGCTTCGGGCGCAGGTGAGTGGTTACATTACTGCCATCCATTTCAAAGAAGGTGAGCAGGTAAAGAAAGGACAGAAACTTTACTCCATTGACCAACAACAATCGCAGGCAACCTATCAGCAGGCTTTGGCAAACCTTTCTGTACAGGAAGCAAACTTGGAACGCGCCAAGAAAGATGTAGAGCGCTATCGTGAGTTGGACAAGCAAGATGCTATTGCCAAGCAACAGGTAGATTATGCTGAGTCAACGTATGAAGCCGCCAGGCAACAAGTAGCGGCCGCAAAAGCTACCGTGCAAAGTGTTCAGACAAATGTTCGGTACGCAACGATTGTGGCACCCTTCGATGGCACTATTGGAATTTCAGCAGTAAGGTTGGGCACATCGGTTTCCCCCGGGCAAACGTTGTTGAATACGATTTCATCAGATGATCCGATCGGTGTGGACATTACCGTTGATCAACGCGAAATTTACAGGTATACAACATTGCTTGCTGCGAAGGAGTCGAAAAACGATTCTACATTCAGGCTTTCTTTCAATGATCAATTATATCCTGAATTTGGAAAAATCAATATTGTTGACCGTGCCGTTGATGCACAAACGGGTACAATCAAAATGCGCATCGTATTTCCAAATCCGCACCACACCATACGTGCAGGCATGAGTGGAAAGTTGAAAGTCCTAAACATGGAAAAGAAAGCAATTGTGGTTCCATACAAAGCCATCAACGAACAACTGGGTGAATTTTTTGTGTACATGCCCGACAGTGCAAAGGCAACACAACGAAAAGTGAAGCTTGGCAAACCGATTGGCAAGAACATCATCATTCAGGAAGGCTTGTCTGAAGGTGAAGAGATCATTATTGAAGGCCTTCAAAACCTTCGGGAGGGATCTGCGATTGTTGTCGCTTCACCGAAAAATGAAAAGTAAGAAAATTACATTCTATAAAACAGGACAATGATATCAGATGTTTTTATAAAAAGGCCGGTCACCTCCATCGTTACTTCGTTGGTGATTGTTTTGGTGGGCATCATCGCGATGACCACCTTGCCCATTTCGCAATACCCTGACATTACCCCACCAACCGTTTCCGTCAATGGAATTTATGTAGGTGCCGATGCGCAAACTGTTGAACAAACTACCACCACTGCCATTGAAGCACAGGTGAATGGAACACCCGGCATGGCCTACATGTCGAGCAATAGTACCAGTAGTGGTGTGAGCAGCATCACCGTAACCTTTGATATCGGGACCGATATCAACATTGCAACGCTCGATGTTCAAAACCGCGTAAGTGTTGCCGAACCTTCCTTGCCGGAAATTGTAAAACGGTTGGGGCTTACCGTGCGCAAACGTAACCCCAGTATTTTTCTTGCGCTTGCATTGTATTCCCCGGAAGGAACACACGATGCAACTTTTCTTGGAAACTTTGCAAATATCTATCTTAAAGATGCCTTGCTTCGGGTAAAGGGTGTGGGTGATATTTTTTCTGTGGGTGATGACTTTGGTATGCGCATCTGGTTGAATCCGGAGAAGCTCGCAAGTCTTGGATTGACCGCACAAGAAGTGAATGCTGCTTTGCAAGAGCAAAATTTACAAATAGCAGCCGGTTCAATCGGTGGAACCCCGCAACCAAGCAACCAAACGTTTGAATACAATGTATTGACCAATAGCCGGATCAACCGCGTGGAGGACTTTGAAAATATTATTGTACGCGCAAATGTGCTGGGTGGAAATATTGTTTACCTGAAAGACATTGCCCGTGTGGAATTGGCAAAATTTAGTTATGGCAACCACCCGTTCGTAGAAGGAAAACCGGCTGCTTTCGTATTGCTTTACCTCGCCCCTGGCGCCAATGCATTATCAACCAATAAAGGTGTAATGAATGCACTTGCCGAATTAAGGAAAGGCTTTCCAAAAGATGTTGATTACCTCATCCCGCTTGAAACAACTTCCGTTGTGGAAATTTCAATTGAAGAAGTTGTGTATACATTATTGGAGGCGCTGGCGTTAGTGGTAATTGTGGTGTTTCTCTTCCTGCAAAATTGGCGAGCAACACTCATTCCTATTTTAGCAATCCCTGTTTCATTGATTGGCACGTTCATCTTTTTTATACCCTTTGGGTTTACGATCAACACGCTTACGCTTTTTGCCTTTGTGTTGTCGATTGGTATTGTTGTGGATGATGCCATTGTGGTGGTGGAAGCGATTCAACATAACATAGATCACCACAAACTATCAGCAAAGAATGCGACCATCCGCGCGATGAAAGAAATCTCGGCCCCTGTGGTGGCCATCGCATTAATCCTAGCGGCCGTGTTTGTGCCGGTTGGGTTTATTCCTGGCATTGTCGGAAAACTTTATCAGCAATTTGCGATTACGATTGCCGTATCGGTGATGATCTCAGCTTTTGTGGCATTATCATTAACACCGGCATTGAGCATGCTTTTGTTGAAGCCATCCGATGTGAAAGAGAAGAAGAATTTATTGGATCGCTTTTTCCACCGCTTCAACCAATGGTTTGATAAAGTGACCCGTTCCTATACAAAAGGTGTCCATAGCTGGATACGCAGGACACCGTATGTGTTGGTGATGATGGTGTGTTTGTTTGTAGGGTTGTTCTTCATGTTTAAAAACAAGCCGACCGGATTTATTCCCACAGAAGATGAGAAACGAATGTATGTTTCGTATGAAATGCCGGAAGGCACTTCTACTGCAAGGAATATTGAGATTCAACTTGAACTACAAAAACGCATCGGATCTATCAATGCCGTAAAGGTTGTGGGTGGATTAGCGGGGTTGAACATTCTTAATTTCTCCAATAAATCGAATGTAGGAACTTTGTTTGTTAACCTTAAACATTGGAACGACCGCGATCTGAAAAAAGAAAGTGTTCCGATGGTGATGGATGAAATACGAAGGCTAACGGCCGATATTACAGAGGCGCGTATACTGGTCATTGCACCACCAGCCATTCCGGGGTTGGGTCAATCATCAGGGTTTACGTTCCAATTGCAACAGACTACCAGTACAGATGATATTCAAAAATTTGAAGGAGTAATGCGTAAATTTCTGGCAGCCGTCAATCAGCGTCCGGAAATTGCCATGGCATATTCATTCTTTTCCGCACGAACACCAAGCTACAAAGTGGATATTGATAAAGAGAAGGCAAAGCAACTTGGGGTATCCGTTGCCGAAGCTTATGGAACATTGTCAACACTATTGGGAAGTAGTTACATCAATGACTTTAATATTTACGGAAGAAATTTTAGGGTGGTAACGCAAGCGGATACTACCTTCCGAAGCGATATCAGCGATATTGGCAAATACCATGTTCGCAACAATGTTGGCACAATGGTACCGCTTAGCACACTTATTACAACCAAATTGATTGAAACACCTGCAGTCGTTTCCCACTATAACATTTATCGTTCCGCTGAAATTATGGGAACAGCAAAACAGGGTTATAGCAGTGGCCAGGCAATCAAAGCATTGAAAGAAGTTGCAGCAGAAGAATTGCCGGTGGGATATGGATATGAGTTTGGTGGAATGAGCAGTGAAGAAATCAAGGCCGGAAATAGCACGGGAATGATATTCGCGATCTCCATTGTCTTTGTGTTCCTCTTTTTGGCTGCACTGTATGAAAGCTGGTCTGTTCCTTTTTCGGTTTTGTTTGCCGTTCCGATTGGAGCATTCGGTTCAATACTTACTTTAACATTGTTGCCCAATCTTACGAACAACATTTATGCGCAGATTGGATTGATCACCCTCATTGGGTTGGCTGCAAAAAATGCGATCCTTATTGTAGAGTTTGCGAAAGAGCGTGTCGACCGGGGAATGGAAATTGTACAAGCAACACTGGAAGCTGTGCAACTTCGCCTTCGTCCGATTTTGATGACATCACTTGCCTTTATTTTGGGTGTGATGCCCCTGGCGTTTTCAGCAGGAGCAGGCGCGGAAGCCAGAAAAACAATTGGTTGGACGGTGGCTGGGGGAATGGTGGCCGCAAGTTCACTTGCCATATTTGTGGTGCCTGTACTTTTCGTATTGATCACAAAGTTTGCATACCGAAATAAAAAGACAGAGCCGGCTGAAGGGCCATCCACTCATTGACCTGTTTATTTCAAAGTCACGGTTTTTCGTTTGGTTGTCAGAAACCAGCCTTTTATCCGCAGAAGTAATTATGAAAGGAAAATATAGAGCGCTTGATAATTGATCAGTAATGCACATGTAAAAAACGCTGCCGGTTAATAACCGGCAGCGTTTTTTTGTGCTGTCATTGATAGTAAAATTACGAGCAACATGGGATATTAGTCTCCGAGTGGTATCTTTGGTTATGATTGACCAGCAAATTTATAGGATAGCTTTATCCCCTGGTGAGTTTTATACGTAATGAAAATGACCTTAAAGAAACTTTTAACCAGCATTGTTCTAATAGCTGTATTTATTGGACTACTATCATTTGGTTTTTTCTATGAACTACTTCCAAACTTGACAAATAAAGACAGAGTAATTACAGTTCCGGATGTAAGAGGAATGAGTTTAAATGAAGCTATAGGATTTCTGGATTCAAAAGATTTGTCCTTTGTAATTAGCGACACAGCTTATAATTTAGAGATGGCACCACTAGCTGTATTGGAACAGTATCCACGGCCTGAATCGAAAGTAAAGATCAATAGAAAAATCAATATTGTTTTAAATGCACTCAATCCTCCAACAGTTTTATTTCCTGATTTGAACGGAACCAGCTTTGATTTCGCTCAGCGACAGTTAAAGGCCCTTGACTTAAGATTAGGAGCTATTCACTACAAACCAGACATAGCCCGCAATGCAGTGCTAGAATCAAGAATAAACGGGATCACAATTCATTCAGGGCAAAAAATTTCTAAAGGATCCATCATAGACCTTGTAGTTGGAAGTCCGAGTGAAAATTTTCCCATGCCCGACTTTCAAGAAATGGAACTGTACGAGGTTGAGACCCTTGCCCATTGCCCCTAAATCTTAAAATAATTGAATTATACAATGTAAGTGACAACAATAAGAAAGAGAATATAATACAAAGACAACTACCACAAGCTGGGGATACGGTTAGTCATGGGGATAAAATTGAATTATGAGAAATATGATATTTCTGATCTGGTTTTAAAAAAGCCCGGAATAGAAGTGTCCAGCACTTCAAAATAGTTTAACCTCAACGCCAGCCGCAAATCCAGAATATTTCAATCATGTAATAAAAATACAGTTTATCGATAATTTCTGCCCAGGAAACTATGTCCAGGAATTACCCGCTTCTCCTATATTTGCAAATTGGGTATTGCCTAAACCTTACCGTTGCCCAGTTATTATGAAGAAGTTATTGATTTATCTCCTGAGCCTTGTGTCCTTTTTTGCCAGTGGCCAACAGTCCACACACAACGCAAAAGATCTCCAGCAAAAATACATTGACGATGAAGCGGTTATCTTACACTCCAATCTCTCAATCGAATTATTAAAAGACAATAGTAATGGCGCCCGTGTTGTTATTAGTCGGTCTGAAGAACTGCTCTCCCTTCGTTACAATCAGGAAATCATAGAATCTGAAGTATTTGACAGCAATTCACAAATTGATAAATTCTATGCCTCCAGTAGCCTTGGACAAAAAGCACCGGAAAGCGCAAAAATTTGCGGTACTTATACCAGCGAAGGATTATTCTTTGATGATAGTAAATTCTGCCTGCATAAACTGAAGCTTAAAGAAATTGGTGAACGCTGGAAGATCAATAGCATCAAAAAAATAAATGATGCAAAATACCTGACATCCATTTATTTTCAGGATAAATTTCCGCAGATAGAAAAATCGATCAGCATTTCCATCCCGAAAGGAATTGAAGCAGATATCCTGGAGTTTAATTTTGCTGAATTTCAAATCACAAAAACGGAAAGAATTGATGGGGCGAATAAAATTTTAACGTATACCGCGAAAGATCTTCCGGGCATGAAGTCAGAAAACATGGATCGTGGAATACAATATAACCGCCCGCATGTGTTGGTGTTGGTGAAGTCATCGGAGGTAAGCGGGAAAACCATCAACATCCTATCTTCCCCACAAGATTTATATTCCTGGTATAGCAGCCTGACAGAAAAACTTACACCTAATGCTGCCGTCTATCAATCGATGGTGGAGCAACTTATTGCAGGTAAAAAAACAGATCAGGAAAAAATTGAAGCAATCTACTATTGGATTCAGGATAACATACGCTACATCGCGTTTGAGGATGGCCTTGCGGCATTCAAGCCAGATGAAGCGCAGTCGGTATTTGAAAAGCGTTATGGGGATTGCAAGGGGATGGCCAACCTCGCAAAAGAGATGCTGAAGACTGCCGGCTTCGATGCACGTTTAACATGGATCGGAACAAAACGTATCATGTATGATCACTCCATTCCATCGTTGGGAATCAATAACCACATGATCTGCACGGTTTTCCTAAATGGGGAAAGTTATTTTCTGGACCCCACGGAAAAGTATATCCCCTTTGGGGAAAATGCTGAAAGGATACAGGATCGTCCTGTGATGATTGAAGATGGCAAAAAATTTATTGCACAAAAAATTGCCAACACCGATATAACACACCATTCGGATTTCCGAAAATTAACAGCCACCATCAATGGGGAAAATTTGGAAGGAAGCTACAATATCAACCTCAAGGGAGAGTCAAAGAAAGACTTTTTATATTATTATCATTATACAAAAACCGACAAGCAACAAGAATTTCTAACGGGTTTTCTTGGGAATGGTAATTCAAATATGAAATCCACAAATCTGCAATTGCCGGATTTACAAAAGCGAAATGGGGATTTATCGATTGCTTGT
This sequence comes from uncultured Roseivirgaceae bacterium, assembly GCA_964398945.1. GTDB lineage: Bacteria > Bacteroidota > Bacteroidia > Cytophagales > Cyclobacteriaceae > JBGTGG01. The sequence continues at coordinate 67,664 of CAYNOT010000015.1, read as the reverse complement.
GATCTCGTTTTCTCGGGGGCAGTAAGCGCTTTCAATGATGAGGTGTATGTGGACATCGATCCGCTAAAGTTTTATAAGAATCTGGAAATAAAAGAAACACGTCAGGGTGATTTGGATTTTGGAACAAAAGTGAATAAAAAAACTTTGGTTGAATTAATTATCCCGAAAGGATATACGGTATCCTACCTCCCTGAGAACTTATCAATTGAAGAACAAAATTTCGCTTTCACTATTGAATACAAGGTGTCGGATGACAGGATTCTCTACACAAAAGAACTATCTGTTTCTGACGGGATAATTCCCAAACAATCATTCAACACCTGGAATGCAGCCATTAAAAAATTGGCCGCTGCATACGAAAACCAAATCATACTAAAAAAATAATTCAAATGAAGTATACTTTTTTCATCATTAGTGTTGCCCTGTTGGCCACATCACCTGCTTTTGCTCAAAAAGATTTAGAAAAGAAATTACAAGCAGAATTTTGGGAACAAGCACCCCCTCAGTATAAGGTTACCGAAGTGCCTGAGAAATGGAAAAATGAATCCGCAGTCTTTTTAGCGTATAGCACAGCGTACAGTGTGGATCTCAATAATAAAATAAATGGACAAACGAACACCGAGAAATTTAAAATACATTATCGGATCAAGCTATTGGATAAGGCTGCTGTTCAGGAGTACTCTGAACTTTCATTTAATGATAAAACCGTAAAGACGAACATGTTTGGCAAGCCGCGTGCTTTTCTTGTGTATGGGGTGAAGGTGGTGAAAGCAGATGGGACAGAGAAAATTGTTGATTTAAAGGAAGCGGTAAAAACAGATGATGGCAGTTCGAAAGATTTAAAAATTCCCATTCCAAACCTGGAAACAGGAGATATTGTTGATTATTTCATTGCCATACAAGATGAATCGCTGGGCATTCCCAAACATGGCGGTGAAGATTTGTTGGAATCTAAATTCCCCATTGTCTATCAAAGAATAAGTTTTACAGTCCACAAGAAAATAAACTTTTACGGCTATCTCTATAATGCCGAAAACGAGTTTGTGAAAACCGAAAGCGATAACGCGAAAACATACACCCTGATCGATGAGATGCGTGAAAAGGCCTCAAGCATTCACTGGGATGCACCGTATTTAAGCGCTCCACATTATCGTTATAAAATCAGCGACAACATGGGGCATGCCAATGCAAAAATGGATGCAGAAAAACTCATGAACATGTGGAGCTACAACCCTTCCAATGTTGGTTATATATTCGATTTCTTCAATGAGAATTTCAAAAAAGAAAATGATCAGAAGAAAATTGTCCATGAGCTTTATTACCTGTTGCGAAACCCAATTTACAAAGAGGCATACTTTGGGATCAAACAAGGCAACCCGGTACAAAATGGGTATGCACCCAATGATTTCTTTCTGGTAGCCGAAAAATACCTTAGCAAGAATAAAATTTCCTCTGAATTGATGTTGGCCCCTATTCGTATCATGGGCCCTTTTGAAGAACAAGTGAATTTGAGTTCATGTGAATTTGTAATGAAGGTGAACACAACACCGCCCATTTATTTGCCACGACCATATCCGTTTACATTACCAAATGAAATTTCGTACACACTGGAAGGAACAGGGGCCATATCCCGTCCGGTACAAAAAGACAATAAATTCCCCGTCACAACAAAAGAGCAAAATTCAACAACCATTAAATTCAAAATTGATTTTAATGGTGATGATAAAACAAAATTAGAGATAGCGCGATCTGTTTCTGCAAGTGGACACAACAAAGATTATCACCAATATTTAGTGGTTACGGATTATGATTACTTAAAAGAGTACGACCAACAAAAATACCTGGTTGCAAAGTCAAGCCTTTTTCGTGGACTCATCAAGGATTACAACAAGGAGAAGACAAAGTTTGAACAACGCAAGGTCCAGGATTATAATGATCGTGAAAAGCGCGTAAAGGCAGCGATTGAAGACGAAACGGATATTAAAATTGCTGAATACAAAAAGTTGTCGTTAATAAGTATTGGTATGTGGGATAGCTCTCCCAACACGGAATACGAAGATGAATTAACGATCGAAAGCCTTTCCAAAAAAGCGGGACCCAATTTCATAGTGGATATTGGTAAACTAATTGAAAAGCAAATGGAGATAAAGGAAGAGGAAAGAACGAGAACCCGCGATATTTATATGCCGTATGCACGTTCATTTGTAAATGAAATGTCCATCACCATCCCGGAAGGGTACTCCATGGAAGGATTGGAAAATTTTAATAAGAAGATCGTTACAGAAGTTGGGGGATTTGAGTCCACTGCGGCTTCAGATGGCAAAACAGTAACCATTATCGCTAAAAAATATTACAACAGTAACTATTACCCGGTAGGGGAATGGAAGGAACTCCTCTCTTTTTTGGATGCCGCAGTTGAATTTTATAATGCTAAACTCCTATTGAAGAAAAATGGTTGATTACCTTCGCTGATAGCATGCCATATGAATTCCTCTACCTCCGCACCTGGCTTATCATCAAGCGAAAGCAATTGCTGAATCATTTTCCTGCAAAGGAAAAACGGTTTACAAAATTCGCGATCGTATGCGCAGCGCGTTCGGGTTCTACCTGGCTGCACACGTTGCTGAACTCGCATCCGCAAATCTTTTCGTATGGGGAAATCCTGCGCGAAAACCATGAAGGCAATCCAAACAAAGAATCGCCTTCGGTTCATGAATTCGTTTTTCATCCACACCATTCCTCTATTGAAGCGGTAGGGCTAAAAGTATTTTATGAATATGAGACAGCCGGACCTTTTAAAAAACCATTTCAGGAAATTATAAATGACAATACCATTTGTATCCTTCATTTAATCCGGGAAGATAAAACAGCGCAATTCAAGTCATTGAAACATGCAGAAGCCAGTCAGGTTTGGAGTAGTGGAAAACCACCAAGTAAACTACAATCAATAGAAACAGACCCGGATGAATTGGAGGTTTATAAAAAAAATCTCTTTCAAAATGAACTCCACATTGAAAAAATATTTCAACATCACCCCTTGTTGACCATCCGCTATGAAGACCTTCAGAATCACACTGAAATAAAGTGTGTGGAAATCCAGAAGTTTCTTCAGGTGAAACCCCGAAAATTATTTTCACTGCTCCGGAAACAATCGGGTTAAAAGACCCCGGAATAAATCCGGGGTGGAGAGCAACTGGAATGTAGTTCATCAAGCAATTTGAATTTTGCGCCCTTGAAAATTATAGATATTTCAAAAACCCTCGCACACTAACCACGAAGCACCATGCCGGACCTGTTCCGGCATCTAAAATTATAAAGTCCTCAAGCAAAAGACCCCGGAATAAATCCGGGGTGAAGAGCAACTGGAATGTAGTTCATCAAGCAATTTGAATTTGCACCAAGGAGCACCATGCCCCGATTTGGATCGGGGCATCTAGAATTTGAACAAGTTCAAGACCCGGAATAAAACCCGGATGTTTGGAGAAAATGAATCCTTCAAGTATTTGAAACCTGCTTACAACTGGCCAACCGCTTCCTGTTTGTTGTATTTATTCCGATACTCAATCGGTGTCAATCCTGTTACTTTTTTAAACACAGTGCGGAATGCTTTGGTGTCCGTATAGCCCACATCAAACATTACTTCATTGATATTTTTTTGGCTGCTTTCAAAACTCCGTTTGGCTGCTTCTATTTTTACCCGCTGGATATATTCGATAACCGTATTATTGGTTGCCTTTTTAAACCTGCGTTCAAAACTCCTTCTGCCAACAGCGGCATGGTCGGCCAACTCCGCGATCGAAAGTTTGTCTGAATAATTTTCCTCTATGAAAACTTGAGCTTTTAAGATCGCCTTATCTTCATGGTTCTTCTGTCCTTCAAACATCATGAATGCCGCCTGGCTATCGCGATCAATATCCACAGCAAAATATTTCGATGCTAAAATAGCAGTATCACGATCGGTATATTTCTCCACTAGATACAAAAGCAAACTCCAATACGAATTCGCGCCTCCGCTGGAATAAATCCCATGCTCTTCGGTAATGATACTTCCGTCCACCAGTTCCACTTCCGGAAACATATTGCGAAAAGTATTGGCGGCATTCCAATGTGTTGAACATTTCTTGCCATCTAACAAACCCGTTGCCGCCAGTAAAAATGCACCGATACAAAGCGAAGCTACTTCCGCTCCTTTATTATGTTGTGAAACAATCCACGGAATGAATCCCTGGTTTAATTCTAAAGCTGTCCCGATGTTGCCACTGATGGCCGGGATAAAAATCAAATCCGTTTTCTTGACTTCATGCAATAACTTATCGGGATGGACCGTATAAAGCGAACCTTCCAATTTCACTTCTTTGGTAAGCCCTACCAATTGCACATTGAACAATGGCGATTTTCCCGAGGCTTGAAGAAATTGATTCACTGCTTTGAATATATAATGGGGGTCCGCAATGGCTTCAATTACAGCGGTCTCCAGAATTAAGATCGATACATTTTTCATTTTTAAACGCTTTAAGAAGCAGTAAAGCTACAAAATGAATTTGTCATAATCAGCCCACTGAAGTGTCGCGAACGCACATCCAACAATTAAAAAAGTATGACCACATTTGTATTGTAAATGAACAACAACCAAAATATATAATCATGGAACCTGCAAAAATCACCATTGAAGCGACAATCAACGCTGACATTGAAAAGGTTTGGAAAATCTGGACAGACCCCGAACACATTGTGAAATGGAATGCCGCCTCAGACGAGTGGCATACAACAAAATCTGAAAATGATTTAAAACCAGGCGGAAAATTTTCTTCGCGCATGGAAGCAAAAGACGGAAGTTTTGGGTTTGACTTTGAAGGCATCTATGATGTTGTGGAAAAGCACAAACAAATCGCGTATACCATGAGCGATGGCAGGGCTGTTGATACGCATTTCACAAAAGAAGGCAACACAACTAAAGTGGTATCAACGTTTGATGCTGAAACTGAAAACCCTGTTGAAATGCAACGCGATGGATGGCACGCCATTCTCAACAACTTTAAAAAATATGTAGAAGCATTCGGAACGTTTGAAAAAACAAAGTATGAAATAACCATCAATGCATCGCCTGAAAAAGTCTACTCCACTATGTTGGACCAGGATCAATATAAACAATGGACGGAAATATTCAATCCTACCTCCTACTATGAAGGGTCATGGGAAAAAGGATCAAAAATACTTTTTCTTGGAACAGACAAAGATGGAAATACCGGGGGGATGGTAAGCCGTATTAAAGAAAACATTCCCAACACGTTTGTTTCCATTGAACATTATGGGGAAGTACATGGGGAAGAAGAAATCACAACGGGTGCGCGTGTTGAAGCGTGGGCAGGTTGTCACGAGAATTATTCATTCACGAAAAAAAACGGGGCAACACACGTTGAAGTTGAAATTGACATAGTCCCTGAACACAAGAGTTATTTTGAAGAAACCTGGCCAAATGCGCTCAAAAAATTAAAAGAGATTTGTGAATAAATAACCACATAGAAACAATAGTGTGTCTTTGGTTTGCGCTAAAACCCATGTCTCTATGTGGTTAAAGAAAAATTTGAAAGAGGAGTTTTTACACAGAGATGCAGATACCAATCGAATACAAAGGAAAAGTATTGGATGTGGATTTCCGATGTGATTTTTTCGTGGAGCAGTGTATTGTGGTAGAGTTAAAAGCGGTGCAGAACTAACGGGCGTGTTTGAAGAGCAGCTTCTTACCTATATGAAACTTTTGAAATCTCCCAAAGGAGTACTTATTAATTTCAACTGTTCAAACATATTTAATGAAGGACAAAAGACATTTGTGAATGAGTGTTTTAGTCTGCTCCCTAAAAGCTATCATCTATGTCTCTATGTGGTTAAAAATTAAAACTGATATGTTCATAATTTAAATTCAATTTATGATACAACCTATTTATACCTGCTTATGGTTTGATGGCCAAGCCAAAGCAGCTTCCGAATTTTACTGTTCCGTTTTCAGCAACTCAAAAATCACTACCGATACTGATCTGGTGGTAGGGTTTGAACTTAACGGTCAAAAATTTATGGGGCTCAACGGTGGCCCGAAATTTAAAATCAATCCATCTATTTCCTTTTATGTTGTTTGCGAAACAGAAGAAGAGGTGAATGTCGCCTGGGAAAAATTGTTGGAAGGCGGTTCTGTATTAATGGATCTCGATAAATATGATTGGAGTGAACGCTACGGATGGGTGCAAGACCGCTTCGGGGTAAACTGGCAATTGTCGTATGGAAAATTAAAAGACGTTGGCCAGAAATTTACACCAACCTTAATGTTTGTTGGCAATCAACACGGAAGGGCAGAAGAGGCAATCAATTTCTATACTTCTGTTTTTGATAATTCGAGCACCGTTGGCGTGTTGAGATATACAGCAGAAGATAACGATGTGGCAGGCACCATCAAACATGCACAATTCAAACTCAATGGAAATGTTTTCATGGCAATGGATAGTGGGCACGACCATCAATTCCAATTCAACGAAGGCATTTCGCTTGTCGTGAATTGCGAAACGCAGCAAGAAATCGATTACTACTGGAACAAACTTACATCCGAAGGGGGGCAGGAAAGTATGTGCGGTTGGTTGAAAGATAAATTTGGTGTCTCCTGGCAAATTGTTCCTGCTATTTTGGGCAAGCTGATGAGTGATCCCCTAAAAGCACCGCGCGTAGTGGAAGCTTTTATGAAGATGAAAAAATTCGATATTGAAAAACTTGTCAATGCATGAGCCGGATAAATTCGTACTTAACATTCAACGGAAACTGTCGCGAGGCGATGACTTTTTACAAAGAATGCCTGGGCGGTGAGCTTACTTTCCAAACGATTGGTGAATCACCGCTATCGGAAAAGATGCCACAACAAATGAAGGATTGTATTTTACACTCCACACTTGCAAAAGATGGGTTGGTGTTGTTGGGAACGGACATGGTGCCGGCATCGGGATTGATAAAAGGCAATACGGTTTCGCTTTCGCTGGATTGTAAAAATGAAAATGAAATCCGGACGTTTTATCAAAAGCTTTCAACAGGTGGAAAAGCCGATCATCCGTTGGAAGATACATTTTGGGGGGCATTGTTTGGCGGGCTTACCGATAAGTTTGGCATTCATTGGCTACTGAATTATAATCGAACATAAAATTAAATACTATGGGAAAAATATTTTTTGATGTTGGCCTTTCACTCGATGGGTTTATCGCAGGTGAAAACCGTGAACCTCAAAACCCACTGGGCGATAACGGTACAAAAATCCACCACTGGATGTATCAGCAAAAGGCATTTTGGAAAACGCTGGGGGTGGAAGGTGGTGAAGAAGATGGGATGGAAGGCCAATTAATAAAAGGTGTTTTTGCGCGGACCGGATCCTACATAATGGGCAAACGTATGTTTGAAGAAGGTGAAGCCAATTGGCCCGAAAACCTTTTTAAAGCAGATGTGTTTGTGCTCACGCATGAAAAACGGGAACCCTGGGTACAGAAGGGAAGCACAACATTCCATTTCATTAATGATGGAATTGAAAGTGCATTAGCGAAGGCCAAAGGATCCGCACAAGGAAAAGATGTACGCATACAAGGAGGGGCTGAAACCATCCAACAGTTTTTAAATGCAGGGCTGATCGATGAGTTTACGGTTCACACCGCCAACTGCATGCTGGGAAGTGGTATCCGGTTATTTGACCGCATTAATAAAAATGATTTCAATATTAAATTAAATAACGTGGTGCATAGCCCACTCGCCATTCATTCAACTTATGTTTTAACAAAATAACTACCATGAAAAAAACCAAAATCATCTTTTGGATAACCACCGGGTTTATATTCCTTTTTGAAGGCGTAATGCCCGCGTTGACAGGCAACACAGAAATTGCGGTGGAAGGAGTCCGTCATCTGGGATATCCGGATTACTTCAGGGTGGCGCTCAACATTTTTAAAATAACCGGTGTGTTGATCCTGATCATTCCGCAAATCCCATCGCGTGTAAAAGAATGGGCGTATGCCGGATTTGCATTCAACTTTATTTTTGCAACGATCAGCCACATAAGTGTGGATGGCGTAACCCCGCTTACATTCTTGCCGGTTGTTGTGTTTGCGGTTTTAATCGCATCCTATTTTAGTTATCACAAACTGCAACGCGCACATGAATAAGATTGACGCCACTTCAATTGACAGTTACATCGCTTCCTTTCCGGAAACAATACAGCATCTGTTGCGGCAAATGCGGGCAACGATAAAAAAAGCTGCCCCGAAAGCTGAAGAAAAAATAAGTTATGCGATGCCCACGTTTTTCCTGAATGGAAACCTCGTACACTTTGCCGGCTACAAAACCCACATTGGCTTTTATCCGGCCCCTTCGGGGATTGCTGCATTCAAAAAAGAACTTACCGTTTACAAGAATGCAAAGGGGTCAGTACAATTTCCATTGGATGAGCCGCTGCCCTTGACCTTGATTACCAAAATCGTAAAATACAGGGTGAAGGAAAATCTGGAGAAGAAAAAATGAAACTTCGTACTTGCAAAAACGGGCATCAATATTATAAGACGAGTGATTGTCCTACGTGCCCGGTGTGTGAAAAAGCCCGCAAACCCACAGAAGGAATGCTGGCCTTGTTATCGGCACCCGCCAGACAGGCTTTTGAACATGCCGGGATTAAAAATGCCAAAGCACTATCGAAATTTTCGGAAATAGAAATATTGAAATTACATGGAGTGGGGAAGGCTTCGCTGCCGATACTGCGTGATTATTTGGCCCAGCATGGGCTAACGTTTAAAGAAGATTGACCGATGCACGTGAACACCATAGAAGTTTTCCGCACTACGATTCGCACGAAACAGGAAGCCGCTAAAATCCTGAAGAAACTTCATGCCTTTTTCCCCGGCAGCAAAACAACCATTGACCTTACCGATTGTGATCGCGTGTTGCGAATTGAAGGGGAAGGATTTGCGGTTGATGAAATTGTAAAGGTTGTTCGGGATGCGGGGTTTGATTGTGAGGTATTGGAGTAGGAAAAAAATCCAGTCAGTAATTACTTTTAAAAAATATTGTTAGATTAGTGGTTATGATACAGTGCGAATAATCACCAGTAATGATGAATCTTCCGTTGTTGTGCAAAATCTGACCAAAAAAATCGAGAATGAAAAAAGCATTGATACTGATAATAACCCTAGCACTTTTTTATAGTTGTAAAGAAGAAACTAAAATTGATTCGAACTACGTTATCGAAAAATTCAAAGAGAATGCAGAAAAAATAAACTCATTGGAATATCGAATTCACAGAATTGACACATTTGTCCAAGGTCCTGTCGGGAATAATACTGGAATTGTTTTAATTGAAAAAGACAAAAACGACAAAATTTTTGGATTTTCATTCTATGGTAAAAGAGACGACATCGAAAAAGAATATATTTATGATGCTGGAAATGGATTCGAAATATCAAAAGAAGATAAAACTTATGAAATTTGGCCTGGAGACTATCGCTTCATTGGTAGTCCTGGTGGACAAATGATTGCCCCAAACATTTTCAATCTTGATTCAATCTACAAAAATGTAACGCTTTCAGAAACTAAAGACTCCTACCTTTTGACTTACGAATTTGAGAATGACACGATCTATAATGTAACAGACATAGTTAAAAAAATTGAGTTGAGAAAAAGTGATTTTTTCCCCATCAAAGTTAGTCGAACCTCAAATCTACTAGAAAATAAATCGGTTTATCAGACTGTTATCAGCGATTTAAAAATTAACGAAGATGTTTCAAAAACCATAAAGGAATTAAAAAGTGTATTAAAAGATTACACAATAATCCAGCCTGCCATACAACAGCCCAATAAACTTCTTTCACAGAAGTTACCGGAGTTAAAATTGCCCGAACTTTTTAACGAAAATAAAATTGTTACTGTGAATAATGACAAATTAACTTTAATTGATTTTTGGGAGGTTTGGTGTGGGCCTTGCATTGCCTCATTTCCAAAAGTGGAAAATCTAAAAAACGCATACTCATCGGAACTGACTGTAATCGGAATAGTATCTGAAGACAGAGGAAATGCGATCAAATTAATAGAGAAGAAAGGAACTACTTTTATCAATTTAGTTGGCAATGAAGAAGTGAAAAAGACTTTTAGCGTGAATAGTTGGCCAAGATACTTTTTAGTAGATAAAGATGGGATTTTGCAGAAAGAGTATTTCGGATTTTCAGAACAAATCGAAAAGGATATTATAGAATTTCTGTCAAAATGATTAAAACTTTGCTATAAGAAAAATTGGTCAGAATTTGAAGGTTTGTTGCACTACAAGGAATGGATAAAAATAGAATTAACATGAAACACCTCCTCACAATCCCCCTTATCCTTTTAACCTTACAAGCTCTCAGCCAAAGCACCGATAGCACTGTTACCAAAACCAACAGTTATCAATACTCCGCTCCTTCGAACACCTACCAAACGAATAGCCTGTCGAGTTTCACCGGAGAAAAACAACCACACACCATCATCCGGGACAACATCTCGTTTACAACGCGCAACTTCCAGCTTACTCCACTTGAAAGTGAGATTCTGGATTTAGAAGTGATGGAATCCAACGCCCTGGTAAAGCGCGATACAGCAATCCTAAAAAATCTTTGGGCGCGTGATCTTACAGAAGATGACAAACCTGAAAACAAAATCCTGCATGTGGGTGGCAATCCGATTCCCTATTACACTGTTGTGAGCAGGATGATTGAAAAGTTTACCAACATGGGCGACATTGTTTTTACTTCCGGCCACGAAACTTCCCAAAAACTGAGAAGGGATGGAAGCCTTGAAGAACCCATCCAAGTAGAATTTTTTCACACGTGGACACGCAAATATGGCGTGTGGAAAATCACAACAAAAACCCATACCGTTCCCGAATAAAATAGCACAGGAACGGTAACTTGCAGCGCAGTTATTTCAATCATTTTGACAGCGCAACTATGGATACCGAAAAATACGACATCATTATCATTGGGGCAGGGCACAACGGACTGATCGCGGCCAGCTATCTGGCAAAAGCCGGAAAAAGCGTTTTGATACTCGAAGCCAACAATGAAATCGGGGGTGCTACCACGAGTGTAAAAGTCTTTCCTGATTTTGATGCACATTTGTCGCGGTATTCGTATCTCGTTTCGTTGCTCCCCGATAAAATCGTGCACGACCTTGGATTAAATTTTACAGCACTTTCGAGAAAGGTATCGAGTTACACACCCTTTCATGATAATGGAAAGGACAACGGCTTGTATGTTTCCCGCGTGTGGGATGAAAAAACCACAGCCTCTTTCAATGCTTTACCGGAGGGGGCGAAAGAAGCAAACGCCTGGCAAAAATTTTACGGTGAAATCGCAACGTTTGCCGAACGGATAGCACCTTCTTTATTAAAACCACTCCCTACACGGTCTGAACTAAAAGCCACTATCGGAATGGATGCCGCCTGGGATGCCCTGATTGAAAACCCGATTGGCGGGACCATCACCAAAAATTTTACTAATGATATCGTGCGCGGTGTGGTGCTGACAGATGCACTGATTGGAACATTTGCTTCTGCTAATGAATTGCAAGCAAACAAATGTTTTCTTTATCACCTCATCGGAAATGGAACGGGGGAATGGAAAGTGCCGGCAGGTGGCATGGGCGCACTCGTAAAAGAATTGGAGCGTGTTGCGCGTGCAGCAGGGGCAACCATTGCCGTAAATAAACGCGCAGTGAAAATACAGTCCGATGAAAAAGAGGTGGCCGTTACACTGGAAGACGGAACGCAAATCGTGGGCGGTTATTTACTTTCCAATGCGGCACCACAAGTGCTGGCGAAGTTGCGCGGTAAGCAGCCACCCGAAAGTTTGGAAGGCTCTCAGTTGAAAATAAATATGCTGGTAAAACAATTGCCCGGGTTAAAATCAGGCGCCAATCCTGAAGATGCTTTTGCGGGCACCTTCCATATCAACGAAAGTTTTTCGCAATTGGAATCCGCCTATCAGGAAGCGAAGAGTGGAAAAATACCTTCCCGCCTTCCGCTTGAAATCTATTGCCACACGCTCACGGATGCGAGTATCCTCAGTAAACCTTTACAAAAGGAAGGTTATCACACGTTGACCTTGTTCGGGTTGCACACACCTGCAAAACTGTTTGATCAAAATCACGATGTGCAACGCAAGGCCGCAATGGATGCCGCCATCAGTTCCCTCAATGAATACCTGCTTGATCCGATTGAATCGGTGTTGGCAAAATCACCTTCCGGTGAATTGGCAATTGAAGTAAAAAGTCCGTTGGATGTGGAAGCGGCTATTGGCATGCCACGCGGAAATATTTTTCATCGCGATCTGGCATTTCCCTTCCGTGAAAATGACGAAGCTCCGGGATGGGGAGTGGAAACCGATGATCCTAAAATTTTTATTTGTGGAGCGGGTGCAAAACGTGGCGGTGGCGTAAGTGGAATACCGGGGCATAATGCCGCGATGGCGGTGTTGGGGCAGTAAGTAATACCTACCAAAAATCAATCAACACAATACACAAGTTGTAAGTAAAGTGACCGATCATACCATACCACAACGTATTGTAACGAAATCGCAGCCACCCGAATACCAACCCGATTGGTACCAACCAAAGTAAACTGATAAAGGAAAGGTGGATGATGCCAAAAATAAAACCTGTAATATAAATCGTTGCCTTTCCTGTTGTGGCTTGCGCAATATTGGTATACATAAAACCACGAAAAGCAACTTCTTCAAAAATAGCGGGGAAAACTGCAATGAACAATACCGCGAAAAGAAATGGATAACCCGTATCCTCAAAAAGATATATGTCATAAAAGACATCATCACTAATCGAGATATTGATAAAGTCGGCAAGATTTGAAACGACAACACTTCCAACAACAGCTCCACAAATCGTCAGTAACACAATGTTTGGTTTGACCTGTGAAAAAGAATACAAACTTTTTAATTCAGCGAAATAGTAAACACAAAAAGCAAGCACCAACAGTGCATCCAAAATGGTGATCATCAACATTCCTTCAAACCCATCAGAAAAAACAGGGGTGAATTTGAATACCCCTAACAAAATCAACGTGATAAAATAATATAACAACGTTGGTGAAAGCGTTGAGAATACATCTTCATGGATGGGTGCAACCGAAGTTATATCGATTCCTTTCCCACAATGTCCGCAAAATTGATCCTGCTCTTGTACTATCTCATTACAAGAGGGACAATATCTATGCTGATCTTCAACACAAACTTCTTCGTTAAATTCCAACCGGAACAGCTTTTAATTTTCCCAATTCGGCCAGGTACTTTTGTGCTTCCTGTGCGGAACGTATCCCTTTTACAAAAGCACTGATAAAAATGATTTTTAATATGATGCCACTAAAGATTGAAGCCGGTTCAACAATAGCAGCCAACACATGAATGGTTACATAAATTATCAGCGCGGTAAGAATCGCCCCAAAGGGATTCTTCGAACTCCAGGCCGCAAGGATGAGGTAGATAATTGTACACACCAGATAAACCACCATGGTAGCAATGTCATCATTAACAAGTCCGAAAAACAAACCAAATACAAAATATAATCCAGCCAATACGTAGATGATGGTTTTTCCGCTTTTGATCTTTTCGTTGGCGTCTTTTAGAAATCGCTTCCGACTACTCACGAGTAAGCGAAAACTCCTTTTTTCATCTTCTGTACCGTTAGCAGGAAAACTGCATTGGGAACAAAATTTCTGATTGGGGTTTACTTCGGCTGAGCAATTTTCGCACGGCAGCGATTCAATAGGTTCACTTTCTGTGGCCAACATAACTTTGGTTTAGGTTTTTAAAGAAATGTGAAAGTTTTCAGATTTCCAAATTCAATTCATTATCCCAAAAAAGGCGATTGTGTAACCAGCGTAAATCCAGCCAGCTACCAAAACTTGTTCGTAATCTTGGAAACAAGATGAATGCATACGCCTCCCATGGTAACTCTATCCATGGTAACTCTAAAAATGGTTACCAAAAGAAAAGCCATCACTCTCGCAATGGCTTTTTCGTGGGAGTTGAGGGATTCGAACCCCCGACCCTCTGCTTGTAAGGCAGATGCTCTGAACCAGCTGAGCTAAACTCCCCTCCGTTTTGGGACTGCAAATCTAGTATAGTTTTCTTTTTGTGCAAAAATGGATTTATAAATAACTCCAAAATATCCTCGCTTAGGGCTTTAGTCTTTCGGTGGCTAACACAATATCCCGTTTCCCAATCCAAACCCCATTCCCCTTTTTAGGGAAATAATGCCATTTCCAACCCCATTTCGCATGTTTTTGCGATAACCCCCATCCACCAGCGGCCCTATTGTTTGGAAAAAGAATTTAGAACCGAAACACCTAATTACACATATTTGCAAAATGAAATGGCCAACCAACATCAACCGTGAAAATTACCCACGATAACAAACTCAAGAAGCTTATTGTCGTTGGTGACCGGGTATTGATTCGGCCTGCAAAAAAAGCCGGGAAGACCTCCAGTGGGCTATACTTACCATCCGGGGTCCAGGAACGGGAAAAAATCCAGACGGGCTATATCATTAAGGTTGGCCCGGGATATCCACTGCCACTTCCTTCCGATGAAGATGATATGTGGAAAGGAAAAGAGGATTCTGTAAAGTATCTTCCCTTGCAAGCACAAGAAGGTGACCTTGCCATCTTTCTTCAAAAAGGGGCAATCGAAGTGCAGTATGAAGGTGAGAAATATTTTATTGTACCGCAAGCTTCTATTTTGATGCTGGAGCGTGAAGAAGATTTGTAATATGGCAGGTATATCATTGGATGTTTTACGCACCGGAAAAAAATACAAACTCATTAACTATGGTGAGCGCTTCGATTTTATCGTTGAAGAAATCCTGGGCAATGGCGATTTTAAAATCAAAGATCTTCATACCCTTGAGACAGGCCGATTGTTGGATCTGTATAAATACGGTAAAGGAAAGGATTTTGAGATCAGGGAGTTGTAGTTATGGGTTATAAGTTATGAGTGATAAGTTATGAGTTTAAAATTTCACTCTTAATTCATAACCCCTACCCTAACTCATAATCCATCACTCATTTGAGTTATCCACTGCCGCACCAACGCAACGCCTTCTTCATGTATGATGGTTCTTCCCAACTCCGGCATCATAATCCCCGGATGGGTCGATTCAATTCTGTATTGTAAAATCGATTGATCGGGTTTGCCCGGCACAATCCCATACAACAAACCACCGGAACCTTTACCTGCGGCAACAGGGGCTTTGCCAACACCCAATTCAATTTTATTGTTTGTGGCTGCCAGCAAATGCAAACCACTGGTTTTGGCCGGGCCTTCCGGCCGATGGCAATGCGCGCAATTGATTTCCAGCCAGGCGCGTGCCCGTGCATTCAGCAATTCATTTTCATCTTCATAAGATGCCAATTTCGGTATCGACTTTTGATCGGGCTTTCCTTCCAACATCCCCAATGATTCCCAATAGACCAATTGATTTTCAATTCCTGTTTTGTGGTTAAAATTTTTATTCAACTGCCGGGCATTGGGGCCAATGGGTTTTACCTGGTCACCAAGCAAATGGCACCCTTTGCATTGGTTCATGTTCGGCACAGAGTACTTTACGTTCTTAATGCTTCCATCGGTATGCGTCCACGATACATCAATATTTTTTCCGGCTACATCCAGAAAAGCTTCGGTTTGTTTATCGTTCCAGATATATGGAAGTGTTTTCCAATTTCCATTTTCCAAAAGCAACAAGCGCGTTTCAAGGATTCTAATATTTTCTGTTGGCTTCCGGAAATCTGCCGGATAATAAAAATTTTTTATCAATACTGTGCCTTCCGGAAACCCGAATGCTTCAGAAGGATGGTAGACCGCTTTGCTTCCAACAGGGATTTTTACAAAGCGCATTTTAAACGCATAGTCAGAAAACAGCGGGGAATTTAAATCATACGGAACGACTCCTTCCGCTGGGGAAAGGTCTTTTAAATCCCCAACAAAGAAATTATACGCTGAAAGTTTTTCTTTTCCGATTCCGGAAAGATCGACCGGAAGAAGTTCTTCTTCTGCAACAACAATCTCTTTTTGCCCAGGTTTTTGTTGACACGCCCAGCCTAAAAAAAGAAACAGTATTATTACACCGCGTTTCATCTTACAGTAACCTTCACACCTTCACATGTAAATAAAGTTGGGTCTTTTGAAAGGTTCTCGAAATCATTTCCAGCGTCCAGGTTCATAAAAATGATTTCCCCATTTTCGCTTATGCAAATTTCCCTGCTGGAACGGTCCGGGTCAGAGATGCCATCAAAAACAATATCCGGTGGGCTCATAAAAGATTTTAGAATAAAAAGTTTTCCGATGTCGTTGGCGGTTGAAGGAAACCAATATGAATTTTTATAGGTGTTGTGGTGGATATTTATCTTATACGGAAATGGATTATAAAGACTGTCCATTTCGTACCGGTTGTTTACGCTTTGCACGCCTCCAATCGAATTTTCCTTTTCTTGTTCGCCTTCATTTAATGCGGCTACTAACGCATAGCTTACAATGGCTGTCCCCACGGTGCGATTGTTGGTGATTGTGTTTTCATAGATTTCCAAATCATGTGTGGCCAACACCATAATGCCGGTGCCAGGCGGAATGCTCGCCACCACATTTCCTTTCATGGCAAAATTTTCATGGTTGTTGTCATGGATGTTGTTGTTGTACGCTTTTGTTGAATGGCCGTATTGTGTCAGTCCGGGCAAATCAAAAATCAACAACCCGCCCGTGTTATTGTATGCTTCGTTGCCGTAAATTTCCACCCAACGCGAATTCTCACTTTCAATGCCGGCAACATTCCAATAAGCTTTGTTGTTGCGAATGACCACAGAATCGGATTGCCCCACATAAATGCCTGCATCGGATGAACCAATCGCGACACACTCTTCCATCAATACGTTTTTGCAAAGCACGGGGTATAATGCATACGCACCATTTTCAGTTTTTGGCCCGCCTGTCCAGGAAGATGAAATCCTTCTAAGCGTAATTCCATTTACATCGTTAACTTTTACATTGTCGCCTTTCGCATCTTCTACCGCAAAGTCCTCCAACACAATATTTTTTCCGTTGCTGATGTGAACACCTTCAGCACCTTCAGTTTGGTTTTTGAAAGAGAGAATGGTTTTGTCCATACCTTTTCCACGGATAGTAATGTTGGATTTGCCATCCATCGTCAGCGACTTGGTGAACATATAGTTCCCTTCCGGCAATTCGATCACATCACCATCATTGGCAGTAATCAGTTGTGTTTGCAATGATTTTTCAATGCTTTTCCATTCGCGTGTTTCAATATATTCGGAAGGGGAGCAACCAAAGACGAGTACCAAGAGGATGGTAAAAAAACAATACTTCATAGTTGTACGATTGAGTATCTCAAATGTAATTAAAAAGCTTCACCAAATTCAATTCATTAATACGAAGGGAACGCTTTATATTTGGAAATGGATTTACAAATATCAAAAGCCACAGCAGCAGATGTAACGGCCCTCAATCAATTGGTGAATTCGGCATACCGGGGTGAACCTTCAAAAAAAGGTTGGACTACCGAAGCGGATTTTTTGGATGGGACCCGAACCGATGAAGACGGGATTTTGGAGATGCTGCAACATCCGAACGGGACAATTTTAAAATGCGAAGAATCCAATACACTTATTGGATGTGTCTACCTTGAAATCCAACATGGAAAATTGTATTTGGGTATGCTTACAACGAATCCTGAACGCCAGGGAAAAGGGATCGGGAAAAAATTATTGGCGGCAGCGGAAGACCATGCCCTGGAAAACAATTGCCATACCATCACCATGAACGTTTTAACAGGCCGAAAAGAACTGATCGATTGGTACGTGCGCCACGGGTACCACGTCACCAATGAAAAAAAGCCCTTTGCTTTTGACCACCCACGATACGGTAAACCAAAAACACCGTTGGAATTCGTAATCGTAGAGAAGAAATTAGCATCTTAATACCGTTCAACCACCAGAATTTGAACATTTGCATAAGTAAAATTGTTGGCTTGGTCAAATATCCTTTACTTGCCAAACCCTAAAAATAAGAGCAATATGAAACTTATACTTTCCGTTTTCTTTTCTTTCATCACCGTGTTCGGGTTTTCGCAAAACCCCAATATGCCCAATGATTTTTTAAGCAAAGATTGGCATAAAGAACGCAGGGAAATCCTTCGGAAGAAACTACCTGAAAACTCAGTTGCCGTATTTTTCGCGAACCCTGTTCGAAACCGTGCCAATGATGTTGATTACGTTTATCATCAAGATCCGGATTTTTATTACCTGACCGGGTACAAAGAACCAAATGCTGTGTTGTTGGTTTTCAAAGACAATCAGGCCGCAGCAAACGGTTCTTCGTATAATGAGATCATTTTTATTCAACCCAAAAATGAACAAGCTGAAATGTGGACGGGAAGAAGGCTCGGTGAGAGTGGTGCGAAAACGATGTTGGGGTTCAGCCAGGCGTACAACAATACGGAATTCAAACGCTACAATGTTGATTTTAAAAAATTTAATGAAATCCTATTCTTTGATTTCCAAAATGATGTGCGCAACGACCCGCGCGATTCATCTGATTTGTATGATCTGATTGCCCAGTTTAAAGTAAAAGTAAATTATCCAACGGAGGCATCACTCTCCATTCAAAAAGAGGTTACAAAAAACAACCTCAACACGAGCGGGCTAACCAAAATTATGGATGACCTTCGCGGGATCAAAACAAAAGAAGAACTTGACCTGCTGCGCAAGACCGTACAAATTTCCTGCATGGGACAAAACGAAGTCATGAAAGCAATCAAACCCGGAATGAGCGAACGTGAGATCCAGGGTATCCACGAATTTGTTTTCAAAAAATACCAGGCAGAGGATTTGGGTTATCCTTCAATAGTGGGTGCCGGGAATAATGGATGTATCCTGCATTACATCGATAATTATCAGCCGGAAATTTCAAGCAAAGAAATGATCTTGATGGACCTTGGTGCAGAGTATCACGGATACACCGCAGATATTACCCGCACGATCCCGATTAATGGTAAATTCTCACCGGAGCAAAAAGCGGTTTATGATATTGTGTTGGCCGCACAGGAAGAAGCGATGAAAATTTGCAAACCCGGGACTTCTTTTGCTGCTTTGACACAAGCGACCCGTACCATCGTGAACAAAGGATTAAAAGAGCTTGGCATTATCACAGATGAAAACGAGCGCCACATGTATTACCCACACGGTTGCTGCCACCACATCGGACTGGATGTTCATGATCGTGGAAATTATTCTGTTCTTCAGGAAAACATGGTCATCACCATTGAGCCGGGCATTTATATCCCGGAAGGGAGCAAGTGTGATAAAAAATGGTGGGGGATTGCTGTCCGTATTGAAGATGATTATTTGATTACAAAAGATGGGTATGATCATTTGAGCAAAACTTCCCCACGCAAAACAGAAGATATTGAAGCCTTGATGGCACAGCCAAGCGCATTGGATGGTTTTATTTTGCCTGAGTTGAAGGATTAATCAACGAGGACTTAAAACTCTGTGAACCTTCGTGAATTTCTTAGTGTCCCTTTGTGGAATAACTGTTGCACAAAGAAATCCACCAAGGAACACAAAAATCAGATTCGCTGCCGATAAATTCTTTTCAGACTTTCCGGTGAACGGCTCCACTAATGGAATTACCCCGAAGGCAAACAAGGATACCTGATGGAAATCACGGTTTCAGTTTTGCCGATTATTCTATCTTTGCCCAAAATTAGATTCGTATGAAATTTACCAACTCCCTTTTACTGGCACTTTGCCTTTCTTTTTCCCTTTACGCGCAACAATTCGATACTAAAAAAATCGAAAAGCACATTTCCATTCTGGCGAGTGACAGCATGGAAGGTCGCGGAACCGGACAAAAAGGGGAGCAAATGGCGGCTTCTTATATTATCAGTGAGTTCAAAAAATTGAAGCTCCAGCCGATAGGGGATTCAAAAACATATTTACAAGCCTTCACCTATAAAAGCGGGGCGCACGGTGAAGGGCCAGGCGGAACAGCCAACAACGTGATCGGGTTTCTCGACAACAAAGCAAAAACCACCATTATCATCGGAGCGCATTACGACCACCTTGGCGTGGGCGAACAAGGAAGTTCATTGGATGCGAACCCATCGGGAAAAATCCACAACGGTGCAGACGACAATGCTTCTGGTGTGGCGGGTGTAATTGAACTGGCAAATTATTTTGCCAACAACAAAAAGAAAGAAGCGAACAATTTTCTATTTATTACTTTTTCCGGTGAAGAGTTGGGGTTGCTCGGCTCCAAACATTTTACAGAACACCCCACCATTGATTTAACAACCGTCAATTACATGATCAACATGGACATGGTGGGAAGGTTAAACCCGGATACAAAAGCATTGATGGTCCACGGAACGGGAACGAGCCCGGTATGGGAACCATTGATAAAAAAACTGGACGATGGTAAATTTAAAATCTCCACCGACTCCAGTGGCGTAGGGCCATCGGACCATACATCATTCTATTTAAAAGACCTTCCGGTGTTGCATTTCTTTACCGGTTCGCACAGTGATTACCACAAGCCATCAGACGATTCAGAAAAAATAAATGCACAAGGAGAAGGGGATGTGTTAACGTTGATTGCCCAAATCATCGAGGCTCCGGAAACGCAATCAAAAATAGGGTTCTTGAAGACCAAGACAACAGCAATGGCTACGCGAAGCTCCTTTAAAGTTACACTGGGAATTATGCCGGCCTATACTTCTGATGTAGCAGGGGTGAAGGTGGATGGTGTTACCGAGGGGCGTGCAGGTGATAAAGCGGGAATGCAAACCGGGGATATTGTGGTCCAAATGGGTGAATACAAAATCAACGACATCCAGGATTACATGAAAGCACTTGGCAAATTTGAAAAAGACCAGACGATTGATGTGGTAGTGAAAAGAGGGGAGGAAGAGGTTATGTTGAAGGTGACGTTTTAGTCTTTTTTCATTTATCTTTTAGTATTTCGGGCGATTGAAGCGTGCTGACAATATCCATCACCATAATGGTACCTTTAACTTCCTTGTATAAAACTTTGTAATCACGAACCACGATTCTCCGATACTTGGGGTTTATGTTATCAACCTGGTATTGTTTCGTAAACAGGATGGTCTTGGGGCTGTTAAGCAGTTCTTGCTTAACATTTTCAGCTCCTTGCAATGACTTGTCTTTATAATAATCGAAGATACTTTTTAACGCGGACTTAGCTTGGCTAGTCCAGATAACTTTAAGGCCAGCCATTACCAGTTTTTCGACTCTGCCTCAAGGTCTTCCTGACTTATAAACGCTCCCGATTTGATTTGGGCTTCTGCCTTCTCCAAACGAGTATCATAAGCCTCCTTCGTCAACGGTTCACCTTCCACCGTGTAACCCACTACCATTTCTTTGTCCAATAAATCACTTATTTTATCAAGAAGAGAAGATTTAGTGACCTCCATTATTTTTTGCATCACATTGAGTTTTGCCGCTTGTAAATCCATAGCTATTTTTTTATCAATAAAGTTAACGATTTATTCAATATTAAAATTCACTTACTCATTTTGAACCCCACGATTTCTCCACCGTTGGCCATTCGCTTTGAATAATAGAGTAAACGACCGTATCGCGCAGAAGGCCATCCCATCTTCCATGATTTAATAAGATTGTTGTAAATCGTATCAGATTAAATTTTAATTACATAATTTCTACTTCACACTCTTCGCAAACTCCTTTGCAAAATAAGTCAATATTACATCAGCCCCACTGCGCTTGATGCTCAGCAAAATTTCATTCATGGTCCGTTCGCCATCAAGCCAGCCTTTTTCTGCTGCGGCTTTTACCATCGCATATTCGCCACTCACATTGTACGCAGCGATGGGCAAAGTTGAATTGTCTTTCAACAACCGGATGATATCAAGGTATGCAAGTGCCGGTTTTACCATTAAAAAATCCGCACCTTCTTCTTCATCCAAAAATGCTTCGCGCAACGCTTCAGTCCGGTTGGCAGGGTTCATTTGGTAGGTTTTCTTATCACCAAACTTGGGAGCAGAATCCAACGCATCGCGAAAAGGATTATAAAAAGCACTCGCATATTTGGCCGTATAACTCATGATCGAAACATCCTGAAATCCATTTTCATCCAGCGCTTGCCTGATAAACCCAACGCGGCCATCCATCATATCGGAAGGACCGATAATATCAATTCCGGTTTCGGCTTGTGCCACCGCCATCATCCCTAAAATCTCAAGTGTTTCATCATTGAGGATTTTGCCATCCTTCACCAACCCATCGTGCCCATCGGAACTATACGGATCCATCGCCACATCCGTCATGATACAGGCTTCGGGAAATTTTTGTTTGATCTCCTTTAGTGCTCTTAAGTAGAAAAAATCCTTATCGTAACTTTTAGTAGCGGTTTTATCTTTGTGGTGATCTTCTACCGCAGGAAAAATATCAAACGCTTTGATTCCAAGTTTTAGGCATTCTTCGATTTCTCCCAACATCAAATCAGCAGAAAGCCGGTAGATGCCCGGCATGGATGGCACTTCTACTTTTTGGTTTGTTCCCTCCACCAGGAAAAGTGGGAACAATAAATCATCCGTGCTCACTTTGGTTTCTTCCACCAACGACCGGATGGCTGCACTTTTTCGATTTCTCCTTGGGCGGTGTATGAGGTTGATAGACATGGTGCAAAAATAATCGAAAGTTTTGGTAATTGATTGAAATCCGGAAAAGCTATGGTTAGCGATTCTTCGGTCCCCGAATTCTCGGGGCAAGTTATACCTCCCTCTGGATGACGTGAGGACCTTGCAATTGTATGCACGTCACTCAGAGCGTTAGCGAAGAGTCTTTCATATCATGTAAAAATCATGCTCTGAAAAACTCCACTCCCAAATTTATTATAGGGCTTATCTTTCACTCGTGATAACAATCCAAAATATGCTGGCTCACCAGCTTATAAATCCCCGCTACTTCTTCATCCTTTTCTAAAAACGAATAGTGATTGTCCAGCAACTCAAGGTCGCCCCTGCGTGCGGGGCCGGTTTGTGCTTCTTCCGGGCCGATGGCCAGGGCTTTTGTAATCGTTTCGGCAATCAACGGCTTGAGCAATTCCGGATCGAGTTTATATTCTTTCAAAATGTCATTTGAAATACTCAGCATGTGGTTGGTGAAGTTGGAAGCAAACACCGCTGCCACGTGCAACGCCTTTCGTTGGCGCGAATCAATTTTCACCACTTTCTTACTAATGGCTTTCGCCATTTCAATCAATAGTTTTTCTACATCTTTATTGTCGCTTTCAATAAAAAAGGGGATGTCTTTGAAGTCTACCTTTTTGTTTTTGCTAAACGTTTGCAATGGATAAAACACGCCACTATTTTCAGTAGCTGCATAACTCAACACACGCAACGGCTGGCTTCCTGAAGTATGTACCAATACGGCATTTTCAGGCAACACAATTTCCTGCACCACAGGTTCAATCGCATCATCAGAAACTGCAATTACAAAAATTTTTGATTTGCTGTCAGTAAAATCCAGGTCCTTCTTTACTTCCCCCTCATATAATTTTCCGACCAATGCTTTTGCGTTTTTAGTATTACGGCTATATACTTCCCGCACAGAAAATCCTGCATTGTCGAGGGCGGGCGCTAAATGCCAGGCTAAATTCCCTGCTCCTACAAATGATACAAATGGTTGCTTATGCATTTTTCATCACTTTGTTCCGGAAACGATACGGTCGTTGCCAAAAATATCTTTCTTGATGGTTACGTTTTGAAATCCGGTTGCAACAAACAAGTTCGCAACTTCCTTTCCAAATTGCTGGTTTATTTCCACAAATATTTTTCCGTCAGGTTTTAATGCAAGTATTCCCCTCTCAGCAATGACTTTATAAAATTTAAGCGGATCATTGGTTGGTGTAAAAAGCGCGAGGTGGGGTTCGAACTTAATAACATTTTCACGCAGGCTTGCCATCTCATTTTCCAACACATAGGGTGGGTTGCTCACCACCACATCCAATAACTCAATTGGGATTTCTTCTGTAAGGATATCGTGGTGTAAAAACGTGACTTCAGCATGCAAAGACATGGCATTTCTTTTTGCCACAGCCAATGCTGCTTCACTAATATCCGTGGCATATACTGTAGCATGCGGACAATCCAGTTTAATGGAAATTGGAATACAGCCGGAGCCCGTTCCAATATCAAGCACAAAAAAAGGTTCGCTGCTTTGTTCCACCACCAACCTCACCAACTCTTCTGTTTCAGACCTTGGAATCAAAACAGCCGGATCAGCATAGAACTTTCGATCCATAAACCATGCCTCTTCCAAAATGTATTGGATAGGTTCTGCCTGATTTATGCGGGCAATAATTTCATGGAGCCGCACTTCCAATGCCGGGGAAATTTCAATTCCCTTTTCAACAAGGACATCAGTTTTGGTAAGATGAAGCGTTGTGTAAAGCACTTGATAGATTATCGCATCGATTTCATCGGGGTATTCATGTAAAGAAACCTTATTCTTTAATTCCCGAAACAGTTCTTTGGAATTGATCATAGCTTGACAATCTTTGCAAGTATACTTAATGTCATCACAAGAACACCATATCGATTCTATTTTTATGCAGCGTGCATTCGACCTTGCACTTAATGGCATTGGCCATGTAAGTCCTAACCCGCTGGTAGGATGTGTGATTGTCCATAACGATAAAATTATTGGTGAGAGCTGGCATCAAAAATATGGCGAAGCCCATGCGGAAGTAAATGCCATTAACGCTGTTGAAAATAAGGCGTTATTAAAAGAGGCCACGGTGTATGTTACGCTCGAGCCGTGCTCACATTTTGGCAAGACCCCGCCCTGTGCCGATTTGCTGATTTCTTCGCGTGTGAAAAAAGCAGTAATCGCCAATATCGACACAAACCCGAAAGTAGCCGGAGAGGGGATCAAAAGAATGCGTGCGGCTGGAATTGAAGTTGTCACCGGAATTCTTGACAAAGAAGGCCGGGCGCTCAATAAAAGGTTTTTCACTTTCATTGAAAAAAATCGTCCCTACGTTGTTTTAAAATGGGCACAAACTACGGATGGTTTCATTGCGCGCCTCAATCGTGATTCCAAATGGATCAGCAATGAGTATTCCAGGCAACTGGTGCACAAATGGCGAACAGAAGAAGATGCTATCGTGGTAGGAACAAAAACAGCAGAGTTCGATAACCCACAACTAAATGTACGCGATTGGACAGGGCGCAATCCGGTTCGCATTGTGATCGATCGTTTTTTAAAATTGCCCGAAAGCCTCCATCTCTTTGACAGGTCGCAAAAAACAATTTGTTACAATTTGCTCAAGCACGAAGAACATGGGAATTTATTACTGGTTCGAATTCCTGAAGAAAATTTCCTGGAAGAGTTGGTGAAAGATTTATACAAAAGGAATGTTCAATCCATTATTGTAGAAGGCGGTGCCCAGACGTTGCAATCGTTTATTGATGCAAAATTGTGGGATGAGGCAAGGGTTTTCACAGGGGAAAAATCATTTGGTAAGGGGATAAAGGCCCCGGTCTTTGAAGGAAAGAGGATATTAGAGGAAAGTATTTTTTCGGATCGGTTGGTGGTTTATCATTCACACTGATGTTTTATGTTTACATCATATCGAATTGGAATAACAAAGTCTATTACACTGGTTTCACCGATGATTTGGAGAAAAGGGTTTATGAGCACAAGCATAAATTACTAGACGGTTTTACTGCGAAATATAATTGCAACAAGCTTCTCTATTACGAAGAATCTCCAGTTGCAGAAGATGCCCTTCATCGGGAGCAACAAATCAAAAGATATAAAAGAACTTGGAAGGAAAATCTAATTACAAGTCTTAATCCTGAATGGAAAGATTTGTATGAGGATTTTTTGAATGGGTTGGTTTAAAAATACTAAGTACAGTAAAGATGCCGGAACAGGTCCGGCATGGTGCTTCGTGGTTAGTGTGCGAGGGTTTTTGAAATACCTATAATTTTCAAGGGCGCAAATTCAAATTACTTGATGGACTATATCCCAGTTGCACTCCACCCCGGATTTCATTCCGGGGTCTTTTTAGTTAGTAGTTACATTAATTAGATGCCGGAACAAACTCCGGCATGGTGCTTCGTGGTTGGAGCGCAAGAACTATGATATAGAATAGTACAAAACTTCCGGACTTAGCCTCTCTCTAAGGTCAAATTATCATAACTTTGAAACCCATTGCCCAAAGATTCAGTTATCACTCCAGCATGAACACTGTAAACATAAAAGATAAACTCTCCAACATTCAGGATCACTGGAATCCGCGCATAGCAGGTGAACTCAACGGGCAACACGTAAAACTCGCCAAACTCAAAGGCGAATTCATTTGGCACCACCACGAGCATGAAGATGAATTGTTCCTGGTCATCAAAGGGAAACTAAAAATTGAGTTCCGGGACTGCATCGAAGAAATAAACGAAGGCGAGTTTATCATTGTCCCGAAAGGAGTGGAACACAAACCGGTTGCTGACGAAGAAGTCCACGTGATGCTATTTGAACCCGCTTCAACCCTCAACACGGGCAACATTAAGAACGAACGAACAAAGAAAAATTTAGATATTATATAATGGCCGAAGAATTAATTGTATCAGCCTCTACTGATAAAAAAGAAAAATACGAATCGTTGCTTCCGCAGATTGAAGGACTAATCACAGGCGAACAGGATGTGATCGCCAACCTTTCAAACATTGCCGCTGCACTAAAACAAGCAATGGGTTTTTTTTGGGTGGGGTTTTATCTGGTGAAAGAAAACCAATTGGTACTCGGGCCATTTCAGGGACCGGTTGCCTGCACACGCATCAACTTAGGAAAGGGTGTGTGCGGAAAAGCGTGGGAAGATAAAACCGCTATCATCGTTCCCAATGTGGATGAATTCCCCGGGCACATTGCGTGCAGTTCTGCTTCCAAATCGGAAATCGTGTTGCCCGCTTTTAAAAACAATGAAGTTGTACTGGTGTTGGATGTGGACAGCGACCAACTCAACGACTTCGATGAAACCGACCGCGAAGCGCTAGAAAAATTGATGCGCGCAATTGAGAAATTCCTATAATGACAAACAACCTCGAAAGTTTTTACCAGGGGAAAGTTTCTTTCTTCCAAAAACAAATTTCTGAAATCAGCAAAAAGACAACTTCTGTTTCGTGGGCAAGGGTCCTCGTGGCACTGGCAACACTTGCGTTGATTTATTTGCTGTTTCGCAATCCTGCTTTTATTTGGCTGGTGTTGCTGGGCACGACTGGTTACATGTACCTGGTTTCGATCCATGAAAAGCTCAAGTACCAACTGAGCCTTGCCAAAAACCATTTGATCATTAATGAAGGTGAACTAAAAGCATTGCGCGGAGACCTTTCTTCTTTTGGTGAAGGAAACGAGTTCATCGACAACAATCATCATTATGTTGTTGACCTCGATATTTTTGGGAAAGGTTCTATTTTTCAATTGCTGAACCGCACCAGTTCAGAACCCGGAAGTGAAATGTTGGCTTCCATGTTGACAACGCCCTTAAAATCAAAAGAAGAAATTCAAACCCGTCAAGAGGCGATAAAAGAACTAGGCCCTAAATCGGAATTTCGTCAGATGTTTCAAGCCATCGGCATGACCTCCGGTGAAAAGAAAAAAGACCACGAGCAATTGTTGCATTGGCTCAAATTGGATGCAATTATTTTCGGAAAGCCAATTTATAAAATAGCAATTGTTGCCTTTCCAATCCTAAGCGTTTCAACATTACTGTTGTGGATTATCTCAGGATTATATCTTCCGTTTATTTTAGTCTCCTTAATTCAATGGGCAATTATCGGGTCGCATGCCAAACGCGTGACCTTGGTTCAAAATTATATTGGCGACAAACGTTATTTGTTTGAAAAATACAGTGAGCATTTTCGTTTGCTTCAGCAAGAACAATTGACTTCAAGTGCATTACAGGAAATTGCTTCCCTTGGAAAAGAAGCAGAGCAGCAACTTGCGATTCTTTCTTCACGCTCCCGTGCGTTGGACTTGCGGTTGAATTTTTTCGCCAGCCTTTTCTTAAACACCACAATGCTCTATGATATCCTTTCCGTTTATCGATTGGAACAATGGCGTGAAAAAAACAAAGGACACCTTAAAAAATGGCTGGAAGCTGTTCAACAAGCAGACGCACTTAATGGGTTGGCAAC
This sequence comes from uncultured Roseivirgaceae bacterium, assembly GCA_964398945.1. Classification (GTDB taxonomy): domain Bacteria; phylum Bacteroidota; class Bacteroidia; order Cytophagales; family Cyclobacteriaceae; genus JBGTGG01. The sequence goes on along the minus strand of CAYNOT010000015.1, from coordinate 39,371 downwards.
CTTTCACTTCAATCATCCGAATTTCGTATTTCCCGAGATTACGGATTCCAATCATTTAGTTGCGGAAGAAATTGGACATCCCTTGCTCCCGGATTCAAAACGCATAAACAACCACCTCGACCTTGGAAAAAATGCAAACCTCTGGATTGTGACCGGGGCAAACATGGCCGGAAAAAGTACGTACCTCCGTGCAGTGGGTGTAAATGTAGTATTGGCGTTAAGTGGTTCTGTCGTTTGTGCAAAGTCGATGCAATGCCCGTTGATTGAAATTTTTACGGGCATGCGCAATACCGATTCCATCAATGAAAATCAATCGTACTTTTTTGCAGAATTATTGCGCCTTCACAATATTGTTGAAGAATTGAAAACCGGAAAGCGGTTGCTTATTTTGTTGGATGAAATTTTAAAAGGAACCAACTCGGGTGATAAGCTCACCGGATCACTTGAACTCATGCAGCAACTTAGTCAGTATGATTGCATTGGTATGGTGGCTACACACGATATTGATTTGGGGATTTTGGAAACCAAGCTTCCCGGAAAAATTGCCAACTGGCATTTCGAAACGTTTATCAAAGGCGATGAGCTTTCATTTGATTATACCCTGCACCCCGGTGTGAGCACCAGCAAGAATGCCACGTTTTTGATGAAGAAAATGGGGATAATCCCAAGGGATGAAATCCACATAAAGAAATAAACTTTATTATGACAAATGACGTTCGTTTTAAGACAATTGGTTATTTTTAAAATAAATGTCAAGGGTTATGTCAAATGAGATTGAATTTATCAAAACAATACTTACAAGGGACCATATCGAAATTGCTGAAAGAAGCCAGCACGGAATACAGTATAAAACACTAAAATTTGTATTGGAGAACAGGGATTTGGAAACTGAAGAATGGGCTGAAATATTAAATATTTCAACCAGGACACTTCAACGAAAGAGACGGGAAAAAAAAGGTCTTGAGTCCCCGGCTACACAACGTTTGTTTTCAATTGAAGAAGCTATTCAACTTGGTATCGAAGTTTTTGGTTCCGAAGATAAATGTATAAAATGGCTTCGAAGTGAAAACCTTTCATTTGGAAATAAGCAACCATTGGATTTTCTCCGAACGGAAAAAGGAACTCAAATGGTTATCGATGAGCTGACCCGGATTGAACATGGAGTACTTGCATGAAAGTTTACAGGCTCAGTAAAATGAAATATGCAAAAGACTTATCAGGGAATGGTGCAAGAATTGCGGGCGGAAGATGGAACAAAAAAGGCATAGCCATAATTTATACAAGCGAGTCCAGGGCACTTTGTGCCGTTGAAGTCCTTGTGCATATGAAACCTGAGGCAGTACCTGCAGATTATGCTATAACAACAATTGAAATCCCCGATAACTCAATTGCAAATCTTTTAAAATTGCCAAGAAATTGGAATCAGTTTCCATACAATAAAGCAACCCAAACCGTTGGGGAAAATTTTATTAAAAATGATTCGCTTTGCCTGATGGTTCCATCTTCTGTGGTTCGGGGTGAACATAATATTCTCATCAACCCCAATCATACCCGGAAAAAAGATATTAAAATAATCAAAGTAGAGCCATTCACTTTCGACAACAGGCTTTTCAAATGAACAATAAAATACTTATAGATACTATTGGGGTAATAGTGGGTTAGGCTTTACACCAAAGGCATTGAATTTGGCGAAACATTGTGGTACCTTCCACACACTAACCAAAAACTTATGAATACAACTACCTCAAGAAGAACCTGGATCAAGTCAGCATTGGCCGTTTCAGCCGGGCTTCCATTAAGCACCATGATGCTTCCAAAACTTGAGGCGATGCCGGTGAGTAAAGCAGAAACACGTTTTTGGAAAACATTTCCGACTGCTCCGTTAAATATCAGACTGAATGCGAATGAGAATCCGTATGGCCCATCACCAAAAGCACGCACTGCTGTAAATGCTATTTTGGATGAAGGGAATCGCTACCCCTTTCGCAGCCTGAATACACTCCGCGCCTTCCTTGCAGAAAAGGAAAATGTATCGCCCGACCATATCATGTTGAGCCCGGGATCGAGTGAAGCACTATCTGTTGCAGGGCTTTATGCCAGCCTCGAAGGCGGAAGTGTGATGTCTGCTGACCCAACTTTTACTGAATTGATGAACTACGCACAAGTGTTCAATGCGCGTTGGGATAAGGTCAATGTAAACGATAAGCTGGAACATGATTATGGCGCCATGCTTTCCGCAATAAAAAAGGATACGCGTATGATCTTTGTCGTGAATCCCAATAACCCAACCGGCACATTGGTCGACTCGAAAATTGTTCGTGAATTCTGTTTGGAAGCGAGCAAAAAAGCAATTGTCTTTAGTGATGAAGCGTATTTGGAATTCCTTGATCCCAAACAACAATCTTCGATGGTGGACTTGGTGCGTGCCGGGGAAAATGTAATCGTGTGCCGCACGTTTTCAAAAATCTATGGGCTGGCCGGAATGCGCTTAGGGTACCTGGTTGCGAAACCTGATATCATTCGAAAATTGACACCATATCAAATGGGTTATCCCATTAGCCAGATTGCCATTGCTGCGGGTATGGCGAGCTATGGCGATGTGGATTTCATGAACCTCAGCCGCACGAAAAACAACGAAGCACGAAAACACCTTGAGGACTTCCTCGACAAAAAAAGATATTTCCACGGTAAGTCTCATGCCAACTTCATGTTCTTCGAATGCAAAACCAATGGACAGAAACTATTAAGACAAATGGCCGACAAAGGAATTGGCATTCGTATCTGGGATTACAAAAACCAGGAATGGTGCCGGGTGAGTATCGGTACGTTGGATGAAATGAAAGCGTTTACAAAAGCGTGGGATGAGATTGTGGGTTAATTGTGTATTCCATTGTAACGAATAAGTAGTAGCATAAAAAACAAAGTCATGATAAGATTAATTATTTTCATAATTGCATTTTTCATAATTGGCCCTTCGGTTTTTGCCCAGAACGCTAAGAAAATGAATAAAAATTTAAAGGTGTTCGTAAACGAGAATTTTGATGCCAAGGCAACTATTACAGTTGCTTTCAACTCCAATGACAGAGGAAATGTGCTTGACGCATTCAAAAATGCCTTGGTGTCAAATGGATTTAAGGTGATTTCGGAAACCTCCATAAGTAGACAGACAGAAGTGGATGAGAATAAGGTGACACAGGAAGACTCCACAAGAAAAAAAACATTCATATCAAATGCTAACTACGTGAACGCTCAATACCTAATTACCCTTACATATAATGTTGAGGTAACCAGCGATAGAGGCTTTATTCAAGGCGGAGTTCAATGCAAAGATATTCGAGGTCAAATTGTAGACTTAAACAACGAAAGCCAAATTGTTGCAACCTTCAGCTATTCTGGCAATTTTGACGCAGACCCAGTAGCGGAAGCCGTTGCTTCAAAGTTAAAAGTAGGTCAATAGAATATATGCTACTAACTTTGGGGTGCCTGGTCGTAGCGGGACGCTACGACCAGAGGTGGGCGCGATTGAAACCCGGTTTGATAATTAGCTGTTCATTTTAACGAGGCTTTGATGGTTTCCATTGGAATGAACATGCGTTCACTCTCCAATGAAAGAAAACCGAAACTTTCATAAAAAGCCCGGGCTTTCTCGTTGATGGGGTCAGTTACAACCGCCCAAACACCGATTGTGGAGCTAGCCAGATAAGCACGTCTTAACGCATCAGCTAATAATAACCCCCCAATACCTTGTCCTTTATAATTACTATCACGAGCAAGCCGACCTAGTAAAGTGACTGGCAAATTTTTATAAGGCAGTTTCTTTTGAAGATCCCCTGGAATCAAAGTTCGATCAACACTATCGGCTGACAGTGTATAATAACCCTTGACTGCACCGTCTTCGCCCTCTAAAATAAAACAGGCTGCAACTTGTCTTTTGACATCTTGTCCAGCCTGTTTCCTGAGATAACCTTCCAAAGAAGGCTCTTCACATACGAAAAGATTCTTTTTGTGCGAAGAATTTAACGTTACTGTGTGAAGCATCTATTTCTTCGACTTGAATTCATTATGCTTTTTCATGGCCTGTTTCAATTTGTCATTTGGTGCAGAAGGATTTACAAGTGCATTAAAGAATGTCTTTCGATCGTTTTCAGACGATAGCCAATTATTGTGCTTCTCCATAATAGCTTCGGCTTTTTCTGAAGCAGCGCTAATTATGAAATCGGTAAGCGACCGGAAGCCGCCTATTTCAAGAACCTGCTCAAAATAGTCCTTTTGCTTGCGGGGAATGCGGAGGTCAAGTCTAGATAGTTCCTTGGTTGCCATACATATTCATTTTATACGTGCAAATAACGGAAAAATGCTGTACAAGTTCAATTTTTTGTGGAAAAATGCTGTACATCTAAAACGGATATGCTCTGGTCGTAGCGTCCCGCTACGGCCCACACATTTTGAGCGTCCCGCTCTAATTTCGCGGTCAAACAGATAATCAAAAAATATTTTCTTTTCTGTGATTTTTTGTCCCCTTCCCTTACCAATGGGTTGTAATTTGGTAGTGAATGCATGATGAAACTGAATTTGTAGCGCTGATTAAAACGCATAAGGGGATCCTCTTTAAAGTCTCGAACATCTACTCCGATGATTATGAGGATCAAAAAGACCTCTACCAGGAAATAGTTTTTCAACTCTGGAAGTCGTTTGGGACTTTTCGGGGCGAATCAAAAATCAGCACCTGGATTTATCGAATTGCACTCAATACTTCGATTACCCATATCCGGAAGAAGAAAAAGAAAGGCCAACAGGTGGCGATAGACTTTGAATTGCTAAACCGTGCGGACGAGCAGGATACGATCATTGAAGAACAAATGAAAATCCTCAATGCACACATTGGAAAATTAAGTGTCATTGAAAAAGGGCTCATCATCCTTCATCTGGATGGAAAGAATTATGAAGAAATCGCCAGCATCACCGGTTTCACCGCCACCAATGTAGGCACCCGGTTATTTCGCATAAAACAGAAATTGAAAACACAAATAAACGGCTGAAGTATGGAACTGGAAGAAATGAAAACACTTTGGGAAGAGATGAGCCAAAAAATTGAAAAGCAACAAACCATGACTGATAAATTAATTTTGGAGATGACGAAAGCGCGTTATAAAAATCGATTTGCTAAAATCACGGCATACGAAACAATGGGTACAGTGATTTGTTTTGCCATGGCATTCATAATCATTGTGAATTTTCAAAAACTAGATACTTGGTATTTGGTAGCAAGTGGATTATTGGCAATCACATTCTTAATTCCAATTCCAATTTTGGTGTTGTGGTTTTGGAATAAAATCCGCAATCTGAATATTGGGTTGGGAAATTTTAAAGATGTACTGAATCAGTATGCGAAGTACAAAGCGGACATATTACGGATACAACGTGTCGCTATCTATCTGAATTTTCCTTTTCTATTGGCTGCGCTCCTCCTTTCCAATAAAATCATGAATAACAGGGATTTCATCCAAGAAGGAATCGTTTGGTTTTGGATGATACCCATATTTCTTTTTCTCTACCTTTTTTCACGATGGGGGTACAGTCAGTATGTAAAAATTACAAACTCCGCAGAAGATATTCTCAAGGAGTTGGAAGAGTAAGCCCTTATTCAAACATCTTCTTTCTGCTGAAAACAGAAACCGCTATTCCGGCTGTGCCAAACATAATCAACGAATATACCGCTGCGGGAATCGACATGGTTGAATTGTTTAAAAGCAAACTGCTGGTGGCAATGGTGATCGCCAGAGTCCCGTTTTGGATACCGCCTTCTATCGAAATGGCAGACCGTTGTGGATGGCTTAATTTAAAAACCTTCGCCACATAATACCCGGCAATTAAAATCGTCAGGTTTATGAACAAGGTGATCATCCCGATTTGGGCAAAGAACTCACGAATGTTTTCCCGTTCATTCAAATAAACCCCAACAATAATCAACGTGATAAAAACAGCGGAAATAATTTTTACAGGCCGCTCTGCGCGAATGGAAAATGCTTCGAATTTCCCACGGATTATCATTCCGATCGAAACAGGGATAACCGTTATTGCTAAAATCTGGACCATGGTTTGAAGAACAGGAAGTTCAAGATACTTTCCTTCCCCAATAAAATACTCCATTGAATAGTTAATGAGAATGGGTATTGAAAAAACTGTAATCATACTTGAAATGGCCGTCAACGTAATCGATAATGCTACATCGGCACGCGCCAAATTCGAAATCAAATTGGAAGTTGCACCACCCGGGCAAAATGCAATGAGCATAACCCCAACCGACAATTCAGGTGGCTGCGGAAAGACCAATAAAAAAAGGAACGCGATTACCGGAAGTAAAACCATTTGGCAAAACAATCCCACGAAAGTGGCCTTGGGGAAAAGTGCGATTCGTTTGAAATCAGCCGGTGTCAATGAAAGCCCCATACCCAACATAATGATGGCAAGGGACAAAGGAAGGAAAACGGCAGTAAGCAGGGTAGACTCCATAGACTTAGATTAGGAGTTGAAGATAGAAAAGAAATTCGAATTACCCGTCCGCTCCAGACGGGTAAGGTTCATCCCGTAAATCTTTTACACATATAAATTATATCATTTCAATATGCCCCTGGCACGTGGGGCATACGCCAGGGCGAGCATTTTTATTTTTTATATTGTTTCAATGCTCTACTATACGTGTCACAAACTTCTTTTTGCAAACTATGAGGCGATATTACTTTCATTCTGTCCCCGAATGATAATAATTCCAATAAAAAATCATACGTAACATAGAGTGAAAGTTTTATCTGCGTTTCGACTTCATTGTCAAGAATTACTTTTTGCGATTCGTGCAACGGAAAAGATTTTACATACTTTCCCTGAAACGAATCGAACGACAAAACGATTTCTGTCAATTCATTGTCTGACGAATTGATTATTCCGAAATAATCTTTGAACAAATTGTTCGCGTTAAATTCAGGCGAAGTGGTGAATTTCTTTTTGGTGATTTCCAAATCCTGTATGCGGTCCAATCCGAAAGTTTTTGTATAATCGTCATGCACGTCTTTGGCTATTAAATACCAACGGCCTTTAAATTCCTTGAGCGCATACGGTTCTACTTCTCGTTTTACGATTATATCGTCTTCATATTTGTGATAGGGGAATCTGACAATAAAATGATTTTTAATACAGTGAAGCAAGCCGTAAAAATGTTCTGTTCCCTGCGCACGTCTTTGTTCAAGGTGAATGTGTTTTGACAAATCGTCTGTAACGTTTAGCGCATTGACCATATAAAAATATTCCAACATCCGGTCGGTGGCCGTTGATTGGTTTGCATTATCAATGAAATATGCTTTTTGCAACCGGCTGTACTGGATTTCCAAACCAAAAAGTTCGCGTATGTCTTTTATGTCGCGTTGAAATTGTCTTATAGAGAACTTAAGGTCGAAATCCTGAAATTCAGATTGCTGTTCCAGGTAATCGTTAATCTCTTCAAATGAAGCCGGGCTTTTTTGAAGTCTTTTGATAATGAGAGAATATCGCTGATAGAATCCACGCTTTGACATAGTTCAATTATTTTTAATTTCTTCAAGATGTTCCATAAATAAATTTGCACACGCCATGGCGTCTGAAACCGCATTATGGTGGTCAAGCTCAATTCCGTGTTTCTCACATAATGAGTTTAGCGATTCGCCATAAATTTTATACGTGCAATGCCCTGTAAAGTCTGGCATTTCAATTCCATACCAATGTAGTGTTTGTTCAATGCAGGTAAAATCGAAAGCCGAATTATGGGCAACAACATTCTGGCCTGTGATGAAAGGCTCTATCATTGGCCAGACTAAATCAAAAGTTGGTGCGTCTTTGGTTTTTCTCCAATCAATTCCGTGTATTTCCACAAATTGTTTCCAGTAATAATTATCGGGTGGCTGAACAAGAATATCAAGTTTGTTTGTAACCAAACCGTTTTCAACGCGCACCAACCCAACCTGGCAAATACTCCAACGATAGCCTTGTGCGGTTTCAAAATCAATAGCGGTGAATGTTTTACCTTTCATCATTAAGCTGCTCTAAATCCAATTTTGTTTCGTTCGGGTTTGAAAATGAAATTCTGCTCACCGGCATTGTAAATGTCGGCTAACGTCATCGGCCCTGTAACTTCAATATTTTCTTTCCCCAATGCTGAAAGCAACGCTTTTGATTTTTCAATGGTTAGCGGTTTAAACTCATACAACGCATTGAGGCGACCTTTACGCAACAATGCCGTGTCAATGTTTTGAAGTCCGGTATTGAACGTGCAGATAAACTGAATATTCAGGCTTGCGCCAAGAAATCCGTCCGTAAGATTCAGCAACATGGAAATACCAAAGTTTCTCTCGCGGTTGCGCGAAACCAAAAGTTCTTCTGCGTCTTCAATGATCATTATCGAATTGGGGTTGCTCATCAGTAATTTGGCAAATGACGGATTGCTTAAATCCTGCGCTATGTTCGGGGGAATAAAAATGATTGTTTTGTTGATACAACCTGCTACATACCTGATGTATGTTGTTTTACCTGTCCCCGGAATTCCGTATAACAAGATAAGCCCGTTTGTTTCTTTTTTGAGGGAAGTCAGGATTTTGGAATGCACCTCCTTAATATCATCATTATAGTTTTGATGTAAGGGCATTTTGAATTTCCTGTTCTTTAATTTTTTCAATTCATAACCATTGCCGTCAGGAACGATTAAATGAAAGCAGGATGTTTTGGATTTAACCTTACACTTTTTTGCACCGTCAAGGATTTCCTGAACCTGCTCTTTCTCGCTATGATAATAAATTTCAACACTGTCATGTTCACTTTCTATCTTAATGAGTGTGCCGGTGGAAAGAACATATATTGATTCTCCAAAAAATATGCTCTTTGCCTTGGCGTGTCCGCTCACGATTTTATCCATAATTTTATCTGATAAATTCGTTTCAATCCAATGGATAATCTTTTTAGCGCTTGTATTTCGTACCACAATTCTGCTGGGTACTTTTTGAAAATAGGAGTAATATAGCTTTTCCGGTATTAAATCATAATACGGTTCACCATACACATCAATGGAGTGAAGTTTCCATTCAATATCTGTTTCCATAGTCTTGTTTTTACATTTACATTGGTTCAGGCATGGATGTGCCTGGCCTGTCTTCCAATCGTGTCCATTTTTTTCCGCGTTTACCCTTCAGGAATTTCTGAATGAGCGGGGCAAGAAAATGGTCGGTGGTTATGCCTTCCGTTATTATATTGTCGTTTTCATCAACATACATTTTAAAACCGCCTTTTTTATTCTTTTTCATTTTTGATATATTTTTATCTCAACTCCATGCGTTCTTTAAATGAAACGATGTCGCGTTGATTGATGCGTAAACTTTCTTTCAGAAACCTGTCGTAAAGCACAAGTGAGCCTGCAACGGAAACATTCATGGAACGCCTGCCGGGCAACTTGATTACTTTGTGACACTTTGCCAACGCCTCGGGTGTAAGCCCTGTGTCTTCTGTGCCCAACAAGTAGATACATTGCCGTGGATGAATAAAATCCACGATGTCAGCAGCATCTTCTGTCATTTCCACACCCACTAATTCTGCGTCTTTGGGGAAGGATTGAAGGAGCTCATCTAACGATGAGTATTCAAAGAGCGGCACATGACGATACGCTTTGAGCGTGTCCGTAGGCTGCCATTTGTAGCGCATACCCAGCGTATAAACAAACGCTGAATTAAACAGCATGGCGCTGCGCCAAAGAGTGCCGATGTTCTTTTTGTTTTTGGTAAACTCAATGCCGATTCCGAAATAACCTCTCATAACCTTTTTGCTTCATGCACAAAAGTAGAGCGGCACCCGGCCAAAGGATGTCGTTGTGAATTTTTGTTATGAAATTTTGAGGGGAGTTGGGGCCTTGTCCTGATTCGCCCTCACTTCGGCTACAAATTTTTTAATTTGAGGACTTATCTCTATGTTATTTTCAATTGCCAGATCACTCCAGTCGTCTCGTATCTCCAGACCCTTTTTAGTTTTCCATAACAGTAGAGGAGTCCAGCCGTCCATTATTTTAGCTTCTTTCTCGGCTCCAATTGTCCAGGGTATTTGAAATGCCACTTCAATCTCAATAAAACCGTTAGTGTCTCCAAACAATTCAGTCACCATTGGACTACCCGGTTTTTTAGAAAAATCTATACCGAAGGTTCTTGTTACCGCAGCCATTTGCTTTACTAGCCTTGACATTTTAGCTCTGTGTTTTTTATCGCGCTTGCGCACACGATAAAACCTGCCTATAAAAAAGAAATATCCAACATACTGATACTGTCCGTTTCCCGACCTTCCACCCTCAAACACCTCTGATTCTTTTCTGTAATCAATGCCTAATTGGTTAAATAATTTTTTTATCTCGTTGGGATAAATTTGTTCCCTGTTATCAAGATAATTTTCACAGGGTGTACACGTGCATCCTTCCGGCTGGCTTGTCATTTTTTGATAAGCCGCTATTGTTGCTTCCCTGTCAACAATCAGTTTCCAGTTTTTGTATTTTATAGTTGCTTCCGGCATGTTTGGTTTGTTTTCGTTTTTATGAAAACAAAACTACTGTGCCGCTACGCCAAAGTATGTCGCGGGATAATTTTCTTTGTGAAATTCTGTGGTGGGGATTGGGCTATTGCTATACCTCTGCACGTGTGGACACGCGCCAGAGGTATTAGGTGTTTTCATATTCTTCTAATACTGTTTATTTCTTTTTGTAATTTTCAATTCTTGTCAATAAATCTGTCAATGATTTAACTACTATTGTTAAATCTATATCACCATCAAAATTTTGGATGATTAACCTTCTGTCCTCGGTCTTTCTATAATTATCAACCGGCTCCGGCAAAAAATCTTCGTTTTTACACATAGTGCCGAACAGAAAATCGGTTGATTCGTTATCTCTACCAAAGAGTTGAATTTGAATGTTATTCACATCCGAAATAGTATCAACAGAAATTTGATATTTATCATTTATCAAATAATCATGAACAAGACAAAATTTGTCATAAATCCATTGTTTCGTAGCTGTCGGTGCAAATTCATTTTGTGGAATTGCAGTTTGTAATTGATAAACTTTTTGATAAAATGATTCTTTGTACTTTATAAAACTATCAGCTAATTCCTGAATGGCTTCTGAATTGTTTTTAAAGAAATTTCTTAGGGCAGTATTTTCCATTGTCGTTGGTACTAAATTTTCAATTGACTTAACAAAGTCCGTTAGGTGATTAATATAACTCAAGTTACCACTGGATAAATATTTACCAATGCTATGTTTAATGTTTTGAAAAACTTCTCCATAAGTAATATTCACAAATTGATTGCTTCTCATTTTCTCTAAATCGTCAACATTGGTCAATTTGTTTAGAGATAATACAATATAAATTGGTGTTCTGAAACCTTCACAGTACAAATTTATTGTGTTTCTGTAATCTGTGAGGTCATTTTGTAAATGATGAAAAATCTTATTCTCTATCCCAATTGCAAAATATCCTGTTTTGATTAACAAATCAAGACGATTGCCTTTGTTTGTTAAAATCTCTCTATAAACTTCAATCTTTTCATAGTCTATGTCAAATTTGAAATCTTTGTTAACAGAACGAACAAGTGAGTTTAAAACTAAATCTTTAAGTCCATGTTCATTATTCGGATCAAGATAAAATTCCAAAATGTTACTGCACACATTTTCATAATGAGGATAACCTGAAATTTCCATAAAAGTTTTTACCCTTTTATGTCTCGGAATAGATTTAAATTCAAGGAGTAGTTCTGTGTGGTTCATTTTCAATCCAATTTTTAATCTGTTCAAAACTCAATTCACCTTTTTTCAGTACAAGAATTTCATTACAAATTGTTGATGCTAACTATTTCCGAAAAATATTTTTCGTTAAGTGTTAGTGTTGTGTCGTTGTCAAGTTTTCCTTTTCCTGCAAGGTTATCTTCGTCCAAATCCTTTCCGTTAAACCTGTTGAGCAAATATTTTACAGATTCCACGCCATTCATTCGCTCAATGGTTCTACGTCTTACAGAGTAATACCCAACACCCTTAAAATTGTAGGCAATTGGCTCAACCAAAAGATTTGAACACAAACTTGCACCGTCATCTAATCCTTCATAAATATCAAATTCTTCCTTTTCTTTATCACTGTATGGCTTCCCTCCTTCAAGAATTTTCACAGATGGATTTTTTGCTCTGAAAACACCAATGTAACCCGCTCCACCTCTTTTGAAAAGGAAGATAACGTCATCGGGTTTTACTTGTTTGATTAAACCGGTCCGCCAATCTTCGCCATACTCAATCAAAGCCAAAACCCAATTTCCTCTTTTAAAAGCTTCAATTTGTTCTTGTTCGTAAAGAATATTGAAATGCCAATAAGTGATATTGTCTGTCGTCTGCTGATCTTGCTGAATACTACTCTCAGTGGTTGTAACTTGTTTGAGTTCTTCCTTTTCGGTTGAATCCTTTTTATCGAAAGAGTTGAATAACTTTATCAGATCACCCGTTTTTTCGTTTTCATCAGTATTGAGGCTTCTTTGTAAAATATGTGTAATCGCACCCGCAGCTTTCATTGAAGTATCACGAATACTGTCGATCTGTTCAGTAATTTTTTCGATTTGCGTACTATCAAGATAAAACACCAATCTTCTAAAACATATTGCCCGCAATTCTTTTAATTCTTCATCTGTAACTTTGCCGTCATCAAACATTGCCCACATCCTTTCCGTAAATTCAGAATAGACACGAATTTTCTGTTCAAAGATTCTTACGTCTTTATCCCGTTTCATTCCTTGGTCTGTCTGTCCCTGCAAAAGAAAACCCGTAATAATTGCAGTAATTACAACTCCAATCAATGCTCCGTAGAATTGAGAGGGTAAAATTTCAATTTGATAAATTTTAAAAATTACCGCACTCGCCACAAACAAAAGTGTAAATCCGATAGTTATTCCGTACAGCAAAAAATTCTTATTTTTCACTCGTTTAATTATCCCGTAAAGCCAAAAGTTCTTATTTTTCATTTGTTATGTCTTTTATTTTGAAAATTAAAACAAAGGTGGTTTCGCCATCTTTGTTTTTTATCGTGCAGGACGTGAATTTATTTTCTTTCCGGAACTTTCATACGTCTCTAACCAAGAGCCTTTTCTAACTACAAATGTATTTCCTGCAATGGATACAAAATCTCCAATGCTTTCGGGTAAACTTTTATACTTTTTGCCCTCATCATCATAAAGATCATACCAAGAGCCTTTATTCGCCACAAAGAAATCGGAGCTAAACCCTTTAATTTCTCCAATACTTGCAGGTAACGACTTTTGCTTTTTCCCACGTTCATCAAAAATGTCATACCAAGAACCATTTCTTTCAATGTTTGAAATTGCCATAACTATTGACTTTTTTGTTATGCCTACTCTATTCGGTTTTCGGCTTCCCCTTTAGTTCTTTTTACCTTTATCATTGAAAATCTGTTCTGTCAAAGAAATGTTTATAGCCGTTAATCCTTTTGGGTTTTCGTTGGGAGTTTACGACATCGAATCCCAGGCCTTTTTCTTCAAAATAATCAACGACAATTCTTTTCATAAATTCGTCTTTCGTAATTCAAATTTTAATATAAAATTTAACCATTAATAAGATTTACGATAAGTTTTATCATAATCTCCTTGTCGGCAGGATTGCTTTGCGCGACCAGCAACGCCAGCGCTACCAGTGCGTTGTCGTTAATTTTTAATTCGCCCGATTTTTTGAAGCGGTGTTTATTCTTTTCTAAAAACCATATAAACAAAAAAGCGCCAATGCGTTTGTTCCCATCGCTGAACGGATGATTTTTGATTACAAAATAAAGTAAGTGCGCTGCCTGCTCTTCAATACTTTTATAGAGATACTCGCCACTAAAAGATTGAACAACATTACCCAGGATACCGGCAAAGCTGTCGTCTTTCTGGTTGCCAAACAGTTCGCTTGCTTCTTTCTTTTTAATGAGTTGTTTTTTTAATTCGCTAATGGCTCTTATGGCTTCATCATATTGAATTTCATGCGTAATGTTCTCGCTAAGCTGGCCGGTAGGCAGCTTGTTGCTGTCGAACTGGTTGAGCAATACAAAACTTTGCGTGTAGTTGGAAATGATTTCCAACAAGCCTTTGGCTTCCGGTAATGAAAGGGTTTCGGTTTTGCCGCTTTGCTCAATAAGCTGAATGGTTTGCTGAAGCTGTTCCAACCGTTTTTTGTTAATGGTGTAGCCCTTTACCAAATGGTCTTTAAGGCGTTGGGTTGCCCATTGGCGGAATTGGATGCCACGTTTGGAGTTGATCCGGTAACCGACACTAATTATCACATCTAAATTGTAATGATCAATTTGTCTTTCAATAGTCCTTTTGCCTTCTTTTTGAACTTGTCGGAATTTCCGACAAGTTGAATTTTCTTCCAATTCAGCCGTTTTGTAAATGTGTTTGATATGCTCAACAATATTTGACCTGCTTCCCTGAAATAATTCTGCAAGTTGATATTGGTTTAACCAAACCGTATCCTCATCAAATTTTACTTCTACTTGAGTTTGATTATCAGCAGATTGATATATAATAACTTCACTCATGCAGCTTGCTTTTGGATGATGATATAGCCCTTTACCAAATGGTCTTTAAGGCGTTGGGTTGCCCATTGGCGAAATTGGGTGCCACGTTTTGAATTTACACGGTGACCTATTGATAATATAGCGTCAAGATTGTAATATTCAATCGCTCTTTTTACCTCCCTTCCGGCTTCAATTTGAACTGTTGCATTTTTTGCAACAGTTGCCTTCTCTTCCAGCTCACCTTCCTTAAAAATATTGTTTAAATGTCTGGAAATAACCGACTTATCTCTTTCAAATAAGGTGGCAATCTGGTTAAGGGATAGCCAAAACGTTTCCCCTTCAAACCTCACCTCTACCTGAGTTTGGCCATCCTGCGCTGTATATATTTCTATTTCGTTCATAGTTTAATTCTTATATGTTTTTCGACTTGTTTCATTTTGGAGCAGGTGCAACGTGCATTTTTTTTGCATATTGTTTTTTCTAAATCCTGAATTTAGTCATTTATTCAAAAATTTTTGCACCTGCTCTTTTCGGGTTCTTCTTATCGCTTAATCTCTGTTTTACATAACTCGTTATAAATGGACGCATTGATAAACTGGATTTTTTGGTATGTCATGCGCCCATATCCCGAATGATTGTGCCCGAAAACATGATACTGAGGTTTTACTCTTAGCGCATATTCTTTCAACACACACATGCCAATGCCATTGTCTAAAATGCCTAACGGTGGAGCGTGTGATACAAGAATATCAATCTCGTCATTTGTATCGAAGTTTTGAATACAGGAAAACGGACTTACTGCTTTTATCCTAATATCGTTTACCGTAATCAATTCGTCATTTATCCACCGTACATTCCGGGGAATTAACTGTTTGCCCTGTTCAGGTTCTAATTCAAATGGCAAATCGTGATTACCATTGACAAATATTTTACGCGGAATATTCAACGCTGAATACCAAAGAAAGAAATCAGCAATTTCGTCTGCATTTCCGTCATTACATATATCCCCGCAATGTATGATGATGTCTATGTTGTCAGGAACACGAATAAGCCGATGCTTACCGTGCGTATCGGACAACAATAAAATATTTTTATTCCTGACGCTTATTATCTGCATAGTTGATTACAAAAGTATTCGTTGATCGCGCCAACGTATGTCGTTGCGATTTTTATTTTCTCAGTTTTCGATTAAACTATTCACATGAAACCCTACTGTCTTTCTTTTTTCGTTTTGTTGAAAATTCTTTTCTTCCTGGTTGTAAATCGAAGCTAAGGTCATTGGTTCATGGATATGCGTGTTAAACCCAAGTTTAGCTGACAACTGTTGAGCTTTCTCTATTTCCAACTCTTTAAATTCATACTTGGCTATCAGCCTCCCCTTTCTCATCAAAGCGCTGTCAATTTTAGAGATGTCGGTATTGAATGAACAAACTATTTGGATATTCAAACAGTCGGCTAATAATCCGTCAGCAATATTTAACAACGCTGAAACCGGTGAGTTTTCATTTTTCTCTCTGTCAATAATTATGTTTTCGGCATCTTCAATCACAAAAACTGAATTCTGATTATCAACAAGAATTGAAATAAGGTCAGGGTTTGTAATAGCGCTTGCCATATTGGGGGGCAAAAAGATGACGTCCTTTTTCAGAGAGGCAATTAAGTATCGGATGTATGAAGTTTTTCCTGTGCCGGGTTTTCCGTGAAGCAGGACTAACCCTTTGTCATTCTTACGGGAAAGTCTTTTTAAAATCGTTCGATGAATTTCTTTGAAATCATCATTGTAGTTATCATCAATGCTCAATTTTGGCCTTGTAATATCCATTGAATTTGTTTTAATTCCATTACGGCCACTGATAAGCAATGATATTTCAGGTTTCTTTCGTTGTTTCCTTTCTCTGAACTTACGGATTGCGCTTGAAATAGCTTCGACTTTAGAAAATTCTGTTTTCCGAAAAAGAAAATGAACAATATAACAGGTTATATCGAAGTTAATGATTAAATCTTCATACAGAAAATAGAAGACATTTTCCAATAGCATTTCTTTTCTTTTACGGGAATATCCCTTCTCGTAATACAAGTCCTTGATTTCCGATTTGTAATTTTCAGAAAACCAACGATCAGCCCGTTCACAATCAATTTCAATTTCTCGTATAAAGTTGGGGATTGAGTTAAAATGGGCAGTAAATAATGTAAACTCATTTAAGTATGAACCGTGTCTTTCAAAAAAGAGATCGGAAAGAGACGTTTTGTTCGTTGTATTATCAAGCCTGAAAGGGCTATCGCCTGTGATGTTGATTGGTAAATTATTTGTTTGCATACTTCTTTTATTTCTTGTTGTCGAAACAAAAGTAGTGTCGCGAAACGCCAAAGTATGTCGTTGAAAATTTTCTTTGTGAAATTTTGTTGTGTGGTGGGGGTTGGGCTCTTGCCAACAACTTTAATGTATTGGATAACAAAGCCATTGGCCGCAACATTGCACTTTACAGGAAAATAAGGGGGTTGAAAGCCGTGGATGTTGCCCAGAAATTAGGTATAGGCGAAAGTTCCTATTCGCGTTACGAACGTGGTGATGGAGCACTCACCGTAGACCTGATTCAACAAATAGCACAAATACTGAACGTTGATCCTTTAAATTTGATTGCTGTTCATCCAAGCAATTTTATTGAGAACGGAAATAATTCCCCAATCGCTATAAATGGGAATAGCCATTACATAACAACTAACGAACAACAAACTCAATTGCTAACCGAGCTTGTAAAAAATGTTATTTCCTTAAATGAAAAATTTATGGCTTTTCTGGATGAAAGGAAAAGCTAACGTCATTCAGTTTATTAAGCAGGTTCTTTCATTCATTCTTGTTCCAAAATACCCAGCTTCATTGCCATGAAAAATTGCTAAAGGCTAAACTTCTACCTTATACAATGCAGCCAATTGTTCCACCGCGTAGTCAATCTCTGCTTCCGTGTTGTACTTGCTGAACGAAAAACGGATCGCCCCTCTTTTTGAACCCGGATAGATGGCCCCCAATACATGTGATCCGGTTGTTGCCCCACTCGAACAGGCACTGCCACCCGATGCGGAAATCCCTTTTAAGTCGAGGTTGAACAATACCATATCGTTTTCTTCTGATTCCGGAAGACAAACATTCAACACCGTGTACAACGACTTCTCTAAATTTTCAGAATCACCATGAAACGAAACACCTGGGATTTCTTCTTTTAGTTTGGTGATCATCCGTGATTTCAATCCTTTGATGTAGGTGGCGTGTTCATCCATTTCGTTGTAGGCAATCTCCAATGCTTTTGCCAACCCAACAATGCCATATACGTTTTCTGTTCCTCCGCGCATGTTGCGCTCTTGTGCACCACCGTGAACAAACGGATGGATTTTTTTGTCTTTGCGGATGTACATAAACCCAACACCTTTGGGGCCGTGGAATTTATGTGCCCCGGCAGTCATCCCACAAATTTTTTGTTTCTTCAAATCATGGCGGAAGTGGCCAACAGTCTGAACGGTATCCGAATGAAAAAAAGCACCATGCTTTTCGCACAGTTCACCAACAGTATCAATGTCCAATACATTTCCGATTTCATTGTTGGCATGCATCAGCGATACCAATGCATTCGGATACGTTTTTAATAATACTTCAAGGTGCGATAAATCCACATGTCCTTTCTCATCCAGGTTTACCATGTGCAGTTCTACTTTGCCTTCTTTTGCAAGGATTTCCAAGGTGTGTGATACCGCATGATGTTCGATAGGCGTGGAAATGGCATGCTTGATATTGAAGGTCTCAATGCTACTGTTAATGATCGCATTGTCTGCTTCGGTTCCCCCGGATGTAAAAATGATTTCACCCGGTGAACAGTTTAAAAGTTGTGCGACTTTTTTTCGGGCAGTTTCAATAGCTGCCCGCACTTTTCTTCCATGTGAATGTGTGGAAGATGGATTTCCAAAATCTTCCAACATAAAAGGCTTCATCGCCTCAAATACTTCGGGGTCAAGTGCAGTCGTTGCTGCGTTGTCTAGGTAAACGTTCATCCGCTTAGGCTTTTACTGAAATTACTTCCTGAATGTCTCTCATTATTTTTTTTGCAAGCTGATCCGCGGTTGCTTCCGATTTTGATTCGGCATAAATGCGGATAATCGGCTCGGTGTTCGACTTGCGTAAATGAACCCACTCTTTGTCAAATTCTATTTTCACGCCATCCACATCATTGATGGGTTGGCTTTTATACTTTTCTTTCACCGCCACCAATACCTGGTCAACATCGATTTCAGGTGTAAGCTCGATTTTGTTTTTCGAAATAAAATAATCGGGATACGTGGCACGAAGTTGTGATGCAGACAAACCGGTTTTCGCCAGGTGTGTCAAAAACAATGCAATCCCCACCAATGAATCGCGGCCGTAATGCAATTCGGGAAAAATGATCCCGCCATTTCCTTCGCCACCAATGGCAGCGTTTACGGCTTTCATTTTTTCTACAACGTTTACTTCACCAACAGCAGAGGCCGTATATTGTCCGCCCGCTTTTTCAGTGACATCCCGTAAGGCACGTGTGGACGACAAATTCGAAACGGTATTTTTTTGTGGGGAATTGTTCACAACATAATCCGCAACAGCGACCAATGTATATTCTTCGCCAAATGGTTTCCCATCTTCACAAACCAACGCAAGGCGGTCAACATCCGGGTCGACAATAATCCCCAGATCGTAGTTCCCGAATTTCAACTCTGCACAAATCTCTTCAATGTTTTCAGGAAGCGGTTCGGGATTGTGCGGGAAGTGTCCGGTAGGATCACAGAACATTTCATGCACTTCAACACCCAATGCTTTTAATAAGGGGGGAACGGAAATTCCGCCTGTGGAATTGACTGCATCAACAACCACCTTGAATTTTCTTTTTTTGATTGCTTCCACATCCACCAACGGAAGGTTCAAAATCAAATCAATATGTTTTTGGATATAGGTCTTATCTTTTTTGTAAAAACCCAGTTCCATCACATCCGAAAAATCAAAATCCTCTTCTTCCGCGATTTTTAAAATGTCTTCTCCATCCTTGCCGGAAATAAATTCGCCTTTTTCATTTAATAATTTTAAGGCATTCCATTGAATGGGGTTGTGGCTCGCGGTCAGGATGATTCCACCATCTGCTTTTTCCAGCGGCACTGCGATCTCAACAGTAGGTGTTGTGGAAAGCCCAAGATCAATCACGTTGATACCCAACCCGACCAATGTGTTGGAAACCAATCCTGAAATCATTTTGCCTGAAATGCGGGCATCGCGACCGATCACCACAGTAGCACTTTTCTTTCCTTTTTTTATCCACGTTCCGTAAGCGGCCGAGAATTTTACCGCATCGAGCGGGGTTAGATTATCCCCGGCTTGGCCTCCAATGGTTCCCCGAATCCCTGAAATTGACTTGATTAACGACACATTTCTCCTCTTTTGACTGAAAGGTTTGCAAAGATAAATATTTAGAAAGAGATTACTGAAAATGCCAACGATATTGGAGCCATAATCCGCGCATTAATATGGCTTCTTTTTGGGGTCTTGTCGCGAATCGAAAAAAGTTAGAATTATTATGCGATGATCTTTAATTCGGTAGAATAGCTTAGTTTGTCGGGTAAGTTGAAACCCACGGATTTGCTTGTTTTTAACTTCCATCGTCCCCATTTCTGGGAATTCTAAAAGTAATTTTGTAAAATCTTTTGCTTTTGAGCTAAATGTGATGGAGGCTGGCTCACCAAACTTTTGGAGAATATGATTCAAAATTTTATGAAAACTTTTCTCCGCACGCCTGGTCCAAACGAGTTTCATTTCAAACTATCCCAAACATCCTCGTCCTCACGGAGATTGGCTTCATCCTCTGAATCATCATACGCTTGGAGAAGTTCATCTTTTTGTTCTTTGCTCAGCGAGTTCCACAAACGTCCATCTTCTGAATGCTCGCGAACTTTCAAGAAACTATATATCGCATGCAGAAGGCGCTCGTCCTCAATTCTTTCCACCATTTTATGAAGATTTGCTTTTAACCCGGTTTCCATAGGCTGATTTTTAGTAAGATAAGATTTTTACTTCTTTTTTACTTCCGGAAAAGATTCCAGCTTGGCATCGACTTCGTCTTTACCGCAAGGCTCATTGGAACGCAAATCTTTGCCACAATATCCACAGGTAACGCCCTCTTTATTCAACCAGGGGCTTTGGGATGCGCACGTTCCCCTGAATTCCCCATTTTTTATGAAAATCAACCGCACCGACATGAAAATGAAGAATATCGCTACAAAACCTATAGAAAGAAACAAAACTGCCATGATTGATTAATTTTGAAACAAAGGTACAAGACATTATTTAAACAGCCCACCGCATTTTTAAGTTTATCATACATGAAAAAAAATCTTTCGCAGCCCGACATAAATCGTGAAGCCAAATTAACAGCATTCGACCGGTTGCTTACCGTAATGGACGAGCTTCGGGAAAATTGCCCGTGGGACAAAAAACAAACCATTGAAACATTGCGCCATCTCACGGTTGAGGAAACCTATGAATTATCGGATGCAATTTTAGATGGCGATTTAAATGAAGTCAAAAAGGAATTGGGCGACCTGATGCTGCACCTTGTTTTTTATTCACGCATCGCTTCGGAACAAAAAGCATTTGACATAGCCGATGTGCTCCACGCTATTTGTGATAAACTCATTGAGCGCCACCCACATATTTACAGTGATGTAATCGCGGAAGATGAAGAAACCGTAAAAGCGAACTGGGAAAAGATCAAACTCAAAACCGGAAACAAATCGGTGTTGGAAGGCGTTCCAAAATCACTGCCTGCCATGGTGAAAGCGATGCGCATCCAGGACAAAGCCCGCGGTGTTGGTTTTGACTGGGACAAGAAAGAGCAGGTTTGGGAAAAAGTGGAAGAAGAAATGCAGGAGTTCAAAGAAGAGTTCAATGTAACTTCATCAAAAACAATTGATAAAACAAAAGCCACTGCTGAATTTGGTGATTTGCTTTTCTCATTGGTAAACTATTCACGTTTTTTAAACATCGATGCGGAAGAAGCGTTGGAACGCACCAATAAAAAATTCATAAAACGTTTTCAATATTTGGAAACAGAATCTGCAAAGGACGGAAAAAAACTTGGCGAGATGACATTGGCGGAGATGGATGAATATTGGAACAGGGCAAAACTTAACCATTAATTGTTGGTTGTTGGTCTTTAGTTGGTTAAACTGCACCGAGACAATCCTGGATTTTTTATATTATTGAGCAATCTGGTTCTATGCATTTAACATTAAATGAATAAAGGGAAAAGATGACGGATTTTTTTCAACATTTAATACATGAATTTGAATTGCCACTGGGAAATCCTGTGTTGATTTTCTCTTTAATCCTATTCATTATCCTGTTATCGCCCATTCTGCTTAGAAGGTTGAATATTCCGGGGATTATTGGATTAATTATAGCAGGTGTTGTTATCGGGCCGCACGGCTTTAATATCCTTGAAAAAAATTCTGCGGTTGATTTGTTCTCCACTATCGGACTTCTTTATATCATGTTTATTGCAGGACTTGAGTTGGACATGAACGAATTTAAATCGTACCGCAACAAAAGTCTTTTGTTCGGTCTTTTTACGTTCATTATTCCATTAGGGACAGGATTTCCTGTATGTTATTACTTGCTTGGATATGACTTTAATGCAAGCTTTTTGACGGCCAGCATGTTTGCAACACACACGCTTGTGGCCTACCCCATTGTTAGCAAATTAGGTGTTTCAAAAAACCAGGCGGTAGCCATTACCGTAGGCGGAACAATTTTAACGGACACAGCCGTGCTGATCAGCCTTGCTGTAATTATGGGAAAAAGTCATGGCAACTTAAATCAAGAATTCTGGATACGGTTGGGGGTTTCATTGGCCATTTTCTCCGCTATCATGTTCATGATAATCCCAAGAATAGCCAAATGGTTTTTCCGTAAACTGGAAAGTGAAAAACATTCGCATTATATTTTCGTCCTGGCGGTAGTGTTCTTTGCAGCGTTTCTTGCAGAAGTAGCAGGTGTTGAGCCAATAATTGGTGCTTTCGTAGCGGGATTAGCGTTAAACAAACTCATTCCACATTCATCTGCATTGATGAACCGAATTGAGTTTATTGGAAATTCTTTATTCATTCCGTTTTTCCTCATAAGTGTTGGAATGTTGGTTGATATGAGGATAATTTTAAGTGGCCCCACAGCCCTTATTGTAGCCGGGACGCTTTCGGTTGTTGCGCTGTTTGGAAAATGGTTTGCCGCATTGTTTACGCAAATTGTATTTAAATATTCTAAAGCCCAACGACAACTTATTTTCGGGCTCAGCAGTGCCCATGCGGCTGCAACACTAGCGGTAATTTTAGTCGGCTACAAAGCTGAAATCCTGGACGAGAACATCCTGAACGGAACCATTATACTTATCCTTATAACGTGCATAGTTGCATCCTTTGCTACAGAAAAAGCTGCCAAAAAGATTGTGATTGAATCTGAAGATGATACAGACAGTCTTGTAAAAGCAAATGGACTTCAAAGTGAACACATTCTTTTGCCCATTGCAAATGTTTCAAACATAGAAAAACTCCTGGAGCTTGCTATTTTTATTAAAGACAATAAATCGGCAAATCCTGTTTCAATCCTTTCGGTGGTTTCCAATAATAATGAAGCCGAAATCAATATCCTGAAAGCAAGGAACAAATTGGAAGAATTTGTGCGGCAAGCCTCCGCGTCAGAAACAAAAGTAAATATCGTAACCACCATTGACCATAATGCAGCAAGCGGGATAGCGCGTATTGCAAAAGAAATTATGGCTGATATTATCGTTTTGGGATGGCCTCAACGTACAGGTTTCATTGACAAATTAATTGGCGAAAAAGTGGATAGTATATTGAGCAACACTGATAAGACCATCTTTATTTGTCATTTGGAAAAGCCATTGGTATTGCACAAAAGAATTGTTGTTGCTGCACCACCGCTGACAGAACATGAAAACGGTTTCGGGTTATGGGTAACTAAAATAGCTAAACTGGCGCAGGAGTTGAGCATTCCGATTCTACTCCACTGCAATGAGGCAACAGGGAAAGCGGTTGATAAATTATTCAAAAAAGCCAAACTAACGGCTTCGATTACTGCTAAAACATTTTCGGAATGGGAGGATTCCCTTGTGTTTTCAAAAGATGTTAAGAGTGAAGATTTATTTGTACTGGTTTCTGCCCGAAAGGGGGCCACTTCCTATTTGGGTGTACTCGACAATTTGCCAGTCAAACTTGAAAAACACTTTGCAGCGAACAGCAGGTTTGTAATCTATCCCCAACAATATGTTGACAACATTAGTAATGAGCAGTACAACAACATTTCCTCCGAACCTTTGAACATGGGGATTGAAGCAGTACAGAATATTGGCAAAAGCATTGGTTCTATTTTTAAGAAAAATGATAACGGATAGTTTCATTTGAAAGCCATCACAAATAAATACTGGCTGGCTGCGGTGCCATCAAAGAAAATATTCAAAATCTGCCAATAGGCGATAATAATTACTGTTCCCGACACCGGAACCGTCCTGACCAGACCTGGGAACAAGCTCAAGCAGCCTTTAACCGAAAATATAGGGGTGGGATTTGATTTTCTTCAATTCCAGTCAAAAACTTGCTTGCATCACCTAACCATCCAATTCCCATAAAGTTAGAAAGCCGTTCATACTACTTTTGTGCCGTTGGTTTTAGTTTAATGTTTGATTGGTGATGAACGGAATAAAGAAATTGGCTCGCGATATTATAGTTGGAAAAGACAACTATATCGAATCGTATTGTGAGTATAAACAAGCAATGTTATCCGGTCAGTATGCCCTTATCGGAATACTGGTAATAACATTTTACATCATTGAAAATTTTATCCTTCAGGACCTGGGGCCCCTTATTGTATTCCTGCCGGCCCTTGCGTTATTGTCCCTGTCCATCTTTCTCCATCGGCAAGGTCAACATTGCCGTGCGAATTATTTCCTGCTTCCTACCATAAACATTACCGTTTACCTATTGGCTTCCAGTGAGTCGCCAAACACAGGTGCCATGATTATGTTTATTCCGGCCACACTTGCTGCCTTTGCAGTATTTGGTTATAAGCGCAGGGATTTGTCCTTGTTATTTACAGCATTCACCTTTATCCTGTTTTCACTCACGTATTTTTTTGAATTCAATTTGTTGCCCATGCGCTATTACTCTGCGGACGAGGTGATGTTGAGCAACGTCATAAATTTTACAGTAGCGTTGATCTCTACCGTAATGACTGTTTATCTTTTGATTGAGATCAACCATTACAATGCGTTGGAGCTTGTGACCAAAAACAAACAACTGCAAAAGACCAATACCGAGCTTGACCGATTTGTATACAGTACATCCCACGATCTTCGCGCTCCATTGGCATCGCTGTTGGGGTTGATAAACATCACACGTGACAGCGTAAATGTTTCCGAGATCAAAAACTATCTTATCATGATGAAAGACAGGGTCACACACCTTGATAAATTCATTCGCGACATCACAGACTATTCACGGAACAACCGATTACGGGTTGAAAAGAAACGGATCAACCTGCATGCTATGGCTTACGAAATTTGGGAAAACCTCAAGTACTCGTCTGATGCACTGGGAATCCAATTCGAGGTTGAAATTCCGGAATCCCTCTATATTGAGACCGATCCGAATCGGTTAAAAATTGTGTTGAGCAACCTGATTTCCAATTCTGTGCGCTATCACGATTCCCGAAAGGAAGTTCGGTTTATCCGTTTGCGCCACCAGGAAAATGGAAATGTTTTTTACCTGCGTGTTGAAGACAACGGGCAAGGCATCAACCCGGAATACCAAACCAAAATATTTGATATGTTCTTCCGTGCAAATGAACATTCGTCTGGTTCCGGCTTAGGGCTGTACATTGTGAAAGAAACGATCGCCAACTTATCCGGCTCCATTCATTTGGATTCTTCCCCGCAAGTTGGCTCCACCTTTACGGTACGACTTCCGGCAAGCAAAGTGGCTGTAGAAGTTTAAAAGAAAGTTTAAGGTTTTGGTTTTTGGGATATTACTGATGCATGTTTGCACGGATGATTTGCTCACCTGCCAGTGGAAACCAAAAGGTTGTTTTTTTCCCGGTATGATATGAAATCGGTCATGCTAAAGATGTTTGGTTTTCTATATCTTTGCCCCTTATGGCAAATTCAGAAGACAATATTTTTAAAAATGTAATCGCCCATGCCAAAGAGTATGGGTTTGTTTTTCAATCCAGTGAAATTTATGATGGCCTTAGTGCTGTCTATGACTACGGTCAAAACGGATCGGCATTAAAAAACAATATTAAAGAGTATTGGTGGAAATTTATGACCATGCTCCACGACAACATTGTGGGTATTGATGCTGCCATCTTCATGCACCCCACTACCTGGAAAGCTTCCGGCCATGTTGATGCCTTCAACGATCCGATGATCGACAACAAAGATTCCAAAAAAAGGTACCGGGCCGATGTTTTAATTGAAGAGTACATCGCCAAAATTGAAGATAAAATAAACAAGGAAGCCGATAAAGCTGCCAAGCGCTTTGGGGATTCTTTTGATCGCGCCATGTTCGTCACCACCAACCCAAGAGTGGTGGAATACCAAACAAAAATTGATGAAATCAATGGCCGCCTAAAAGCCGCAATGGATTCTTCCGACCTGGCCGAAATGAAGCAAATCATTGAGGACCTGGAAATTGCTGATCCTGTTTCCGGCTCGCGTAACTGGACCGAAGTGCGCCAATTCAACTTGATGTTCTCAACGGAAATCGGTTCACTTGCTGAAGGTGCCAATAAAATTTATTTACGACCCGAAACCGCGCAAGGGATTTTTGTAAACTTTCTCAACGTACAAAAAACAGGAAGGATGAAAATACCTTTCGGGATTGCGCAAATCGGAAAAGCTTTTCGTAATGAAATTGTAGCCCGCCAGTTTATTTTCCGTATGCGCGAGTTCGAACAAATGGAAATGCAGTTTTTCGTGAAGCCGGGCGAAGAAATGAAATGGTACGAATACTGGAAAGAGAAAAGATTGGCCTGGCACAAAGCCCTAAACCTGGGCGAAAATTTGCACCGCTTTCACGATCACTTAAACCTGGCCCATTACGCCAACGCAGCGTGCGACATCCAGTTCAATTTCCCAATAGGGTTTAAGGAGTTGGAAGGCATCCACTCGCGCACCGACTTTGATTTAAAAAGCCATGAAGAATTTTCAGGAAAAAAACTGCAATACTTCGATCCGGAAGAAAACAAAAATTACATCCCGTATGTAGTCGAAACTTCCATCGGGCTGGACAGGATGTTCCTGGCGGTATTGTCTTCAGCTTATCACGAAGAGAAGCTGGAAGACGGAAGTGACCGCGTTGTGCTAAAAATCCCTGCACCCTTGGCACCCTACAAAGTCGCTATTCTACCACTTACCAAAAAAGATGGGCTTCCTGAAAAAGCATTGGAGATCCAAAAAGCATTGAAGTACGACCTTCCTTGCTTTTATGAAGAGAAAGATGCCATCGGTAAGCGTTACAGAAGGCAAGATGCCATTGGCACCCCGTATTGTATTACAGTAGACCATCAAACACTTGAAGATAATACCGTTACAATTCGTGATCGGGACACGATGCAACAAGAAAGGATTGCTATTGATGAACTGTATGTAAAATTAATTGGAGTTTGTTCGATGAATACGCTTCTTAAGAAATTTTAGAAGTTGACTACAGTCTTTGTAATAGGCGCTGTTATTTATATCGTTCTTCGGTTTAGAAGGGAGGTGCTCCTCGGGTATGCGGAAGCCAGGCGCATGTCTGCACCCATTAAGAGCAGAGTGTTTCCCACGCCTCCGCAATTTGTTGAAATCCTGCAACGCTATTTTGTCCATTACAGAAACCTGTCAGAAGGGGATAAAAGAAAATTTGAGCAACGTGTCACTACATTCATTTACAATAAACAGTTTATTCCGCGTGGTGGTTATGATGGAGTATCAAACGAAATGCGCGTATTGATTGCTGCTTCCGCAATTCAATTGACTTTTGGGTTACCGCACATTTATCTGCGGCACTTTCGAAAAATCCTGATCTATCCGGACAACTATTATTCAAACATCACCAAGCAATACCACAAAGGGGAAGTGAACCCGGCCTATGGGATTATTGTGCTCTCCTGGAAAAATTTTATTGAAGGATACCTCGATATAACAAACGCCATTAATTTGGGGCTACATGAAATGGCCCATGCCCTTCGTTTGGAAAACATTATCCGCAATGATGAATACCAGTTTTTCGATCCGGAACTGTTGGAACAATTCGATGGGTGGGCGCACAAAGTTTGCAGCAACACCGAAATACAATTCTTCCGGTCATACGCCTGCACCACGGTACATGAATTCTTTTCGGTAGCGGTTGAAAATTTCTTTGAACGTCCGCAGGAATTCAAGCGTGTGCTTCCTGAGCTCTATGAAATCCTTTCTAAATTACTGCGCCAAGACCCAATTTTATTGTATCAAAATAATTCACAATGAATTCCATCCTAAACCGCAACCTGTTTTTCATCAAAGAACATGTTGGCATGTTTAAAGCTGCCAATAATTTCGATATCTACGATCCGGCATCCAAAGAAATGATTTTGCATTGTCGTGAGGAAAACCTGGGTGGCTTTACAAAAATCCTCCGCTTTACCGACTTTAAGCGAATGACCCCTTTTCATATTGAAATACGCACACCACAGGGAGAAAAATTGTTGACAGTACGAAGAGGTGTTTCGTTTTTTCTTTCCACTGTGGAAGTGTTGAATGAGAAAGACCAATTGGTAGGGACTTTCGATCAAAAATTTTTCTCGATTGGTGGAAAGTTTGAAGTGCTGGACCACAATCAACGTACACTTTGCATGCTTCGTGGCAAATGGACGAGTTGGGAATTCAAATTCGTTTCAAACGACAACCATGAATTTGCATCGGTAAGTAAAAAGTGGGCAGGGTTTGGAAAAGAGTTGTTCACCACAGCCGATAATTACATGCTTCAAATCAGCGATTCCGTGCCGGCAGATAGCCCACTCCGGATCCTAATTTTAGGAGCGGTAATGTGTATTGATCTTGTCTTGAAAGAATAACGTACTTTTTTTGTCGCAAAACGAAGATAAAACTTAAAATCAGATGCCGGAACAGGTCCGGCATGGTAACCATCGTTTCTTGTTCCAGAACCATCGAAGAACCAGTGATTATTTTGATAAACAAAATTCGAGGCGCACCCACCCCGGATTCATTCCGGGGTCTTTAATTTTTGAACTTCCGCCCCTAAACTTTCCCCACCAAAAACCACCAAAAATACTTAGCTTTGGCGTTTCAAAAATTGAACTACCAAGCATTTGAGCTACTGATGCTTAGTTGTTTAAAGATTTAAAAACCTATGTGGACAAAGCTGCCCCATTTTATTATTAAATACCGCATGCCATTGGTGGTACTGATCGGGCTCATCACCATCTTCATGGGCTACTTTGCTGTAAAGGTGGAAATGAGCTACGAACTCAATAAGACCGTTCCGTCCAATGACCCTTCCATGGTCGAATTCATGGAGTTTAAGGCTCAGTTTGGAGAGGACGGAAACATGATTGCTGTTGGTCTTAAGGATAGCGCGATCTATCAATACGGAAATTTTGAAAAATTCCGTGAGCTTTGTCTCGAGATCAAGAAAATACCGGGCGTAACGGAAGTAATTTCCTTACCACTCATCCAACAAATCGAAAAAGATACGGCCGAAACCAAATTCAACCTTCGCCCCGTATTCCCAGACAAAGTATCCAGCCAGGAACAACTCGATAGCCTGTTGATCGAATCAAAAAAACAGAAATTCTACCTCGGCAGGATCGTAAATGAATTCAATGGTGCCACCTGCATGCTGATTGCTGTTGACAAAAATGTCATCAATTCACCAAAACGCATTGAACTCACGGATAACATTGTCGCAACCGGAAAAAAATTTACGGAAGACACGGATATCAATTTACATTATGCAGGCCTTCCATTTGTTCGCTCGGTCGTTGCAGGACAAGTAAGTGCTGAGCTAAAAAGGTTCCTGGGATTGTCGGTTTTGGTTACCGGTATCATTATGCTGGTTTTCTTCCGGTCGTGGCGCGCGGTCGTATTCCCAATGATTGTGATTGGGGTTGTTGTGGTTTGGGTGATGGGGTCAATCGTATTGCTCGGTTATCAGATTACATTGTTAAGTGGTTTGATCCCGCCTATCATTGTGGTGATCGGTATCCCCAATGCAATCTATCTTTTGAACAAATACCATTCGGAGTTTGCCCTACATGGCAACAAGATGCTGGCGATCAGTCGCGTGATCAGAAAAGTAGGAATGGCAACCTTCCTCACCAACCTGACCACGGCCATCGGTTTTCTTGTTTTGGTCACCGCGAAAATTACCATCCTCCGTGAGTTTGGAATTGTAGCAGGCTTGAATGTGATGGCCACCTTTGTGGTGAGTTTGATTTTGATACCGGGTGTATTCTCGTGGATGCCCCCGCCCTCGAAAAAACACCTTCGCCACCTTGATTTAAGGTTGATGGAAAATTCATTGGAAGCACTTGACGTTTTTGTGCACCGTCATCGCCCCATGATTTACAGCGTGACCGTTATCATTGTGCTGTTTGCGATCATCGGCATGTCACGGTTGCACTCGCTTTCGTATATGATTGATGACCTTCCTGAAAAAAGCGTGGTAAAACAGGACCTATATTTCTTTGAAGAAAATTTTAGTGGTGTAATGCCGCTTGAAATTGTTGTTGATACCGGAAAACGAAGAGGTGTGCTGGATATAAAAAATTTGCAAAAGGTAGATGAACTGGAAACCTTTCTTGCATCCAATAAAGAAATATCAAATCCCGTTTCGTTGGTCAGCTTTGTGAAAGCTGCCAAGCAGGCATTTTATAACAATAACCCAGACCGCTATGTGCTTCCTGATGATCGTGAAAAGAATTTCATCCTCCGGTACATGCGTGGCCAAACGGATAGCTCCGGCCTCTTCAACAACTTTGTGGATTCCACCATGCAAAAAATGCGTGTCTCCATGCAAATGGCGGATGTCGGTTCGCACCGGATGGATTCCCTGGTAAATTTTACTATCCAGCCTAAAATGGACAGCATCTTTGCAGGGACCGGTATCAAAACAACAATAACAGGTTCGTCCCCCCTCTTTGTAAAGGGGAACAAATTCCTGATTCAAAACCTACAGTCAAGTTTATTGCTTGCGTTTGCACTGATTGCCCTCACGATGGGATTCTTGTTTGCGAACTTGCGCATGATCATTATATCGCTCATCCCGAATCTAATCCCCATGATGATTACCGCAGCATTGATGGGGTATTTCGACATCCCATTAAAGCCGAGCACGGTTCTGATTTTTAGCATTGCGTTTGGTATCTCTGTCGATTACTCCATTCATTTTTTAGCGAAGTACAGGCAAGAATTAATCTCAAAAAATTATTTTGTCCCCGTGGCTGTTAGCAGTACCATCATGGAGGTGGGCAAAAGTATGTCATACACATCGGTAGTCTTGTTTGCCGGTTTTATCATTTTCACTTTTTCATCTTTTGGCGGGACCATCTCATTGGGGATTTTAACTTCCACTACGTTGTTGATTTCCCTTTTTACCAATTTGATCTTGCTTCCATCGCTGTTGTTGACATTTGACAATGGAAAGTATGGGAAGGAGGCCCTTCCCATTGATGATTTTGATGCGAATTTTTACACTGAAGCTGAAGATGAAGAAATTGATTTGAGCCGAATTAAGATTAGCAACCGGCATCCTGCCGCAGAATAAAAACAATTACAAGAAGAACATCACAATACGAATGGCTGGGAAGTTTTATAAAGAATACAAAGAGTTGGATTTTGCCAAGTTGGCATCTGAGATATTGACCTTTTGGGGAACCGAAAAGATTTTTGATAAATCGATTAGTGAACGCGAGGGTGCAGAAACATTTACGTTTTATGAAGGCCCGCCATCAGCAAACGGAACACCCGGCATCCACCACGTGATGGCACGTGCTGTGAAAGATATTTTTTGCCGCTACAAAACATTGCAAGGCTATCAGGTAAAAAGAAAAGGAGGCTGGGATACACACGGCCTTCCTGTTGAACTTCAGGTGGAGAAAGAATTGGGCATCACAAAAGATGACATCGGTAAAAAAATCACGATAGCCGAATACAACCAGAAGTGCCGCGAAACGGTAATGAAGTACAAAGATCAGTGGGATGATCTTACGGTGAAGATGGGCTATTGGGTTGATCTCGACAATCCATACATCACCTACGAAAAAGAATACATTGAATCGTTGTGGTGGATATTAAAACAACTCCATGATAAACAACTTTTATATAAATGGTACACCATTCAGCCGTACTCACCGGCAGCCGGAACAGGTTTAAGTTCACATGAATTAAACTTGCCAGGCTGCTACAAAGATGTGAAAGATACTTCGATCGTTGCGCAGTTTAAAATAGTGAGAAATGAAAAGTCCGAGTTCTTGTTTCACTCCCGAACGGTTGGCGATTTATACATCCTCGCATGGACAACCACACCATGGACACTTCCTTCGAACACTGCATTAGCTGTTGGTAAGGATATCGTTTACTCAAAATTTGTGACGGTAAACCCCTATACAAAAAAGCAGCAAACTATTCTTGTAGCAAAGGACCGTGCTAACAGTCTGTTTGAAGGTAGTGTTGCATCCATCCTAAAAAATCTTGAGAAAGAGGGTCAGGAAATAAAAAGTCATGTAGATGATTTTAACGGATCACAACTTGCAGGGCTGGAGTACGAACAACTAATGCCGTATCTATTACCGCTTAGAAATGTTGAGCGAGCGTTTCATATTGTGACAGGTGATTTTGTAACGACAGAAGATGGTACCGGTGTGGTGCACATTTCGCCAACCTTTGGTGCCGATGACTTTAAGGTAGCGATGCAAAATGACATCCCTGCGATGGCTGTTCTGGACGAAGCGGGCAACATGGCTCCTACCGTTGACCGGAAAGGAAAATTCATTGCACAGATCGGTGAGAAATTGAAAGAAGGTGTTGAGAAATACGAGATCAAAACACACAAGCCGTTAGGTGCTGATGATTTCTATGTAAAAAATTATACCGATGAAGATGAAACGAATCCGGATTACAAATCAACGGATGTTATTATTTCCATTATCCTGAAAGAAGAAAACAAAGCTTTCAAAGTTGAGAAATACGAACACACGTACCCACACTGCTGGCGAACGGATAAACCTGTTTTGTATTACCCACTCGACAGTTGGTTTATAAAAACCACAGCGCTAAAAGAGAAAATGGTAGAAACGAATCGTACCATTAACTGGAAGCCCGAATCAACAGGATCGGGTCGTTTTGGTAACTGGCTTGAAAATCTTGTTGATTGGAATTTATCACGGTCACGTTATTGGGGAACACCTTTGCCCATCTGGCGGACAAAAGATGGCAAAGAAGAAATTTGCATCGGATCTATCAAACAACTTCAGGAAGAGATTGCGAAAGCACGTAAGGCCGGATTGAAAAACCCGGAATCCAAAATCAAGAATCTTGAAGACTTGCATCGTCCTTATGTAGATGAAATAGTTTTAATAAGCCCAACTGGCCAGCCCATGAACCGTGAACCCGATTTGATTGATGTCTGGTTTGATTCGGGTGCGATGCCGTATGCACAATGGCATTATCCGTTTGAAAATAAAGAGGTATTTGAAAAAAGCTACCCCGCAGATTTTATTGCGGAAGGCGTTGACCAAACCCGCGGTTGGTTCTTTACGCTGCATGCGATCGCAAGCCTGCTGAACGAATCAAGTGAAGAAATACAAGCCGTCAATAAAAAGGTAAACAACCCGGGAGTTGCTTTCAAAAATGTAATTTCCAACGGACTTGTACTCGACAGTACGGGAAACAAAATGTCGAAGAGCAAAGGCAACGTTGTTAATCCTTTTCTGGCACTCGACAAATACGGCCCCGACCTTGTGCGCTGGTACATGATTGAAAATGCACCGCCATGGGATAATTTGAAATTCGACTTCGATGGTATCACCGAAGTTCAACGGAGATTCTTTGGAACATTATTGAATACGTATTCCTTCTTCTCGCTTTACGCCAACATCGATGGCTTCTTAAAAGACGAACAGAACGTTGTTGCAACGGAAAAACTTTCCAGCCTTGACCGCTGGATACTTTCACGTCTGCAAACATTAATTGCAGACGTTACCAAAGCTTATGATGAATACGAACCAACACGCGCTGCACGTGCCATTCAGGATTTTGTAAACAATCATCTTTCAAATTGGTATGTACGCTTAAACCGCAAGCGTTTCTGGAAACCTGCCCGCCAAGAGCAAGGCCAACCGATAGCAGGCGGGGGCGAAATGTCAGAAGACAAGAAGGCTGCGTATGAAACTTTGTATGAATGTTTGTTGGTGACTGCCCAGTTGATGTCGCCCATTGCACCTTTCTTCTCAGAGTGGCTGTATAAAAACCTGACGGATAATATTCGTGCGAATGCATTAAAAAACAACACCCCATTAAAACACCCCTCGGTTCATCTCACGCATTTAACAAAGTCGGATGAAAAGAAGATGGATGCTGACTTGATCCAATCGATGGACTACGCGCAACAAATTTGTTCGCTTGTGCATTCCATTCGAAAGAACTCAAAAGTGAAAGTGCGCACACCGCTTCAAAAGATTTTGTTGCCCATATTGCATGATGATTTTGCACGGCAAGTAAAATCAGTGGAGGATATTATCCTTTCGGAGGTAAATGTAAAAACCATCGAATATATTGATGACACTTCGGATGTGGTGGTAAAAAAAGCAAAACCAAATTTCGCCAAACTTGGCAAACAGTATGGCCCGAAAATGAAAGAGGTTTCCGCTATTATCAATGCGTTTTCGAAAGAAGACATTAGCACCATCGAAAAAAATGGAACCTTATCCCGTGAAGGATTTGATCTTGTGCTGGAAGATGTATTGATTTCTTCTGAAGATATCCCGGGCTGGTCGGTCGCTACAGAAAACGGGGTAACGGTTGCATTGGATATCAACATCACCGAAGAGTTGAAGAAAGAAGGTATTGCGCGCGATTTTGTCAACCGTATTCAAAACCTGCGCAAAGACATGGGCCTTGAGGTGCTGGATAAAATTACTGTTGAAGTTCAGGCGGCTGATCCTGTTTTCGAAAATGCTATTAAAGATTTCCATGAATATATTAGCACCGAAATTCAAGCATTGCAATTAGAAATGAAGCCAGCAATTGAAAACGCAACTGAAATCGAGATCGATGAGTTCGTGGCGAATGTAAAGATAAGTGTGGTTTCGACAAGCTCAACCTGACAGTTAACGATCAGGACAACCTGACAATCAAATTTTAAAAGAAAAGAATGAAAGTGTATAAATATTATTTGTTGGCCCTGGTGATGATCATCATCGATCAAACGTCAAAATTGTTGGTGTACAAACACATGCACCTTGGTGAAGAGATCAACGTAATTGGCGAATGGTTCCGGTTACACTATCTGTTAAATCCGGGCATGGCCTTTGGCATCAAGTGGGACAACGAGTTTGGTAAATTGGCATTAACGGTTTTCCGTATTGGTGCCATGATCGGGATTGGCTATTATTTATACAAGATGGCAAAGAAAAATGCGCACCCCGGATTTCTGTGGTGCATGGGATTGATTTTAGGTGGCGCCATTGGCAATGTTATCGACAGTACTTTTTATGGTGTTTTCCTTCCGGGAAATGTTCCGCACGGTGTAGTCACTCCGTGGTTTCACGGTCAGGTAATCGATATGTTGTTCTTTCCAATTTTTGAAGCTTCCTGGCCGGAGTGGTTTCCATTTATCGGTGGCGATTCCTTTTTGTTTTTTAGTCCCGTGTTCAACATTGCCGACTCTTCGATCTTTATTGGAGTGGTTACGATCTTGATCATGCAAAAGACTTTCTTCAAAGAAAAGACGGAAGAAGAAACAGAAGCTCAACCTGAAACAACTGCTGTCGAAGAAACGAGTATTTCTACTGACGCTACTGAATAAAATTATTTGGACTTCCCATCATTTTTATTTATTAGATATTAATTCCGGTCTGTGGGACACAGACCGGGGTGGTTTAATGATGTTTAGTATTTACTAAGAACTGCTGGTCAGACATTGTCATAGTTTATCTTTTGAAACCTATCCTTTTCCTTTCTCAGTTCTGACCAGTCGAAATCATACATTTCATCTTCCGTCCAAGTGCCAGGAAAGTGAATGATTAGATAGTCACCAATGCCGCAATTACTACTTTCTAAGGCCATCAGAGCTGGTCCTGGTTGAAAATCATCAGTTCTAAATTGTGATGATAACAGAATAGAAAGCCCAGCAAAAGCATCTAATAGTGTTGAGAAATTCGCCTCTTGAAATGAATTAATCCTATCATGCTTAGCCCTATTAAATACCTGATACCATTCTATTGAGCCATTGTTATTCCAATTTACAAAAGGAGTTCTAATGTTTTGATTTCCTTTCCATATCGGGAATTCAACTGAATAATCACCAAGACGATGGGTTCTATTAACCAACTTATAGTCATTCATATTCCAGTATTTTTCGGGTCTTGGCTGCCCTGCATTTGGGCCTCCTCCAAATACCGGATTAAATATATTCTCTTTCAAAATCGCTTTAAAATTGGCTTCAACTTCTATACAAACCCTCATTAGGAGTTCGTGCGTTCGAAATGAGTATGTATTATTATTTACATCAGCAGGTTCAATCGACTGAAAAAGTTTAAGAAGGTCTTCTTGTATTATGATGAATGCTCTTGTATAATGCTCAGGATTCTGGCAATATTCAGGATCAACAATATACGCCCAATCACTATATCCTGAATTATGTGCTTTTTTAATGCCTCTGTAATTTCTATGAAATGGCTTATTGAAACTCATGTCTACTGACTTATAACCTTGCGTAAAAATTTTAATCTTTTAATTCACCAAACAAAGCTGGAGTACAAATTATCTTTTTCCAGACTTAAATATCTCTCCAATGAACACCTTTGAGTTTCGAATCGGGTATAAATATGCGTTAATATCTTTCTCGGTTGATACTTTTTCTAGAAATCCCGAAATTAATCCATCACCATATATTTTTCTAATAATCAAG
The DNA here is from genome assembly GCA_964398945.1 of uncultured Roseivirgaceae bacterium. Lineage (GTDB taxonomy): Bacteria > Bacteroidota > Bacteroidia > Cytophagales > Cyclobacteriaceae > JBGTGG01. The sequence continues at coordinate 2,523 of CAYNOT010000015.1, read as the reverse complement.
AACACAGCTGCAATGGAAAACAGAGCGTTGTCCAAAGTTGCATATTTAACAAAGTTCTCAGAATCATGTTTTATTTTATTATATGCCCCCCACCATCTTGGGATGTGAATTGGGGAAAGGCCTAATTTCCAATCCACTTCATTGAGACTTTCGAAAGGAGCGATTCTCTTATTGTCAGTTAAGTAGTTATGAAAGGTTGAACTTCTTAGCTCGTTGTCATTTATCTTAAAAAAGAACTCTAATGTTAAGTAGTTATAAATGTTAAGTGATTGGTTTGGTTTAATATTAAAAAATTGTGAATAGGCTTTTTTGCTTAAGATTTCATAAAGATTGCAAGACTCTCGAATTATTGTCGCATATCTAACAGAACTTGTACTTCTATTCGCATGAATTGGAGTGACGTACTTAAATGATTCTAAAAAAACATCTTCAATAGAGAAGTATTGGTTCGCGATGGTTATTGAATTAACGGATGTATTTCTATTGTAACGGTATTCCATATACTCAGGTGAATCTGATTTTATATAAAATATTTGATTGTCTATAAACTCTGGATTTCGATCTGGAAATGGAAAATGAGGAAGAGTCTTCATAGTCATATTTAACTTTATTCATACTAGATATTTTGCCTACAAGAACCAGATATTCGCCAAACCTTGATATTTCTCCGTACTATTTCTATAATGCTAATCTAAAAAATTTATGATTAACGAAGCCTACTCACTGACTCTATAATTTTGCCCACGATTTTTTCAAACTCCAAACCATCAAAACAACACCACCAAGGATTAATGGAATACTCAACGTTTGGCCCATATTAAAAGTCATGGTTTCTTCAAAAGCAACCTGGTTTTCTTTCAGGAATTCAATCAGGAACCGTTGTGCAAATAGCAATGTGATTCCAAGACCAAAGATAAACCCGGTATGCGCATAGAATTTTTTTGACTTCCATAAAAAATAGAGGGCTATACTTATTACCATATAAAACAGGGCTTCATACAACTGCGCAGGATGCCTTGGAAGTTGGTCAACCCTTACAAATATAAAGGCCCACGGAAGATTAGAGGGGGTTCCGATTATTTCGGAGTTTAACAGATTGCCCGGTCTGATAAATGCCCCCAATGCAGTTCCTGCAATCATCAATCGATCCAGCATCCAGAAATAATTTCTCCTGAACTTTATGGTAAAAAGGTAAAGCGCAAACATAGCACCTAAAATCCCTCCATGACTGGCAAGCCCGGCCAGCCCTGTAAATTGAAAAGTTGGATTTATTTTGATGGGAAGAATTTCAATTGGATTATTCAGATAGTGTATCGGATCGTAAAACAGAATGTGTACAACACGACCCCCGATAATGGTCCCTACTATTAAATATGTGTTGAGGGTGTCAAGCTCAGCAATTGGAAGGCTCTCCAATTTGTAAACATGCTGCATGATTTTATACGCTGCAACCATTCCCGGGGATCGAAATCCCAAAGGATTTTGTACTTGCTCCTCCGGTACGGCAACTGGAGGTTGTAAAATCCAAACAGAAGAACAAAGTTATTACTTTTTCGATAGCGTAAGCTTACCTATTAGACTAACTTCTCTTTTGGAAAGCAAGAACAGGATGAAGGTTTTGGTGATCAAGCAGGCCTACCAATGGAATTATGGGGTGCAACATGACTTTATAATACCCAAAGCATTAGATATGGTTAATGAAATTCCTTATGATTCAATAATTCTGAATAGCAGTATGCGGGAGTACTACTCGCTAATACATTTTAATTTGAATATTAAAAGGAATCTTCTGTTTCAAAAATCAGGAACACTTGAGGAACAAACCAGAAGATATAATGAATTGCCGTTGATAATAAAAAAAGAAATTGAGGCCGGAGGACACTCGTCCTATATGAAAGACTTTTTGCTTGCAAAAAATATAGACTATTGGATGGCATTAATTGGAATAGGATCCCCAATAGATACAATGTATTCACAATTCAAAACGCAACATGCTAATTCTCTTTATTTAGGTTTCATAGAAAAACGATACCAACGATTTCTCGCAACCTCATCAGGACATCCAGCTCCTCAAATCAAAGGAATCAGCCTCAACGGTGATTCGGTTTCACTAGCCAATTTTAAGAATAAGGTAATCTATATAGATGTTTGGGCCTCCTGGTGCGGACCTTGTATATACGAAATCCCATTTTCACAAAAAATTCAAAATGCATTTGAAGGCAGGGATTCTGTTGTTTTCTTAAACGTTTCAGTGGATCAAAATGAGAAAGACTGGAGAGATGCGCTTCTGGCGCATGGAGACTGGAAAGGTAGCCATATACTTAGCGACTTCTCTATTTATAAAACCTATAATATTGTTGGTATACCCAAGTATATCCTAATCGATAAGAGTGGCAGAATTGTAACTTCGGATGCACCGAGACCCTCGTCAAACGAGCTCGAAAATCAAATCAGGGACTTGCTAAGATGAGACAGTGCCTTACAAACTGTGTAAGTGCTAGGTAACGACAAATTAACTGCGTA
>CAYNOT010000014.1:0-141452 GCA_964398945.1 uncultured Roseivirgaceae bacterium | reverse complement strand
AAATGATTTTTACATTTGACAAAAATACTGTCCGGCAGAACTAGACCACCTCACCGGGCTGTCCGAGTAAAAATAACTGAGTTCGAAGTTCTGCTTGACCTGTTTGAAGAATATTTCCATGTTCCACCGGTTTTTATAAAGTAATGTGGCGGTGGTGGCCTGATACTCAAACATGTTGGTTAAAAACTTTAATACATGGCCTGTTAAAGGGTCTTTATAGGTAACCAGCCGTGCCCTTAAATGGTTGCTGCCCTCAGCAAGTTTCAATTGAATGGTTTCATCGCGGACGACCCCCCCGGAAGCAAATCCTTCTATATCACGGGTTTTTAAATGCAACCGGTTCGGCTGTGAGCAAGGTTTTTCAAACCACACTCATCAAGGCCGAACCGGGCCTTTACACAGTTAATTAGTCGTTACCGAAATGGTCTATCCATTTTTGTATTAATTTTTAAATTCTCCGCGTACACGAATCCATGTCGTTATACGTTAAACTGTCCGCGTGCATTTCTCTTTGTATTTGTCGTACGTCAAATTCTCTAAGGAATGAAAACGTTGTCGCCATGGTCAAAACGCCCTGCGAAGTCCTTTGGTAGAACAAGCGAGAAGCTTGATCTTGATGACCTATTTTTCAGTTAATAGTGTATTTTGCTTCTACCTTTTTTAGTCTTTCCTTTAGTTTTTCATAATAAGGCTGCCATTCAGATAAATCGTTTTCTTTGAAGACAGTATCTACAAAATCTACTTTATCATCAAATCCTTTGTCATTACATAGTTTGGAAATAATCAATCCTCTAAACAAATGGTCTACTGACCCACTCAAAATGTCTCCCCAATATTTACTATCGGCCCTTAACTTATCCATCTTTTTTAAAATATTTGGTAAGTAAGAGTAATGCTCAATAAATTCTTTTCCTCCTGTTTTAATATAGGATATGTACCAATTTGTAAACTCCCTTAAATCATTTTCCGAATTTAGTTCTCTATACTCATAGATGTTCTTAAAATGTTTATCCGCAATTGTTGATAGGAAATACTTCTTTCTATCAAAAAAGAATTTTTCCTTTATAGAATCTTCGCCTAAAACCTCGATTACTATATCCTCAATAACATCAATACTAATTCTTATTGAAGAAATAGCGACAAATCCAAGATCCTTGAAATTCATAAAAAATGAAGCCACTGTTTCTTTTGATTTTAAGATATAAGTCGGATCACCTCCAGTCTTTATTCCTTCAAAACCAAGATTTGAAAATTCTTTGTCAAATTCGTGAAACACATATTTTTTCCTCTCCGCCTTTAACATACTTATTTGACATTTTTTATTTTCTCAACTAGGCCATTGCTTATATCTTCTGTACCATGGTCGTATATACTAAAGATATTATTCTTTGATATTTTGCAACCCTTTGTACTATGCATCAAGTCCTTTAACAGCCGAACTGTTAGCGGAAACGAACTTTAAATCCCTCGACCAAACTATCTGCGGAAATGTCATGGCTTGCCGGCAACGTTTGTGTTTATGACGGCTTGGGCTTTCGAAGCGCTTCACTGTCCCACGTTGCTGAACGAAATTAAGAAAACAAAACTTCAAACCTACACATCACCCCAAGCTGGCATAAACATTTTGTTGTGTGCAGTTGTCCCTAAGCAAATCTTTCGAGTCGTCCGTCCGTGATTTCAAATTTGTCAAAGTCGAATTTTTCCAATAAGTCCCACTTCTCTTTCCCTTTAACTTTTTTAATTGGTTTTATCTTCTCACCGTGGCAATATGTTTCTAAAAGAATAATTTTTCCACTGTTACTTTTCCCTTCAACAATTTCAAAGTCCGAGTTTGGAAATTTCTTGCTGGCATAAAAGTCCTGTCCACCGAAGCTTAATATCTTGTCGGCCTGAATCTGAAATAAATAATACACACCTTCGTCCTCTTCCTCTACAAGTTCATAGTACTCATTCGTCTTTACTTGAATTGATGTCACCAGATTTTTTGCTTTAAGGTCTTCAATTCCTTTTAATTCTCTGTCAAAAGGTAACTTACTGTCAAAGTAACTCCAAAGTCCAATTGCAATGAAGATTAAAACAGTCACCAACAATAAGATCCAAAGTCCGCGATCGACATAAAACCTTGCAATTATCCCAATGGCTAAAGAAGTAAGAGTCCAGAAGATGACAAATTTCATCAGTCGAGATTTTCTTTTCCCGATGTCCTTTACTCTTTTCTCAAGAGTTTTAATTTCTTGTCCGCTTAATTGTCTCTCTATTTTCAATGGTAAATTTTTTTTAGGGCAATTGCACACAACATCCGGGTATAGTTATTAACTAAAATAAATATCAAATAAAATCCTTCCCAGCCTACTTCTTCAACACCGTAAACTCCACCCTTCTGTTGTTGGCGCGGCCTGCATCGGTATCGTTGGTATCTATTGGTTTTTCTTCGCCATAGCCACGTGGGGTTAAGCGGTAGGTTTCAATTCCCTGATCAATTAAATACTGCACCACGGTTTCCGATCTTCCTTGTGATAAGTTGAGATTATAGTCGTCCGCTCCTTTGCTATCGGTATGGCCGGAGATTTCAATTTCCACAGTCGGGTTGTTTTTTAAAAACTCCACCACTTTGTTCAGCTCTACAAAGGATTCCGGTTTCAATGTGGTTTTATCAAAATCGAAATAAATATTTTTCAACCGCACGGTTACGCCAATTTCAATAGGTTGCAAATACATGTCTTTCACAAACGGGCTCAACTCACTATCCACCAACTCAACACTATCGGTTTTGTTGAGATAACCACTCGCAGATGCCGTAAGTGTGTACCAACCCAACGCCGGGATTTTTTCTTCGTATGCACCATTCTGCGTTTGCCTGGCAGCACCTTGCCGGGAGCCTCTTGGTGAAATGGCAATTTTCGCATTCACAGGATTCTCAGTTTTTTCATCCCGGGTCACGCCTGTTAGTATTAATTCTTTTGCTACCGGGGTCAATCGGATATCAACAATTATGGTGGTGTCGCTGACGAGTTTTGGAATTGTTCCACTAACATTGGCAGGTAAAAAGCCACTTGCTGTAGTCGCGATTTTATAATTGGACACTGCATTGAACTTCGTCTCAAACTTTCCTTCCTGTTTGGTTTGAAATTGCATTGCTTCTTTGTCCGGAATTGTCAGCGATACAGTTACACCCGGCAACAACTGACTGGTCTTATCACTGTACACATTCCCGATAAGAGTGACTTTGATCTCTTTTGGTACCAACATAAAGATGTCGAGGTTGCCGCCATCAATGCGCGAATTGGCACGCGATGTGAAAATATTTCCTGAATCATCCATTGAAATGTAAGCGTCCATTGCAGCGGTGTTGATTACCGGTCCCATGTTCTCTGGTGGCGACCAATTCAACCAGGTATCATCGAGCCGTGTTGTTTTGTAAATATCAAGTCCGCCTTGTCGGCCTTCGCCCGGTCTTCCGCTTGAGTAGTACATTGTCTTTTGATCAGGCAAAATAAACGGTGCGATATCATCGAGGCTGTGATTGATTTTTAATACTTGAGGGGTGGAATATGAACCATTGCCTTGCCGGGTGCTCAAATACAAATCACTAAAAGTGGCATCCTTTTTCTCACTCATATAGATCAGCATATTTTGAAAATCGCGGGAAAGGTAAGCTCCATAAAACCTGCCGTTGTTCATCTTTGAAAAATCTTTCACATCCAATTCCGTCAGGCCGCCACCAGGCGATACCAGCGAAAAACCTTTTGAGTTTTTGGCTTTCCCGCCACGGATGAACAATGTTCCATCTGGAAAAACAGTGAAGACTTGATTCGAGTGATGTTGGTTAAACGGGTTACCTAAATGTTGTACCTTGCTCCACTTTCCATCAGCACCTTTCTTTGACATCCAGATATCCTGGCTACCATCTTTACCATACGTGTTGTCCGGATGGTTGTGTACAAAAATGTATAGCGTATTCCCGTCCGGGGAAACGATGGGTGCCGCTTCGTGGTAATGGGTATTGATTTCCGGTCCCATTTTCACCAACTCATACGCCTGGGTTATTTCCTGCGCAAACGTGAAGTTGAATAAGATTGTCGATATTATAATAAAGTAGAGCTGCTTCATAACACTTTAGTTACAAGTAAATTTACCATATTTAGTTATTAGTTGGTAATTATTAGTTGGTAGTTGGTAGTTGGTAGCGGGTGTTAAATTTTCTTGTATATAAATCCTCAACAATTTACTAACAAGCAACTACCAACTAAAGTATTCCGCGGCCACTCATTGAAATCGCCACGATGATAATCACCAATGCCAACACATTAAAAACCACCATCCTTCTGTGCCTGGCAACATCGGATGTCATCTTTTTGGAAGTTATGCGTGCCATCGTTATCAACACAATTGCAATCACCATCATAATACTGTGCTCCACCAACCAGTAGCGTAGTGTACCGTTTTTCATGGCAGCCCCTGAAAACTGTACCATGTCACTGGTAACGTACAGGATCAGTCCAACCAATAATTGCATGTGGGTAAAAATAAACAGGTACAATCCTAATTTGTTGTCCCATACACCATACGGCTTGTTTTGCAACCAGCCAAGCAATGATTTTAAAATCACCACGATAAGTGCTATCAATATAAAATAGCGGAGGTAAGAATGGACTAGAATCAGCGTTTCCATAGTGTTTGTTTTTTCAATCCGAAAAATAGCATAGTCTGAGCAAAGGAGGAAACTTTATTTTTGTGAATGTATCGTAAAAAAATATAAAGACATGTGCTTGTGATGTGGGAACAACCCACCTTCGAATTAAATCCCTTCGCTCCACTCACAATGAAGCTACTTGCTTGATCATTCTATTTTAAAAAATGTCTGGAATTTTTTAGCGATAAATCGCCTGAAATTAAGTATGTTGACAAACAATCCCTTTTAATTGGTTGGCAATGAAAATTCTCAAAAAAACCCTACTTGGTTTAGTCATACTCTTGCTCTTAGCCGCTATTGGCGGATATTTTTATTTGAATGCGCAGAAGCCTGTCCTCGCAGGTGAGCTAACATTGGATGGACTGCATGAAACTGTTGAAGTCTATTTTGACGATTATGGTGTCCCACACATTTATGCTCAAAACGAAGAGGATGCATACTTCGCACTGGGATATGTGCACGCGCAAGATCGATTATTTCAGATGGAGATGCTGAGGCGTGCTGCCGGTGGACGGCTTTCAGAAATACTTGGAGAGGACCTTTTAAAAGTTGACAAATTTTTTCGAACACTTGGCCTCAACAAATTCGCAGAGAAACATGCCGAACAATTTTTCAGTACCGCTGACCGGCCTTATCAAAAGGCAGCCCTTGCCTATCAAAAAGGTGTGAACCAATATGTGAAAACCGGTAAGACACCGCTTGAATTTACCCTTATCGGAATTCCGAAAGAAGAATTTACACCAAAAGATATTTACCTGGCGGTCGGGTTTATGTCATTTGGTTTTGCAGAAGGCATACGGGCCGATCCATTATTGGAAAAAATCAAAAATGAATATGGTGATGAATACCTGAATGCACTGGTGATGCAGGCAGAGGGGAATATGCCGCGCATTCCCATTCACCGGGAGAAAACCCAGCAAACTCCTTCATCAAAATTAATTGCTGAATTAAGCATGGCACTAAACAAAATTCCGGTTCCGCTTTGGAATGGAAGCAATGGCTGGGTGGTGTCTGCAAAAAAATCAACCAGTGGCTTTCCGATTTTGGCCAACGATACCCATATTGGTTTTTCGCAACCTGCGGTTTGGTATGAAGCGCATATCGAATATCCCGGGTTCAGTTTTTACGGGCATCATGTGGCAGGTATTCCGTTTGGGTTGTTGGGCAATAATCGTTTTTGTGGTTGGGGCATGACGATGTTTGAAAATGATGACACCGATTTCTTTATCGAAAAATCAAATCCTGAAAATGAAAACCAGGTTTGGTTCAAAGACCATTGGGAAGAATTGAACATTCGTGAAGAGACTATTTATGTTAAAGGGAAAGACTCCATAACTTTACCTATTAAAATCTCACGACATGGCCCCATCATTAATATGATCAATGATGATGTAGAAGATGATGAAGCGTTGGTTTCACTTTCGTGGATGCTCACGAAGGAAACGAATCCGGCAGTGGAAGCTATCTACAATCTCAATCATGCCGCCAGTTTTGAAGATGTAAAAAAAACTGTCGCAACCTTTACGGCTCCGGGGCTTAATCTCATGTATGGGGATGTAGAAGGCAACATCGCGTGGTGGGCAATCGCCAAACTTCCGGTTCGACCAAAACATGTAAACTCGAAATTCTTTTTGGATGGTGCGAGTGGTGAAGATGAGTACCTGGGTTTTTATCCTTTTTCAAAAAACCCCCAGGCCATCAACCCGCCTTCCGGGTATGTATACACCACCAACAACCAACCTGATTTGGTAGACGGCATCTCCTATCCCGGCTATTATTATCTGGAAGCCCGCGCCAAACGTGTGCTGCACTTTTTGGAAAGTGAAAAAAATTGGTCGCTGGAAGATATGAAATTAATGAACCTGGATGCAGTTTCCCCCACGCATCCTTCGGTTGCAAAAGAGTTGGCAAATGCTTTAAAGGAATCCGCTAATGAAAAACTGATGAGTCTTGTTCCGTATTTGGAAAATTGGAATGGCGACCATCAACTCAATGGTATTAGTCCCTCTGTCTATTACAACGTACTGGCGTTCACGTTAAAAGAAATGATGGTAGATGAACTTGGCGAAGAACCTTTCAAAACTTTGTTGAGCACTTCGTACATGAAGAACAGCTATTACAAATTAATCGGAAGTGAAGCATCACCCTGGTGGGATGATATCAATACAAAAGACAAAAAAGAAACACGTGCTGAAATAGTGGAACGTGCAGCCCTGAAAGCGTTGAACCTGATTTCAAAAAAACATGGCGATGACCCCGGGCAATGGCACTGGAAAAAAATGCACACCCTCACCCACGGTCATCCATTGGGTGCTGTAAAACCCCTTGATAAAATTTTTAATGTAGGGCCTTTGGAAGTTCCCGGTGGGATTGAGGTCTTAAACAACCTTGCGTTTGTATTGGACACACTTGGCCATTTTCCTGTCACCTACGGACCTGCGCTTCGCAAGATCACCGATTTCAGTAATGTCGAAAATGGAATTACTGTTTCACCAACCGGTCAATCCGGAAATGTGATGAGCAAGCATTATGATGACCAGGCAAAGATGTTTACCACCGGGCAATTCAGAAAGATGTTGATGAACAAAGAGGTGATTCAGCAATCAGAGAATAGGTTGGTGCTAAAACCGGGAAATTAGACGTTAGACACAAGACGTTAGATTTTAGACTCCAGATATCAGACTTTTTTTGGTAGTTATGAGATATAAATTATAAGCTATGAGTTACTCATACTTGAACATCTCATAGTTTATAACTCCAAACTCATTGATTCCAATTAACCTTCACAGTTGTGCATCCTGAGAATAAAAGGAAAAGGCCCGCACACAAAAATTTAATAAGCGAATGACTCATGATAATATTTGTAGCAAGACACAAGCTGTTTGAATCAGGGTTACCAGATATTCATAACTCATAATTCATAACTAACAACTAATATCGGATCTTATGCCCAATCAATGTGAGCTTCTTTTCTTTTTCCATTTTTTTAACAGTACGGATAACTGTTTCTACCCGAAGCCCGGTCATGTCTGCCAGTTGCTGTCTCGTGAAGGGAAAGAATTCATTTTCATCACCTTTCTTATGCGCTTTCTTTTTTAAATATTCCAACAACGTTTTAATACGGTGTTCCGGATCGCGCGTGGATATCTCTGTTAAAATCATGGATTTGTATTGCAATCTTTTACATAACACCATGTCAAGTTTCAAATGCAACTCGAAATTATCTTTTAGCAATTGTAAAAACCCATGCCTCGGCAAACGCCAAATAGTTGAATCCTCCACTGCACGCGCACTTGATGGATAACAAAAACCCCCTAACAAAGGAGGCTCCCCAAAACTCTCACCCGGACCAAAAACACCTTGCCAGAATTCCTGTCCATCCGGGTTTATAATGTACATGTTTATTAACCCCGTCTCCACCTGCAGGTAATCATTGGCCTTTTCACCCGCATCAAACAGCAGTTGATTCTTCCTGACTGAAACAAGTCGGGCCTGATATTGCTTTAAGTATTGTATGGGGACCATCGTCTCATTTCTGCAAAGGTAATTGGGTATGGATTTCGTTTGGCTGACAAAAATCAGGTTACAACACAGGCACCACCTGCACAAGCCGCTTCCTGTGTGTGTTCCGTTTCATCATTGGCTTCATACACCATCGACAAATCAATCAGCTTCAACGGTTTTTCCAGTGATTTAAATGTTTCTTCAGTAATATCTTCAAAAGGTGCCTGCTTGTAACTACCGTTATCAAATGGCAAAACACTGAGCCCATTATAGGAAGCCTTGTTTTCCCACATCCATTTTCCAACGCGCTCCCATTCCCCATCTGAAATGGAAACGGTAGCAGAAACATTATTGGCATTGCTTCCTCTACGAAATCCGGCACGCACCCATTTATTATTGAATAGTTTAATCCGCTCCAATAAATCCATCACATCCTCGGTGCGCAAAATACTTCCTTCCGGTGCGCGTTGTGGGATGCAAATAATCGCTTGCTTGCTGTTCATCATATCCTCTTCCAATAATTCCGGATGGTTGATCCGTAAGTATTCATACAGTGCCTCATTTTTTCCGATCCGAACCCTGCGCAAATAAAAATCATTATGCCAGGCATGAATCCCGGAAGACGTCCCCAACACAATTGAACTGGTGCCTGATGGTTTAATCGTAGTGCATCGGGCCGCAAACTCAATCCCTATCTTTGCAGAGATCGCCAAATTTTCCTGCTTTACTTCTTCGGCAGCTTCGTGCAAATCCAATTGCATCACACGTCCACTGGCAATGCCCGTCATGCCCACACCAATAAGCGCATCCCCTGCTGTGGTTTGTCGCCACGTATCACGCAAGTAATGAAAATCAGTAAAGCCTGCTTGCAAGGTCCCGAAGAATGCGGCTGCGCGAACACGAAGATTTAACTCTTCTTGCGTTTCAACATCTGAAACATTCACTTCACATAAATTGCAAAATTGAAAAGGCCGCAATGCAATTTCACAACATGGGTTTGTGCCCCAATCCAGATCGTTGGTAAAATAAAATCCGGGTTCACCCGATCCAGACCATTCGATCTTTTTCCACAAGGTAAAAAAATCCGCTGCAGTGATGTCGTCACGTGAAAGCACTACGGAGTTATTTGCCCGGCCCCTTTGCTCGTTGAGTTCCCACCATTTTCCAAACTTGCACGTGAGCATGTCTTCATCGGTTGCAGAAAATAGCGAGATCATTGCCGACCTGCGAATGCCTCCCGCCAATACAGCATTGGCAATGTAGCACTGCATATCGTGGCATTCCAAAGGCGTAAGCTTCCCCCCTTCTTCTTTTCGATCAAGCAATGCCGTTAAATGTGCCAGGCATATTTTTAACGGCCCGGGCCCGGGCGCTTTACCACCCGCAGTTACCAATCGCGCACCCTTCGGACGAATGTCAGAAAAATCAAATACCGGCATAAACGGGTTGAAACCAAAATACGCTTTCAATAAAACTTTCACCGCATCAGCCCATCCCTCCAAACTATCGCCAATTAAAAATTTCTTTGACTTTTCTGCTTTCTTAATGGCTGGTAATTTGTTTACGTGATGATATTGAACAGAATAGCCAACACCGGTTCCACCCAACAATAAAAACATGGTTTCTGAAAAAGCCCGGATGTCATCTATGGGCAGATACGCACAATTGTAAATCCTTGAATTGTTCTTCTCAATGGCCGGCCCGGCAAATTGCATGGCACGCATGGAAGGCAATACCCTTTTTGAGTACACAAATTCCATTCGCGCTTCAATTTCATCTTTCAAGTGCGGGTATTTTTCAACCATCATTCCTGCATACCGTGCACCGATTTCTTCCCAACTTTCCCTGCGCTGAAATTCGGGCAAGTACCGCGCATATTTCATGTAGATAATCAGATCACTTAAGATCGCCTGGTTGAGTTCCATGGTCAATGATTTAAAGCATCTTGCCCGACTAAACATTTATTGAACAAAACCGAATTCTCCAAATAGATGTGTTGCATCAAATCTTTATCAAACTCATCTAGTTTTTGAAAGGTTAATTGATAGGTCGGGCATGCGTATGGCGGAGCAGTGTAGTTATTAGACAATTCCCGAATAATCTTTATCAGCTTACCGGCATGCTCATGCTCATCTTCCATTGCTGCAATGGGCATACCAATGTTGTTGGCAATAACTCCACGTTCATTTTCATCGCCAAATAATTCCGCAATAGCGGGAAACAATACTTGTTCTTCCTTTTCAAGATGAGGCAATAACTCATCGGCCAGCGCTGCAAAATGTTCACGGATACGAATCAGTGCAGGTTCGGTATCACCATGACGGGAAACCACCTTATCAAGTAACGCGTTCAATTCGGGTATTGCTTCCCTAACAAACGAATGATGGTTTTCAACAATGTAATTCGAAAGAAATACCGGCCCCCAGTTTTTAAAGCGAAGCTCGCCCGATGGTACCCTCGCCACTGAAATCTCTTCTGCAATAGAAAAAACATCTACACCGGCTTCTTCACAGGCTTTGAAAAAATTCTTTTTCCCGCCACAACAAAAATCAATTCCGTGTTTATTAAAAACAGACAATGATTGTGGGTATTGACGGGTTACATCATTGATTGTAAGCGAAGGGTTCGAAAATAAAACGGGTATGTCCATGGGATTATGTGGTTTAAAGTTGATAATCCCGAAAATAGGATGCGTGGTGTTATGATACTATGAGCAAAATCATAAGAATTCATTTCTTTGCTCCGAATATGGCCCTCCAAAACTTTTGATTAATCCCAGAATAGTAGAGATGCCAGATGCTGGTTACTGGATACCGACAAAATAGTTATTGGTTGTCAGTTGCTCGTTGTTAGATCAACTAAAATCCTAACCCATAATCATAACTCATAAGTGGATACTCAAGACTAGCGACTCAATACGCAAGACTATTTATTTACCTCAGAACATAAACCCAACATTGATTACAAAGGTCTTAACCAAAAGATCATCATTGTAGAACTGAACTTGTCCGTTAGTAGGATCATACGTGAAATAGCCCATCTCCTTCGCATTAAAAAAGTTAAATCCAACACTTGGCATTATTGACATTCTTCCCAACGTTATTTTTTTACCAAATTCCAAACTACCCAGTCCACCACGCTCAAAGGTTTCATTGAGCTTTATGGAATAACCAATATTCGTCAGTACAAAAAATGGATTCCTGCTTTGAGAAAGGTAATATCGAAAACTCGCAAAAAGAGGGGCCGTATTCATCGTAGATTCATGATACCCATCTAATCCGAAACCAATACCAATATTAAAATGGTTAGGATCGTAATACCCGAATTCAGTACGAAGTCGAAATGAATGCCCCTCATAAGAAACCTTATTATCAATTTGCTTATAATTTACTTTACCAATACCGATACCATATCCAAACTGAGTGATGTTATAGAAATGGGATTTCTTTTCCTTTTTGTCTTGGGCAAATACCGTATTGATTCCAAAGGAAAAAATGAGAATAATTGAATATCTTATTAATGTCATTTGACTTGTATTAGGTGGAAGCTTTTGATTAATCGTTTGATTGACTTTCGGTATGCTTTATCAAATGCACTAACCGAACTGGAAAAATTAAAGGAGTACGGTTGATCATCATCCATAATAATTAAAGATCCGATATTTACTTTTACATCGGACTTCCATATTACTACCCCATTTTTGAAGTCAATCAATTGCAATCGTAAAGTTGCCGAATAAGTTGTAGAATCATCGAAATTAGTTGGTCCATACTCGCTTAAACTCACCTGGTTAATTATCATATAGTTAATTCCAACTTTTTCATAGATAAATTTTAACTGCTTTGGATTTGTAACATCTATGTCGTTTATTGAAATACCCCATTGCCTGGCCATGAAATCGGTATCTTGATAATTTAGCTGTAACAATAAAGGAAGGTTTTTTTCAAACTTTTTTCCCGTCCATGAAACTAAATGATCTGAGTAATTTCGAGATATGCCTTGAAATGAATCAGAAAACAAAATAGTTTCACCAGTATAATATCCCAGATAATCAGGATGTGCTTTAATCTTCACAGATACACACCCTGAAAATAAAAGAAATAAAAGACTAACACTAATAGTTTTAATAAACGGCTGGATCATACTGTAAATAAATAGTAGCTAATTTTCAACCCAATAATTAAACCAACAAAGCCAATGTTACAAATTTTGAATAATATTACACTATGATTGTTAAGCCAACAATCAACTAATTTACAAATCACCAAATCAACCAATAATCATCATGCCTGCTTACATCATCGTAGAAGTAAAAGTAAATGACCCCGTAGGATACGAGGACTATAAAAAATTAACAGCCGGAACATTAACGGCCTATCAAGGTAAATTTGTTGTGCGCGGTGGAAAAACCGAAACCCTGGAAGGCGATTGGGACCCGGAACGGTTGGTAATCCTGGAGTTCCCCAATTCGGATTTGGCAAAAGCATGGTGGGCTTCGCCCGAATATACAGTCGCGAAGCAAATCCGTTACAAACATGCCACTTCAAGAATGATCGTAGCCGAAGGAATTTAAAAAAATACCATGCAAGACCTTTCACGCTATCGGGCCGATACACCGGGCTGCCGAACAAAAATCCATTTCAACAACGCGGGCGCTGCCCTGATGCCGATGCCGGTATTAAAAGCAATGAAAGACTACCTTGATTTGGAAAGTGTAACGGGTGGTTACGAAACGGCTGATCTAAAAACTGCCGAAGTAAATGGGTTTTATGAAGCTGCTGCCAAACTCATCAATGCAAAACCTGATCAAATCGCTTTCACATCGAGTGCCACCAATTCTTTTGCCCGTGCGCTCTCCTGCATTCCTTTCGAGAAAGGGGACAGCATAGTGATTGCCAATGAAGATTATGTCTCGAACCAGATTGCTTTCTTGTCATTACAAAAAAGGTTTGGTGTAAAATTATTTCGCGCTGCCAGCAAACCCGAAGGGGGTGTTGATGTTGCAGATATGAAAAACCTCATTGAGTTGCATCAACCAAAATTGGTTTCATTGACGCATATCCCAACAAACACCGGACTGGTTCAACCGGTTGAAGAAGTCGGTGAAATCTGCAAAGCATTGGATATTTTGTATTTGGTGGATGCGTGCCAATCAGCAGGACAATGGCCGATTGATGTTCAGAAAATCCACTGTGATTTCTTGACCGCCACGATGCGGAAATTTTTGCGTGGCCCGCGTGGGGCCGGGTTTCTTTTTGTTTCGGATAAAGTATTGGATCGTGGAATGGAGCCACTGTACCTTGACTTGCGGGGCGCTAGTTGGACAAGTGCCGATGAATATGTTTTGCAAACAAGGGGTAGAAGATTTGAAGATTGGGAAATTCCATATCCGTTGGTCTTGGGAAGCAAAGCAGCAATTGAATATGCGTTGGAAGTTGGGATTGAAAATATACGCGATCGCAATACGCACCTTTGCGAATTGATCAAGGATCAACTTGAAAAAATAAAAGGCGTTCGGATTTTAGATATCGGCACACCACAAAGCAGCATTATCACATTAACACTTCCTGTTGCCGAACCAGGAAAAATCGTACAAACCTTACGGGATAAAAATATCAACACTTCCATGGCAACCCGTGCCAACGCAGTCATTGACTTTGACAACAAACAAGCGGAATGGGCGTTGCGGATTTCTCCACATTACTATAATACAGAGGAGGAGTGCGATTTGATCATTCGCGAATTAGCTGCGATTCTAGTCTTGAGTAATTAGTAATGAGTCGTGAGGGATCCAGAAACCAGTATCCTGTAAGAGTGATGAATTATGAGTTTTTAGTCTTGAGTCTCAAGAAACCAGTATCCAGTCAATAATTTAGAAATCAAATACTCCTTTCATCAAAAACCGATGGCAATTCCAATCAGGACCTGCTACCTTTCCTTAACCTATTTAAAATTATGCCCATGAAGAAAATCCTTATCCTCCTCCTGTTCGTTTCTGCTCAGGCTGGCGCCCAAATCAATATCGGCTATCAACGCCCGGTGGAAGAAATCGCCAAACTTCTCGAAGCCCCTTTAACACCCTTTGTTACCTTTTCACCGGACAACAATTGGATGGTATTGTTGGACCGTTCCGATTATCCCAGCATTGAAGAATTATCCAGGCCCGAACTTCGCATTGCGGGACTACGGATCAATCCTGAAAATTTTGGAAGAAGCCGGGGATCATATTTAATCGGGTTAAAACTAAAATCATTAAATGATAAAAAAGAGTATGAAATCGCAAACCTTCCTTCACCCTTGCTCATCAGCGACCTCACTTTTTCCCCGGACAGCAAACGGATTGCATTCTTGCAAAACGATGGCGACCGGATTGAGCTCTGGATGGTAGATGTGGCAACTAAAAACGCATCCAAAATCACCGATCGAAAAATCAACAACATATTTACAAATTCATTCAGTTGGTTGTCAGATTCTGAAACCATAATTTTTACCGCAGTGCCTGCGGACTTAAAACCAGTCACGCCCAAATCGCGCGTTCCCAAAGGGCCGGTCATTGAAGAAAACCTGGGCAAGCAAGCCCCTTCAAGAACGTATCAAGACTTGTTGGAAAACCCATACGATGAAGACCTGTTCGATTACTATGGTACTTCTGAAATTGTAATCAAAAAAATTGGCGGCACAGAAAAAACAATCGGGCCAAAAGCATTGTATTTATCAGCTGATCCATCACCGGACGGAAAAATGATCATGGTAGAAAATATCCACAAACCATATTCATACCTGGTTCCGTATTACAGGTTTCCATTAAAAATCAATATCATCGATCTGAATGGAAAAGTTGTTAAAGAGGTGATTGACATCCCGCTTACGGACAATATTCCAAATGGGTTCAATGCAACGCAAACCGGCCCGCGCGGCCACGGTTGGAGAAACGATCAACCTGCAACAATTTATTGGGTAGAGGCACAAGATGGTGGCAATCCAAAAACAGAAGCTGCTATCCGAGATAAAGTATATCAGTTGAGTGCTCCGTTTACCAGCACAGCAACTGAACTAATCAGTCTGCCGTTGCGCTATGCAGGAATTCAATGGGCGAAAGATGACGCAGCATTTGTATATGAAACGTGGCGCAGCGATCGGAAAATCCGTGTTTACCAAATCAACCCAACATCGAAAGCCAGAAAAGTAATTATCGATCGGTCAACGGAAGATAGTTATAATGATCCGGGAAGTTTTGTTTCCACCAGAAACAAATTCGGAAAGAATGTTGTATACGTGAGCGCAAGCAATGAGGTGTTGCTAAGCGGACGAGGTTCATCCTCCGAAGGCGATATGCCGTTTCTTGATAAGATGGAATTGCTCTCCGGAAAAAAAGAAAGATTATGGCAGTGCACAGCCCCGTACTATGAACGTGTGGTGAACGTGATGGAAGGAAAGAAAATATCTTTTGTTACTTCGCGCGAATCACAAACCGAAACGACCAATTATTTTTTACGCACTGTCGGTTCTAAAAACAGCACACAACTTACTGATTTTGAAAATCCTTATCCACAATTAAAAGATGTGAAGAAGGAAGTGCTGCAATACAAACGTGCCGATGGGGTTGACCTGACCGTGGATATGTATTTGCCTCCTGGTTATAAAAAAGGGGATGGTCCTTTACCGGCAATTGTGTGGGCATACCCGCGTGAGTTTAAATCAGCTGAAGCTGCGAGCCAGGTAACAGGATCACCATATACATTCACACGGATTAATTCGGGCGGTGTTTTGTTTTGGGTAACGCGCGGATATGCGGTGTTGGACAATGCCGCCATGCCCATTGTTGGTGAGGGCGATGCTGAACCAAACGATACCTACATTCCGCAATTGGTATCGAGTGCAAAAGCAGTAATTGATTACACTTCAGGTTTAGGTATTGTCGATCCCAACCGTGTTGGTGTTGGCGGGCATTCTTATGGTGCTTTCATGACGGCTAACTTGTTAGCACATTCTGATTTGTTCAAAGCAGGTATTGCACGAAGTGGGGCATACAACAGAACACTTACACCTTTTGGTTTTCAGGCGGAAGAAAGAACCTATTGGGAAGCTCCCGAAATCTATTATGAGATGTCGCCTTTCTCGTATGCGAATAAAGTGAACGAACCTATTCTTATGATCCATGGTGAAGCTGATAACAACAGTGGCACTTTCCCGATTCAGAGTGAGCGCTTTTACAATGCCATCAAGGGCCATGGCGGAACAGCACGTTTTGTAAAACTTCCGTATGAAAGCCATGGGTATCGGGCAAAAGAATCGTTGTTGCACATGCTTTGGGAAATGGACACCTGGCTGGAGAAATATGTGAAAGGAGTTGAACCAACGGTAGGTGGTGACAAGAAAGTTACGATCGAAAAATAAACCGCTTTGGCTGACTTCAAATAATAGAAATATTTGAACTCAACAGATGAAGATAATTTAACCCCATAATAATTCCAGACCAGGAAATCTGTCAAAGATCATAAGCCGGGAACACCGGCTTATTTTTTTATAAAAAATCTTGTAGCTTCACATCATGAGCATAGTCAATGACCTTGATGAATTGGTTAGTAAACATGTAATTTCAAGTGAAGTAGCGGATCGCATTCGAGGCCACTACCAACAGAAAACAAACGAATCACCAAATCGCCTGCTGATTGTCTTTGGTATTTTAGGGGCCCTGCTCGTAGGATTAGGGATCATTCTTGTAATCGCCCACAACTGGGATATCTTTTCAAAAGGAACGAAATTAAAATTTGCTTTACTCCCGTTGTTGATCGGCCAGGCAGCCGGAATCTATTATTGGTTGAGGCTAAAAAACAATGTTACATGGCGCGAAGCGTCCGCCACTTTTTTGTTTTTGGCAGTTGGCGCCAGCATTTCGCTCATCAGTCAAATCTACCACATCGAGGGAACGATGGAAGGGTTTTTATTTATCTGGATGATTGCGTGCTTGCCCATAATCTACGCGCTTAATTCCAATATGGCAGCAATGCTTTTCTTAGTGGGCATCACTTGGTACGCGAGTGAAGTCAGTTATTTCACTTATTCATTGCAGCGCACTGCCTGGTGGTACTGGCTGTTTTTAGGATTGATGGTTCCGCATTACTATTCACAACTCAAACAACATCCTTCCGGCAATTTCACCACCTTTCTATCCTGGTTGCTGGTGATCTCCTTAACCATTTCCCTTGGCATGATCGGAAACAAAATTGAAGAATGGACAATGGCCGCTTATGTGAGTATGTTTTGTGGTTTTATCCTGCTTGGTGAATTGTCCCCTTTTTCAAAAAATAAATTGTTTAAAAACCCGTCTCGTTTTGTTGGGAACGCAGGACTTGCCATACTTTTATTGATCACCAGTTTTAAATGGTTCTGGGAAGAATTCACACCGAATCAAAACTATACTCATCCTGAATTTCTTCTATTCGGTACGTTGTGTCTCGGAACATTGGCATTGGCAATTTATTCTGTTAATAAGCTTTCATGGAAAAACCTTGATTACAAAGGACTGATCTTTATTCCCTTCTTCATTCTATTCCTGGTCGGGAACTCCATTCCACTTTTCACACAAATTTGTATCAACGTATTGGTTTTGGGATTGGCCATTTTTACAATTAGCAAGGGCGCACGAACTGATAGCATCGGAATTCTAAATTATGGTTTGTTAATTTTTACTGCGCTTGTGTTTTGTCGATTCTTTGATACCAATATGAGTTTTGTTTTACGCGGCCTGCTTTTTATCCTCGTGGGCTCCAGTTTTTTTGCAGCAAACTATTTTCTCATCAAGAAAAGAAAGGAGGATCAAAAAGCATGAAATATTATGTAATTGGAATTTTTGTGATCATGATACTCATACAATGGTTTGTTCCGGGAAGTATGATCTATGAACAAGAATCGGTCTTGAAAAATGGTAAAGAATTTAAATTCAGGACCAGGCCCGTGGATCCTTCCGATCCCTTTCGGGGAAAGTATATAATCCTCAATTTCGATTCAGAACAATTTCCTGTTAGTGATCCTTTGAATTGGGTGTATGGAAATGAAGTGTTTGTTTCTTTAGATGATTCAGCTGGGTATGCTATGATCAAAGGGGTGTCCCACACAAAACCTGATCACCCTGATTTTATAAAAGGAACTGTGTCTTACGTGAATGATAACATACTGTATTTCGATTATCCTTTTGATCGCTTTTACCTGGAAGAAAGAAAAGCACCCATTGCAGAGAAGTTATATGCTGAATCTCAAAACGATACTTTAGTCGAGGTGGCCGCAGTAGTGCGTATTAAAAATGGGGTGGCAGCCTTAAAAGACGTAACGATCGGTGGAAAAAGTATAAGCGAAGTAGCCGCGAACTATGATCACTATTAAATCAATTATCCAATCCCGTATTCAGAAAAACGGAGAATTGCAGACGATCAAGGGATGTGCTTCCAAGCCGGTGGCTTAGATACCCTACTTGAAAGTTCCATGCTTTGTTCAATTTATATCCGAGCGCACCATATAATCGGTTTTGATCAAACGGGGTATCCGACAAGTCTAAAAATATTTCATCATAGAACGCCAAATAAATTGTACCGTCATCCATTTTAGGATTATTCAATGGAATACCTACGTATAATCTGTAGCGAATACGGTTCTTGTAATCATCTTCACCAGTGGATACAGAAATCCAACGTTGTTCCAACCGATAGCGATGTTCGAAATCTACACGACTGATTTTATTCCGCAAAATAAATTGTTGCCAAACCCGATGCTCGTTCGAGAAAACATTTTTATCACCTTTCGCAAAAGACTCCGTTCTAAAATATCCATACCCCGCAGTCGCCAACGAATAGTCATTGATATGATAGCTCAACCCCAACCGGACAAACCCCTGGTTGAAATTACTAATAGGCTCAAACAAACGAATTTGTGCCTCCGTGTGAATACTGTATTTTCCTGAAAGCTTGTGGTTTCCAAAATACATCAACCAATTACCAACATGATCCTGTGGTTGGTCCTGGCTAAATGTTAACGTGCTGATGATCAGAAATGGAAATAGTACGACTTTCTTCATGTCGGCAACCTACAAAAGAATTGAAAAAAGGAGAAGGGAATCTATTCTGTTACAACAACGGCCTCTTCAAGATATTTATGAAACCATTCTTCCTCCAGCGAGCGTATCAGATTAAGTTGTGCTAATTCAAACGATTGCTGATACGAAACCGGCTGGCGTTCATCGTATCGGATTGGCTGGCGACTTCTGTCCATGTGCATTGTTTTTACAAATTTGACAACTACAACGAACAAGACCCCTATTGGGTTCTGTAAAATTCTTTGAAATCTATTAATTCCCGGCTGACTCCTGCTTTTCTTTCTTTCGATCTACAATATGCGACAATGTATTTTGGGCCAACACTGCCAGCGTTTGATCCCGCACACCTATAAACGCATCGCGAATTCCGCAGCTTATTTCATCTTTACATTCCTCACAAGGTTCATAGTATTTTAGCGAAACACATGGGAGCATCGCAATCGCACCATCCATCAAGCGTATAATCTCTATTAAATTTACCTCTTCCGGGTTTTTATATAGATAATATCCTCCACCCTTTCCTTTTTTGCTATGCAGGATATTCGCATTGCGTAAGTCCAACAAGATTGCTTCTAAAAATTTTTTAGGAATGCCCTGCTTCTCAGCAATCTCTTGAATATGGATTGGCCCCTGCTGATAACGTTCTGTTAAATACACTAAAGCATGAATGGCATATTTACATTTCTTCGAAAGCATTGCTGTTGGTTTTTGTGCATAAAGTTAGCACCATTATATTAGTTGCATAATTAAACCGAAGCAATTCATTCCTATGACTTTCTATAATATACTAGCCGTTGGACTAGGTGGCCTTTTAGGAAGCATCCTCCGGTATGTTTCGGTAAGGGCAATCGATCAATACCTTATAAAGAATTTCTTTTTCGGCACATTAACGGTCAATATTATCGGATCCTTTATTGTCGGGATTATTGCAGGGGTTGCCTTAAAACGGGCAGACCTCTCAGAATCAACCCGGCTTTTTATGGGTGTTGGATTCTGCGGGGGCTTCACCACCTTTTCAGCTTTTGCCCTTGAAAATGTTAACCTGATCAATGACAAACAGATTGGAACTGCACTCTCATATATCGGTGCAAGCGTTATCCTTGGGGTTTTGGCAGTCCTTTTCGGTATTTGGATAGGAAGAAGTTAGTAAAGACTGTTTTGCGATAAGGGCGAAGTTGTTACTTTTGTCGCCCTGACTAAACACCTTGCCCAGGTGGTGAAATTGGTAGACACGCTACTTTGAGGGGGTAGTGCCGTAACTGGTGTGCTGGTTCGAATCCAGTCCTGGGCACATTGATTTTTTTGACTCTTATCTTTAATAAGGGGGCAATCCTATCCCGCCCCAGCCTGCTATTACCCTGTTAATGCCAGATAACTTCTGGCCAAGAAGCACTTTTCTTCTCTATTGGAGAGCGTGTAAAAAATTCCACAAAGTCTTCTGATCTTAAGCTCGTTCCAACACCGTTTTCTCGACAAAATCACTAACTTTCACGTTCAAGCACCCCCATTTTCTTTAGTTTAAATTAACGTGTCGCAATTTAGTTGGTTATGGCTCCTTCAAACACTCAATCCTTTATGAAAAGAATCCTTTTATCATTGCTCCTGTCTGGGGCAATATCCCTTGCGGGATATGCTCAGCAATCCGTATCCATCGGTACGGATCAAATCAACAGCAATGCTGTTCTTTGGTTACAAGGAAATGGTAGTCAAGGGCTTATACTACCCGTTGTCACCAATCGAACTAATGTCACCGCCTCAAAAGGCATGGTGGTCTTTGATGATTCCGACAAAAAAGTATACTACAACAACGGTACAATCTGGGTTGAAGTAGGCGGTGGAGGCGATGGCGTAGCCCAGACACTTTCCCTTTCGGGAAATACGTTGTCAATTTCAAGCGGCAATTCCGTTCAGATAGCGAATACTGCCCCAACAAGTGCCGGACAGTTACTACAATGGAATGGAACTCAATGGACTTCTTCCAATGCTACCCCACCAACTATCGGACAAGTACTAAAGTGGAACGGTACCAGTTGGGCTCCTGGAACCGATGATGCGGGTGGAGCAAGTATAATCTTGAATAATGGTCAATTAGTCACCGGAAATGGGACAGCGAATGCAGCGACCACGATTACCGGGGATGTTACATTAAGCGGTTCCGCATTTACAATTTCTAATAACGCTGTCAATTCAGCAAAAATCGCAGATGGATCAATATTGGGAACAGACTTGAATCCCATGAGTGCCACCAATGGCCAAGTGTTAAAATTTAACGGCACAACCTGGGCTCCGGCTGCTGATGACGCAGGCGTAGGAGCAACACCTACTTTATCCAACGGACAAATTTTAACTGGTAACGGGACCACAAATTCTGCCACCACCCTAACAGGTGATGCTACATTGAATGGAGGAACACTTACAATCGCTAACAATGTAATTAATGGGGCAAAAATAGCAGATGGAAGTGTTTCTTCGGCAGAAATTGAAGACGGGACTATCATTGCAAATGACCTTAATTCAATGGGGGCAACCAATGGTCAGGTGTTGCAATTCAATGGTACATTGTGGAACCCTGCCACCCTAGCGACAGGGAGCGGAACGGTAACAAATGTTTCCGGAAACGGGCCCATTTCGGTAACGACACCGACAACTACTCCGGTAATCAGTATTTCACAAGCCAATGGAACAACCAATGGTTTTTTATTATCGACTGACTGGGCTGCATTCAACGCAAAATTGGGCATCGCCTCCACTACCGGTGGCGATTTATCGGGTACAGTCGTAAATCCGACAGTCATTGCAATTCAAGGTCGGGCTGTTGCGAGCACCGTTCCAACAAATGGACAAATCCTGAAATTCAATGGGACCAGTTGGGCACCTGCTGCCGATGATGTAGGAGGCGGGGCAACACCAACCCTATCAAATGGCCAGATATTAATTGGTGATGGAAGTTCAAATTCAGGTGTCGCACTTTCCGGTGATGCAACCCTTAGTGCGGGTGCATTAACAATCGCTAACAATGCTATCAACTCGGCTAAGATAGCAGATAGTAGTATCCAGGCTGCTGACTTAAATTCAATGGGCGCAACAGCAAATCAAGTCCTTCAATTCAACGGGACCAGTTGGGCACCAGCATTACTTCCTGTTGGCTCAGGGACGGTTACCAGTGTTGGGCTTACCTTGCCATCTATTTTCACAGTTACCGGTTCACCCATTACAACCACAGGAGTACTTAATGCTACGCTGGCATCACAACCAGCAGCAACCGTTTTCGCTGCACCTACAGGATCTGCCGGGGCACCAACATTCCGCACATTGGCGGCAACTGATATTCCGGATTTAGATGCTTCAAAAATTACAACAGGTATACTGTCAATAGCACAAGGAGGAACAGGGGCAACAACTCCTGGAGCAGCATTGGCTAATTTAGGTGCGATGAACAATACCTTAAATGCGGGGGAAATATTTGTGGGCAATGCGTCCGACATTGCCACTGGTGTTGCTGTGAGTGGGGATGCAACGATGTCTTCTGCGGGTACCCTTACCGTTGGCAATAATGCGATTAACTCCGCAAAGATTTTAGACGGAACTATTGTTAATGCAGATGTAAATGCTGCTGCTGCAATAGCCGGAACAAAAATTTCCCCCAACTTTGGGGCACAACTTGTTCAATCATCTTCTGGTGCAAACATTTCTTTAGGTGCAGGTGCAAATCTTACTGGTATTAATGTTTTAGTTCCTGGAACGAGTGGCAATAGCACTGGTATTATTTCCATGTCAAATGGTGCAGGGGCTGTTAACTATGGAATCAGGGGAGTTGCAACCAATGGCGGTACCAATTATGGTTTATATGGAGATGCAACAGGCGCAAGTGGTTCTAATTACGGGATATATGCACGGGCCACAAACGGCTTCGCTGGATTTTTTGAGGGGAATATGGGACTTATTGGTGGATTAGGTTTGGGTGGCACCCCGGATTTTGGTGTGGCGGGTCAAGTGCTGACATCTGCTGGACCGGGTACTACACCTGCATGGTCAACAATTGCAGGAGGCGGTTCTTTACAAAGTGCCTATGATGGTGGCAACACAATAACATTGGCCGCGGCAACTCCTATTGATATTACTGGTACGGAGAGTGCGAGCCCCGCAATACGTATCAATGATGGGTTTATTGAAACTATTGATGTTGGCGATGATGAGGACGCTTGGTTTAGAAGCACAAGTGGAACAAGTTGGTTGTTTGGTGCCAACAATCAAGTTCACAGTGGAGGATTTGCAATTGGCAAGTTTGGGGATATGCTTTTTGCCCCTTTTTTTATTGACCCGGTTACTTCAAATATTGGAATCGGAGGTGCAACAGCCCCATCATCAACGTTAGATGTTGCTGGGGATATTGAATTTTCAGGTGCATTGTTGCCTAATAATTTAGCAGGTGCATCCGGACAAATTCTAACATCTGCAGGTCCAGGTTTACCTCCAACATGGACTACTCCCTCAGGTAGTACCTTGATCTCAAACCCCGGAACCAATAATCTTTTTGCAGGTGTTGGGGCAGGTACGGTGAATACTGCTGCCAATGGTGCTTTTTTTGGTGCAGGTGCAGGACAAGCCAATACCACTGGTGCTGACAATACATTTATTGGAAGGGGGGCCGGTCAAACGAATACGACTAGCGGGTTCAACACGTATGTAGGAAAAGATGCAGGTCTTAACGCTACGGGTAGCAACAATGCCTTCCTTGGTTTCGAATCAGGGCAAAGTGCAGGCTCAACTTCAGGAAGTACATTGATCGGCTCAGCATCTGGCGTGAACTCCACCGGACAACTTAATACATTTGTTGGAAGGCTTGCAGGTGTGGCAAATACAACCGGGCAACGAAATACCTTGCTGGGTGACAATACAAATGTAGGTGCCGCAGGTTTAATAAATGCTACTGCCATCGGATCCAGAGCGTTCGTTAATCAGAATAATACGATTGTATTGGGTAGTATTGATGGGGTTAATGGGGCAAACGCAAATACACGGGTCGGGATTGGAACGACTACTCCAAGAAGTGTCCTTGAATTGCAAAGTGGTAACCTTACATTAAGTGGTTCTGCAGGATCTCCGGCTGATGCAGTCGACATTGATTTCATAAGGCAAGATAACAATAACCTGATAGCCAAAATTTGGACAGATCCATTGTCAAATACCCTTTGGATAAGTACACATCCCACAGCCCCAACAACCAATAAACATTTTACAGTGGATCCTACAGGAAATATTGGTATTGCGAATACTGCACCTTCCCAAAAACTTGATGTCACCGGAAATGTTCGCTTTTCAGGGGCTTTAATGCCTAATAACTTAGCAGGAACTGCCGGCCAGGTGCTTACCTCTGCTGGTGCCGGACTACCACCCACATGGACGACAGCAGCGGGGGCATCTAGTTTACAAGGTGCATATGACGGTGGACAAACCATGACTGGAATTGCTGCCATGGATTTAAACCTCGATAATGGATTTGTAGCGCGTGGTACATATCTTACAGGATCTATTCCAGCCACCGGAGCGGGTACAAGATTTATGTGGTATCCCAGAAAGGGTGCCATCCGGGCAGGCACGGTGGAAGATGAAGGAGGTGGGGAGCAGGCCCGATGGAATGATGCAAGTGTTGGCGAATATTCCATTTCCATGGGGTATAATACCCAAGCCTCCGGTACCAATGCAATTGCACTGGGCAAACGGGCACGCGCATTAGGATTTAGTTCTGTCGTTTTGGGGGATGGTGGTTCCGCAAATGGTGCGCATGGAGTGGCACTTGGCTTTGGGAACAATGCAAATGGTGATAACTCTTTTGTAGTTGGTAGGTATAACGTTGCCAATACTTTTGGCGGTGTTGCGGTAGGGTTATTTAATTCATCGCTCCCCGGAAGTGTAACAACATGGGTCGCAACTGACCCCGTATTTGAAGTTGGAAATGGAACGGATTTCGCAGCAAGAAGCAATGCATTGACCATCCTGAAAAATGGAAATGCTGGTTTTTCCCGGACACCTTCTACCAATAGGCTCGAAGTCAATGGAGAGGCCTCAAAAACCACAGCGGGTACATGGATTGCCAACTCAGATAGAAGGATCAAAACCAACATAAAGGATATTACCAATGGAATTGAGACGGTAAAAAAACTTAGGCCGGTGATGTTTAAATACACGGCTGAGTGGATGGAAAGAAACCCAACCATCAAAAACCAATACTATTACAATTTCATTGCCCAGGAATTTCAAGAAGTTTTTCCTGAGGCTGTTCAGGGAAGTGGGGAGTATTTAAAAGGTGACGGTCAGGAGATTTTACAAATCGATACCTACAACGCACAAATTGTTTCGATAAAAGCAATTCAAGAACTCATTGCCAAAATTGAAAACCTTGAAGCCGAAAACCAAAAACTTAAAGCCGAAAAAGGATCGCTCGAATCCAAGGTCTCCGAAATTGAAGCTCAACAACAAGAGCTTTCCAAAAGTCTTGAAGAAATTAAAAAGATGTTAGGTGCTCAAGCAAAAAAATAAGATGATGAATAAAAAACATACGCTTCTTATTCTTTGCTCCTGTTTGATTTCCGGAAATCTCTTTGCACAACTTCGTGTAAGCACAGGAACGCAACTCAACACCGCCTCCAACACCATCATTGCCACCAATACCAACATCACCAATCAAAGCGCTACTATCGACTTAACAAATGCCCATTTGCACTTGTTAGGTACAAGTCAACAACTAAGCACAATAAGCCCCTTGGAAATAAAGGATGTTGTAATCAAAAACGGAGGTACACGCACATTCACTTCGGGTGATTGGGTATTCCTGAATTCCATGACGTTTACAGATGGCGTTTTAACACCCTTAAATTCAGGAAGGATTATTTACAAAGGAAGTGAGGCGTTATCCGGAAATACAAATTCGTATGTAAATGGATTCTTTTACAACCAAGGTAACGGAACACGCCATTTCCCAATCGGGACTATCGGTTTGTTCGCGCCTGCAAAAATCACCGAAGGCGCTTCCACTCTTTTGGGGATGCGGGTTGTGAATGGTGGATTGTCCATCGATCCATTACCTGCTGAAATTAATGAACTGCTTTCTTCTCACCATTGGGAATTGTCATCACCAAATGGCAATAGCTCAACTTCTTCTGTTTCGCTTAGTGCTGAAAACCTGGGTTCGCTTGACGGGGTTTCCGATTTAGTGGTTGTTTATAAGGATCCTGTTTCGAACATGGGATCGAACCTCGGAGGCGCACCCTCCGGCAATTTTATTACCAGTCAACAGGCTGCTACAACAGGGTTGCTCACCATTGGCCGTGGGGAAAAAATCAACCTGGTCATCCATGATATGATCACACCTTTTAATCAGGATGGTGTCAATGATGTGCTCGTGATCGATAATATAGAATTGACAGAAACCAATAAAGTTTCACTGATGGACCGATATGGAACTGTGGTGAAAGAATGGAAGGACTTTAACCCGAACGATCCTGGCTTTAAGCCTTTCAATTTTAGTAAGCTGGCTCCCGGAAATTATATCTGTGTTCTTGAATATAAATTACTGGGCAGCTCAACTACTGAAAAAATTTCTCAAATGGTCACCATACTACAAACCAATTAGGGATGAGGAAAATTTTACTTACCCTCGCTTTAATCCTCCTTGCATTTTCCTTTCATGCAATCGCACAGGATATCCCCTTGTTCACGCAAAAGCTCACCAACTCTTTTATATACAATCCGTCCACGGCAGGGCTTACCTTTGGTTCGGCTACGTATTCTTTTCGGCAAAACTATGCGAACGTTAAGGGGGCACCTACCAATAATTTTCTGAGTATCCATACACCCTTGCTGAATCACAAAGTAGGAATTGGTGCAAACATTTATCAGGAAGATGTAAACTTTATCAGGAACATCTATGCTTCAGGTGCATTCGCGTACCACTTGAATTTTGATCAAACCAATGTGCTCTCCATGGGCGTTGCCGGGGAGTACAATTCATCCCGGTTAAACGGGCAAACCAACAGTGACCCAACCGACATCGACTATCTCCGGCTTTCCAATGGCGATATTCAGGCTTTTGATTTTTCTTTTGGGCTGAATTTTAAATCACGTTTCTTTCAATTGGGCATTGCCGCAAACCGCCTGGGATCAGAGTGGTTGCAGGATTCTGCTTCTTTTACCAGTTATTATACAGCGTACGCTCAAGGCATGGTTCCGCTACGCGGTGGACAAGATTTGTTGGAGCCCTATGTTGCTTATCGAAAATTGTCACCGATCAACAACTCCATTGACCTCGGGCTATTTTACACTTTTAACGGCCGGGTTATTGGTGGTATAGGGCTTCGGAATACACAGGCCACAAAATTTGATGAGAATTCCATAAATAAAAGCGGACAAATAATAAATACATCACTTGGATTTAAGATTACGAAAAACTTGATGGTTGGCTATTCGCGCGAAATGGTATTGGGCAACGTTGGCGGATACGTGGGGGCTGCAAATGAATTTGTAATACGGATGGATTTCAACAATAAAGAAACCAAAATCAACAAGAATTTTCGTGCCGATTACAAAAACTCTTTGACCTACAGAAGGAAAAGTTTAAGCACAGCATACGGAAAATCAGTAGGCAGTAAATCACCGCAACAATTAAAAAAGAAGCAAAAAAAATACGCTCCCTATTCGCCCAACAAGCGCTATCAAAATGTAAATAAGGCGGGAATAAAAAAATCTTCGACAGTGAAAACAAAAACTTCCTTTCAAGGAAAAAAACCATACAACATGGCCAAGAAGCCAACTGCCAAAAAGAAGAAATCCTCTTTTAAGAAAAGGAAAACATACAATAGGGCAAAGAAACATTAAGCAGAGAGTGGAGGCCCGGTCTTCCCTTACTCTATTTTGGGTATTGAAATAGGGAAATCATTGCCCGTTAGGTATCCTGTTGGAAATTGGGACGTGCCACCATATTTTTTGGTTAACTCGGGAACCCGTTCATCCATGAATATTTTTATTTCGCTTACGGTCAATTTGTTATCCTTGTTTCGATCCGCTTCCCCATCCAGTGCTTCCATTAATGCATACGTGAAAACACCATGTTTCAACTCTTCAAATTCAGTTGCAAATTGTTTCGTTCCGCTTGAAGCCAGCACAGCAACCCCGGAACTACGCGCCAACTGGACAATTGCTTTCTCATCAGCAGCAGCTGCACGTACGCTCAATGACTTTAATGCACCCCCCGAATGGCACGCATCCATCAGGATCATTTGCTTTTGCGATTTAACATCTGTTAAACTTGCACGGAGTTCAGATGCCGAGATGCCTTTTTTCTGAAGTTGCTCCGAATCACCATAGAGTTTGGTAACATCGGTGGGCACCAGGTAATACTCGTTGTCATTTTCCTCATCAATAGTTCCGTGACCTGCATAATAGAAAACAAAAACATCTTCAGGCTTTGCCCGTGCAGAAATGGCCTTAAAACTTTTTAAAATGTTCTCCTTTGTTGCATCCTCATTGTACAGTTCAAACCGGTTTACGCTTTTAAAGATTGTCTTTCCATTCGTAATTAATTTTTCAACAACAGATGATGCATCTGATTGTGCATAATTCAAATTATACCCTTCGTTTTTGTACTTGTTTATTCCAATCGCCAAAATGTGCAAGGAAGAAGTGGCGATTGCATCCCCCGCATATTCTATTTTTAGTACATCGACCCGCGACTCTATCTTCTGAAAGTTTATAACCTTTACCTTGAATTCGTTCGTTTCATTTACCATTTCAACCGCGTAGCTCCGAACTACCTTCTGCCCCATTTCACGGGTGTTGACCACCGTGTCGGATATTACCAGTTTATCATTTTGATAAATTGCAATTTCTTTTATCCCCCCTCCACCATCAAACGCTTCCACGGTAATGGGCATGGTGCGTGCCTGCGTATAGAACTTCCCCTTGTCATATCGCAACAGGTCAGTGGAGCGCATCGTGATTTTCATATCAAAAAAACCGGCAGAAGGACGGTGAAGTTTTCCTAAATCAAAAATCCTTTCACCTGTTTCTTTTAGGATTTCTTCAACACGTTTTCCCTGGACAATACTTTGCGCCACTTCTTTTGGCCGATATAAAATCTCAAAATATTGCTCAGCAGCATAAAAATCCGCAAGGTGGTTAATACCCCTATTGATATGCCAGCCAAAATATTGGCTCCCGGCAGAAGAACATGAGAAATAACCCTTCGGGGTCCAGCAAACCCATTCGCTGTCATCTTGCGTAACAAACAAGGTTGCAAAAGGCATCACAATTTCACCGAGTGAATGAAGTGCCTCTTCAAGTTGGCGATAGGTTTTATCGTTGTTCGCTTTCAAAAAAGCAATCACATCATTCCATGCTTTTTTTGTTGGCTCTGTTGTTAATGAGTCTATTGGTAGTCTATCAAAATATTCAGCCCAGTCTTTTCCCTCAAAGACCTTGCGTATACTGGGTGCGTTTCCAGTCTCAGACAACTTCCATAGGATAATGGATTGATCCTCGCCACCAGACGCCAAATACTTTCCATCCCCGGATACGGTAACAGCCCGAACACCTCCAATGTGGCCGATGAATTCTTTTAAAATAAATCCGTTTTTATCAAAAAGTTTTAAGGAAAAATCACTTGCCACTACTACAGTGCCATCCGGTAGGCCTTGAAAATCCAAAATCCTCCCATCCACTTCCGCATGGGTTGCAATCACTTTCTTACCTATCTGGATGGTGTTCACTCCCGTGTGGACCAAATCTTTGTTTAAATCTTTTCCCGGGCGCAAGGGTTGTGGATTTTGATTCACGGTAAGCGAACCGAAATTAAAGCTTGTCTTAAACTGGTTAGGTTTATCGAAATCCTGGGAGATGTAAAGTTCAAGGTTGTCTCCAAAAGCAAGGTCTTGTATCACCGAGCCTTTTCCCTTTATCCTCCGCGCGGTAAGGCCATTGATGGGGTTCCATAAAAGTATCTCATTGTTAACACCCCCTGCAGAAGCAACAGTATAATTGCCCGAAAGTGTTGGGGAAAACGCAGCACTAAAAACTGTGTTGTCATGGCCGTGGTAATCCGTAAATTTTGTGCCCCCGGGGATTGACCAACTCGCACCCTTCCCTTCCACATCCAAGCTTACCAAGATTTTTGAATCACCCGAAAACGCAATGGCATTCACAGGGCTTTTCAATTTTCCGAATTCCTTGACCAGCGAACCATCAGCCCTCCATAAGATCATTTCATTTTCAAAACTCGTACTGCATAGATACATTCCATCCGGGGAATACATTACTTTGTTTAATGCCCCCTTATGCTTTTTGAAAGCCTTGTATTGAAATTTGGTTGCACCCGTCCTGAGTCCTGATAAATTGTACACCAACACTTCATTTGATTCGGAAACTACTGCCAAATCATCTGTTTTGGGATTGAATGATATTGAAGAAACAACAGAACCAACGGCTATGGTAGTGATATTCGTAAGCAACTTTGAATTATCCACCTTCCAAAGCTTTATGTTTCCATCATTGCTGCCACTGGCGAGAAAATCACCAGTGCTACTGAAACCAAGTGTACCAATTACATCGGTATGCCCAATGGCCGTGCTTACCTGAGCCCTCTTTTCCAAATCGATAATTATAATGTAGTTCCCTGCTACGCTATTTACAGGATAACCAGCTACGGCCAACAATTTTCCGTCTGGTGAAATAGCTGAAGAATAGAGCATTCCTTCCCCCCCATCCCCAATTTCAGATTCAAATTTATCGACCATCTCCCCAGACTCAACACTCCAGACACGTATGGTTTTATCTTCTGAAATTGAAATTACACGTTCCCCATTTGGTGTAAAAAGCAAGTTGTTGATACGGGCAGAATGCCCCATGGGATTGATGACAATCCTGGGGGTCTGGCTGTAAACTGAAAAGGTGCTGATGCTCAACAGTAGCCAGGTAATCGAAAATATAGGCTTTGACATTGATTTGAGGGATAGATCGTAGTAAAGCTAGCATTTTTTGCAATTAAATAAAGCAAAACGGCTCCCCCTTCAGAAGTATAAGTTATTGTTTTAAAGTGAATTACAGATTTCCCTACAGGTTTCTGGCCACTATCGCCCCGACTCTTTTTTAAATTTTAGGATTGCCCCAAAAAACGTGGAGTAAAACATGATTAAAGAAAGTAGAATGTAAAGCATAGTGGGTTGTTTTGGTTTACAAATGTCGTGATATTGTAGAGGCCGGTTATCGCACTTAACAGGAGTGCATCACGGATGTAATATTTGAGGGGAATTGCCAGTAATAGTAGTGCACTACCGATTCCCGGATAAGCTTTATATTGCACGAATTTTTTACAAAAACCAGTATGAAAATATCACGTCAACTCTTCCTTGCATTTATTCTAATCTGCAGCGTCCCCTGTTTTGCGCAATTTCAAGATAGTGTCCGGGCCGATTGGTTCCTGATGGACCCTGAAACAGATCATGTGCAGGGAGTAAGTGCCGAAAGGGTTTATGAAACATTGCTGAAAGGCCGGCCTTCGCGCAAAGTTATTGTTGCTGTAATCGATTCAGGCATTGATATCGAACATGAAGATTTAAAAGATGTTTTATGGGTCAATGAAGATGAAATTGCGGGCAACAATATTGATGACGACCGGAACGGATATGTTGATGATGTACATGGCTGGAATTTTATTGGCGGAAAGGATGGCAGAAACGTTGATAACGATACATACGAAGTAACCCGTGAGTATGCCCGGCTAAAACCCATCTATGGGCAAATGGACGAAAAGAAAGTGCCAAAAAAACAAAAAGCAGAGTTTGAATACTGGGTTGTCGTTAAAAAGAAATACGACAATGATTTCAAGTTTAATAAAAGTCAATATGATGAAGCCCAACAGCAATTTGATTTGTACAGCAATGCATTCACCACCATACACCTGTCGGATAGTTTGTTAAGACAGGTAATGGATGGGCCCCTTGATAAACAAACCCTCGAGTCGTACACCACTACCAATGACACATTGAACTTTGCACGGCAAACATTGCTAAGCGTTATCAACAATATCGGGCAAGATGTAGAAACAGGGGCATTGGTTGAAGAGCTGAAATTCTACCTTGATTACATGCAAAAAATGGTCGACCATTTTGGCACAGCGGTTAACTTTGGATATAATCTTGACTTCAATCCACGGGAAATTGTTGGTGATGATCCAAAAAACCTCTTCGAAAAAAATTATGGGAACAACGATGTAAAAGGCCCCGATGCTTCGCATGGAACACACGTGGCCGGTATCATTGCTGCAAATAGGAAAAACGACATTGGGATAAAAGGAATTGCTGATAATGTTAAGATTATGAGTGTCCGTGCAGTTCCCAACGGGGATGAGCGCGACAAAGATGTAGCAAATGCAATACTCTACGCTGTGGACAATGGGGCACACATCATCAATATGAGTTTCGGGAAAGATTTCTCCCCACAAAAAGAAGCAGTCGACAAAGCAGTGCGCTATGCTGAATCAAAAAATGTGCTTTTAATCCATGCCGCAGGGAACGATGGTGACAACAACGACACGAAAGAACAATTTCCCTCACGCTTTTATCTTGATAGAAAAGAAGCAAAAAACTGGATTGAAGTAGCCGCTTCTGCGTATGGTGCAGATGAGAACTTTGTTGCCGACTTTACCAATTATGGAAAAAAATCGGTGGACCTTTTTGCACCTGGTGTTGAAATCTATTCAACCAAACCCGGCAATAAATATGAAAACGAAAGCGGCACCAGTATGGCCAGCCCGGCAACTACAGGTGTTGCAGCCATTATCATGTCCTACTTCCCGGAACTTACTGCGGTAGAGGTGAAAGAAATCCTTGAGCAATCAACACGAAAATTCGATAACCTCACGATTTCAAAACCCGGAACAGAGGAAGAAGTAAAGTTCAATGAATTGTCAAGAACCGGGGGACTTGTCAATGCCTATGAGGCAGTCAAGCTTGCATTGTCACGTGAGACTACATTGAAAAAATAGGTTACTTCAACTTTCCTTTGTAAGTCCTTTTGAATTTTTCGAAACGCGGTATCGACACATTCACCACATACGAATTGTCAGGGTAATGTTCAATGTAATCTTGATGGTATTCTTCCGCACGGTAGAATGCGGTAAGCTTTTTTATTTCGGAAACAATTTCCCTGGTATAAAGGCCACTCGCTGAAAAATCAGCCAGGGATTTTTTAGCTATCCTTTCTTCTTCAGGGGTTATAAAAAACAAAATAGAGCGATACGAAGAACCGCGATCAGGCCCTTGTTGGTCAGGGGTTGTTGGGTCATGCGAAGTAAAAAAAACTTTCGTCAGCTCTTCATAACCAATAACCCTGGGATCGTAATACACGAGTACAGTTTCTGCATGGCCGGTTGTTTCTGTGTTCACCAATTCATAGGTAGGGTTTGGAACAGTACCACCTGCATATCCGGAAATAGCTGAATCGACACCTACCACTGCTTCAAAAATATGCTCCGAACACCAAAAACATCCTTCCGCAAAAGCAGCAATAGCCTTTCCTTTTGGGGCTTCCAGTTTTATCTTTTTAACATCTGTCTTGGATTCCTGAGCCTGACAGGAAGTACTAATGGTTATTAGCAGCAGCCCGATACATGTTGATAATTTCATTGTGATAATATTCCGTTTAGCTATTAAATCAGTGACTCCTCAGTGACTCCAACGTATAGCTAACATTCCACCTTTTATAAAGTTCAGTACAAACTACCGGAAGGGCAATTTAAACAACCTGACCTAGCGCCAAAAGATATGGCCGGGATGCTATCCCCAATTTTTTTTGAACCTCAAGTACTTCTTCCAACGGTAAATTCAATTCCTTGTGGTATACTTTATAAATCAATTGCCACTCTATCCTTTCCATAAACCCATCTGCATTTGCGATCACACACATCCAGGCGATGGCTTTGATTTGCTCTTCCCGGTTCACTTTTCTCAATTCAGAAATTGATTCATTGAAAATGAGTGTAGGGTTTTTTGTCTTCAATAACTGAAGCATCATTGTAAAATCCTCCTTTTTAATACCTTCTACGGAACACATGGCATCACCAATTGCCTCTTCCTTCGGTTTAATGTTCCCATCCACATTTGCTAACAAAAAGAATAGTCTGGATAGGGTGGTTTTGTTTTTCATGTTAATGTTTTGATTTTTTATGGGTACAACTTGTCCCGATGCTTTCGGGATGGAATCGCCAGGCTTATTATCATACCAGTGGGTCTGCTTGTCTGATGGCGATTTCATAATTATAATGTACTATAAAATCAATTAAGTCAAAATTATACCAATTCCAAAATGGGCCAAAAACTTATTAAATTAATCATACAAGCCATATACAAATCCCATTTTGGGATCAATGATTTTCACATTTTAAAAATGTGATGTAAGAAATAGCGTTTAAATTTAAATAAATAAAGAATTTTATGACCATTTACTTGATAAAGAAAGAATTCGCTCTTGTGTTTTTGACAAAATCGATACAAAATCAGGTGTTTTGGCATTTTCAGGAAATCTTCTTTTGGCCGGTTAAAAATCAAGCTCACGCTGCAACAAATTGGCAGTCGCACATCCAAAATACATATCACTCAATTCCGAAAAAACCTGTCTTAATATTGTAGCTGCATCATTATAGACCAGGTGTCTTTGATGGTCCGGTATCTTTGTGGGCTACCATATTTTAGTTTATCTTAAATCCCTAAAGCCAAGCCATTTATGAAATACATCAGACTTCCACTACTTATACTTTCCATTCTTGTCGCTGGAGAAGTTCAGGCACAAAAGAAAACCAAATCCAACCCAAACAAGCAAGCTGTTATACAATGGGTTGACCATAATGCGGGTACCCTTTCTGAGATGAGTGATAAAATCTGGGGATATGAAGAAGTCGCATTTCAAGAAACCAAATCCGCCAAATTGTTAGCCGATTATGCCGAATCGCAGGGCTTTAAGGTAACGCGCGGTGTAGCAGAAATCCCTACCGCTTTTGTGGCAGAGTACGGGTCCGGAAAACCCGTAATTGCTATTTTAGGGGAATTTGATGCCCTGCCCGGTCTTTCACAAAAAGCAGTTCCGACAAAAGACCCGCTGCATGAAGGTGGTGCAGGGCATGGGTGTGGCCATAATCTTTTTGGTGTTGCCTCCCTGGGTGCAGCCACCGCCATCAAAGACTTGATTGCACAGGGAAAGTTAAAAGGTACTGTACGGTTTTACGGAACCCCAGCGGAGGAAAAATATTTTGGTAAACTTTGGATGATCCGTGCAGGTCTTTTTGATGATGTGGATGTATGTATGGACTGGCATCCTGGTGATGAAACAAAAGTAGCCGTTCAACGTGGTTTGGCGCTGGTTGATTTTATGGTTGAATTTACGGGGCAAGCCGCACATGCCAGTGCTGATCCCTGGAATGGACGGAGCGCTTCGGATGCACTGGAATTATATACAACAGGCATTAACTATTATCGCGAGCATGTGAAACCAACCGTTCGCATACATTATCATATTCAAGATGCCGGGCAAGTCGTAAACGTAGTACCTGATTACGCACGTATCTGGACGCGTGTACGGGATACCAGGCGTGAAGGAATGGAAGTTGTTTGGAAACAAGTGGAGCGAATTGCGGAAGGTGCTGCTATCATGGCAAATGTTGACTATAAAATTTCATTGATTTCCGGTGTGCATGAAGTACTGGTGAACCGAACAGGGGCTGCTGCACTTCAAAAGAATTTGGAATACCTCGGAGGTATACAATACACACCAGCAGAAACCGATTTCGCCATAAAAATCCAGGAATCAACCGGAAAGAAACAAATTGGGATGGAAGCATCCATTCACCCCATGGAAGAAACATTGGAACACCCCGGTGGCGGGTCAACTGATGTTGGCGATGTAAGTTTTGTTGTGCCGGTTATTCGACTGTCGGCTACCACCGGTCCCAAGGGCACACCCTGGCATTCATGGGCAGTTGTAGCTTGTGGTGGCATGAGTATTGGCCACAAAGGAATGTGGTTTGCAACCAAATCACTTTCCATGACAATGGTTGATCTTTTTGAAGATGCCGCCTTACGCGATGGTGTGAAAAAGGAATTCAAAGAAAGAAAAGGTGACTATGCCTATAAAGGGATAATTCCGGACGGTCCCCCGCCCATCGGAAACTAATCGCGCATCATTATTTTAAGCGTGGCAGGGATGCATACAGATCCAAAAGTATGTCGCTAAAATTCCGTACCTTGTACGCTCAATTCCTTGAATCTGCCGGAAACCAACGTGTAAGGTCATATTTACGATTGTTTCCTGATTTTTTTAATTGTTCACTTTACCTAGACCATGTGTTATGAGACAATTAAAAATCACCAAGCAGATTACCAATCGGGAAAGCCAATCCCTTGATAAGTATTTGCAAGAGATTGGTAAAGTTGATCTGATCACGGCTGAAATGGAGGTAGAACTTACCATTCGTATCCGCGAAGGCGACCAACTCGCACTGGAAAAATTAACCAAAGCAAATCTCCGGTTTGTCGTCTCTGTAGCAAAGCAATATCAAAACAATGGAATGACCTTGGGCGATTTAATAAATGAAGGAAACGTAGGGCTCATTAAGGCTGCAAAAAGGTTTGATGAAACACGCGGGTTCAAATTTATATCCTATGCAGTTTGGTGGATACGCCAGTCCATGCTTCAGGCGCTTGCAGAACAAGCTCGCGTTGTCCGGCTTCCGTTAAACCGGGTGGGTATGATCAAGCAAATATCAAGGGCTTCTTCGATACTTGAACAACAATTCCAACGCGAACCTTCTACCTCTGAACTGGCCACGGCAATGGATATTACTGAACAAGAAGTAGAAAACACCATGCGTGTAGCAGGCCGGCATGTTTCCGTTGACGCTCCGTTTGCCAACGGGGAAGACAATAGTTTGTTGGATGTTTTGGAAACACAAAGTGAAGAAAAGCCCGATTCATTCTTAATGGTAACATCATTGAAAAGTGAAATTGCACGCGTACTGGCCACCTTGACCGCCCGTGAGTCGGAAGTCCTTTGCGATTATTATGGTTTAAATGAAACAACCCAACTTTCCCTCGAAGAGATTGCAGACAAATTCCACCTTACCCGGGAACGCGTACGACAAATAAAAGAAAAAGCAATACAGCGCTTGAGGCGATCTTCAAAGGTGCCCCTGATGGCATACCTTGGATAACCCAATCAATTTTAATCTTTAAAATTCAATTATGGAAAATCAAACGTATGTCCCCATTTGGACGAAATACCGACCGGCAATTCTTCAACTGATGGTAACATCAAACGAAGGCCCGCAGGAATATCAATTCTTTAGCCATGAATTCAAAAGGCTAAATCCAAAAGAGAAAGGAGGCTATTCTTTTACCCTTCAGGCATTCCAAGGTAAAGCCCAAAACAATATCCGGAATTCGATGGTGGCACAGAACCTGTTGCACGTGTTGGACTCATCAAAAAAAGCTTCTGCGCTTTTGGCGGATGATCAATACGAGTTTTCCATGGACAAGCAATTCATATTGCATGTCAGTAAGGTAGAAGTGGAGGAAAAAGAAGAAATTGTCGAAATCGCAGAAG
Source organism: uncultured Roseivirgaceae bacterium (assembly GCA_964398945.1). Classification (GTDB taxonomy): domain Bacteria; phylum Bacteroidota; class Bacteroidia; order Cytophagales; family Cyclobacteriaceae; genus JBGTGG01. The sequence continues at coordinate 103,524 of CAYNOT010000014.1, read as the reverse complement.
AAAAGGCTGAATAGGGCCTGAATTCAAGACATTAGGATAATCAAGTAAATAGGTCTACATTTGCAGGGTAATCAATTTAATGTTCCTACCTTTTAGTAAATAATCATTCCTTTTATTTCATCCCGCTTCTGCGGGATAATTTCAAATAGAATATTACTGGTAATTCGTTGGGGGCGCTAATCGCTGATTGCAAACTTTATTAACACTTTATAAAAATTAACAATGCAAGGAACAGTAAAATTCTTTAATGAAACCAAAGGTTTCGGTTTCATTAAACCGTCTGACTCAAGTGAAGACATCTTTGTCCATACTTCTGGACTTATTGACGAGATCCGTGAAAACGATCAAGTTGAGTACGAAGTTGAGCGTGGCAAAAAAGGCATGAACGCAGTTAACGTAAAAGTTATCGACTAATTTGCGTAACGCAGTAAATAAAAAAAACCACCCAATGGGTGGTTTTTTTTGCTCTATATCCTGAAAGATTATTTTGCCAACCTAACCTTAATCGCGTTTGGCCCCTTAAAACCTTTCTCGGTTTCAAACGTCACCAAATCGTTTTCTTTAATAGGGTCGATCAAGCCATTGCTGTGAACAAAAATACTGTCACCGCTTTCCATATCTTTTATAAAACCAAAACCTTTTGAAGTATTGAAAAAAGCCACTCTTCCATTGCGCACAGCGGAAGCTGAATCGGCAGACTCCAGGTTTCGTGAACCCAGCACAACATCCTCAAGCTTAATTGTTTTCTTTTTGGTCGGGTCAGGAGGAGTGGAAGTAATGTTGCCATTCTCATCAACGTATGCCATCATATCTTCCAACGAACTTCCTTTCTTGGAATTGGCTTTACGCTCTTCCATGCGTTGTTCTTTTTCCTTGCGCTTTTGGATTCTTTTCTTTTCTAATTCTTTCTTGTTAAAGGTTTCTTGTGGTCTTCCCATTGTTTTTTACTGTATTGTTTAGTTTTAAATCACTTTTTGCCTACTGTACTGGAGAATAGATGAGGAGTATCCCGACCAATCCAAAAGGATTCGCAATTTACCAATTCTTTTTCAATATGTAATTGCAATTCAGAGCTTTGTAGTTATCCAATGTGCTTTCCTTGCCAATAACGAATATTTTAAGAATAAAAAAGCTGATAAATATTCGTTAAAGAAGTCAAATCACATACTGTAAAACCGCTACCACATGACACGCAGTGCCCGCCAATACAAACAAGTGCCATATAAAATGACCATAGCGAATGCGATGATCATTGGCAAAAAAGAACACCCCTAATGAATAACTCAGTCCACCCGCCAGCAACCAAAACAACCCCCAGCCAGGCAATACTTCATAGAGTGGCTTGGCCGCTAATACGCCCAGCCATCCCATTCCCAGGTAAAGTATAGTCGACAACCTGCCGGTTTTAATATTCCGGATCGACTTCAGTACCACTCCACCTGCTGCCAATCCCCACACGATCCCAAACAACGACCAGCCCCACCCGGAAGGCAAAACAATCAAGGTAAAAGGTGTATATGTTCCTGCAATCAAAAGGAAGATAGCACTATGATCGAATATCTGGAAAACACGCTTTGCCTTGTTGTGCGGGAACGCATGGTACAACGTTGAGGATATGTAAAGCAGCATCATGGTGAGCCCAAATATACTGACCCCAACAATCGCTGCTGCACCTAACGGAATTGCCTTTACAATTAAAATAGGGGTAACAGCAACCGCCCCCAGAAATCCAATGCCATGACTAATGCTATTGGCGATCTCTTCACCTAGTCCTTGCCTGCGGTCTTCAAATGTTGTGGTAATCATTATTAGGTATACGGTTTTCTATAAAATTTATTTTGGCAACATAGGTTTTGCTTGCAAATAGTTTTCATCCTGGTGGCGCTACAACACTTGCGGCTCCCAACTGCGAAGTGTAGTTCTTCCAACCTTGTTTGCTTTTGGGATTTGGCCGTTCCCATCTTACAAATTACCTGGAAAAAGAATACTGACCAAACACTATACTAACCGTACAATAAGCTCCCTTAAAATGTAAGCTAACTTTTTATTCATGATTTTTATCATTTTAAAGGAATGGACATCACCCTACATTCGTATTCCGGCTTTAGATTTTCAAACGGAATATGGGAAACACAAAACTAGCTACTCACGAAGAAACAGGTCTAATCTTACAGCGCTACGATCCAACCCTGGCCCATCATTTAGTCTATACCTATGATGAACTTCGGGCATTCGGAATACAACCCGGGTTTCTCATGGCACTGCTTGAAGTGTTTGAAGATCGGGCAGCATTCAAACCTGCAAAGTTTGAAGATTTTTCATTGGCTGAAATTGTGGGTTATATACAAAAAACCCATACCTACTATATCAATAAAAAGCTCCCTGAAATTGAGCAGAGCATTCATCTCCTGGGAAAAGCATATTCGTCAACCCATCCATTGTTATTGCTCCTTCATACCTTTTATACAGCATATACCCGCCATCTAACAAAACATATTGAAATGGAGGAACGCGATCTGCTTCCTTATATTATTGAATTGGAGAAGGCATCAAAAAACAAAAATGAAAGGATTGATGGCCATGCCATTTCAATCAGCAGTTTCATCGATCACCACCACGATACGGAAAAAGACCTGGAAGAAGTACGAACTGCAATTTTGCATTACACTCCCCCTGTTGATCAGCAAACCCGCTATCGGATTTTGCTTTCCCAGCTTCAGGTACTAGAGAACGACCTGGCAGTCCATGCGCTGATCGAGGATGAAGTTTTATTGCCCCGCGCTTTAGCCCTCGAAAAAAGCCGGGACTTACTTCGTTGAAAATTTATAGATGGTTTTGGAAGAATACACCTCACCGGGGCGAAGCAAGGTGGTTGGCATATTGGGATGGTTAGGTGAATCGGGACTGTGCTGGGTTTCCAAACATAGGCCGCTTCTGAAATCATAAACAGTTCCCCCTTTTCCGGTTATTGTTCCGTCAAGGAAGTTTCCGCTATAAAATTGCATTGCCGGCTCAGTAGTAAATACCTCCATAAACCTTCCACTTGCAGGATCATGCACGGTTGCGGCTTTTACAATCCCATTTCCACTCGGGTTTAGGATCCAGTTGTGATCAAAACCATTTGCCAAAACCAGTTGCTCATGAGATTCCCCAATCCTGTTTTTGATAACCTCGGGTTTGGTGAAATCAAATGGGGTTTCTTTTACAGGCGCAATTTCCCCGGTAGGTATTAAACCGGAATCAACAGGAGTATACGTGTCTGCATTGATGGAAACAATGTGCGATAAGATGGAACCAGCATTACATCCTGCAAGATTGAAATAACTATGGTGTGTCAAATTCACAACAGTGGTTTTATCCGTGGTTGCAGAGTAGGTGATCTCGAAGGCGTTTTCAATGGTGAGTTCATAACACACCTTCACATCAAGGTTTCCCGGAAAACCTTCTTCACCATCTTTCGAAAGATAGGTCAATTCCAAACCAACACGATTTTCGCTTTGAATAGGCTTCGCATTCCAAATTACTTTGTCAAATCCTTTTTCACCTCCATGCAAGCAGTTGTTGCCATTGTTTTTTGCCAGTGTGTAGGTTTCATTGGCAATTGAAAATACCCCATTGGCAATTCGATTGCCATACCGGCCAATGATTGCCCCGAAGTAAGGATTGTTCTTTACATAACCATCGACATCATCATATCCCAGCACAACATCTTCAACCAATCCATTTTTATCCGGCACTTTCAGGCCCACGACAATACCGCCATAGTTGGTGATCTGCATTTCCATGCCCTTTCCATTCGACAACGTGTATAATCCTACCGGAACACCGTCTACTTTACCAAAAGGGTTTTTACTGACATTCATAGTATTTCCTGCTCTCGAAAAAAATCGCAACTACCATTTCGATATTAAATTTTCTTGGGCGGTAAGTCAAACGCTACCGATTCATGGTCAAAATGGCCCTTGTGTGATCCGTCACAAAACGGTTTGTTATTGGATAGCCCGCAGCGGCAAAGCGAGACAACGGTACGACCTTGCAGTCCATACGCATTGCCTTGCATATCGACAATTTCAAAATCGCCATCCAGTTTTACTGATCCGTTGTTGTTGATTGTGATTTTTGTTTTACTCATAGTCACGATTGATAGTATAATCGAAATGCAAGGTACAACTTCTGATCTAAATCTAAATCGATAGCAGAACCCTTATTGGTTAAAAGGTTGATTTACACAGGATAATTTACGATCAAAAAATCAGTCAGGATACTGATCAACGTCAGGATTTTACAGTTGCCCCACCAATACTTTTGAAATATGGAATCGTCATCAGCCAAGCAGACAATTATTAACAGATGAAAGGCGAAACAAATATCAATACCACTTTAACCAGTAAAAAAATGAAAAGAATTGTGCTAACATTTTCCATCCTCCTTATACTCTTCCTGGGGAGTAGAGAAGGAATCTCCCAACAAGCGTTCACGTTGGATCCAAATCCCGATCTAAAAGTTTCCGGTACATCATCAATCCATGATTGGAATATGGAATCCAAAAAAGCTACCGGAAAAGCTGAAATGACGCTTGGTGCAAATGGAGTTGAAGCGATTAAATCCCTCACCATTACCATGCCTGTCGAATCATTGAAAAGCGGCAAAGGCCAGATGGACACGAATGCCTACAAGGCCCTGAAGAGTGATAAGTATCCAGATATCCAATTCGTACTTACTGAGGTGACTTCCATCAATGGGTCACAAATCAAGGCAAAAGGTAAACTGACTTTTACCGGAAGCACAAAAATTGTTTCAATCGATGTTGCCCAAAAAACAGTGGGCAATACAGTTGAATTCTCAGGAACGTTTCCAATCAAATTTTCCGAATTCAATGTTGCGCCACCCACGGCTGTTTTCGGAACCATTAAAACCGGTGACGCACTTCAACTCTCTTTTACAGTAATTTTTAAATGAACATCTTAAAATTCCAAAACCATGAAAAATCAAATTTTAACCCTAATCCTCTTCGCTGGAATATTGTTTTCTGCCACAGCGCAAGATAAAAAACTCCAATACTGGAGACCCAATGACCAACGGGGTGTAAATGTTTTTGAACCTTCTAAAAAAGACACATCAGTTTTTGATGAAATCAAAGTCAGGCTTGGTGGCGATTTTGCAATACAATTTCAAAGTCTAAACCAAAGCAATGATGCAGATGACCTGTTGGAACTGGGTTCTAACTTTAACTTGCCAACAGCAAACCTGAACCTTGACATCCAACTATTGGATGGTGTGCGGATGCACCTGCGCACCTACTTGTCTTCCAGGCACCACGTTGAAGCGTATGTAAAAGGTGGTTATTTGCAAATTGACAAACTCAATTTCATTAAAGAAGGCTTCCTTGAAAACATCATGGACTACACCACTATTACCTTTGGGTACGATGAGTTCAACTATGGCGATGCACACTTCAGAAGGTCCGATAATGCGCGTGCCATTTACAATCCATTCGTAGAAAACTATATCATGGATGGTTTTTCCACTGAGCCGTTTGGTGAAGTGACCGTACAAGTGAAGGGACTGATCTTTGTGCTGGGTGTAACCAATGGCAAACTCAATCAGAATGTAGTTGTAAATGACAACACCGATAATAAAATATCTTTCTTTGGTAAACTTGGTTATGACAACCAAATGAATGAAGACTTGCGCCTGCGCTTAACAGGATCATGGTATATCAACCATGGAACTACAACCGGCACATGGCTATACGGAGGCGACCGTGCGGGCAGCAGGTATTATCAAGTGCTTCATACTGCAACCGAAGGAGGCGATTTTGACGGACGATACAATGCCCGGTTTACAAAGATTACTGCATTACAAGTAAACCCATTTGTAAAATTCAAAGGACTTGAATTCTTCGGTATCTATGAGCTTGCCAGTGGAAGCAATGAATTCACTACGCCTACCGTTGATAAAGAAGGTGCCTTTACTCAAGTAGCAGGAGAATTGCTTTATCGCTTTGGAAAAGATGAAAAATTCTATCTTGGCGGTAGATATAACACGGTAAGTGGAAAACAACGCGAAAGTGCCACTGAAAACCTTGAAATCAGCAGGGTGAACGTTGGTGGTGGATGGTACTTGTCCAAAAACATCCTTGCCAAAATCGAATATGTAAACCAACAATATAAAGGTGATGCCTGGACCGGACGTTTTGCAGGGGCCCAATTTAAAGGGGTAAACATTGAAGCTGTAATTGGCTTCTAAAGAAAAATCTTACCAATGTGACGATTGCAATACCCCCATTGTAATCGTCACATTTTTTTCATTACTTAAAGCATGTCTTTTTTCCTGCTTCACTTTATTTTAATCCCCCTGCACGTTTATCATGGCATTTCGAATGTGGATGAAAATAAATGGATAGTTACCGGTACCAGCAAGCTTGAAATCCAGGGCAGCACCAATGTCAATAAATTTCGGTGCCTCTCCACCCACTATAATGGAGGCGATACATTGTTGGAATACAGGAGTGCACAGGGATACAAATTTTTGGAAGGGCAGATCGTTTTACGCACTGCTAATTTTGATTGCGAGCATGCAATGATTACCCGCGACTTTAAGAAGACACTTCAAGCAGAAACCTATCCCGAGGTACGGATAAAATTCCTCCAGTTAAAAGAAAACGAAAAAACATACGATGGTATACTGGAGATAACCATTGCCGGGGTTTCCAAAAAATATCCGGTGACCTGTCAGGTGAAAACAGAAAGCCCGCAAGAAAAATATTTTGCAGGAACCAATACATTTGACCTTTCGGATTTCAATTTAAACCCACCTGAAAAATTATTCGGGGCTGTGAAGGTTGCAAATAAAGTGGCTGTAAATTTCCAACTCAGGTTAAAAGCAATTTAGCAAATCATTCGATCTGAAATTTCAATCCTTCCAATACCGGCTAGCCCAGGCAATCCATGTACTCCAATTCGGGCCGGTACTATGCCCACCCGCATGTTGACGAAAAGCAATTTCACCCGCTACCAACGGAGTGCCAAGCGTTGGGAATTCCATTGTCCCCATATCCCTCTTGCCCAATAACCGATAGACCGGACCAGCATGCGCGCCACCGAGAAACATTCCTTTGGCATCCACCCATTGCCCTTCCACATGCGGGGAACCGGAGCTGATAAAAACAGGCCTTGGCGCACACAAGGCTACCAACTCATGCGCATCAACAGGCAGGTCATCTGCGGTAAGCTTACTGCCATATTTTATAAAGTTTCCGGCAAACCAATGATATCCACCGGAAGATGCCAGGTTCTCAACTTGCTCGCCAAAAACCCTTCGAATAATTTTAACGCCCCCCGCCCCGGAAGAACCGATAAAACCCAAAGAGAACCTTGGTTCAAAAGCCATTGCCACAACCGCAGCTTTTCCATAACGTGATAACCCTTCAATGGCCAATCGCTTTGCATCCACATCGTTGTCCGTTTCAAAATAATCAATCGCGCGGCTGGCACCCCAGCTCCATGCACGCAATGCACCCCATTCATCAGGCTTGCGGAAATCCCCTTTGTTTGTAAGGCCGATGATCCCGTGCGTAAGCCCTGCACCATTATCTGCTTGAATACTATGTGGGACGATAATAGCATATCCCCAACCACTCGAAATCAATTGTTCTTTCCATGTTGGCTCACCTGCCGATCCTAATCCAATTGGTTTTATAGGCTCCCTGTTCCAAGGTGATGTTATCCAACCAAATTCCAGCACAACCGGAACAGCCTGCTTTGCACTTGCTGGTGTTGCCACTAACAATTCAATTTCCACTGTGATTGATGGATAGCCTGAATTATCAACAACACCTTTTAAAATTTTCTCTTTGATAGGATAGTTGCCAACGGTAGTGTCTTTTATCGAAACAATTTCCCAAGTAACTCCGGGGATGTTTTTCGGCAGGCGGCCATACATTTCATTTTCAAAATCCTGAACGATTTCATGCCTGCGCTTTTCCCACCAGGTTTTAGCATCACCGACTTTCTTTCCATTTTTTAAAACCAGTGGGTCCGGCAATACATAGTTGTTGACTTTGTCTTCAAAACTATTTGCTGCATTCGGGTCGGAAGGATTGCCCGATGGGCCGGGGCGCTTCTCACTTCTTTGAATACCCAGTTGACCAAGCATTTGCTCATAATCTATTTCTGTCAACTTGTTGATCGAGTCCCTTGCTGCTTGGGTGAATTGGGCATTCGCTGAGAAGGACAAACCGATCAAAAGCAAAAGCACATTTGTTTTCATGTATTTATAATTTTAGATCAAGGTCACATGGAATGGCCAAAATAATCATGCACGTTCGCTGGCATGCTCCCTTAAAACCACATTTAGTTCCCGCGTTATCATTGATACATTTTTATGCAGATACAGGACATCAATACCTAATCTGCATAAAATTATAGATTTTTACCATCGCTACCCTTCCGGCCACACCGGGGCAAGAAACGGACACCACATTCGGTTTTTCAATCAACATTTATCTCCTCTATTGCTTCTTTCAGCCCAACTGCTTTTGCACGCAGTTTAATTTTTCCAGACGCTCCTTTCTTTGCTTTAACAATCACCAGTACCCAACCATTGAAAGCATCCCTTTCCGTAGAAGAAAACGAAATCATGTTCGTAGCATCACCATTGTCCGTAGCTACAATTTCGCCCGGGCCCTCAATTTCAAACGTGACGAAATGATTGGCGGTTGGCACAACATTTCCAGTTTCATCGGTGATGGAAACAGAAATGAAAGAAAGATCGTAACCATCAGCATTGATTTTATTTCGATCAGCCGTTGCATGCAGCTTAGTAGCTTGCCCTGTTGTCACAACTTTATTTTTTGCCCACACTTTTTCATCCTTATACGCGACCACTTTTACCTCTCCAGGTTCATAGATCACATCATCCCAGCGCAAGCGGTATTGATATTTTTCTTTTTTCCTTTTTCCCATTGAACGACCATTCAGAAAAAGTTCTGCTTCATCACCAGAAGTAAAAACATGCACAGGCGTTGTCTTTCCAATACGCTCCGGCCAATTCCAATGCGGAAGGATATGTGCCATCGGTAACTCCGGCCGCCAATGTGATTGATACAGATAGAAACGGTCTTTTTTGAATCCTGCCAAATCAATGATGCCGCAATACGAACTTCTTGAAGTGTAGTACGGGGTTGGTTCCCCGATATAATCCCATCCCGTCCAAACAAACTCACCGGCCACAAAGGGATGGCTTTCAATGGACGCAAAAACTTTATCGGCTGAGGATCCAAAATCAACTGCATGAAGTTCGTAAGAAGAAACCTGATGAGTTTTTGAGTCACCACCGCGTCCATCACGCACAGGATCACTGATTTCTTTTGTCACCGGAAACAAATAAACACCGCGACTACTAAAAGCTGAAGCGGTTTCGCTGCTGAGGATTAATTTGTTGGGGAACTGTTTGTGAAATGCATCATACATAGGCGGGGTACGAATTCGCTCCGTACCTTCAAACTCAGGACTTTGGCGGATTCCTTCACCCTGATAATTCAGACTGATAAGGTCCAATGTAACAGGCAATGCCATATCCGGTTTTGCATAGTTCATGGCGGAAGTAACCGGACGGGTCGGGTCTTCTTCTTTTATGATATCATATAAACGTTTTGCAACAGCAGCACCTTCTTCCCCGGTGTATTGCTCACCAACTTCATTGCCCATTCCCCAAATAATAATGGAAGGATGGTTTCTATCCCTGCGAATAAAACTTCGTGTATCCGCTTCATACCATTCCGGAAAGATCAAATGAAAATCATAAGGGGTCTTTTTCAGCTCCCATGAATCAAATATTTCATCAAAGACAAGAAATCCCATCCTATCTGTGAGGTCCAACAACTCCGGGGCGGGGGGATTGTGCGCCATGCGGATTGCATTGCAGCCCATTTCTTTTAGAATTTCCAACTGCCGTTCAGCAGCGTGCACATTGAAGGCAGCACCCAACGCACCGAGGTCATGGTGTTGGTTAACGCCTTTGATTTGGATGCGCTCACCATTGACAAGCACTCCTTTGTTGGGATCGAACTCCAATGATCGAATGCCGAAAATGGTTTCATATTCATCAACGATGTTGCCGTTCATTTCCACCCGTGATACAGCAACATACAGGTTGGGCCGTTGGGTTGGGGGCGGCCCCCAAAGCTTTGGATGTTTAATCGTAACTTCATTTTGAATAGCAGTGCTTTTACCTGCCGGGATTTTCGTGGCAGTTACCGGAAAGCTCTTAACTTTGTTTGCTTTTCTATTTCCGCTTCCATCAATTTTATAAATATGGGTAGTAACCGTAATGTCTGCATCGTGTTTTGAATTGTTGTCAACCGTAACATTCAGGTCGATTGTTGCTGATGATGTAGCGGCATTTCTTGTGGTGATAAAAGTTCCCCAATGACCAACATGGATCAGATTGGTTTTCGTCAACCAGACATTTCGATAGATACCACCACCGGGGTACCACCGTGCCGAATAGTTCGGGTTGTCAATACGGATGGCCAATTGGTTATCATGGCCAACATGGACGAAAGGGGTTAAGTCAATCCGGAATGAATTGTATCCATACGGCCAACCACCTGCCAGGTGGCCATTGACCCACACCATGGCGTACGACATGGCACCATCAATATCCAGGTAAATTTTTTTGTTGGCATCCGATTCAGTGATCTCAATTTTTTTCCGATACCAGCCTACGCCATTGCTCGGCAGACGCCCCATGCCCCCGCCTACTTCCGGGTTTGGCCCAGCCATGAAGGGCCCATTGATTGCCCAGTCGTGCGGAAGGTCTATATGTTGCCAATCGCTATCATCAAAAGCTGGTTGCACGAAAGGAAAATCTTTTCCGGGAGAACCGGCAGGGCGGATATGGTGCAGGGCGGAATCTCTAATAAAAGGGTTTGCGGTAGGCAATATGTATGCTTTTAAAACCTGATCGGAAGTTATCAGGTTTGATGCTTCTGTTGGTTTTGCATCCGCAACGGTATGTTCACGTGGATCAACAATCCCGGGACGAATGTCATACAGAAGGCTATCCGGATTTTCTGTGTACTTCATGAAGTACCAGCCTTCGTTTAAGCTTAGTCGCTCACGGAAAGCTAAATCAGTTTTAGAAGTATTGCCCGGAGGGCTACATTGATAAAACAAAGTTAGTAAAGCAATCAGCGTAAAAGCTTTTGTTATCGGTGATACATTCATCATTAAAATTTAGTCATCGAGTCCCTTGCGGCTTGGGTGAGTTGGGCCTTCGTGGAAAAGGATAGCAAACTTGAAATTAAAAATAACGCATCTGATCAACTAATTAAACCTGAACAAGTTTCAAGTTTCAATCCTCGATCACTACAGTCATTACACTTTTTGCACCAAGGTCCACTAAAAGTTTTCCATCCTCGATTTGCACTATTGTTTTGGTCCTATCCATCGATAGGTTTGTAACATAGGTTGTGGCACTTGATGGCACCAATTCACCAACCTTCAGGCTGATGTTGTTAATTTGGGATGCGCTTGGGTTTATCAAAACCACAACAGTTTCATCGTTTCCCTGATAAGCTGAAATCAACGCACTTGATGTTTGAAACTCTGTTTTAATTCGAACATAACCGGGGCGCACAAATTTAGAAAAGTGTGAAAACGCATGTCCCCTTTTTAGAATAGATCCCGGTGTTGTTCCTTGATCGCCATCACCAATAAAGGAATAGTATCGTTTTATATACCACCATATATAAGCACTCCAATTGTGCATCATCGATTGATGGATGGTGTTCAGCATCTGCAAGGATTCATCCCAAATAACGCTTTCAGAAAGTGTACTCCATAGACTGGTGGCATTTTGATTTAACAAATATTCTGTCATCCAGATTTCTTTTCCTTTTGCTTCTGCATTTGCAAAAGGGGCCAACCCACCACCATAAATATGGCCTGCTACAATATCCAGATTGGCTGCTGCTTCGGCATCATTGACTATGGTATTGGTAAGGGTTTGACTGAAGTTGAACGACTCCGGGGCAGCAAGTTTAGCTCCCGTAATTTGATCCCCGTAATCTTTAATAAAATCCCTCATACTGGCCCCGGTCCAATCGCATGACTCATACGAAACCTGAATATCTGGTTCGTTTTGAACCGAGATAGTATAAATATCCACATTATTTAAAGTCATGTAATCGATAAAATCATTAAGGTGGTCTGCAAAAGCCTGATAATTCCCTTCCGGCAAATGACCACCAATATCACTTTCATTGCTTTTTAAATTTGCAGGGGGCGACCAAGGTGATGCCATTATTTTTGCACCGTGGTTCAATGCTTCCTTACAAACATCTACAATCAGTGGCCATTCATCTGGATTTGATGCAATGCGTATTCTAAAAATGCTTAGCCCAAGGTCTGTTTCATCAGGGCCAAACGCGCTCTTCATGTCACTTGCATTTGGAAATTGAGTGCCCCACATCTGGTTGGCACCACCAAAACCTGCAATGGTTTGATAGGCAGTCAAGGGGTCTATGCTCAGGTCTTTTGTAATAACCGTAGGTTCCTTTGGGTCTTCTGATCCACTACAGGAAACAAGAAAAACTGCAATAGTAAGGATACAAATAACGAGCAGGCTATGTGGCAAATATTTCAAAAGTTTCATTTGGTGAATTTGGTTTGAAGTGCGAAAAAAGCCGATGGTTGTTTTATAAAGAAGCCGGAATGAATCCGGCTTCTTTGTTGTACATCATTTCAAATAATAGATCATTCCCTATTCTACCTTCACCACACGCAGGTTATCCATATAGATCACACCGCCTACGTTTCCGGGATAGCTCATGCTGATGGCAAACCTAACGGTTCCGTTGTTTCCACTTGCAGAGGTTGGCGTAAAATAATAGGAAACCTCCTGCCATTGATTCGAAGTGATTGCTATCTGAGGGTTACCGTATTCCGCGTATCCTCCTGAAGCGTCGCCATCAACAGCAAACTTCATATTAGCAATGCCCGTTCCTTTTACCATCACGCTCAAGTGATATTGATCGTCCAAAACAACTGGAAAGGACGAAGTCGGTTGGATATCCCACGGGTTTGCACCTACCTCATTGATGGTAACTTTCACAGAGTGAAGCCCTTCAAAGGCTTCTTCATCGGTGATCACACCAGTAATACGCGCTCCGGTTAGCCCTCCCCATCCGGATAAACCTGAAGCTGCACCCAGTGGACTGTCCTCAAAACTTCCGTTAGTGTTAATTACTGCCCGGCAGGCCAGGTTGCCCGGTTCCGAATCGCAGGCAATCAGGTTTGATGGGCTTGGATACGATCCTGCAGCACTGCTAACGGTAACAGGACCGGTTGTAGCCCCAGCCGGCATTGTAAACCTCAGTGTTCCTTGTTCCTGTGAAACTATACTGGTGACAGGTGTTCCATTGACATCAATATCTTCCACAAGGTCCAGGTTTGCACCCTTTAAAGTTACTGTTTGCCCTGTACCAGCAGCATTCGGTAATACTGCGCTGATGGTATGGAATTTCACAACATCAATTGAAGCAAATGCCCTGGCAGGACCCGACCAAACAAAAAGCAGTTCATTTTCGCCCAATGTTGCATTTGGAGGTACAATAAAAGTCAGGCTTGTTGGTTCCTGGGAAACAAAATTCTCTTTCGTCACCACTACATCGCCTACAAAAACCCGGATTATGCCATCCAGTTCTGATCCGGTAACAACCAAGGCCGCGCCCTGTCCGGGGGCGCTGGAACTAAATCCCGAAATTCGGCTACTTACGTCATTCATGGAATACGTAATGCCTTCATCCCCACTACAACCGAAGATCATAACTGCCACCATTGCAGGTACCATAATCGATGCTATTATTCTATTTATCGTTTTTTTCATGTGTTTATTATTTTAGATCAAGGTCACATGGAATGGCCGAAACAATCATTTCGGTTGGTGAAACGTATTTACATGGCCATTTCATAACTCTTCGCTTTAAATAAAAATTAATATCCTGGATTTTGATAGATCGTTTTGTCCGGTACCTCCAACCGATCCAAGTGCTCTTGAGGTATTGGACGCATCCTGTGAAACGCCTTTACACCTGGTGCCGCCTGGGCATTAAGGCTTATGCGGTTCAAGAATACGGATTCCCCGCGCAGGGAAAGATCCACCCAACGACTACCCTCACCACACAACTCACGTGCCCTTTCGTCAAGGATAAAGTCCAACGAAATATCACCGGCAGTTATTTCCATAGCTGTTTGACGGTCACCTAAAGTAGGAAGTAGATTGGGGTTGTAGACAGGGGGATTGCTTGGATTTGTTCTGCTAGGATCCAACTCAGGACGATAGGCAGCCCTTCTCCTGATAATGTTGATCAAGCGAGCAGCTTCAGTAGCACCACCGTTTATACTACCTTGAAAAGCAGCTTCAGCAGCAAGCAGGTAGGTTTCACCAAATTTAAAAATTGGCATAGGGCGCCCTGACGCATCGTTGCCGATAGCACGCAACGCATCATCAAACTTTTTAAGGCCAGGGTAAATAGTCCTTCCACCATTGGGATGGTTTGTTGGTGTCCACCAACCCGAAGGCCCAAACGCAAGATAGTGCGGGGGCGGGATTTGGTCATTGAGAGCAGTCGCAATAGCATCAGTATCTGTCATCACAAAAGCAGTATCCCCAATTACCAGTCCCCTGGTAGCCATGTCAGCAACAAATGTTGTATACCCTTCAGTGCCTGGTTGTGCTTCAGAATCAATGGTGTAAACAGTTTTGAAAGAATTATGATAACGACTATCATTTACTTTATCTGCAAAAGCCGTGAAGAGAAGCCAGTTCGTTGGTGCTAATTTGCGCAATGGCCTTTGATGTGCCCTGGGCCTTCCATTGTATGGCCTTGTACCATCCCTCAAGTTGATAGACTCGTAATTGGAAGTAAAACAAGATGCAGCCATGTTTTCACGGTCACTGATGCCACTGGGGTTGGTATACTCATTGTTCACATTGTCCATTGGAATCCTTTCAGCAGCAAACAGGATTTCCAGGTTGTACTCATTACTTTGTTTATATGGAACACCAAAATCCTGCGCAAGTGCTGTTCCATATTTACCCGGATTGTCAATCAATTCAATGGCGGCATTATAAGCTGCCTGAAAATCAGCATTTGCATTGGGCGATAAACCGGAGTATGCACGGAACAAATATATCTTGGACAGAAGGTGAAGCGCAACTCCCTGTGAAAGTTTAAAGGAGTTTGCCGGCCTTGCTGGAAGCAGGTTTTGGGCCGCAAACTCAAGGTCTTCGATCATCACCTCATAATTAAGAGCCAGTTGTTCTTGCAATGCAGCAGGATTTGTTGCACGGTTAAATCCCGCATAGGGCCTCGTGTTGAATACCAGGTTCCCACTACCAAGATCAGTGGGCACCGGGCCGAACTGTCCAATCAGGAGATAATAATAATGTGCCCTTAAGTAATGAGCCTCCCCGAGCATTTCCAGTTTTTTTGTAGGGGTCATGCTTTCAATACCCGGTATAAACTCAATCAAACCGTTGAGCATATTGATAATTGGGAAGGTCCGGTTAAACGTCACGGTAAGAAACCCCAATTCTGCATTTACATCATACGTTCCAAAGAGCCTGTGCGGCAGGTTGTCACCGGAAGTACTGGCTGCCGGTTGTTCACCGTATGTAAACTCATCTGTTCCTGTAATGTTGAGTGCCATTGCAGGGTTTACCCCGTATTGGAAACGCAGGTATCCATAGGCGGTATTCAAGCCATATTGAACCCCTGGCTCTGTTTGGTAAAGGGCAGTTGTAAACTCGGTCTTGGGATGTTCATTGAGTATATCCTGACACCCGGGTGCGAGGGCCAAAATGGCCACTACCGTAAGTATTATTTTATAATATCTTTTCATGATTGATTCGCTTTAAAAAGTAACATTGAGACCAAAAATAAACGAACGAACAGGTGGGGTTGAAGCTGATATTATCAGATTCTGGTTCCGCCCCTGTGTCCTGAAGCCAGCGCCTGTTGACACAACACCTGTACTTCCCTGACCTGTAGGCTCCGGATCAACACCGTTCCATTTTGTAACATACGGTGCATACAACAAGAAAGGATTCTGGGCAGTAAAATAAACACGAAGCGATTGTGCTTTAATCTTACTCGCAACTGAACTAGGCACTGTATAACCAAGATTTATACTCCGTACGCGAATGAAGGAAGCATCATAATACGCAAGTGTAGACCACGAATTTGCAGCCCCGCCTGGAAGTGCCGACCCGGGTGCCGGAAACCAGTTGGTAGGGTTATCAGGTGTCCAATAATCTACATCCAACCCGTTTCTAATACCATTGTTATTGGTCAAATACGCTCCGTTGGGTGCGTGCAAATAACTCATCAGCAGACCACCCATTCTGGCGTGTGTAACAATAGACATATCAAACCCTTTGAAGGTAAACCGGTTGGTGATACCACCTTGCCACTTGGGTTGTTGGTCACCAACAATCTCTCGATCATGCTCTTCAGTAAATACACCATCTGGTTCTCCACCAGGACCACTCAAATCTGCAATTTTTAGTTGACCTGGTAATTGTCCATAAGCGGCAGCTTCAGCGGCCTCATCTTCCTGCCATACTCCCAATTTTCTATAGTTATAAATAGCGGTAAGTGGATGACCAACAAATAATCCAGCATTAATATTCCTTTCAACACCAGGGGAAAGCGCTAATAGTTTATTTCGATTAAAGAACCAGTTAAGGTCAGCACTCCAGGTAAATCCATCATTTGTAGTAGATTCAATTATATCAGCACTCAGTGATATCTCCATTCCCTTGTTTTCCACGCTACCAATGTTGGTTTGATATGCATCCTGATACCCTGAAGTAATTGGTAACTGTTGATCGTAAAGAAGATTATTGGTTTGTGCATTATACCACTCAACGGAACCAGTAATCCTGTTCTTTAACAAACCAAAATCCACCCCGATGTTCCATGTATTGGTGTATTCCCAATCAAGTGACTTATCTGGAATGCGGACCGGCAGAAATCCAATAACTCTTTGAGGTCCATAGTTATAACGAATGGGTACACCTCCATTGTTTCCCGATACCCCTCCCAGTGTCGTATAAGGGTCAACAGATTGATTGGAGGTTTGCCCGTATCCAAAGCGTAATTTTAGATTTGAGACTATATCCTGATTTTGCATAAATGCCTCCTCTATTGCATTCCATCCAACTGCTATTGCAGGATAGCTATGCCATTTATTTGCTAATCGTGATGAACCGTCAGTCCTGAAGGTAAGGGTGAGTAAGTATTTATCTTTGAAAGCATAGTTGGCCCTTGCCATATAAGATATTAAGCCCCACGTAGCCTCCCCACCATTAAAACTAGTGTTGGCATCTGGGCTTGCATTCATAAGGTTATAATACTGAATAAAATCAGCCGTGAGTGAATCCCTACTAACAAAGTTAGACCATGACTTACTTTGCTGAGCACTATATAAACCGGTCAAAGTGATGCGGTGATCTTGAGCAAATGTTTTGGTGTAAGTAACTATATTTTCCGCTGTCCAAGAAAACAACTCCTCATTTCTTATACCCGCCCGGGCTGTTTGATTGTTGGTGCGGAAATAAGAATCCTGGCCTTGAAACTGTACCGCATTTGTCTGGCTAAAGTCAAGACCCAGGTTGAAACGATAAGTTAGCCCCTCAATGAACTCATACTCTGCATACGCACTGTTAAAAGATCTGAACCTACGGATTTGATCTGTCCAGTTATCATTGTTTTGCTTGAGCAGCAATGGGTTATATTGACCATTGTGGTCTGTCGTGTTCCCTGCTGGCCTAACAAAGATTTCACCATTATCCTGATAAGCAGGCATCAACGGGCTTAGCGCCAAAATCGGGTACATCAAACTTCCTCCGTAAGCATCAGGTGTATTGGGTTGTTGATTGACAAACTGTGAACCATTTGTATAGGTCATGCTGTTTAGTGAGTTTAAACCTACACTTAATTTTTCAAGAATTTTGGTATCAAACGTAGATTTCAATGAGTATCGTGAGAAATCCTGACCCGGTAGGATCGTTGTTTCCTTATAGTAGCCTCCACTAATCGCATACCTGCTCTTATCACTTCCTCCCGATATGCCTACGTTTGTGTTGGTAATGATACCATTTTCATACATCAATTCTTGCCAGTCGGTATTTCTTCCCAATGCCATGCCTTCCACCTCTTCTTGCATGTAACCTTCGGTAAATCCTGAAATATCCCGCATTGCAGCATATTCCTCAGCATTAAACATATCATATTTTTTGGCCACTGTAGTAATTCCATAATAGGTGTTCAGTGTGACCCTTGTTTCCCCCGCAACGCCTCTTTTGGTAGTAACGATGATCACACCATTTGCACCCCGTGAGCCATAAATAGCAGTGGCGGAAGCATCTTTTAAAACATTGACAGAAGCTATTTCATCCGGATTAATGTCCGTTATACTCCCCTCATAAGGAATTCCGTCCAACACCAACAAGGGGTCATTGGAACCATTGATAGAGCGTTCGCCTCGTACCCTTATTCTTGCAGATGCACCAGGAGCCGTTCCTACGCGTGTTACTTCAACACCTGCAGCTCGTCCCTGTAACGCTTGTTGCAAGTTCGCAACAGGCACTTCCCTCAGCGCCTCACTATTAACCGATACAAGGGATCCTGTAACATCTGATTTCTTTTGAACTCCATACCCCACAACTATCACTTCGGATAATTCTGAAGCATCCAATTGCATTGAAACATCTATAGTTGTACGGGTTCCAACAACTTCTTCTACTCCTGCATACCCAATAAAAGAGAAAACAAGAGCGGTTTGTGGAGTGACGGAAGTACTAATAATATATTCACCATTTGAGTTGGTTGTTGTTCCATTCGTTGTGCCTTTTACAACGATATTGACACCCGGCATTGGTGACCCAACTTCATCTTTTACGGTTCCCGTAATGGTGGTTTGTGCTTGCGCGAATGAAAAAGACAGGCATGCTATCATCAGCAAAATCCCCCTGGCCAAGCCTCGCGACAGCCCCAGGAATGGTTCTTTTCGTAAAATTTTTTGGTTCATAGATGTACGTTTTAGTTGTGTTAAGATTTGGTTTTATAGCACGGAACAGGCGATTTATTGCCGAGCCATAATTTAAAGGTCAAACAATAAAATTAATTATGCAACCGATTGCATATATTTTTTAATAAAAATGCTATTTTGAGCCACTAAAATCGATTTAAATAGATGCAACCGATTAATTATTATCTGGATTATTCATCCGATTCACAGACAATCCCCGAAAAAGGACAATGCATCTGTTTTTTTTTAAACAAACCAAAACAAAGAGGTATGGAAATGATTGGTAAGGAAACAATGGGGAAAGGATGCCGGGTGGCATTGCTTTTAATCCTTCTTGCAAATTTTAAATTGTTTGCCCAGGATCCGGCTTCGTTCACAATTGCTACCAACGGAAAAACCACACCTATATATATAGACAAAAACGATTTCCCCGGTGTAATCCGTGCCGCCACCGACTTACAATCCGATATCCAGCGGGTAACCACCGTAACGCCTGTTCTTCACTATGCATCCGAAAATGAAAAGGAGATTATCATCATTGGCACAATCGGCAACAGCGAAACCATCGACCAACTTATCCAAACCAAAAAAATAAATGTTGAGGATGTAAAAGGGAAATGGGAATCGTACCTCATTGAGGTCATTCAAAATCCACTACCCAATG
This sequence comes from uncultured Roseivirgaceae bacterium, assembly GCA_964398945.1. Lineage (GTDB taxonomy): Bacteria > Bacteroidota > Bacteroidia > Cytophagales > Cyclobacteriaceae > JBGTGG01. The sequence continues at coordinate 83,757 of CAYNOT010000014.1, read as the reverse complement.
TTGACCGCGCACTTGTTATCGCAGGAAGTGATAAGCGCGGGACCATTTACGGCATTTATGAAATCTCCAAACAAATTGGTGTTTCCCCCTGGTATTGGTGGGCGGATGTTCCGGTTGTAAAACAATCAACACTTGAAATACCTTCAATTAGGATAACTGATAGTCCGACAGTACAATACCGTGGTATATTCATCAATGATGAAGCACCCGCACTTGCAGGATGGGCAACCGAAAAATTTGGCGGGTTCAACCATCAGTTCTATGCAAACGTGTATGAACTTATCCTCCGCCTTAAAGGAAATTTTTTGTGGCCTGCCATGTGGGGCCGCGCCATTTATGATGATGACCCGTTAAGCGCCCCGCTCGCAGATGAATACGGTGTTGTGATTGGCACTTCACACCACGAGCCCATGATGCGCGCGCATGTTGAGTGGGACCGCTATGGGAAAGGTGAATGGAATTATGAAACCAACGAACGTTTCCTGAAAGACTTCTGGAAGAAAGGGATTGATCGGATGGGCAACAATGAAAGTATTATCACGCTGGCGATGCGGGGCGATGGCGATATGGCCATGAGCAAAGAAACCAATGTAGAACTGCTTGAGCGAATCGTTCATGACCAGCGGGAAATCATCAATGCATCCGCAGGAAAAGCAAAGGACTTTCCCCAGGTATGGGCACTCTACAAAGAAGTGCAGGATTATTATGACCAGGGCATGCGTGTACCAGACGATGTTACGCTTTTACTTTGTGACGACAATTGGGGCAACCTTCGAAAGCTTCCAAAACTATCGGACGCCCCACGAAAAGGAGGATACGGGATTTATTATCATTTCGATTATGTAGGTGGTCCGCGAAATTACAAGTGGTTAAACACTACGCAAGTTTCGCGTGTGTGGGAACAAATGAACCTCGCCTATCAATATGGTGTGGAAAAAATCTGGATCGTGAATGTTGGGGATATTAAACCTATGGAACTGCCCATCAGCTTCTTTTTGGACATGGCCTGGGACCCGAAAAAATGGAACGAGGACAACCTTACAAACTACACCACCCAATGGGCCGCTACGCAATTCGGCAACGAACATGCTGAAAAAATTGCTTCCATGCTCACCCGGTATACAAACTACAATGCCCGCAGGAAACCGGAACTACTTTCCCCTGAGACATATAGCCTCACACATTACCGGGAATTTGAAAATGTTGTGGCAGAATATAACCAACTCGCGGAAGAAGCAAAAAAGCTTTACGATTTGATTGGGGCGGAGTACAAAGATGCTTTCTACCAACTTGTATTATTCCCGATACAAGCGTGTGCCAATTTAAATGACTTATATTATTCAACAGCATTAAACCGATTGTATGCAAACCAGGAGCGTGCCGCTACAAATGAAATGGCGTCCCGTGTGCAACTGCTTTTTGAAAAAGACAAATCACTTACCCACTACCACAACAATATTTTAGCGGATGGAAAATGGAGCCACATGATGGACCAAACCCATATCGGCTATACCTACTGGCAGCAACCACCAACCAACGTAATACCCGAAACAAAACAATTAAAAATACCGAAAGAAGCATCCATTGGGGCAGCGGTTGAAGGCTCTGCAAATTGGTGGCCAAATGAAAAGGCAAAAGCAACATTGCCCGGGTTTGATTGCTTCTCAAAGCAACAACACTACATTGAAATTTTCAACCAAGGTGAAACCCCCCTTCGCTATACCATAAAAAGCGGGAAGCCGTGGGTACTGATTTCACCGCAAAGCAAAACAATCAACCAGCAAGAACGGTTGGAAGTACAAATCGATTGGAAGAAAGTACCGCATGGAAAACACACCGTTCCGATTACAATAAAAAGCAAAGGACAGCAAACGGTTGTCGTGTTTGCGATTGTCGACAATCGAAGTGATCAAAACCCTGAAGGCTTTGTAGAATCCAACGGATATGTATCAATCGAAGCAGCGCATTTCACAAAAGCAATCAACTCCGATGAAGTACAATGGAAAGTAATCCCTGAAATCGGCAAAACCCTTTCGGGTGTTTCACCCTTTCCGGTAACGGCAGCACCCCAAACGTTAAAAGAAACCAGTCCCCACCTCGAGTACGACATCTATGTTTTTCAACCGGGTGAAATAAAAATCGATTCCTATTTATCCCCGACCCTCAACTTTCATAATGAAGGACTTCGGTTTGCGGTCTCCATTGACGATGAGGAACCCCAACCCATTAACATGCACGAAGGGTATTCGGATAAATTGTGGAACCAATGGGTCGCTGACAACATCATTATCAAAACTTCTTCACACACCCTTTCAGCCCCTGGAAAGCATACGGTCAAATTCTGGATGGTTGACCCGGGGATTGTGCTTCAAAAAATTGTGGTTGGAACAAATGCCCCTCAACAAAGCTACATGGCCCCGCCAGAAAGCCCTTTTATTAAACCTACCTTATCAAATAAAAAATAACCAGATGCAAAAATGTATTACACTCCTGATTGCAATCAGTTTCCATGTATTGAGCTGCGCACAAAAAAATAATGAGGAGCCAACCACAGATCAAAGCACCTCACTGAAGGAAGCCTATCAGGACTACTTTCCAATCGGGGCTGCTGTAACCCCCCGGTCTTTAAAAGGTGAAGAAGCAATATTGATCAAAAATCAGTTTAACAGTTTGACGGCTGAAAATGCCATGAAGATGGGGCCCATCCATCCGGAAGAAAACAAATTCAATTGGGAACCCGCTGACCAGATCGTTGAATTCGCGCAAGCAAACAACCTGAAAATGCGTGGCCATACACTCTGCTGGCACAACCAGGTTCCGAAATGGATTTTCGTAAACGAAAAAGGCGATACCGTTTCCAAAGAAGTACTGTTGAAAAGATTGGAAGACCACATCACCAATGTAGTGGCTCGCTACAAAGGAAAAATCTATGCCTGGGATGTTGTGAACGAAGCCATCTCCGATAAAAAGGATGAATACTTACGCAAGTCCCCCTGGCTTACAATAATTGGTGAAGAATACATTGCCAAAGCTTTTGAATATGCGCACAAAGCCGATCCCGAAGCTTTGCTGTTTTACAATGACTACAATGAAATCAGCCCGGTCAAAAGAGAAAAGATTTTCAAACTGGTAACAAGCCTCAAAGAAGCTGGTGTCCCTATCCATGGTGTCGGGCTGCAAGGACATTGGGCCGTCAATGAACCAACACGCAATCAACTTGACAGTACACTCACACTTTTTTCAGCATCAGGGCTAACCATGCACATTACGGAATTGGATATATCGGTGTATCCGAAGGAACACAACAGGCGTACCGCCAAGCCGGAAGATATTGACACGGTTTTTACAGCAGAAAAAGAGCAACAACAACTTGAAGTGTACAAAATGTGCTTTGACCTTTTTAGAAAGCACAAAGCTTCCATCTCCAATGTTACCTTCTGGAATGTTTCCGACCGGCACAGTTGGCTGGATAATTTTCCGGTGCAGGGAAGAAAAGATTATCCGCTTTTATTTGACAAGGATTTCAATCCAAAGAAAGCCTATTGGGAAGTTGTTAAATTTTAATACTGATGATTCAAGCAAAAAAAACAAGGAATGTTTTTCTGTTGATATGCGTGTCTGCATGTACAGCATTCTCACAAGTAAAACTTCCAAGGCTTATCAGTGATGGAATGGTATTGCAACGTGATACGCCTTTAAAAATCCGGGGCTGGGCAAATCCTGGAGAAGAAGTCGAAGTAACGTTCAATTCACAAAAAGCAAAAACAACCACTGCACAAAATGGCGAATGGGCAATTACGCTTTCGCCAATGAAAGCAGGTGGCCCCTTTACGATGGATATAAAAGCGTCCAATCAAATCACCCTTAAAAATATTTTACTGGGCGATGTTTGGGTCTGTTCCGGCCAATCGAATATGGAACTTACGATGGAACGTGTGAAAGATAAATACCCGCACGAAATTTCAAATTCTGAAAACCCAAACATCCGGCAATTCCTTGTTCCCGATCAATATGATTTTAATAAACAACACAATGACCTGGAAGGTGGGGTGTGGGAATCCGCAAACCCGAAAACGATTTATTCTTTTTCTGCTGTTGCGTATTTCTTTGCGCTGGACCTTTACAAAAAATATAATGTTCCGGTGGGATTGATCAACGCTGCCCTTGGTGGCTCACCTGTTGAAGCGTGGATGGGTGAAGAAGCGCTTAAAGCTTATCCAACAATTTATGAAGAAGCACAACGTTTCAAAAACGATGAACTCATCAAAGAGATAGAGCGCAGCGACAAAAAAAGAAACGATGACTGGTATGCTGATCTCAACCAAAAAGATGAAGGGCTCAAAAGTCCAAAATGGTCAAGCCCCGAACTGGAAGATGCGGACTGGAAAGAAATGAACGTTCCCGGATACTGGGCAGACGAATCCGTGGGCAATGTCAATGGTGCTGTTTGGTTCCGAAAGAAAATCAACATCACAAAATCAATGACAGGGAAACCGGGCAAACTTTGGTTGGGCAGGATTGTGGATGCAGATTCTGCTTTTATCAACGGGCAATATGTTGGACATATTACCTATCAATACCCACCACGGAAATATAATTTCGATGCCGGTGTTTTGAAAGAAGGTGAAAACACCATTGTTGTCCGCGTAATCAACAGTGGCGGAAAAGGTGGATTTGTTCCTGACAAACCGTACTTCCTCGCTGTTGAAAATGATACAATAAATTTGGAAGGCACATGGCAATTAAAACTTGGTGCCGCTATGCCGCCCTTGCAGGGAGGTACTGCCATTCGCTTCAAACCCACAGGCTTGTATAATAAAATGGTCTCCCCCCTTTTTAATACAGCAATCAAAGGTGTGATCTGGTATCAGGGCGAATCCAATGCAGGAAGGCCGACCGAATACAAAACACTTTTTCCGGATTTGATTACCAACTGGAGAACCAACTGGGCCATTGGCGATTTTGCATTCCTCTTTGTTCAGTTGGCAAATTTTATGGAACCCAGCACTACCCCAACGGAAAGCAATTGGGCTGAATTGCGGGAGGCGCAACGCTTAACACTTTCCAACGTAAAAAATACAGGCATGGCCGTAATCATCGATATTGGTGAATGGAACGACATCCATCCGCTCAACAAAGAAGATGTAGGAAACCGGCTTGCACTTGCCGCGCAACATATTGCCTATGGCGATAAAAAGGTGGTTTACTCCGGGCCAACCTATCAATCCATGAAAATCAAAGCCAATAAAATTGAGCTTACATTTTCGAATGTGGGAAGCGGACTGATTTCAAAAAATGGTACATTACAATACTTTGCGATTGCGGGAAGTGACAAACAGTTCAGATGGGCCAATGCAACAATCAAAAGAAATAAAGTAATTGTGTGGAGTGATGAAATCAAAAACCCGGTAGCGGTACGCTATGCATGGGCAGATAATCCCGAAGGTGCAAACCTATACAACAAAGAAGGGCTGCCTGCCTCGCCATTTACAACCGAATCAAAATAATGTCAATACCTTATTAATAAATGAAAAAGAAACTCAGAAGTTATGATTGGTTCGGAAAGTCCGATAAGATGGGGTTTGTCCACCGTTCGTGGTTGCGCAACCAGGGCTATCCCGATGATTACTTTCAAGGCAAGCCCGTTATCGGGATTTGCAATACATGGTCGGAGCTGACACCGTGCAATGGCCACCTCCGCGATTTTGCAGAAGTAGTGAAGCATGGTGTACGCGAAGCAGGCGGTTTCCCATTGGAATTTCCGGTTACGTCTTTGGGGGAAACAATCATGCGCCCGACTACGATGCTGTTTAGAAATCTTGCCAGCATGGATGTGGAAGAATCGATCCGCGCCAATCCCATTGATGGTGTGGTGTTGCTAACAGGCTGTGATAAAACCACACCATCAACCGTGATGGGTGCCTGTAGTGTTGACCTGCCAACCATTGTGGTACCGGGTGGCCCCATGTTGAATGGAAGGTTCCGTGGAGAATGTCTTGGATCCGGTTCGTTCAACTGGATGGTTAAAGAAAAACAGCTCGTTGAAAATTTTACTGCACAAGATATCCATGAAGCAGAAGTAGGGGCAGCGCGAAGCCAGGGCCATTGCATGTCGATGGGAACGGCCTCCACGATGGCATGTATGGTGGAAGCATTGGGAATGACACTTCCGGGTGCCGCTGCAATACCAGCCGTTGATTCACGGAAAAAAGTGATGGCCCACCTTTCGGGAAGAAGGATTGTGGAGATGGTGAATGAAGATTTGAAGATCTCAAAAATCATCACACGTGAAGCAATCGAAAATGCAATTGTCGTCAATGCTGGCGTGGGTGGATCAACCAACTTCTTAATTCATATGCTTGCCATTGCAGGCAGGCTGGGCATTGAGTTGAACCTGAAAGATTTTGATACCATTGGAAGTAAAATCCCGTTGCTCGTCAACCTGAAACCTTCCGGGAAATTCTTAATGGAAGATTTCTACTATGCAGGTGGTTTGCCTGTTGTTATCCATGAATTAAAAAAATATTTGCACCTCGATTCGATCACAGTAAATGGAAAATCAATTGGCGACAACAACATTGATCCTCCATGCTACAACCGGGAAGTGATTGCATCGCTTGACAATCCATTACAAGCTGAAGCAGGTATTGCCGTATTAAAAGGAAACTTATGTGAACAAGGTGCAATCATCAAACCTTCCGCTGCATCTAAAGAGTTAATGAAGCACCGCGGCCCGGCTGTGGTTTTTGAAAGCATGGACGATTATCACGCACGGATTGATGATCCTGGTTTAGTGATCGATGAAAACAGTGTGATCGTTTTAAAAAGTGTTGGCCCGGTTGGCTATCCCGGTATGCCGGAAGTGGGCAATGTCGACCTGCCTGAAAAGTTGTTGAAGAAAGGGGTCCGCGATATGATCCGGATTTCTGATGGAAGGATGAGCGGCACCGCTGCCGGAACGGTGGTCTTGCATGTATCGCCCGAGTCTTCTATTGGTGGCACACTTGCTTTGGTGAAAGATGGCGACATGATTGAATTGGATGTTGCCGGTCGCAAACTTCACTTGGATGTTAGTGATGCGGAACTTGCGAAGCGAAGGGCAAAATGGGTTCCGCCAACTCCTGTTGCCACGCGTGGCTACGTTAAGTTTTACATCGACCATGTTCAACAAGCAGACCTCGGGGCCGACCTTGATATTTTACGGGGCGGTTCGGGTGCAGAGGTAAAGGGGGATTTGCATTAGAAAACACAAAAATAGCCCGGGGTTTAAACCCCGGGCAATGGATAACGAAAACAAAATAATAAAACCGTTTTAACGGTTTCACTAACGGGCAATAAAACGTTATGCCGCATTCATTTAATAAAATATGGATCCATGCCATCTGGGCAACAAAAAACAGGGTGCCACTGATTGCTGAAAAATCAGAAAGGCAGGTTCATGATTATATGCGCGGGCAATTCATTGAAATTGGCTGCCCTGTAAGAATAATCAATGGTATGCCCGACCATGTGCATTGTCTGTTTTTATTAAATCCGCAAAAATCAATAGCAGAGGTAATCAAACAGGTAAAAGGCAGCACATCGCATCATATAAATGAACACAACATTATCCTTGAAAAATTCGCCTGGCAAACCGGGTATGCCGCTTATTCGGTAAGCGAATCTGTATTGGAAAAGGTTTTCGTTTACATCAGGGATCAAAAACAACACCATACGAAAAAAACATTTCAACAGGAATATGATCGGTTCTTAAAATTATATGGATTTTCAAATGACGAACAAAACACAAAACAATGAAAGGATAAATGGTTAAAACCATTTTATAAACATTACAATACATTTTATAGCCCGGGGTTTAAACCCCGGGCTATGGAGAACAAAATAATAAAACCGTTTCAACGGTTTAAAATTAACCCCGTAAAATAAAATGCCGCTACTCATCATTGCTTTCGGAATTTTTGTTCAGGTATATTTAACCTACAAAAAAATAAGCCCTTTTTTATCATTGCTCATCGTGGCCATCCTTGTAGGATTACTATTGGGAATGGAGCCAATGGCATTGCTGAAATCAATTGAAAGTGGTGTTGGCAGTACACTCGGTGGCCTTGCACTTATCCTTTGCCTCGGTGGTGTGCTTGGAAAATTCCTGGAGAAAAGCGGGGCCATCGGACAAATCAGTTCATCACTGATCAACCAGTTTGGTGAAAAGCATGTACAATGGGCCGTGCTGTTAACCGGCTTTCTTGTTGGGCTTCCGCTTTATTACAATGCAGGTTTTGTAATCCTTGTGCCGCTCATTTTCGCTGTCGCAAAAAAAACAAACCTCCCGCTACTCTACATTGCCATTCCAACAGCCGCCTCGCTTTCAGCGACACATTGTTTTTTGCCACCCCATCCGGGGCCCGTTGTGTTGGTGAATGCATTGGGGGCCGATCTTGGTTTAACATTGATCTATGGTTTGATCCTGGTAATTCCTATTGCGATTATTTCAGGCCCTGGCCTTGGACGGCTGATGAAAAATATTGAAGTTTCCTACACCAATCATTCTTCAACAGAAAACCCGGAAAATCAAAAGCCATCGGTTTTTTCAAGTTTCGCAATTGCTTTGCTCCCCGTTCTTCTTATCGCGATGGCAGTTATCGCTGAAAATTTTCTTGCACAGGAAAGCATGCTCAATAAAATCATCCTTTTCACAGGCAACCCTACTATTGCCTTGCTGATTTCCGTATTGCTTGCTGTTTATTTTTTCGGATTGAAACAAAACCAATCCATGAACGACATCATGCGATGGCTCACTGATGGCATTTCCGGCATCGCCATGATTCTGTTGATCATCACTGCAGGTGGTGTATTAAAACAAGTTTTGATCGATAGCGGAACAGGTGAATACATTACGGCAATCAGTAGCGATTGGCAAATCAACCCATTGCTGTTTGGTTGGATTGTAACAGCCTTACTTCGCGTAACGTTGGGCTCGGCCACTGTTGCGGGATTGACAGCCGTAGGCATCGTTGCACCACTGGTTCTCAACGGACAGGCATCGCCTGAATTGATGGTACTCTCTGTTGGTGCCGGAAGTATTTTCGGATCGCATATCAATGATACCGGGTTTTGGATGTTCAAAGAATTCCTTGGGCTTTCCTTGAAGCAAACATTCCTTTCGTGGACTATTATGGAAACGACTATGGCAATCCTTGGTTTGGTTGGCGTTCTACTATTGGATGCACTTAATATAATATCTTGATACTCAAAACATCTGATAGCAAGAAGGCTTCTATACTACATCAAAATTTTTTAACTTGACTTTCCAATATTCACGCAGAAATGATTTCAGGATTTCAACATAAACAGATATAACAATAGCCAGTTTGCAACCAAAAAACCACCACGATGAAATCGTCATGCACAAAGTTCACCCAAAGCGATGATAATCAGGCATGCGATTCCCCCGCTAAGGCGGGGCAGGCACATACCCACTAAAAAAAATTATAAACACATGAAATGGCCCGGTAAATACTTTCACCAACCGAAACGATTATTTCAGCCATTCCATGTGACCTTGACCTAAAATTATAAACACATGAAATCGACAAAAAAGAATACCCATTCGCGAAGAAAATTTTTGTACAGTGTAAGCCTTTCTGCACTTGGCCTTCCAACGCTGACATCCTTCGCCAGTTGTATGAACACTTCCACAAAAGAAAGCAACGAAACGGCAAACCATCAAACAAATAAAAAACTTGGCATTGCGCTCGTTGGGCTAGGTTCGTATGCCGCGGGACAATTGGCTCCTGCCTTACAAGAAACAGAACATTGCTACCTGGCAGGAATTGTAACCGGCACTCCGTCCAAAATCCCAACGTGGAAAGAACGCTACAACATCCCTGATAAAAATATTTATAATTACGAAAACTTCGATAGCATAAAAGACAATCCCGATATCGATATTGTCTACGTAGTGCTTCCCAATTCCATGCACGCGGAATACACTGTGCGCGCTGCGGAAGCAGGCAAGCATGTGATCTGTGAAAAACCAATGGCCATCACCGTTGCCGATTGTGACCGGATGATTGCCGCATGCACCAAAGCAGATAAGAAATTATCCATTGGCTATCGCTTGCACTTCGAACCGTACAACCTGGAAATGGCAAGGCTCGGTACACAAAAAGTATTTGGTGGCCTAACGAAAATCAGTTCCGGTTTTGGTTTCCCTGCACAAGCCGGTATCTGGCGCTTGAACAAAGAACTGGCAGGCGGTGGCCCATTAATGGATGTAGGGATTTATTGCATCCAGGGAATGTGCTACGTGAGTGGTGAAGTCCCAATCGCAGTAACAGCACAAGAAGGGCCAAAAACTGATCTTGCCCGTTTTAGTGAAGTGGAGCAATCACTTACCTGGCAATTCGAAATGCCAAGCGGCCTAAAAACGGAAGGCAAAACCAGCTACAGTGAAGGAATGAATTTCCTCCGCGCAGAAGCGGAAGAAGGTTGGTTTGAATTGACATCAGCGTTCAACTATTCCGGGCAAACAGGTGCAACATCAAACGGACAAATGGATTTTCCAAAGGTAAACCAACAAGCATTGCAAATGGATGACTTCGCCCTTTGTGTTAAAGATGACAAGCCTTCACGCGTACCGGGTGAAATGGGGAAAAGGGATGTTAAACTTTTGCAAGCGATCTATGAAGCGATGCGCACCGGAAAACGTATTGAAATACCTGCATGAAAAATTTAAAAGTAACAACCATCCTGTTTGTGGGCTTTGCTTTTGCAAGCTGTCAACAGCAAGACAAACTCAAAAACTTCGCTACTGAAGAATCCCCTGCTGTTGTTGGAAAAAAAATAGCAGATCGTTTTCTAAATTCCCCCCATAGTGTTTATGGTGATGGGAGCAATCCACATATCCCCTACTTTGAAGTATGTACCTGGTATGGCGCGCTCGACTTTGCAAAAGCAACAGACGATGTTGGGTTAAGAAGCCAACTTGCCCACCGGTTCGAACCACTGTTCACCACCGAAGCATTTCTTCTTCCTGATCCCAACCATGTTGACTTCAATGTATTTGGCGCAGTACCGCTTGAACTCTACCTTCAAACAAAAGATGAAAAGTACAAAACACTTGGGTTGCCGTACGCAGAAAGCCAATGGGAATATCCTGCCGACTCAACACTTACTGAAAATGCAAATCAGTTAATGGCCGATGGGTACACCTGGCAAACCCGCTTATGGATAGATGATATGTACATGATCACGATGGTGCAAGCGCAGGCGTTTCGTGTTACAGGTGACACAAAATATATTGATCGTGCCGCGAAAGAAATGGTGTTCTATCTCAATGAATTGCAACAGCCTAATGGACTTTTTTTTCACGCTCCCGATGTTCCTTTTTATTGGGGCCGTGGAAATGGTTGGATGGCAGCCGGGATGACCGAACTGCTTCGTGTCCTTCCTAACAACAATCCACATTACAACAGGATTTTTGAAGGCTATAAAAAAATGATGGAAACGTTGCTTTCGTATCAGTCCGAATCCGGGGCATGGCGACAATTGGTTGATGATCCTGAATCCTGGGAAGAATCTTCTTGCACAGGGATGTTTGCGTTTGCGATGATCACCGGAGTAAAAAACGGCTGGCTTGAAAAAGATAAATACGAGGATGCGGCACGGAACGGATGGTTGGCGTTAGTCACATTCGTAAATGATGATGGTGATGTTACCGAAGTGTGTGAAGGGACCGGCAAACAAAACGATAGACAATATTACCTCGACAGAAAACGCAACGTGGGCGACTTTCACGGACAAGCCCCGGTACTCTGGTGTGCGAGTGCGTTATTGCGGTAACCTGTCACCTCCTATCGTACAACCAATCACTATTATCTTCGGGGATATATTCCCCTAACAGCATCCGTTTAATCTTTGCAACCCGATCTAAATTTTGATCCCGGTTTTTTTCATAGTGATACGTCTGAGGAGCACGAATCATCGCAACCATTGATAGGTATTCATCCCATGTTAAACTCTTAAATGGTTTTTTAAAAAATGAATTGGATCCATCTTCAAACCCCTTAATTGTGTGCCCCCATTTTCGCCAAGGTAAACTTCATTGACAAACAATTTAAGAATCGTGTCTTTTGGGGTCAACACATCAAATGCAAACCGCGCGACTAAGGTTTGTTTTATTTTTTGAATCCCTAGTTCAAAATTTTCAAAATAGTACATCTTTACTAGACCTTGACTTAGTGATGTAATCCCCGCTCCCGGAGTAGAAAAATCAACCCCCTTATAATGGTAGAAATTGGGGTCTTGAATTTTTAACAATACCGTCAATTCTTCTTCAGAAAAATCGGCAAGCTCAAGCTTAATCCTGTCAGAAGCCAGAGCAGCTTGAACGATAGCAGGGGTTTCAGTCCTGGCAAGAATAACCTCAATTGTGTAGCAAATCAATATACCGGCTAAAATGAGTCCAATTGAAATTAACGCTTTCTTGATCATGGTTCATGAAATATTTTTTGCTTCAATCTTAATCAAACACTCTATGTTCACCCAACATATCCTTTATATTTTCACTGTGAATAATTTGATTTTCGACAATTCCTCCATTTATGACAGCTTCTTTTAAAATTCGAAGCACTTCGCTTTTGTCAATATAATCTACTGTAATGTTCTCCTTCAAAATTTTCCCGACAACTTCTGAAACCCTATTTGATTTAGCTACAAATGTTCCATTGGGCACAAAATTGATTTCTTTTAATTCACAATCACCATAAAATATAATAACTGAATAAAATGGGACATGAGAAAATTGGAAAAGTTTCTTTCTTAATTCAACAATATGTCTATTGTTTTGCTTTATAGGGTTGTAGAAGCGGTGTTTTTCTTTTCCATAGTTCAATACTTTAGTCCATGTCTGTTGATTTCCACTTCCAAAAATCCAACCACTGTATTCTTTTACTTCAAATACAATAATCCCTATTTCCGAAACAGCAACTAAATCGACCTGTGAAAAATTGCCTACACTTTTTTCTACATAAAGATCATGAAAAATATTTTCAGCAGGTATTCCTCTTTTCAAAAGTTTTAAAACCAAGTTCCTTTCAGAAGGTGTACCCCTATTTGATTTTGTAACTCTTTTCAATGAATATTTTTCCCATAACTTAGTATAGGCCATATAAAGAATATAGACAGCCAAAATAGTAAGAATACCTATGAAGATTTTAATCTCTATTTCCATCAGAGGAATCGATTCGGGTTCCAATATAATTTCATTTGCTCTACTGAATTTTAGGAATTTCGAATGTGCATAACCCGTCTTGCTCGAATATCTTACATTGTACCAGCTATTTTCTTTTGATAACAATTCAACTTCATCTCCTTCCTTTAAAGTAAAAGAAACGGGGTATCCCATCCCTGCTCCAGTCCTGACATTCAATGTTGTTGTTGCTGTGTAGTATTCGGTGGCAATAGGTGTTATATTTTTAATTGCTTTGGATACGAGACATAGGAGCAGAACTACTGCGACAACGTTTCTTAATTTTTTTCTAAATTTCATTCTTTATCAACAAAATTAGTCCAACATCAGAATGCTGGTTACTGACTGATAAGTCAGTTTTCTGAAGACTTAAACTCTAAATTTTTTCCAGACAAGCAAATGAATTTGTTTAGACAAACATAACCCTATTCTTGCAGATTATTTCAAAGGTTAACAACAGAAATTTCCAAACTGGTAGGGGAAAAGCAGCCCCTGATGTACCCATAAAGATTACAACAGTTGGTTGGTATCGATGCTGTTCTGTCAATGTGCAAAAAACGAATCAGTGCGCGATATAGCAATGGGCTTCGAAACCATCAAGGGTATTGATAAAAATTCGCTGGCCGCACGGAGCATGGTTTCACAAACGTATCGGACAGACATTACCTGAAACGAATTCGGTTTTTATCAAATCGTTAAGGAGATCGTATAATTGTTAACAAATGAATTTTACGCATGCTTTGTTTGAACAAATTCACTCATGCCATCAACCAGTTTAATCGATTTCAGTACCACTCATCACACAATTGTTCATGGAATTATAATTTTAGGATAACATCATAAACCCGCATGGTAGATTACAGACATGGAAAGCCCCGGTTATTCCTGCTTTGTTTTTGAAATCGACCTAAACTAAAATTATCCATGAAACGGATTCCCCTTTTTTTTCAATCCAGTGTTCTGTGTTTATTCTTCTTTAGTGGGAATGCTCAAACCACCAGCAATCAACCGGTTAGTGAGGTATACCAACTCTCCACTGAATTGATGGCCGACTATGGAAGTTTGTCGCGTTTCTATTTTATTGACAACGCACCCGAACGAAGGGAGCGGTTCAAAATATTTTACAAAGACTACCAATCCAAACTTGCACAACTACCGTTTGACCAATTTTCTGTTGGCGGGAAAGTCGATTACATCATGATCAACAATTTTCTTGAAAACCAACTCTTTCAGATTACGGTAGAGGAGAAAGAATACAATCAGGTAAAAAAATGGATCGACTATGCCGAACCATTGTATGCATTGGAGGTGGAACGCAGAAGGGGAAAGCATCTGGATGGGCAGAAAACCGCACTTACACTAAATGAAATTAGCAAGACACTAACCACACTTTCCGCTAAAGTAAAAGCAGAGAAACCTTCTTTTCCAAGATCGCTCACCAGTAGGATGGAAGGCATTATAGCCGGACATAAAAAAGCATTGAAAAGTGTTCACGATTTTTACAAAGGATATGATCCTGAATTTACCTGGTGGGTAGAAAAACCCTATGAAAAACTTGATGGTATGCTCACTGAGTATTCCAAACTACTTGCCGAACAGGTAGACAAGTCAACACTGCCAAAAGATGATGGCAGCGGGATTATCGGAAACCCAATTGGTAAAGACGAACTGCTACGCTTGCTGGCAAGTGAATTTATTCCCTATAGCCCGGAGAAATTGGTAGAAATTGCCATGAAAGAATTTGAATGGTGTGATAAAGAGTTGTTGAAAGCATCCAATGAAATGGGTTTTGGCAACGACTGGAAAGCAGCACAGGAAAAAGTAAAGCAAGCGTACGTGCCACCGGGCTATCAACCGGAAGCAATGTTGAAATTATACGATGAGTCTATTGACTTCCTGAAGAAAAATGATTTGCTCACCATCCCTCCCATTGCAGAAGAAACCTGGCGGATGAGCATGATCCCACCCGAACGTCAATTGATCAGTCCGTTCTTTCTGGGTGGCGAAGTGTTACAAATTTCCTATCCTACCGATGAAATGAACCATGACGATAAACTGATGAGCATGCGCGGCAACAACCCACACTTCTCACGCGCCACGGTGCATCATGAATTAATTGCCGGCCATCACTTGCAAGGGTTTATGAACAGAAGAAATCACGAATACCGGTTTTACCGCACACCTTTCTGGACAGAAGGTTGGGCATTGTATTGGGAACTCATTCTTTGGGATATGAAATTCCCGCAATCACCGGAAGACCGGATTGGGATGTTGTTCTGGCGGATGCACCGCTGTGCGCGGATTATTTTTTCACTGAATTACCATTTAGGAAAATGGACACCACAACAATGCATTGATTATTTAGTTGATCGCGTTGGGCACGAGCGCGCCAATGCAGAAGGTGAAGTGAGACGTTCTTTCACCGGTGGCTATGGACCACTTTATCAAATTGCGTATATGATTGGTGGCATGCAGTTCTATGCCATGAAAAAAGAGTTGGTGGACTCTGGAAAAATGACCTACAAACAATACCACGATGCCGTGCTCCGTGAAAATAGTATGCCCGTGGAAATGGTGCGCGCTATTTTAACGAATCAAGAGTTAACGCGGGATTTTAAGACGAGGTGGAAGTTTTGAATTAATCATTATTTTAGAAGCCCATTTGGTGTTGTCGTTTTTTTACAAACATTTCGTCTTTACGGAACGGATTGTGCATTTCAAACATAGCACGAAGATAAGCTCCGGAGGAGCGGTATATATTTTAGCCACGGGTGCAACCCGTGGCCAAAAAGTAGGGGTTTGGCCGTGTCGCCTGCCAACATTCGATGAAACAATCCATTTTCATTCGACACGCTGGTACAAATGATCCTTCAGTTGTTTAGGATTTGAATTGGGTTTTTAAGGAAGGACTATTTAGTGTTATAAACTTCAATATGTTCCTTCCAATCCTTACAAACAAGAGAATGGCATTTGTTATTTTGATCATACTGATGATCTGCAAGCAATTCTTCTAGCCTTCCTTCTCCCCCCTTACTCTGATTGTATTCCATCTAAAAATATTAATCCACTTCCTTAAACCTCTCATCACCGCACATCCTCACAATCTTAGGCATAAACGAACCCAACACCTCCACCAACTCTTTTTGGTGGCCCATTACCTGATGGATGTCTTTGTATGCCATGGGTGCTTCGTCCAAACCGGAGCCAATCAACTCCACTCCTGCTGCTTTCAAAAATTTGTTCACCTGTCCGGGCAAAATACTTTGTTTTGCTTTGGTACGTGACATCGTTCTTCCGGCTCCGTGTGATGCAGAATTAATGGAAGCCACTTCACCTTTGCCCCGCACAATAAATCCGGGCGTGGCCATGGAGCCGGGAATAATTCCAAGCACACCTTTCCCCGCAGGGGTCGCGCCTTTTCGGTGCACGATAATCTCATTGCCGAATGCATCCTTTTCCTTCCATGCAAAATTGTGATGGTTCTCAATCATCGCAAGTGGCGTTTCCCGAAGACCAATCGCCATGCGCTCATGAATCTGATGGTGACACGCTGATGCATAATCGCCCGCCAGGTTCATCGCCAACCAATATTCCTGACCTGCTTCAGTATCCAAATCAAGCCACGCCAAATGTTTTGCTTCGACTGGTAATTTGCAGGTATCCATTGCTAATTTAGTATAATGCCCCGCAATGTTTGCACCCAATCCTCTCGAGCCGGAATGCGACAATACTGCCACATAGTTTCCCTGAGCCAGATTGAATTCATTGATCGGGCTGACAATTTCCACCAAACCAAATTCAACGAAATGGTTGCCTCCACCGGAGCTACCAATTTGTCTCCATGCCCGATCTTTCAGGTTACGCAAGACAGGTAGTTCACTAAATTCCTGCCGCTGAAAGATTTCGTGATCTTTAGGTTTCTTAAAAGTAGCTTTTCCAAACTGCGTATTGTTCAGCAACATTTTTTTGAAACTTTCTTTCTTCTCATCCAAGATAGTTGTTGGAAGATCATAAATTGTCATGCACATTCTACACCCGATATCAACACCAACACCGTACGGGATCACTGCTTTTCGGGTAGCGAGTACACCTCCAATGGGAAGGCCATACCCTTGATGCGCATCCGGCATCAACGCACCGGCAACCGTAACCGGAAGTTTCATCGAGGTTTCCATTTGGTTGATAGCACCTTCCTCAATTCCTTCCGCACCATAAATTTGATATGCTTGTGATTCCTCCTTTAATGCAAGTGTTGTTTCCACTGGCTTTACAAGTTCCTCCGCAAGTGAAGAAAGATTTTCGTCTGCTAAAAATTTGGATGGGGTTTCCAGGACATCTTTCATTAATGCCAACAAATTTTTATGCTCCAGCTCGGATGCTTGCTGTTGACAATAAGCCAAAGCAATACCCAAGGCTTTACCTTCAGTGTATCCAATCGCTTTAAGATCAATTCCCGCTATCATTTTTGTCGTATTTGTATTCATAAATGTAAATCCTTTTATCAAAATGCTTTTAAAAAAAAATCCCTCTTCAAACGAAGAGGGATTAATCACTTCTTGGGAACAAAGATGTCCTTCAACTGATCCACGATCTGGTTGCCACCTGACAATGAAATACTGTTGATTTTATCGGCAATCTTTTCCACATACTCCATCTCTTTCAATTTGAACAACATGGAGTTCTCTTCCATCAATTTGGCGGTATTCAACAAACTTCTTGTCGAAGCAGTTTCTTCCCGTCTCATGATCACGTTGGCTTCCGCTTTCTTTTGTGCCACCAATACCTGGTTCATGATCTCTTTCATTTCACCTGGCAAGATGATATCCCGAACACCACAATCCTTAACTGCTACCCCTAGTGCTGAAACTTTGTCTTTCAACGAAGTCAATACATAGGTAGCGATGGATTCCTTTTTCTCCAACAATTCATCCAACGAAAGTGTCCCAATAAATTCCCGTAACGCCAATTGCATTAAGATGTACAACTGCTTTTCGTAATCCTTGTTCTCAATCAAAGCTTTGATAATATCAACCACTTTATATTGCGTATAAAAATTGATCCGCAAAGCCGCTTTGTCTTTGGTCAGGATTTCCTGACCCGACACTTCCAATTGCAATTGCCGCAAGTCTGCTTTCAATACGGAAATACTGATCGCATTCTTCCAGAAGTAATACACCCCGGTGTCAAGCACCTTGGAAAGTTTTCCATCAATTAGCAAAATTCCTTTCTCATAAGATTCTACAGGGTAGACCCTGACATAAGGCAACACTTCTTTTCTTATTAAAGTATTAGCATCAATATCAGCTGCAACTTCAAGTTGGCTCAAATCGATTCTAACGAAAGTGTAATTTGTTACTCCTTTCCAGTAGGCATATCTACCAGGACCTAAAACATTCTTGAAGTTGTTGTTCTCATGTTGCAAAACAATTTCTGAGTCTTTTACTTCAACAACTGTTAACATCGCTGCCAATTGCTCATCCTTCAAAAGCATATTCAACTCGATTGAAGGATGGAATGGTTTGGTCATATCATACTGCAATACTTCCTCCCATGGGGAAATCCAATATGTACCTTCCGAAACTACTCTAT
This sequence comes from uncultured Roseivirgaceae bacterium, assembly GCA_964398945.1. GTDB lineage: Bacteria > Bacteroidota > Bacteroidia > Cytophagales > Cyclobacteriaceae > JBGTGG01. The sequence goes on along the minus strand of CAYNOT010000014.1, from coordinate 64,919 downwards.
TATAGTTGCCATTTTTGAACACCAATCCAATTTTTCCGGTGTTGATTCTGATCCTTTTCATCGTTTTATATTTAATCGTTTATCAAATTCATTTAAAGAAAGTCATTCAAGGCACATCATCCCATGAGCACGGAAGCACAATTAAGCATCGTGGAATCGAAATAGTTTTCTGTGTGAACACGCTGTTTTGAATTCAACTGAGTTGAGTCCATAAGCACATACCACGCAAAAAAGTAAGTGGGTTTTACTTTGCGGTATCCTTATACTTTCAAGTTGTCAAAAGATTGGTTTTCAAATTTCATTCATTCGACAAGTCGAACGAACAGCAATATCGAATTCCAGACATGCCCTGAACGCCTTTCAGGTTGGTGACCCTTTTTATAGAAGCGATCAACTTCTCCTAAAGAATGGATTTTCAGTCCATGCTGTTACTCTACCAACTGAGTTATCCCGATAAATCAGGAGGAGGATTCGAACCTCCATCATACAGGTTACAGAAAACAACATCGAGCTAAGCAGCATGTTATGCTTTAATAAGAATAACACTATGGCGCAATACCGATACGCGCATCCGGTCTTCGGCTTCCTGTTTTTTCCCGCCTTCAATAAAACATAGTCGTATTGAAAGATTTTTAGTCCCGACTTCTTCGAAACAATATTCTAATAGTGGCCTTACTCAGATTCGAACTGAGATTCCCTCACGGGCAATCCCGATAGCTCTAAACTCTAACTATTTCTGCCCAAACTGTACCGGTGTATTCCCCGCTACGGATCCGCTTTTTTTGTAGGCTTTTCCTTTTTAAGCTATAAGACCTTCAAAAACCCCCTTCCATCTGAAGGGGAGGTGGCTGATTTCGTGGGGATCATAGGATTCGAACCTATTCATCCATAAGGAATTGGATTTACAGTCCAACCCAACTCTCCAACGTTGGCGCATCCCCTTGTCTAACCCATTGGGCAATCAGCCATTTCACTGATCGCCCACCGAGTCATCCGTCTAATGACAAAACAAAAGTGGAAGGTTACTGCGCAGTCTTTTTGCGTAGTGAAAATTTTTTCCTTTTTTTATCAAAATTCTTTTCAAATGCCTGTTAACCGCAATGCACTCATTCGCTACCGAACAATTGACAACTGCCTCAGAAACAGGCAAAGAAGGTGGACATTAGAGGATTTAATGGATGCGTGTTCGGATGCGCTTTATGAATATGAAGGCATCGATAAGGGTGTTAGCAGACGATCCGTGCAAATGGATATCCAAATCATGCGAAGCGATAAACTTGGGTATAACGCGCCCATTATTGTCTTGGAAAAAAAATTTTATACGTATGAAGACCCTGATTATTCTATTACCAATATACCCTTAACCGATCAGGATCTTGGCAAACTTACAGAAGTGGTTGAAATACTACGTCAGTTCAAAGGCTTCAGTCATTTTCAGGAATTGAGTGGAATGGTACAACGCCTTGAGAATAAAATCCACTCAGCCAAAACAAAACAAGAACCGGTCATTGATTTTGAAAAAAACGAAAACCTTAAAGGGCTTGAGTACATCGAAACAATTTATCAGGCAATTTTAAAGAAACGGCCAATTGAAATGACATATCAGTCGTTCAAAGCGCGGGATGCCAATGGCTTTACATTCCATCCTTATTATTTGAAGGAATATCGAAATCGCTGGTTTGTATTGGGTGTGAAAAAGAAAAATTCGCCCATCATGACCTTGGCATTAGACCGAATTGCATCAATTAAGGAATCGATGGAAAAATATGTTGAGTCCTCTAATTTCAATATCTCCTCATTCTTTGAAAATGTATTAGGGGTTACAGTGAATCCTGATAGTCCACCAGAGAGAATTGAATTCATTGCAGATTACCAAACAGCTCCTTACATTTTAACCAAACCAATTCACCATAGTCAGGAAGTAATTCAAAAAGTATCCGAAGGAGTTATTTTTGCTATTCATGTTCAAATCAATTATGAATTAGAAAGAGAAATCCTTGGGTTTGGTGATCGGATAAAAGTGATAAAACCAGCGCCCTTCAAACGAAGAATAAAAGATCAACTTGAGAATGCACTGGAACGATACCAATTTGATTTGAGTGAAACAGCCTTGGTCACTATTCAAAAAAAATTAGAACACAAAGGCTTCTCCATATTAAATTGTATCTATGGAAAAAAAGAGATTAATGCGATTCGGGGAAAAATCTTTAATTACCAAAAGCAAAATTCCGGAACTGAACTCCATGCAATCCGAAACATACTTCATGTCATTCCGGAAATTTGTGGTCTCGTTTTCAATGCTAACCTACTGGCCATTCTAAGAAAGATAAATCGCAATCTATTTCTCACAAAATCGCTTTACTTTGAAAAGTCAATGGACGCCAATTGGTATGTAACCTGGCATCAGGACATCACCATTAACGTAGATAAAAAAATTGAGACACCAGGATTTTCTGGTTGGTCAAAGAAATCAAATGCACTAGGCGTACGACCTCCTGAAGAAATTTTGAAAGAGACAGTAACCATCCGCATACACCTGGATGATACCAATGAAAGGAACGGTGCATTAAAAGTTATTCCAGGCTCACATAATAAGATACTAACGAATGATGAAATCAATCTGATCTGTAAAAACAGTATTCCGTATTTTTGTGAAATAGAAGCAGGTGGTATTCAAATGATGAAACCCCTCTTACTTCATTCCTCATCAAAAGTCACGAGTCAAAAACCAAGAAGAGTGATCCATCTTGAATTCAACTCAATCGAACTGCCCAATGGATTAACCTGGTCAGAAAAAATGAATGTCTGCTGATCATCTACTGCACCATCAACACATTTACAGTTGGCCGCAGTATGATTTTCGATTTGATCGAATTGGATATCAAACATGCTGCTTCCGATTTCTCAAGAATGCGTAAAGCACGTTCGTAGTCCTTTTCATCTGAAATTGTGACAGTAGGCTCAAGTATAACTTCGGTCATTAAAAATTTTCCGTCCACTTTTTCCAATTTGCCTTTTGATGAACACGTAAAAGCAGAGAACTCCAGTTTTGAATTTTCGGCAATGGCTAAAAAGGTAGTCATTAAACAACTGCTAACAGCAGCCGTGTATAAATGCTCGGGGGACCAAATCCCCGGGATACCTTTCGCGAATTGTGGCGGAGTGGCCACCTCAATACAGCCTGCGGTTCCTGTCACTGTATTAATTTCCGGTGAACACATGATGCCTTTCCGATCATGGTCCCAACGAATGTCCACTTGATATTGATGTGTTTCCATAACTTGTACGCTTTTAGATTATGATGGAATAAATCTAAGGGAGGTTGAATTCCAAAAAACCGCTTTTTATCTGGGGTGTATATGATAATAATCATGATTTGCAATGCAGCCATTATTTTACGAATTGTTAGTAACCAACGTGTTAATTTTAGTACTTGGAATCGGAATGGAAAATAGCACTGCGATCAAAGAAAAAAGACAAAATCCATTTAAAGAATAAATAAAAGAGATGAGAAAACTAACAATATGTTTCGTGCTGATAATTTCATTCTCAGCTTTTAGTCAAGACGACAAGGCGTTGACGCAACAGTTACAACCGTTAGTAGATTCCTTTCAGGGTGATGTCGGGATTTTTGTTCAACATCTTAAAACCGGAAAAACGGTAGCGATTAATGCCGATACTATTTTTCCTACGGCCAGCATGATCAAGGTGCCCATCACCATCGGAATGTTCAATAAGATCGAAAAAGGTGAAATTGATTACCACACAACCTTAACCTATACCGACTCGCTATTGTATGAAGGTGACGACATCCTGGGATCGTTTAAGGATGGGGAACAAATCGCACTGAGTAAAATCTTGATGTTGATGATCACGACCAGCGATAATACCGCTAGTCTGTGGTGCCAGCAATTAGCCGGAACCGGAACCCAAATAAATCAATGGCTGCAAGAAAATGGATATGAACACACACGTGTCAATTCACGAACACCGGGTAGAGAGTCGAACCGCAGCAGGTATGGGTGGGGTCAGACCACTCCGCGGGAGATGGCAAATTTAGTAGCAAGCATCGGCAAGGGTGAAGTTATTAGTAAGCGTGCAAGTGAAAGGATGTATAGGAATTTAACACGAATATATTGGGACGGTGAAGCATTGTCGCAAATACCACCATATATCCAGACAGCTTCCAAACAAGGGGCTGTCAATAGATCGCGATCAGAAGTTGTGTTGGTCAATGCACCACACGGTGATTACGTATTTTGTGTTATTACTAAAAACCAAAAAGACGAAAGCTGGACCCCGGACAACGAAGGGTACGTGCTCCTTCGAAATGTATCGGGAATCCTGTGGAATTATTTCGAGCCCGATTCAAAATGGAAACCGAGCGATGGGATTGAAGAGTGGTGATCGTTAATTCGGAGTGATAATTTTATGCATCGCTATCACATTCGAAAAATTAGCCTGCCCTTCTTACGAAACACCACATCACAAAAATAGTGGTGCGTCATAAGCCGTCAGGATTACGCGCAGATCTTTCTTGAGATCAAAACCAACCAAGACCAAATCCTCCTCCGTCATTTCACTCTCAGCAAGGATTTCCCCATTCCAAATTGCTTTCATTTCTAACTGGTTAATTGACGAATGGTGGTTTATCGTTTAGGTTAGCACACAGACTAACCTCAGGGTTTCGGATAAAATCCATATTACAGAAGTAAAGGATCACGCTGACAGAATATTATATCCAAAATAATTTTTTTAGACTAGTCTAATTTATTATTTTTGTATTTCTAATAAAAAGATGGATAAAAAAGCCCTTTTCATAGTATTCCTTACCATGCTGAGTATTTCGACAGCTACAGCGCAGCGGCAACTTCGTGGTGTGGTTCTCGATTATGCCTCCGGTGAAGCACTTCCGGGTGCCTCTGTTTATTTCCCGGGAAATACGCAAACCGGAACGATCACCAATGAAAAAGGGGAATTTCATCTACAGGTTCCCGGGGATAATCCTAAAAAATTCATCATATCATTCACAGGTTTTCTTACAACCGAAATCCCCATTGTACCAACTCGCGATACCTATACCATCCGGCTGCGCGAAGATGTCAGTCAACTGCAAGAAGTGATGGTGGTATCGGGCACGTTAAAAGAAGTAACAAAGCTTGATAGTCCGGTTCCTATTGAAGTGTATACACCAACTTTTTTTTTAAAGAACCCTGCACCGAGTTTATTTGAATCACTTTCCAACATCAATGGTGTTCGGCCTCAACTCAATTGTAATATCTGCAACACAGGTGATATCCATATCAATGGGTTGGAGGGACCGTATACAATGGTGTTGATCGATGGGATGCCAATTGTAAGCAGTCTCGCTACAGTTTACGGATTAACCGGGATACCATCTTCATTGATCGATCGTGTTGAAGTGGTGAAAGGTCCCGCTTCTACATTGTATGGATCGGAAGCGGTGGCCGGGTTGATCAACGTGATCACGAAACGTCCTGCTTATGCACCACTTGTTTCGATCGATCAGATGGCAACTTCGTGGGCAGAGTTCAATACAGATGTGGCGGTGAAGTTTAACCTCGGGCAAAAAACGCAATCGCTTCTCGGCATCAATTACTTCAACTATCAAAACCCGATTGATAACAATGATGATGGTTTTACCGATGTTACATTGCAAAACCGGATTTCAGTTTTCAACAAAGTAAGTTTTGACCGCAAAGAAAACCGTGTGTTTACGATTGCGGCACGCTACAATTATGAAGATCGTTGGGGAGGCCAAATGAATTGGACACCTGCCTTTCGTGGAGGCGATAGTTTATACGGGGAAAGTATTTATACCAAGCGATGGGAAATCATGTCATCGTATCAATTGCCGATTGAAGAAAAGATGATTTTCAGTTTCTCCGCCAACAGCCACAATCAAAATTCGTATTACGGAACAACCCCCTATTTTGGAAATCAAAAAATTATATTCGGGCAACTTACGTGGAATAAAGAATTAGGAAAGAATGATTTTTTAATTGGCGCTGCAGTGCGATACAATTGGTATGACGATAACACCGTTGCCACGGAAAATGGAACTTCAATCACGTGGTTGCCCGGAATTTTTGTACAAGATGAAATCACCATCAATGATCAAAATAAAGTGTTGTTGGGGATGCGATACGATTACAATTCCATTCATGGCAATATTTTTTCACCACGGTTAAACTATAAATGGTCATCGTATTCAAAAAATGATGTGCTGCGGGTAAGTATCGGCAATGGATACCGCGTGGCCAATGTCTTTACGGAAGACCATGCAGCACTTACCGGTGCCCGGGTCGTGGTCTTTGAAGAAGACCTTGCACCCGAAACTTCCTGGAACACCAACATCAACTACGGAAAAAAAATAGTGATGCACAATGGATACATCCAATTTGATGCAACGGCCTTTTTCACGCACTTCAACAATAAAATTATCCCCGATTACTTAACGAACCCCAATGAAATCCGATACCGCAATTTGGACGGGTATGCCATCTCCCAAGGGTTAACATTGAACCTGGATTTCAATTTTACCAACGGTTTAAAAATATTGGCAGGCGGTACGTTGATGGATGTTTATACAATGGAAAAAAATGATTTGGGACAAGCAAAAAAGACACAACAATTATTAACAGAAAATTATACAGCAGTATGGACCATCTCCTATCCTTTCACCCCTAAATTTTCTGTTGACTACACCGGAAATCTTTATGGACCGATGCATCTTCCGTTGCTTAGCGATCTTGATCCACGTGCCCCAAAATCACCCCTTTGGAGCATTCAGAATATTCAACTCACTTATAAATTCAATGATCGCTTTTCAATTTATGGAGGCGTGAAGAACTTGCTGAATTATACACCGCCTGCCAATAGCATTGCCCGGCCACATGATCCTTTTGATAATGATGTCGAGTATGAAGCAAATGGAAGTGTGAAAAAAGATCCCATTAAAAACCCGTACGCATTGACATTTGATCCCACTTACGTATTCGCACCAAACCAGGGAATACGAATGTTTGCCGGTCTTCGGTTTGAACTCTATTGAGTGCACATCGAATTGTTTCCAAGGTTAGAAAGAAGCCAAATTTTCTATACTTTAGCGAAAGCCGTATTCATGACCACATTAAAAAAACCTTTTTTTAACAATGTCCTCCTGGCACCGAATGCAAAGCCACTCTTCCTGCTGGCCAGTGTGTCTGCATACGTTTTTATTGTACCGCTATTCAATGCCTCCCTTACGAATCCCCTAAGTTTCATTTTGACCCTGACAATCCTCGCACAGTCCGCGTTTGTACTGGGAAAAGGGCGAAAAAAATTCCTGGTCACCGTTGTACTGGTTTGGATTATTCAGGTAGCGAGTGCGTTTGCCAACATGACCATTCTAAATTATGTTTCAAAATTTACCACCAACCTGTTTTTTATTTATATGGTTTTCCGGCTGATTGGTGAAATCATGAACACAAAGAAGGTTTCGGGAACCACAATTCTTGAAGCAATCAACGGCTATCTGTTAATGGGCATTGCCTATTCCGGATTTATGGGTTTTGTGGTTTACGTTAATCCTGCTGCGTTTAATCCTGAAATCGTTTCGTTAAATGAAATAAAATATTTCACGTTTGTAACCTTTACAACCCTTGGGTATGGGGATATTTTGCCAATTTCTCAAGGGGCAAAATCACTTTCACTCATCATCTCAATATCCGGACAGTTTTATGTTGGGATAATCATTGCGATCCTGATTGGCAAATATTCAAGCCGGCCCCGGTAAGTGACGTTACGCAAACAGTAACATCATCGGGGCAAGCTGTTCCTCCTTTCATTGCTATATTGCCTTTGAATTAAGGGCCATTGATTTTTTGTTGGGCTAATCGTTGTTATCTTAGTCGACCAAATATACGGGAATGCCCATGCACTTTACCTTTTCGATTCGTCTTTACGTTCTCGCATATTGCCTGCTTTTAGCCACTTCTGGTTTTAGTCAAAATAGACCCCCGGAAGGCACGGATAGTATTAAGTTGAGCAGCATTCAATCTGAATATGAAAAGATCCTTTCCGAAATCCCTGCTGTTGTTAAGCAGTATACAGATACGTTGTTGTTACATACCAGTCAGGAAAAATTAACGAAGCATTCAAAGACATTCGCGAACATAAAAAAAGAATCACACCGTTTACTTAATCGGTATGTCAGTACATGGCAAATAAACAATCTCGAATCCAGGTTAAACCGGTCCGAAACCAATTTTAAAAACCTTACAGAAGAAGTCAGTTCCACTTCCACCCAGATTGAGACCCAATTGTTTAAAATAAAAAACCTGCTAACAGAATGGAATTCTTTACAAATACATGTTCAGTCCGATCCGATTTCAAAAAGCCTTTTGCCCCAAATCCAGGAGGTTATTGCTTTATTAAGAAATGCTGAAAAACTACTCCAAAAACAACTGACCAGTTTTTTGAAGATTCAGCATGAAATCAATCAACTGCAAATTGAAAATTCGGAGTATATCAATATGGTCAACATCGCTGAGTATAATACGATAGTAAAATTATTTGATCGAAACACGAACTTCATTTGGAACAATACGGAAGACAACGTAGACTCTACACAATCCATATCTGATCGTTTTATTTCAGGAACGAAAGAATCAATTGATTATGTGAAAGAAAAAGGGAGGGCTATCACTTTATTAATCGGTATCGGAGTATTACTGTTTTTTGTTTTTTATTACTTACGGATAAAAAAATTAGCAGGCAAAGAAAAAACAGGGGAGGATCCGTTCTTGCCGGTCTACAATAATATTACAGCATTCCCAATTGCATCTTCGATGAGCGCCCTGTTGCTAATCTCTTTTTTTGTATTGGACAATAGGCCCGCCCTGCTTTCTGAAATGCTATTGATTGCTTTTGCTTTGCCACTGCTAATTTTCACGATTGGTAAATCGATAGTCAGTGTTTGGGTCTATTGGCTCGTATTCTTGCTCTATTGTTTGAATGTAATACTGCTGCATATTTCGCTGGTTACGGAATTGCACAATATTGTTTTATTGGCAATTACGCTACTCACAAGTGGTTTGCTTTTATGGATGTACAAAAATCCTGGCCGGTATTTAGTGAATAGCATTTCAGCCATTACCAAGTATATTAAAACGGGATTCGTCCCTTTCTTCTTTTATTTATCATGTTTGACTTTTGTAGTGAGTGTTATCGGATACATCGAACTCTCCAAACTCCTCATATCCGGAATCGTGGCATCTTTGTACATCGGGCCAATTGTATTGATATGTTCCCTGATCATCCGAAGTTTTTTACAAGCGCTTTCCCATACTTTTTTACTGGAAGATTCATTTCTGGTAAAGAAATATTTTCCATTGCTCATTAAGTTGATATCCATTAGTGCGCTCCTTCTTTGGTTCCTATCCTCTTTACGGGTCTTTGGCCTCCTTCCCTTCATTCAGCGAATGTTTGAAAATATCTGGTCCTTTGGCGGAAAGTTTGGCGCATACACAATTTCGATTGGGGATGTTACTACTGTTATCCTTACAATTATTTTTTCCATTATCCTCTCAAATTTTATTCAAGTCCTTTTAGAAGAAGAAATATTCTCCCGGGTTAAAGTACCCCGGGGCGTTCCCATGGCGATTGGTGTAATGGGAAAATATTTTGTCATCATTACCGGGTTTTTTCTCGCCATTGCAGCCACCGGTTTTGACCTGACAAAGATGAGTATTATTGCCGGAGCATTAGGTGTGGGGGTAGGGTTTGGTCTGCAAAATTTGGTGGCCAATTTTGTGTCGGGAATGATTTTGATATTTGAACGGCCAATCCTTGTGGGGGATATCATTGAAGCAGAGCACCAGGAAGGCCAGGTAACACAAATAGGGATCCGCGCAAGTAAAATATTGACATACGCTGGAGCAGAAGTAATAATTCCAAATTCGAATCTTATCAATAATCGTGTCTCCAATTGGACACTGTCGAATAGAAAAAGAAGATTTACAATTGAAGTGCGTACAAACAAGAATGCCGATCCTACTGAAATTGTAGCCACTTTAACTGCAATTGCGCTCCAGCATACACACGTTATTAAAGACCCCAAACCTTTTGCAACCTTCGAAGGGCAACTTGATCAATCTTTGCTTTTCAAGGTTTATTATTGGCAAGTAGGTGAATTGCTGTCAACCCGTAGCGAATTGAACCTACAGGTTTATGCTGCTCTAAAAGAAAAAGGGATTGAACTTTCCATTCCTGTTTATGAAATAAAAACAATACCAGAACCCAAGAACCAATGAAAGAGGAGGACGAACTTACACCGCTATCGAAAGTGCTTTTTGTTAGCATTTTGATCCTGATGGTTATCGCAGGACTGATCTATTTCAGTGAATTACTGCAACCCATTGTATTGGCCATTATCTTCTGGTACATCATACGGGCATTGGAAGATTTTATCGGTAGGATAAAAATAAAAGGGAGGCCCTTTCCCAAGTGGATTCGCGGAACGATCGCTATCGCCATCATCTTCTTGTCCCTTCAAACCGCTATCGATATTATCGTGACCAACCTGAGTCAGATGGTCAAGAACTTTTCGATTTATGAATCTTCCCTAAATCAATTTCTCAATCAAATGGGGGATATGTTCCGTGTTGAAAACATTACCGATGTGGTGAAAGAAAGGATCAGCGCGCTGGATATCCAAAGTTATTTACAAGGAATACTTGCATCGCTCACGTCATTCGTGGGCAATATTTTCCTGGTGATTATCTACGTTGTGTTTTTATTCCTGGAGGAAGTCTCCCTTTCCAAAAAAGGCGAACTTGTTTTCTCAGACATACATAAGAGAAATCGAATAAAAAAATTGGTCCATCAAATCTACCAATCAACCAACCAGTACTTAACTTTAAAAACCTATGTAAGCCTCCTCACGGGAGGACTCAGTTATATTGTACTATTATTATATGGTGTCGATTATGCTTTCCTTTGGGCGTTTATAATTTTCCTGTTGAATTTTATACCGTATATCGGATCCTTTGTCGCTACTTTTCTGCCCTCCATTTTTGCAGTCATTCAGTTTGGCACCATCTGGTATTTCATCTGGATTTTTGGAAGCATACAAGTAATACAAGTGGTTATTGGAAACTATATTGAGCCACGGGTAATGGGAAAGTCATTGAACCTAAGCCCGCTTGTGGTCGTGGTCACCTTGTCCTTTTGGGGATACGTATGGGGATTGCTCGGTATGTTTTTGTCGGTGCCGATTACTTCCATTATGCTGATCATCCTTGCGCAATTTCCTTCCACGCGCGGAGTGGCTATAATACTTTCTGAAAATGGGGAAATTGATAGTTTGATTGTAAAAAACCCGGATTTAAATACAATGGATTAATCCCCCATCCCCAAGTTCTTCGAAGGGTTACTTTTATTGATAAAGTGGCGAAACCTGAACCGGTAAATATTGTCGTGAACTGGATTTGCATCATCTTGCTGGTTGCGTGATTCCTGGTACGAATAAATAAATTCTACCCGGAAATTATAATTGAACCGATAGCCCAACCCGGTGCGTAATCGAAACCGATTGGCAAACCGTTCGTTCAAATCCCGGTCAAAAGCAAAAAACCATTCTGCATCCACAATGCCATAAAGGAGTTTGTCTTTGTTGAACATGGTGGGGTTATTGAGTGGGATAAGTGCTTCGCCACGCATGCGCAAGCGATTCGAAGAAGTCCAATCTTTTGTTTCTGTGTCTTGCAGATTTCTATTTTCACCACGCACCAGCAAACGTGTCAGTATCCTACGATTGGGTGTTATGTGCACGCGAAAACCCAGCATCTCCCGCAGTTCTATCGTATTGGCCGCATCTTCCTGAAAATTGTATGCAAATGTAAGCCCTCCCAAAAAATCAATGTTTTCAGAGAATGCCCAACTCAACGTGGGGTAGTAACGAAAAGCCCTCCAGTGTGGCGAGGTGAGTGTGGTGGAATACCGAACATCATGCTCTAATTCCCACGAGTTTGCAAAGGGGTGCGTCAGCATGTACTCCAGCCAAACTTGTTGATCAGATTGTGCTTTTGAAAGCGTACTGCTACCCATGATGAATACAACAACTAAAACTTTCTTTGCCATGCGTTATAAAAATAGGGTCGTTCATACCAAACTAAAAACTTCGCCCAGGTTCACACGAACGTTAAACGAATTTTTTCCAAAACCGAAATCCAACGTCAAAGGTTTTTATGAAAGTCCATGCAGCAAAATTATTGTATTGGTTAAACGCAATTAAATTCCTCAACCTTAATCATCTTCCAATGAATGGGAATTTGCTAGTTTGTTTCTTCCGTTTTAGAATTTTTACTCTTCATCCCGATTGGAATGCCGACCGTCAAATATAATGATCGATTATACTGTTTCGTTTCATCACTTGTAGTAATGTCAATAAGTCCTAAATTATAATTGATACCGATGTTCATCCCATTCCCGCCAAGCAAACGATACCCAATACCTCCAACAATACCGGCATCAATCCGGTGATAGTCGTTACTGATTTCCCGCTCGAACGTAAGGTCATCCTTTTTGTTTACCTCCTGATAGAATGTGTCTTCTGCTTTTGTCCGTAACCCGAGTTGGATTCCACCTTGAACATAAAACCGCGGACTGACCATGTATTTCATCAACACAGGCACATTAAAATAATTAATCCTGCGCACCACTTCACCACCGGCAAAAGCCTCATCTAAATCAATTTGATCCAGTAAATAAACAGGCAACCCTTTAGCACCCATAGTCGATTTTACAATGACCCCTGTATGCACCCTCCACACCGGGTTTTTAAGTTTAAAATCAAAATAAAACCCAAGGTTAAAATTGCCTTTTACATCATCATCCAACCCTGCAAACTCAGAGAAATTGACGCCACCTTCCAACCCAAATTCAATCTTATCAGAATTTAGTTTATCGCCCAACAACAGGGTGATGAGCACCTGCCCATTTGCTGTACCTGAACATGCAAGGAAACACAGAACAATAATTGATCTTATCATATTGATTGGATTATTAAATCGAATATAGAGAATTAAAATATCAATGCCATCCGCCCCCAGGTGAACGGTAAAGGGTTACAGAAAAATTCGAGTACTATTGAAAATCCCCACACACTTAAATGAACAAAAAATCCATATCAAAAAAATTCGCCCAGGTTCACACGAATGTTATACGAATCTTTTCCTACAGCAAAATCCAATGTTAAGTTAGTATTGGATCGCTTATCGAACTTCAATCGGATGCCTGTTCCGATGGCTGGTTTAATGTATTGAAATTTATCAGTCTCATATTCAGTATAGGATTGGACGTTCGTAAAAACCACTCCTCCCCACATCCCATTTGCGGTAATGTCAAATCTATACTCCGCTTCTCCGTATAACATTTGTTTTCCTCTATACCGACCCAATGGATATCCCCTGCCCGAACGTCCTGTGTTATCCATTCCGGTACCGGGCAAGTTTAAATATGGTACATCTCCATAGGTACCCCAGTATAAAAACCAGAAACCCAATACCTTATGCCGTTGCTGGCTGAACGAAAAATACTTTCTGCCATCCAAATAAACAGATTGCCAATTGGTCTCACTCCCAACATTCTGTCCATGCAAACGAACGATCAACGTGGTATAGAAACCACCTTCCGGATTCACAGAGTTTTTCCGGCTGTCACGAAGTAAATTGATGGTCAGCCCGGAGGAAACCGAATTCCCTGAGGTGCCTATTCCATATTCTTTAAAAGCGCTATCCTCGGCACCAGGATTCTCCTCTTCAATATTTGTATAATAGTTTACATCTAATCCCGCCCCTGCGTAAAAATACCAGGCAACCTTACGATGGAAGACACTGTACAAACGGTATTGACCATACTTCACAATGGATTTTGCTTCCTCCTGTGTGTTGGCCCCCAGTCCATACGTGTCAAGATAGTTCTTCGCAATTCTTATTTCCCCGGTAATATTCCATAGGTTTTCATTTGTCCATAGATTGGGCCGTATCAAAAAGCCGCCCGTTCCGGAAAAATTGAAAAAAGGGATAAAATAAATATTCGATAGGTTGGTATTTTCCAGATCACCCAGGTAGAATGTGGCATTCACTGATGAAACAGCCATCTGCTTCCCCCCACTGGAAGAGGGTGCCACTGGAATTATCGATAGCCTTACTTTCTTATCATCCCGGTGCTTCTTTTCAGAATGTATATTAAAAGTCTTAATCAGCACATCAACAATATCCTTTTGCGGAATGGAGTCTGCGGAAGGTTGTGCCACGGTATAGGTGAATGGCAATAGAATTAAAAGACAAAGAAAAATATGGGCCGGAAATTTCACGCGAAAATCGTAGCATTCAATTATCAACCTAGCGAGAATAATCAATAACACAAAATATTTTTTTAAGGAATCGGTAGGCAGGGGGCGTCAATTTTCTACCGAACATCCTGAAATTACAATGGGTTTGATAACGCCTCTGAAAATCTTCCAGTGTCGTTCACCCGGCAAACTATTTGTTACTTTTTATATTCAATATATAGCCCACCTATTTGTAATTCTACTATCTTTAGTGTGAATTAGCCCGGCACAATCATTTCAATTTCCATCAACAAATAAAATAAAATAGCACTATGAAGTTTTTCCAAATAACCGTTAGTGACCAATATACCCTGCTCCTACTTGTAGGATTGGGACTAGCAGCGTGCGGCAAGAAAACAGAAACGGCAGTTCTGCCACCCATAAAAGTGAACGTAGTAACCGCGATCCAAGAGGACGTTCCTCTTTACGAAGATTTTGCTGCCCAGGTATATGGGGAATCAGATGTGGATATCCGATCGCGGGTAGAAGGCTGGGTAACGTCTGTAAATTTCAAAGAGGGTTCAGCAGTGAAAAAGGGGGACCTTCTTTATATTATTGATGACATCCAATATAGGACTACCGTTGACCGTCAGGCTAGTGAACTGGCTAATGCCAAGACAGAAATGGTACGCGCCCAAAGCGAATTGAGCCGGGTAAAACCATTGGCGGAACTGAATGCGTTGAGCAAGCAAGACCTCGATAATTCGCAGGCAAGTTATGAGGCATCAATGGCCCAGGTGAAAGCTGCAGAAGCTTCCTTACAAAATTCAAAAATTGAACTGGGCTACACCCGTGTATATGCACCCTTTAGTGGTGTAGTGGGCATCTCCAATGTGCGGGTAGGCGACTACGCCAGTCGTGCCGGTCAAAATTCAGTGCTCACTACCATTTCCAGTATCAATTCCGTACGCGTTCGATTCCAGATCAGTGAACGGGAATACCTGCGCATTGCTAAAATGTCGCAAGAAGAACTTGCCTCCGCACGAAAAAATGTTCAATTGATTTTGGCGGATGGGTCGCTCTATCCGGAAAATGGAACGGTCAATTTTGCGAACCGTGAAATCGACCCGAAGACAGGCACGCTAACCATAGAAGCTTTATTCCCCAATCCCAATGGATTGCTGCGTCCGGGATTATTTGTAAAGACACGGGTATTATTAAACACTATCCCGAATGCCATATTGATACCTCAGCGGGCTGTTTTTCAACTTCAGAGTCTCTCCCAAGCCTTTACAGTAAGTGATTCCAGTACCTTAAAAGTTAACATCATTGAAACCGGACCGAAAGTTAATGATGCCTGGGTAATCACAAAAGGTTTAAAAGCAGGCGACCGTGTAGCAGTGATTGGAACAACTTCTTTAACACCCAATTCAAAAATTGAGGTAGTGGAAACAAAGTGGCCTGACGTTGATCAGAAAAACAAACCATAACAAATAACCTTCCGATCTTATGAGTGAATTTTTTATCCGAAGGCCAATTGTTGCGATGGTGATTTCCATCCTCATGGTCATCATGGGGTTGATCACCCTGAGTAGCATCCCCGTCTCCAAGTACCCTGAGATTACACCTCCTATGGTACAGGTTACTACTTTATTCAATGGTGCAAATGCCGTAAACGTAGAACAGGCTGTAGCTACCCCCATTGAACAACAGGTAAATGGCGTGGAAGAAATGCTGTACATGAAATCCATCAATGCAGCAGACGGGTCCCTTACCCTTCAAGTTTCTTTTGAGGTAGGAACAGACCTGGACAATGCGAACATGCTTACGCAAAACCGGGTGTCGCAGGCTAGCGCCAAAATGCCCAATGAAGTAAAAGCTTTTGGCGTCACCACAAAAAAATCGATGGTGTTCCCGATCATGCTGGTTTCATTGTCCTCGCCCGATTCCACCTTCGATGGTTTATTTCTAAACAACTATGCCAACATCAACATTGTTGATCAGTTGAAACGCTTGAAGGGTGTAGGTGATGTTATCCTTTTTGGTGGTGCCGATTATTCCATGCGGATATGGTTAAAATCCGATGAACTCACCAAGCTTGACCTTACGGTTACCGATGTAATGAATGCGGTCAAAAAACAAAACGCAATCTCCCCGGGTGGAAAATTTGGTGCCCCTCCTTCCCCAAAAGGAGTAGAGTATACGTACAGTGTTTTGTTGCAAGAGCGGTTGATAACGGAAGAGGAATTTGGAAATATCATTGTGAAATCCGATGAGAAAGGATCCATCATTCGCTTAAAAGATATTGCCCGCCTTGAGTTGGGTATGGAAAATTATAATTCCTTCAGCCGGCTCAACAAAAAGGCAGCAAGTACAATCGTGGTATTTCAGATGCCGGGTTCAAATGCGTTGGAAGTAGCAGACCTGGTAAAGAGTACAATGTCCGAATTAAAAACCCGTTTTCCTGAAGACCTGACGTATGACATATCGTTGAACACAACGGAGTCGGTATCGGTAGGTATCGAAGAAATTATCCATACGCTTTTTGAAGCTGTTTTCCTTGTGATACTGGTGGTGTTCCTCTTTTTGCAAGACTGGAGGGCTACATTGATTCCATTATTGACAGTGCCGGTCTCCCTGATTGGTACATTCATCATCTTTCCATTGCTGGGGTTTTCGGTAAACGTGCTTTCATTGCTAGGTTTGGTACTGGCCATTGGCCTTGTGGTGGATGATGCCATCGTGGTGGTTGAAGCGGTAATGCACAATATTGAGCACGGTATGAACCCGAAAGAAGCAACCCAGAAAGCGATGAAGGAAGTTGGCGGGCCGGTGGTTGCGATCGCACTTATTTTGGCTGCGGTGTTTGTGCCGGTGGCGTTTGCCGGAGGTATCACGGGTAGGTTGTACCAGCAGTTTGCCATTACCATTGCCATCTCGGTCTTGTTCTCTGCATTCAACGCACTTACACTAAGCCCTGCATTGAGTGCGATTCTTTTAAAACCAAAAAAGAAATCCACGGGTTGGTTGCAACGGTTCTTTGATGCCTTCAACCGGATGTTTGATAAATTTACGCTTGGCTATACCGGAGTGGCTGGAATCGTGGCGCGAAAGTCGGTCAGGTCGATAATAATTATTGGTATTACACTCCTCATAACCGGACTGTTGGGCAAAAACATTCCGGGTGGTTTCGTTCCCGAAGAGGACGAAGGGTATTACCTGGTAAACGTTCAACTTCCGGATGCTGCTTCCCTGGAGCGCACTGACCAGGTAGCGCAAAGAATTGAGAAGATCATCAACGATACAGAAGGGGTAGCCTATTCCACAATGGTGGTGGGATACAGTATGCTTACCCAATCCTATTCTACCAACAATGCATTTGTTTTTATTTCGTTGAAGCCTTGGGATGAACGGGAAAAAACAGCCAAACAATTAATTCAACAAACCAATCTGGCTTTCCGAAATAACATTTCAGATGCTACCGCTATCGCCTTTGGCCCACCACCCATTGAAGGTCTTGGTACCTCAGCAGGCTTTACATTGCAGCTATTGGACCGATCGGGAAACACTCCTCAATTTTTGGATGAGCAAGCAAAAAAATTCGTGGCGGCTGCCAGGGATAGACCCGAAATCGCCAACGCTTTTACATTATACCGGTCCAACGTTCCGCAAAAACAAATTGTAATCGACTATGACAAAGCTGAGAAACTGAACATCGACCAAAATGAAATTACCAGCACGATCTCAACTTACCTCGGTGCCACGTATATAAATGATTTCAACCGGTTTGGCCGTCAGTACAAAGTATTTGTTCAGGCGGAAGCAGAAGACCGGCTAAGCCCGGATGATATTGCACGGTATTATGTACGCAGCCGATCCGGGGAGATCATCCCGTTAAACACACTTGCGCAAGTAAATGATATTACCGGCCCGTCCTACACCAACCGCTTCAATATGTTTCGCGCTGCAGAAATCTCGGGTGCTCCGGCAGAAGGATACAGTTCGGCAGATGCACTAAAGGCATTGGAAGAAGTGGCCGCAACCTTACCAAAAGAAATGGGCATTGCCTGGAGCAACATGTCGTATCAGGAAAAAGCGGCAGAAGGAACAGGAGGTACTATGTTTTTAATGGCATTGATATTTGTGTTCCTTATCCTGGCCGCGCAATATGAAAGCTGGAAACTTCCATTCTCTGTTTTGCTTGGTGTTCCTGCTGCTATTTTTGGTGCCTTCTTAGGATTATGGCTTGGTGGTTTGTGGAGTCCCAGTTATGTGAACAACGTGTTTGCACAAATCGGCCTTGTGATGTTGATTGGCCTTACGGCCAAGAACGCCATCCTGATTGTTGAGTTTGCCAAAATGCTCCATGAAGAGCAAGGCAAGCCGCTCTACGAAGCTGCCCTTGAATCTGCCAAGCTTCGCCTGCGCCCAATTCTTATGACTTCCTTCGCCTTTATGCTGGGAGTGGTCCCACTGCTAACGGCATCGGGTGCTGGTGCTGAAGCAAGGAAGGTGATGGGTATGGCCGTTTTCAGCGGAACGCTGATCGCCACCATTATTGGTGTAATCGTGGTGCCCGCATTGTTTGTCTTTATTGAAAGCATTGGAAAAAAATCAAAATCAAATGTTCCACCTTCTGAATCGATTCATTGATATGAAGAAAATAATTATCGTTGGATCCATCTTGCTGGTAGTGGCCGGCTGTGCAGTGGGCCCTAAATATTCACGGCCGGATACAAAGAAACCTGAAGCGTACTTTCAGACCGCAACAAAATCTGATTCAATTACCAATCTGAAGTGGTGGGATGTCTATCAGGATACAATATTGAATAAATTGATTACCCTGGCCATTGATTCAAACCTTGATTTAAGTATTGCCATTGCACGGGTTGATGAATCAAAAGCTATTTTGGGATACAACCAGGCCAACCTATTTCCATTCTTTGACTATAAGGCAGGTGGCCGTGCTTCTGATTTACGTAACTCTTCTGAACAAGCAGGGGTTATGTTCTCCCCAAATGCATTCAGCCTGTTGGGCAATGTATCATGGGAGATTGATGTATGGGGGAAACTTCGTCATGCCAACCGGGCTGCTTATGCTGATTTAGTTGCAACGGATGAAGTCAGGAAATCAGTATACATAAGCCTGGTGGCGCAAATTGCGGAATTGTATTTCCAATTGCGCGGGTTGGACGAGCGCATGGAAATCACGCGCAGGACCTATGATACGCGCATGGAGTATTTACGCATTGTCACATTGCGGTTTGAAAAGGGCAACGTTTCCGAATTGGATAAATTACAAGCCGAGCAGATTGCCGCTGATGCACAGTCACAGTTATTTAGACTGGAGCGTGCCATTATCATCACAGAAAACGCACTGAATATCTTATTAGGACAAACGTATTCACCAATAGACCGCGGCTTGAGAAATGATCAGCAGCAATTGCCGTTGGATATTCCAACCGGATTGCCCTCTGAACTCCTGGAGAGAAGACCTGATATCCGTGCAGCCGAACAGCAATTGATTGCGCAAACCGAACGCGTAGGCATTGCCGTTGCACTGCGTTTTCCTTCGTTGAGCCTTACAGGATTACTTGGGGTGGCGAGTCCGGATATTTCTAACCTCTTTACTGCGGACGCTTTCCTGGGTTCCATCACCGGCCAATTAACCGGGCCAATTTTCCGCTTTAACCAAAACAAACGTAGAGTGGAAGCAGAACGTGCGAAAGCAAGGCAAGCAGGCTATGAATACGAAAAAACAGTACTCACCGCATTTGCAGAAGTAGAAAATACCCTTGCAGAAGTAAGAACGTACCAAAATGAATATTCAGCAAGACAAACACAGGTTGCTGCAACAGAACGATCACTACTCCTTTCCAAAGCACTGTATGACAATGGCTACACTTCTTTCCTACAGGTATTGGATGCGGAACGGGAGTTATATAATTCCCAACTCCAAAAATCGATTGCCCTTCAAAGCCAACTGATCGCTACCGTTCGGTTGTATAAGGCACTGGGTGGTGGTTGGTAAGACCCAACCAATTACCGGGCTAAGCCCTGGAAACGTTCGATGAATAGCCATATTTCATTCGGCATGATAGCACGAATGACCTTTCAATTTTAGGGTTTTTGAATTGGGCCTTTTTAAGGGATAACCCTCATGAACCTGGGCAAAATCACATTAGTTTTTCACTAAATCCCCAACGGGAGGAGCAATCTTGTTTCCTTTTTTCGGTTCATTCACAAAGGTGTAGAAAAATAGCTTAGCAGTTTCCCGATCTGTTGTGTAGAAGGTGATGCTCATCCCATCTGTGATTTTTAACAAATCGGCATCCGTTTTACCTTGAAGGAAGGCAGGGTCTATCTTTTTTCCGGAAGCACTGAACTCCTCATACGTTCCATCTTCCTTGGCGATCAGAACTGGGGTTACAATCAACCCGCCTGAAACTTTTACCCTGGCCATAAAACATTCACTGTATTGATCCTTCCGTAAAGAAAGCACCACATCATGTGTCCCATCCGTTACCGTTTTAGCACCGCGTTCACGAAAAAGACTGTACCAGTTTCTAAAACAATCATCATTCGCGGGTTGAGCAAAGGCAGGAGCAGTAAACAATAGTATAGTAAAAGCAAGGATGGTTTTTTTTAAAGCTTTCATAATCAATGGTTTTGTGATTTTTCTGATCTAATGGATAAATTAATTCTCAATATATGAAGTGGAAGGTAAATTATCGCAATTTTATATTTACACTTCCACCAAGGTTGAATTGATAAATTGTGGAATACGTTGAAACCCCGGCACTTGCACCGCCCGTCCCAAACCAAACACCCCCTCCAAAACCCTGAACAGGCGATAGGAGTTGTCCATGAACACGCATACTAATCCGGTCGGAAGCCATTATGCGAAAGCCACCGCGTAAGCCCCATGCAAAACGGGTAATTGTTTCATAGCCACTGTCTTTGGGGTCAAAAATTGCCGCACCAAGATCGACTGTTCCAAAACCGCTGATGGCATCATTTAAAGGAAAGTAATTGGTACCCCCCGCCATTATATAATTGACACCTACTTCAATAGATTCAGCATCAACTGGTCCAATATAATAGCGAACGGATGCGGAAGGGTCTTGCCGTTGGTAGATCAACTCCACAGCCCTGGTATCATCCAACCCCACTTCAAAACCAGCACCCCATTGAAAACCATCCCCCAATACCGCTTTGGCATTGCTATACTCGATCGTATTTTTAAAGGTGTAGCCACCAAAAGTAAGGAGCGTAACGGATTGTGCTGAGCAAGCTACTCCAATGGATAATACTATTAACAATAGTCCGGTTTTTTTCATAAGGGTCTTCTTTATTGGATTAAATATAGGATAAAAAGTAATCTAAGCTAGTTCATATTATAGTTGAAACACACTTTTTTTTAAAAAAATAACTTTCATATATTCAGTAAAAATATTTTTAACCAAACCATTGAACGTATGCAATTGAATTTAAAATGGTTGGTACCGGTAATCCTTCTTCCGGTTGCCTGCGTACCCGTTCGGGTAGTCGATTATCAAAAGAATACGGAAACCGACTTAACCCAGTACAAAACCTATTCATATTATAATGTTGAAGAGCCTGAAAACAAGGGCATTCACTTTACAGACAACCTGGTCCTTTTAAAGAAAGCCATTGATGTGGAGATGGCAAAACTTGGCTATACAAAAATGGAATCAGGAGGTGATTTAATTCTAAACATTGGTATTGCGGTTGAAGAAAAAGTACAAACCCGGGAGACCGACTTTAGGACAGATGGGATGCACTATATGGGCCAACGGAACTACCATTGGGAAAGCCAGGAAGTTGTAGTAGACCGCTATAAGGAGGGGACAATAGCAATTGATTTTATTGATATGAACAAGAAAGAGCTGGTTTGGAAAGGAACCGTTGCCGGCACTGCTACTGAAAACAGGAAAAAAATTGAAGAAAGGATAAATACTGCGATTGTCAACCTCTTTAAAAAATTCCCCAAATAAGTACTAATATTGATTGTTGGCGTATCTTTACAAACAACTAAATTTTAAAACCCATTTTAACATTATGAAAAAAATAACCCTCATTCTCTTACTTGCTATTAGCGTTGGAGCACATGCGCAAACCCGCTCTGAACTGGAGCTTATCAAAGATATATTTAAAGTCGAGAAAAAAGCTGTAGTTGCTGACTTCCTGAAATTGACAGACGCACAAGCCTCCATATTTTGGCCCATATATGATAAATATGAAGCAGAGCGTTCTGAAATTTCCAACATGCGAATTGACAACATCACCAAGTATGTTGATCAGTACTTAACGCTGACCGATGAACAGGCAGATGTGCTTGCAAAAAAATCATTGGAAATCAATACCAAAACATTGGCATTAAGAAAGAAGTATTATAAAACAGTAACAAAGGAACTGGGGGCATTAAAAGCCGCTAGCTTCATGCAACTTGAGGAGTACATCGCTTTGGCAATTGATGCATCCATTTATGATAGCCTGCCAATAGTAGGAGAGATTAAATAAAGAAAAAGAAGATGAAGTCAATTTTGAAAAAGCTGGTAAACACGTGCTCTATTCTTGCTGTGTTCGTGCTGTTGGATGCATGTTATCCGCAGGGTGCGGAATTTGTAGATGAACTTGATTTAGTGATGACTGTCTACGATGAGGATTATGATTTTGGTTCTCGGAAAACCTATGCCATTAACGATGAAATCCCATTGATTGGTACTGAAGAACCAATGGATGAAGAGCAGGCAGAATTTATATTGGATGAGATTAATACCCAAATGGCTAATCGTGATTATGATTTAGTGGCACAAGATGCAGTACCTGCTCCAGACATTGTAATACTTGTTGGTGCATTGAAGGTTAAGACAACCGTAGTAGGCTGTGGTGGTGGAGGCTGGTGGGGCTATTATCCGGGATGGGGATATCCAGGTGGATGCTGGTATCCGGTTGGGTATAGCTATAGCACAGGATCAATTTTCATCACATTGTGGGACAAAGATTCAGTGCCTGTAGGTGACAATGACTCAACACCACCAGAATGGGAAGTTGGGATCAATGGTGTATTGCAAGGGAGCCAATCCTCCATCAATGCACGCATTGAAAAAGCTATCGGTCAAGCTTTTGAACAATCACCATACATCCAATCAGATATTTAAGACCCTCAAACTATGAAAAAATTATTATTCATTATAGCGTTTGTCGTGACAGGCTTTTCAGCACTTGCACAAAAATCATTCTCTTCCCTACATTATGACATCAGTGTTCCATTATCCAATACTCAAGATTACATTGGACAAGGTAGCTGGCGTGGTGTTGGGTTTGATTACCGTAATAAAGTGATGGGAAATCTTGCTATTGGATTTTCCCTGGGATGGCATGTGTTTTATGAGCGCAAAGATTTTGATACGTATACAGAAGGAAATCTATCTCTATCAGGTATCCAATTCCGCTATATCAATTCTTTCCCAATGCATGCAAACGTAACATATTATTTAGGCATCGAAGAGGCCAGCTTTCAACCCTATGTAGGCTTGGGAATAGGGACCACATCATTCAACATGCGCACTGAAATGGGACTATTTCAATCGGAAACAAATTCCTGGAACTTTAGCATGCAACCCGAAGCGGGGTTCCTGTACCAAATCAATTATAATGTTGCTGTATTGGCAGGGGCAAAATACCACACGATTTTCAAGAACAGCAAAGTTGATGCGCAAGGGTACCTCACCTTTAATGTTGGTTTAGCCTGGACCATCGACTAACCATATCTTCATAAATATAAAAATGGCTATCTTCGGGTAGCCATTTTTGTTTGTTTGAACGGTGCCGTAAAATGAAAACCCTCTTTCTCTTTCTCTTTATTTGCCTTTCTGTTTCAGTTCTTGGACAACACCAAAACAACGTGTACGAGCTTTCGGATCCCACAACCATGAAATCACGGGTTCCGCTCGACTTTGAATCGTACTTCTTTCAAGCAGGAGACCAATTCTATGCACTCCGGTTGGGATTTATTTATGGCCTTCAAAACGAACGGCATTCACTCGGCATCTCCGTTCCGTTTGTACACACTATTTTCACGCAAGATTATGCAGGTTTTGAAAACACAACCGGGATCGGGGACTTAAAAATGATCTATACAGGCGTACCTTATTATAATAAAAATACGATGGGATTAACGCGTGTATCAACCTACTTTGAAGCAACAGCCCCTACCGGTGAATCGCGCTTGGGCAGAGGTGCCGGAACGTGGCTATACAAACCTGGAATTATTTTCGCCTTCAAACCAGCCCCGGAGATTGGAATCTATCCGGAAATCAAGTTTCAATTCTCCGGACAATCCACCAATAGCCAGGGCGGTGGAGGGGGCATTCCCGACCCTGATGATCCTGAAAATGATGGCCCCCTTCAAGACCTGTTTATTTCCTTGCCCGCTGTTTTGGTAATTGATAGTTGGGATGGATGGTTTTCACTCAATGCACAGTATATCCGTTCGTTTTCTGAAGGGACCAATTTCTTCTTCATGCGCATGGATTTAGGGAAAATGATTGGGGATCGAAGTAGCGCTTCATTGAATATTTCCAAGTTCATTGCCGGCCAGCCACGTTTGAATGTAATTGTCCAGGCCCGCTTTCAATTCTTACTTGGAAAATAATTTTTGGGAAGTTTGGAAAATAAATACATTTGCCCCTCATTTGGGTTTGGGCAGATCAAACGATCAACAAATCTAAAATAAATTGGGGGATTAGCTCAGCTGGCTAGAGCGCTACCATGGCATGGTAGAGGTCATCGGTTCGACTCCGATATTCTCCACAAAGAATAAGCAGCCAGGCTTATTTCACTGAAAATTGATCGTGTTATGGCTCTCTTGCCATCCCGGCATGCAGGCACGATATTCTTTAAAGGCTGCATTTGCAGCCTTTCCCATTATAAAAGGGTTGCCCATCATCAAGTAATTATTGTATCCTTAGGGTATCCTTTTTATATTGTACTCCATTTCAAAACCCATTTAAAGCCTTACGATATTATGAAAAGAATTCAACAATTGAGCTTCCTTTTTTTGTCACTCCTGTTGCTTAATGCCTGTGGTCCAAAACAAGAAACGAAAAGCGAAGAAGATGAACAAATTAGTGAAGCATTTGGAGAACAACGCCAAGAATTTTTCAATAGCATACTTGAACCGGATGAAACTGCAGCCATGTTAATGTCGATTGGGGCAGACTATAATCCGAACCTCTTGTATGACCCGTCCAAGTGGTCAACCTATACCAGTTCAAAAAACAAATCTGCGGCCATGTTAGGTATCTATCTCTCGGATCTGAACTATAGTGTTGCCTTTAAACAATCGGACAAGACCGGGGAATTATTTGAGGCCATCCACTCACTCAGCCTTCAAATTGGTGTTGAAAAAAGTGTACTGCAATTTCTAATGGATCGCTATAAAAATAATATTGATCAAAACGATTCCCTTGAGGCATCCATGAAAGAACTGTATTCCAATGCCATTCAAAGCACCCGGGGTACAGACCGGGAAATCCTGACCGGGATAGCAATCGGAACCCATCAGGTAGAAGACCTTCACCTCATGCTGGGTATCATCCAAACCTACCCAAAAGATATGTTGCCAGACGATGTTCGTATTCAAGTTTTAATCCCGCTTTTCAAAGCCGTATTGGAGGAGAAAACCGTGATTGAATCCGCATACAACTTCTTGAAAACAATCGTACCCGAAGAAGATGCCAATAATTTTTATCTTACTTCCTTCAAGGATCTTTTGGACACCTATGACGAGTTGGATATTGATGAAAAGATAGCGAACAACCAGGGGATGGAATTAATGAATGATGCAGTAGTCCAAAAGTTGAGCACCAAAGTATCGGCTATTAGAAACGAATTGACCAGTAGCCCCGAATAAATAATGGGTATCTCAATAACGAAAATAAAAAAGGCTATCCTACCGATAGCCTTTTTACAATTCTATAACCAAACGATTTGTTTATAAGTAGCAGAAATTTCATTAAGTTTAGATAAATAAAAAATATTTTAATATGAATTCGTCATGCACAAAGGTCACCCAAAGCGATGATAATAAGGCATGCGATTCCCCCGCTAAAGCGGGGCAGGCATATACCCACTAAAAAAACAATTATTAACACATGAAAAAAAATATACTAATCCTTCTCGTAAGTACACTGGTACTGGCTTCGTGCGGTAGCATTACTGTGGTTTCTGATGTTGACAAGTCCGTTGACTTCACCCAATTTAAGACCCTAACCTACCATGGTTGGGCAGATAACTCAGATAAACTTCTTACTGACCTTGACAAACGCAGAATTGAAAATGCTTTTCAGGATGAGTTTGCCAAAAGAGGAGTTACGGTGGTACCGGAAGGTGGCGATATTATCGTTGCACTTTATATCGTGACAGAAGAAAAAACAGAAACCACCGCAAACACTACCAACATGGGTGGGTATTATGGTGGCTATGGTGGGTATTACGGTTACGGCCCGGGATGGGGGTACGGAACAGGGATGTCAACCACTACGTATAGTCAACATGATTACCTGGTAGGAACGCTGGCTGTCTCCGTTTATAACCCGAAAACCGAAAAATTGATTTGGGAAGGGATTGGAAAAGGAACCATTAAAGAAAACCCCAAAGGAAGGGAAGAACGTGCAAATGCTGCTGCGAAAAAAATTATGTACAGCTACCCTGTTAAACCAACTTCAACAAAAAAGTAGTAGTGATTTAACCGACTAATCAAAAAAGCCTCTCTAACCAGGGGCTTTTTTTTATTGTCCCATTTTATAACGATCAATAAAATCCATAAAGGACTTCTTATAGCTATCGCTTATGGGAAGCAATTTGCCCCCGATCAATACTTCATTTTTTTGAATGGATTCGATTGCATCCAGTGCCACAATAAATGAATTGTGGATACGGATAAACTTTGACCCCGGTAATTCAGATTCCATGGCCTTCATCCGCTGAAGCGATGTGATTTTTTTTGTAGGCGTGTGAATCACCACATAATCTTTTAGCCCTTCTACATATAAAATATCATCATACTTTACTTTGATGATCTTCGTTCCGTCTTTTACAAAAACAAATTCCAGTCCGCTCTCATGATGCTGCACGCTTTCATCCTTAGTACCAACAGAAGCTGCTGTTCGCTGGTTGACTTTCTCAATCGCTTTTAAAAAACGTTCGAAGGTAATGGGCTTCAATAAATAATCCACAACGTCCAACTCATATCCCTCCAACGCATATTCCGAATACGCAGTAGTAAGAATAACCATCGGGTGTGTTTTTAATGACTTCAAAAAACCAATACCGGTAATCTCCGGCATCTGGATGTCGAGGAAAAGCAAATCAACTTTCTTCGTTTGCAAAATTTCCCGTGCTTCCAGCGGATTGGTGCATGTTCCCACCAGCGTAAGGCTGGGGATTTTTGCGATGTAATCTACCAACAGCTTTCGCGCAAGCGGTTCATCATCTACAACCAAACATTGAAGGCTCACGATATTGTAAGTTTCAGTTCAACAAAATATTTATTTTCAGAATCTTCAATAAGAAGCTCATATTTGTCCGGATAACTCAAGGCCAGTCTTCGTTTTACGTTTTGCAACCCGATACCGGATTTTTCAGTGCTATCACTTGTTGTCGGCACATGACTGTTTTCCACCGTGTAAATACATGTGTTTCCCTCTACAGCCAGTGCGGCCTTTACATACGCACCTTGCTGGTTTCCCAAGCCATGTTTGAAAGCATTCTCCAAAAAGGTTATCAAAATCAAAGGAACAATTTTCATTTTTTCAACCGGGCCTTTCACATCAAAATGAATTGCCACTTCATCATTCAACCGAAGGCGTTCCAAACCAATATAGTTGTTCATATAATCGATCTCCTTCGATAACGAAACAGTTGGATGATTGGAGTCATAAATCATGTACCGCATCATTTGCGAAAGCTTATCAATTACCACCGTGGCATTGTCTGATTTGGAAAAAGCGAGGTAATAGAGATTGTTCAACGTGTTAAACAAGAAGTGCGGATTGATCTGTGCCTTCAGAAAATTGAGCTCCGCCAACAATTTTTCATTGGCGAGTTCTTTCTTCTTTGCCTCAAGCTCAAACCAATCGGCTGCAAAGCGCAGCATGCCTACAAAAATCACAATAAACAACGTGATTGAAATGGCTTGTACCACAAAAAATGAAGAATAGAAATACCCAACTTTATGCGTATAGCCATCGATAAGATAGCGTTGAAGGACGATGCGAGATATGATTATAATTAAAAAAGGAATCAAAAACTGCCAGGCATAGCGCCATGGGTTTTTGTGCTTTTGAAATTGGGGGAGCAGGTAGAAATAATTAAAATAAGCGATCACCATCGTAAACACGAGCTGCGTTGCAAAATTGGAAATCAGATTGTACCAATCATACCCCCGTGCTTGCTGAAAGACAGAAACCTGATATAAATTGAAGGAGAGGTACACCAACCAAAAAGAAAGGTGAAGAAAGAAAATGCGCTTACGCCCGAGTATAGATTCCATAAGTTTACCGATCGTCCTAAAAGTAAGCCATTCATCTGAAAATCGGTTTTCCATCATCAACTATTCGACCGATCCTGCCAAACCTTCTACAAAACCAGCAATTCCGCCAATATCGGAAGGAGTCGAAAAAATAGCCGAAGCATCGGGTAAAAGGGCCGATGTGTCTAAAAGCACCATTTAAAGGCGAACAAAATATTTGTTTTGCGGTTTAAATACGCGGGCAGCTTAAGAAGCCTACCTATAAATATACTATGAAGAAGCTAATCACAACATTCATTTTCGCAACCATCGTATTTTCAGCAATGGCGCAAAGTGTTAAAATTTCAGGAACCGTACGGGATGATTCCAATCAACCTGTTGAATATGCCACAGTAGCGTTAAATGATCCCGCTACAAATAAACCCGTGGATGGCGCCATCTGTGATGAGAAGGGGAAATTTACCATTAAGAATGTTTCAAGCGGAACGTATAACCTGACCATTTCTTTCATAGGGTATGAATCCATCAATGTCCCCTTAACCGTAACCAATCAAAATATTGACTTGAATGACCTTCAGTTAAAATCAGAAGATAAAATCCTAAATGAAGTAGTCGTTGAAGGGCAAAAAGCATTGATAGAAGAAAAAGTAGACCGCACGATTTACAATGCGGAGAATGATAAAACCACCAGTGGTGGCGATGCTACGGATGTATTGCAGCGTGTGCCACACCTTACTGTTGATTTGGATGGCAACGTTTCCTTACGTGGAAGCAGCAACATTAAAATCTTTATTAATAACAAACCTTCCATGATGGCAGCGAGTAGCGTTGCAGATGCTTTGAAACAAATCCCGGCCGATCAAATCAAGTCGGTGGAAGTGATCACTTCGCCATCTTCCCGCTATGATGCAGAGGGGACTTCCGGGATTATCAACATCATCACCAAGAAAAACAATTTGGAT
This sequence comes from uncultured Roseivirgaceae bacterium, assembly GCA_964398945.1. Taxonomy (GTDB): domain Bacteria; phylum Bacteroidota; class Bacteroidia; order Cytophagales; family Cyclobacteriaceae; genus JBGTGG01. The sequence continues at coordinate 35,059 of CAYNOT010000014.1, read as the reverse complement.
GGCCTTTCCTTAAATGTTGATGGAAGTGCAGGTTTGCGCGGATCAAATTTGAGTGTTAACGGAGGCTACAGAAAAGGCAAACTTGGATTGAACTTAGGGGGCTTTGGCAGGGCAGGTTACAATGTGGTTGGGTCTTTTAATAGTGTACAGGAAAATTTCTTAATGAATAACACGGTAATGCAAGGTGCCGACACACGCAACAACAACCTGAACGGCCGATACACACTCGGTTTCGACTATGATATCAATAAGAAAAACTATATCACCGGCTCGGTAATGTATGGTCTACGGAATCAAAACAATACACAGAACAACCTGTTAACAGAATACTATTCGGGAGGCATTTTTGATCCAAGCAAAACCGAACTGGCCAATGTAGAAACAATTGATAAATCAGGAACAGTTGATGTGAATTTTAACTACACCCATTTGTATGACAAGCCACAACAAGAGCTAAGTTTCTTAATGTTGTACAGCAAAAATAACCGTACCAATGACTTTGAGCGGTTTAATCTTGATCCAACTGATGAAGACATTCTTACCAAAATCAAGAACGACAACACCAGCTCCAATCAGGAGACCGCTTTCGAAGTGAACTATCAATCGCCTATCGGTGAAAACCAATTGATTGAATTTGGTGGTAAACAAACCATGCGTTCAGTATCGAGCGATTATCAATATTTTGAGTCAGTTGGTAATGGGCCATACATCCCGGAAACATCTTCAAATCTTTCAAACATTTTTGATTACAATCAGGACATTACTGCAGGGTATCTCTCCTATACCGTCAATTTCAATAAAAAATATTTTCTAAAAGCTGGTGGGCGGTATGAGTACACAGTGATTGATGCTGCGTTTGCTCAAGAGGTTTCCCCTACTGAAATACCCGATTATGGAACCTTTGTTCCGAGCATCAACGTATCTACGAATTTAAAAAATGGAAGCACCATTAAAGCTGCCTATAATAAAAGGATTCAACGTCCCTCCATTCAATATCTGAACCCAAATATTCAAGGAGCTAACCCATTAAATATCACAATGGGTAATCCGGATTTGGAACCTGAGTTTACCGACAACTATGAATTAAGTGTTAGTAAGTACATTAAGTCCACTTCAATCAATTTAACCGGCTTTGTACGTCATACCTACAACTCAATTCAATCATTAAGAAATCCATTAAATGAGAGCGATACAATCTTAACTACCTATCAAAATATTGGAACAGAGGACGCTTATGGGCTTAGCCTTTTCACAAACGTAAATGTAAAAGATCGGCTAACGTTAAGTGGAGGTATTGATACATATTATGCCGTCCTGGATAACAATACCAACAATGACTTTGCTGCCCACAACGAAGGATGGGTCGTAAGCGGTCGTCTTTTTGGTGGATACAAATTTGACAATGGCTGGGCGTTGCAACTCTTTAGTTTCTACCGTGGCAACCGTGTCCAACTTCAGGGCTCACAAGGTGGTTTCGGGATTTACAGCTTGACGGTACGCAAAGAAATCTTTGACAAGAAAGGAAGCATCGGTTTGGGTGCTGAAAACTTCTTCAACTTCAATGGGATGAAAATCAAATCAGAGACCATTACACCAACCTTTCAACAGAATAGTGTGAACACCATGCAAAACATGAACGTTAAGGTGAGCTTTAGCTTCCGTTTGGGCAAGATGGGTGTGGATAGCAATCCGCGAAGAAATAGAAGATCAATCTCCAATGATGACTTGAAAGATGGTGGTGGTGCAGACATGGGCGGTAGCGAAACACCTTCTATGGGTGGGTCAAGACCTGCCGGAAACTTCCGTGGGGGCGCAACAACTGCACCCGTGACGCTCGCTGCAAAGAATGATTCCGTAACATTGGATGCTTCCGGTAATTGGGAATATGCAATTGAATCAACGCAGGGCCCAAGTACAGGTCTACTCGCCATTACACAAACGGATGGGCAATATGCAGGGACTATCTCCAGCAACCGCATGCCGAATCCGATAGCATTGACGGATGTAAAGGTTTCGGGCAACGAATTGACAGCATCCTACTCCATGAATTTTGGTGGCAATGAAGTAACCGTCAATATCATTGGTATGATTACCGAAGATTCAATGGAAGGTTCTATGGCATTTGGGACTTTTAGAACCATGCCGTTCAAAGCAACCAGAAAAACAGAATAAACAAAGAATTTGGTTTGGGATAAATTCCCGGTCGGTGTAGTATTGGCCGGGAATTTTTTTTATAAACACTTTAGGATATGAATAATTTGGGTTTGTTAATACTTCGTGTTTTTTCAGGACTTTTCATGGCCTTCGGTCATGGGTTGAAAAAATTACCACCGTCCGAAGGGCTTATTAACAATGCCGGAAAAATGGGGTTTCCCTTTCCTGAAATCTTTGCATGGTCTGCTTCCTTTGCCGAGTTTTTTGCGAGTTTACTAATTGTGTTAGGCATATTCGTTCGTCCTGCTGCTTTTCTTTGGATCTGCACAATGGGCACAGCCGCTTTTATTGCCCACGCAGATGACCCTTTCGGATCGAAAGAAAAAGCGTTATTGTATTTGGTGATTGGTGTGTGCTTGTTGCTAACCGGTGGCGGAAAATATAGTTTGAATAATGTTCTCTTTAAGAAGAAGCATGCGTTGCTATAGGATTTGAATATTGTCTTCTTAATTCGTCATTTGGAATTTGTCCCCCGCTGGCGGGGGCTAGGGGTGGATTTGTTTTCTCATATTCCTCAATCCATTCCTCCAATTCGGCAACGACACTGTTGATTGACTTTAAAACATCATCATCCGTAAAACGAAGCAGCGTAAAGCCTGCTTCTTCGAGTGCCCTTGTCTTGATCTTATCTTTTTCAACCGTCTCCTCCCAGGTGTGGGTAATTCCATCAACTTCAATTATCAATGAAAGTTCCTTGCACATAAAATCAGCAATGAAATTTAAAACAGGACACTGCCTTCTAAATTGATAACCTTTCAACATTCTAGCACGCAGCACATATTTCCACAAACATGCCTCCGCTTTAGTCATCCGCTTCCGTAAAGAATTAGCAAACGGTCTGAGGTTTTTATTGTAAAGATAATTGTTGTCTTTTCCAGCTTTCATAGTTGTACGCTAACAACCAATCTGGAACCTATCCCCCTCAAGGAGGGGGCGCAGGGAGAGGTTTTTCCACCCCCTACCCCGCCAACGGGGGACAGGTTCCAAATCAGCTTTTTTTAAAGATAACAGAATTGCCATTCTCGTTTTTCAGTATTAAAGAATCCCCTTCAATGCTATATTCTACTTTCGTAAGCGTCCTGAATAAATAGTCCTCAATCTCCATTGTTTCGTTACAATACATTTTCGTGCTAATGAGTGTGAATTGAATGGTGTTTCCCTCCACTATATAACTTCCTGAAAAAGAGTTGCAGCCACCAAAACCAACTATGCGGTTTCCTTCCGATTGTAAAGTCAACGAAACCAACCGGCTTTGCTCCAATTTTTGCGCGTAGGGTTTTCCATCAGCCATCGTCAACACCCAATTGATATTCTCCAATGAAGGGCCTTCACTAACTGTCCTGGAGGTTGAGCATTCAACAAAAAAGAACAGTCCAAGTACGAATGTCAAATTTTTCATGATGATGTGTTTAAATATTAACGGATCAATTTCCTGATGTTCTTTACAATTTGAGGATCAACCGTACGATACATATATTCAGTACCACCATTCGATCCCATCGCAGAAAGTTTTTCATTTTTATATTCCATATTTCCCTGCACCATTTTCATTGCAGAAAAATGGACTTCCTTCACTCCCGTCTTTTGTACAATCCCCAAAACCACTTCTTCATTGACACCGCTGCCCGCCATAATACTGATCCTTCCCGCTGCTTGCTCAACAAGTTTCGCAAGCGTTTCAACGCCTTCAATCGCTTTTGTATAACCCCCCGAAGTAAGGATGCGATCAAAGCCTGCTTCAATACAATCTTCCAGTGCTTCAAACGGATCGCGTGCCATATCAAAAGCCCGGTGACAGGTAACTTTCAATGGGCGGGCTTTATCGATCAATTCTTTGCATCTCTTTTTATCGATTTTTCCATCTGCCGTCAAAATCCCAAACACCACACCATCTACACTCAATCGTTGACTTTGGTAGATATCACGCTTCATTGAATAAAACTCGTCATTCGAATACAGGAAATCGCCACCGCGCGGACGAATCATAACAAACACATCAATGGTTAAGTGTTTCCGCACAACTTCAATGGTTCCATACGAAGGTGTTGTTCCCCCTTCACCCGGGTTATCACACAACTCAATCCGATCAGCTCCCCCTTCTTGTGCGCGAAGCGCAGAGTCGATATTATAAACAACAACTTCTAAATTCATTTTACAGTTGGTGTTGTGAATCGATCAACCGGTTTCCTGTTGCATCATACACTGCATAATTAAAACCGGTTTGGATACAGTACGCACCAACCTCCCCATTTTTATTCAAAGCAAGAAAGCCAACCTGTATTTCTTTGGCACGCTCCGGGTTCTTTTTAATAATGCGAGACACGGCTTCCTTGCAAGCATCGTGAGGGCTATACCCTTGTCGCATCAATTCAACCACGAGAAAACTTCCAACATTACGGATCACCTCTTCACCCATTCCTGTTGAAGTAGCGGCACCAATTTCATTATCAACATAAAGCCCGGCACCAATAATGGGTGAGTCCCCTACCCGGCCATGCATTTTATACGCCATGCCACTGGTTGTACACGCGCCTGATAAATCGCCATTTGCATCCAATGCCAGTATGCCAATCGTATCATGGTTCTCAATATTGACGACCGGTTTGTATTCCGATTTTATAGTCCATTCTTTCCAGGCTTTTTCTGATTCCTGAGTAAGCAATTCCCTTTTCGTGAACCCGTTCTCCAATGCAAATTGCAAAGCACCATCGCCAGCCAACAACACATGCGGCGTTTTTTCCATCACCATCCGCGCAACACTGATGGGGTGATCAATGTGTTGCAGAAACGCAACCGCTCCACATCCACCTTTCTCATCCATAATGCTTGCATCCAATGTTACTTTTCCTTCTCGATCAGGAAGGCCACCATACCCAACGGAAGTTTCTGTTGGATCACCTTCAGGAACTTTGGCGCCTGCTTCAACCGCATCCAGTGCACGGCCACTTTTCTTTAGAATTTCCCAGGCGGCAATATTTGCATCGAGGCCAAATTTCCAGGTAGAAATTACAATGGGCTTATTTACCGCTTGTTTTTGAGTAGAGCAGGATGAAAGCAACGGGCTTACCGATAAACCTGTGGCCCCGGCTGCGGCCAACTGCATAAATTTTCTTCGTGATGTCATTCAACATTAGTTAATTATCCTCCTCGCAGTTCGATATCTTTTTTGATAGTAATCAGCATACAAGTTTGTCTCAATGACACCCAACGAACTGGAGGCATGGATAAATTTAACATCTTTTCTTGCTTTTACCTCCGTCACCATCCCTACATGGGTAATTTTTCTTTTTTTCTCTCCTGTGGCAAAAAAGACCAGGTCACCGGGAAGCAAGTCCTTCATCTTTACTTCCTTTCCGGCATTGGATTGATCGTCTGAGGTACGGGGCAAGCTAACATTCACCGTTCGAAAAGAATTGCACAACAATCCCGAACAATCCATGCCCACCCGTGTTGTCCCTCCATATTTATAGGGCGTGCCTATATAAGTCCTCGCCTCGGCAATAACTTTATCAATTTTTTCCCCCCGTATTTGTGCCTTTCTTTGCGATGCACACGATGTAGAAAAAATCAAAAAAATCAGGAGGGCTTTTTGAACAGGGAATTCCTTAATTTTGAAATGAAAAAAACAGGACATTTCTAAAGTTTAAAAAATAATTCCAAATATATTGAATTCATGGCATTAACTGAAGTGAAAGAAGGTGTGGTAGCACGGTTCATCGAAATTGTTGGCGAGAACCATGTACTTCTAACGGAAGAACAAAAGATTAATTATTCACACGATAAAACAGAAGACTATTTCTTTATGCCCGACATCGTAGTGAAGCCGGGCAGTCCTGAAGAAATCAGTGAACTTTTGAAATACTGCAACGAACATAAAATCCCGGTGACTCCACGGGGTGCTGGGACCGGGTTAGCGGGTGGTTCCATTCCCGTAAAGAAAGGTGTTGTCATTTCGATGGAGCGCTTCAATAATATCCTCTCGATTGATGAATTGAATTTACAGGCCACCGTTGAGCCGGGGGTCATCACCGAAGTTTTCCAACAGGCCGTAAAAGAAAAAGGATTATTCTATCCTCCCGATCCTGCAAGCGGAGGAAGTTGCTTCCTTGGCGGAAACCTGGCCAACAATTCCGGTGGGCCTAAAGCTGTAAAGTATGGCGTTACCCGCGATTACGTTATCAACCTGGAAGTGGTGCTTCCCACCGGGGAAATTATCTGGACGGGCGCCAATGTATTGAAAAATTCAACGGGTTATAACTTAACACAACTAATGTGTGGAAGTGAGGGCACATTGGGCATTATCACGAAAGTGGTATTCAAGCTACGTGGATATCCACAAAAAAATGTTTTGCTTTTAATACCCTTTAGCACAAATGAAGAAGCATGTAAAGCCATTGCTGCCATTTTTATTGAAGGCATCACACCTTCCGGAATGGAATTTTTTGAAAGAGAAGCAGGTATAAAAACAATTGCTTATTGTGCTGAAGTTTTGAACAGCCCCGTGACTACGCTGTTGCCCGAAGAAATGGATGCGTACCTGTTATGTGAATTGGATGGCAATGATGAAGAGGTATTGATGCGTGATGCAGAACGTGTTATGAATGTGGTTGAAAAATATAATGTAGGGGAAGTACTCTTTGCTGAAAGTGCTGCCCAAAAACAAGAACTCTGGAAAATCCGGAAAAATATTTCCCCTGCAGTAAACTGGAAAACGCTTACCAAATCAGATGATGTAGTGGTGCCACGTGCGAAACTCCCAAAACTTATCGCAGGGATTAAGGAAATCGGAAAGCAATACAATTTCAACACCGTATGTTTTGGCCACCTGGGCGATGGGAACTTGCATGTAAATATTTTACGCGATGACATCAGCGAAGAAGATTGGAACACCAAAATCCCGGAAGGCATTGGCGAAATTTTTAAACTCACCGTAAGTCTGGGCGGAACACTCTCCGGTGAGCATGGTATTGGCATTGCCAAACGTCCGTATATGCCTATTGCGATGAGTGAAATAAACCTTAACTTAATGCGTGGAATCAAAAATGTGTTTGATCCTAACGGGATATTGAACCCGGGGAAAATATTTTAATTAGATGCTGGATGCTGGATACTGGATGCTAGGTACTGGACATTAGATATCAGATACTGGAAGTTTAAGATTAGACTCAAGACTAACGACTCAATACTAACTACTCAAGACTAACTACTCAAGACTAACTACTCAAGACTAACTACTCAAGACTACTTATCATGAAGAACTTACTTTACATTTTAATTGCTCTATTCGTTTTTGCTTGTGGAACCACCACAAAGGAAACCGAAGATCAAACTTCCGAAACGGAAGCAACTATAGAAACTACCGAATCAGAATGGATTTCATTATTTGATGGTGAAACCATGAATGGATGGAGAACTTACAAAAATAAAGAAAGTGATAGTTGGGAAGTACAAGATGGTGCCCTGCACTGCAAATCATTTGATGTTGCTAAAAAAAGAGCTGACTTGATTTCCGAAAATCAATACGAAAATTTTGAATTGGTGTTGGAATGGAAAATTTCAAATCAGAGCAACAGTGGTATTATCTACCGGGCAAGCGAAGATAATGAACATCCGTATTTATCGGGTCCGGAATATCAAGTGCTTGATGACGAAAACTATCCGGGTGAAACACTACCAAACCGGATGACGGGTGCGAATTATGACATGCATGCACCGTCCGCTAAAGAACTTAAACCCGTTGGCGAATGGAATGAAACAAAAATTGTTGTTAACGGAAACCTGGTAGAACATTGGTTGAACGGAGATAAAATTGTTGAATATGAAATCCAATCAGCGGACTGGGCAAAGAGAAAAAATGAGAGTAAGTGGAAAGATGTAGGGGCTTACGGAATGACCACCAAAGGCCATATCGATTTACAAGATCATGGCAATGAAGTTTGGTTTCGAAACATTCGAATCAAAGAATTATAAACATCGGGATTTTTTAAAAATTTCCCCATTCTCAAATCATTGCCTAACTTCCCGCCATGTGTGGCATTACCGGGATATTTGCATTCAATCTTGTAGGGCGGTTTAATAAAATCCATGTTGCCAATGCTACACATGCGTTGGCAACACGCGGCCCTGATTTTCAGGATATCTACACCGATGAATGGGTGGCGCTCGGGCATCGAAGGCTTTCCATTATCGATACCTCCACTTCCGGGCACCAGCCCATGTGGGATGCATCCGGAAGGTATTGCATTGTTTTCAATGGGGAGATTTTCAATTACAACGACCTAAGAAAAGAGCTTGAAGGTAATGGCATTCCTTTCGCATCACAGTCGGACACGGAAGTATTGCTGAATCTCTACATTCAAGAAAAAGAATCGTGTTTAATAAAACTCAACGGGTTTTTCTCTTTTTGTATTTACGATAAACAGGAGCAGTCCTTTTTCATTGCACGCGATCGGTTTGGAATCAAACCCCTGCTCTATCAGTTTGATGAAAACAAATTCATTTTTGCTTCCGAGATGAAATCGTTGTGGCAATATGGAATTGAAAAAGTGATCGATTATAATTCCTTATACACCTATTTGCAATTAAACTACATCCCTGCACCCAATACAATCTTAAAAGATGTAAAGAAGTTGATGCCCGGGCATTTCGCAAAAGTGTCTCCCGGAAACATAGAGATTAAACAATACTATTCCATTCCAAAAGGAAATACGGACATCCAATACACGTATGACCAGGCGAAAGAAAAACTTTCGTTCCTATTGGAGGAGTCGGTAAAAAAGAGATTAGTTGCCGATGTTCCACTCGGCTCGTTCCTTAGCGGAGGAATTGATTCTTCTGTGATTGCCGCAGTGGCAAGCAAGCACAAACCCGATCTTCATACTTTTTCAATTGGGTTTAAGGACGAGAAATTTTTTGACGAAACGGAATACGCAATATTGGTTGCCAAAAAATTAAAAACAAAGCATACTGTTTTCCCGCTCACCAATGACGACTTATTCAAACATGTCCACTCAATTCTTGATTATATCGATGAACCATTTGCGGATTCTTCTGCCATTGCGGTTTACATACTAAGTCAGGAAACAAGAAAACATGCAACCGTTGCCCTTTCGGGAGATGGTGCCGATGAATTGCTCGGTGGATACAATAAACATTCAGCTTTTTACCGAACCCTTCATCCGGGCGCTAAAGAAAATATGGTTGCGGGTTTGCATCCGCTTTGGAAAGTACTTCCGAAATCCAGAAATAGTGCAATCGGAAATAAAGTCCGGCAACTTGAACGTTTCGCAGCGGGCATGAAACTTTCCCCGCAAGAAAGATATTGGCGCTGGGCTGGCTATGCAACTGAAACAACTGTTCACAAACTACTAAGCGAAACTTCTTTACAGGAATTGGATAAAACAATTTATAGTCAACGGAAATCCGAAATACTAAAAAATATTTCCGGGCATCCTTCCATGAATGAAGTTTTATATACGGATTTACAACTCGTGCTTCCCAATGATATGCTTACCAAAGTAGACCTGATGAGCATGGCCAACAGTTTGGAAGTGCGTGTTCCCTTTCTTGATGTGGATGTTGTAAATTTTATATCCTTACTTCCCGGTGATTATAAAATCAACGGGACAGGGAGAAAGCGTATTTTACAAGATGCCTTTCGTGATGTATTGCCCGCTGAACTTTACAACCGGCCAAAAAAAGGGTTCGAAGTGCCCTTATTGAAATGGTTTCGAAAAGAAATGAAATCAGTAATTACCGATGACTTGCTTTCGAAAAAATTAATTGAAGAGCAGGGGATTTTTAATTATTCTGAAATCCAGAAACTTAAAAAACAACTTTTTTCCTCCAACCCGGGTGATGTACACGCGCGGATTTGGGGATTAATTGTTTTTCAATCATGGTGGAAAAAATATCTATTTTGACAGATTTGATTGACCTTAACCCATCAGTCAAAATAATTTTATTCTCACTAGATTTAATATAAATCTGTCAAAGTAATAGACCAACTCAAACTAATATGAAAAACACCCTACGTCTCGAAGAAGGATTGATGTTAATCCTGGCCGTTTATTTAAATACATTGTTGCCTTTCGCCTGGTGGTGGTATTGGGTGTTCTTTCTCGTTCCGGATATTGGAATGGTGGGGTACTTATTTAATGCCAGGGCCGGTGCAGTGTTATACAACCTCTTTCATCACAAAGGAATCGCGGTTGTGTTTTATTTGGTTGGGATTTTTCTCAACAACACCCACCTGATGTTTGTAGGATTGTTGCTTTTCGGCCATAGTTCTTTTGATCGGGTATTCGGCTACGGGTTAAAATACCCCGATAATTTTCATAACACACACTTGGGTTGGATTGGGAAAGGGAATAAAAGCCAGTAAAGAAATGAGTGCTGCTAACAACAAATAGAACGCGGGTAACACAGATGCAAGCAACGCAGATTTTTCGCGGATTTTTATCAGCGATTATCTGCGTTTGAAAATCCGCAGTCATCAGCGTTCAAAAAAAACAACAAATGAGTAAATCAGTCAATAGAACACAGATAACACGGATGCAAGCAACGCGGATAATCACGGATACAAAATCCGTAAAAATCAGCGATACGAAGTATCCGTTTTATCAGCGTTCAAAGAAAACCATCACAAGCCCATCCAAAACAAATCTGCCTCAGCCGCAATAAAACCAAACGCTGAAAAATGCTTTCCATCAACAACTTGCTGGTAAATGCTTTTTGCTTTCACTGTATCCTGATTGTATAAATACCAGTTTCCAACGCCATAGCCTTGTGTAGCCAGTGCCAAATCAGGATCAGGATTGCCGGGGCCAATGTTCAATACTGCTTCGGGGCTACGCAATCCTTTGTACATCATCAGCCGTTCAAAGTAAGAATCATTTTCGATGATCTCCATTTCATCCGTAATTGCATCAAGCAATGCATCCGCCTTCTCTTTCTCTCCCAATCTACGATAGGTCATATACATCCAGTCTGTAGTAGCACAGATTAAATCGTCATTGTCCGAAACTTTCAAGCACTCCTCATACGCGTGTGCAGCATTTTCAAAATCCCAGTTTAAATAATAGGCCAGTCCTAAATGGTACCAAACATTAAACTGTGTATTCGAAAGGGGCACATTGATTTTATTCGGTTGGCCATCGGGTTCGATCCCGATAGGATGCCCCTCCATTCGTGACACTGCTTTTTTAAAATCTTCAATCGCTTCATCAAACTTTCGCATGGAAATATACCGATGTCCGCGATGGCGATAGAGCTTATAGGAGTCAGGGTATTTCTCAATTCCTTCACTAAAAACTTCAATCGCCTCTTTATACTTTGATAAGTACGCCAGCCTTCTTCCCAACCAGATATAGTTTTCCTCCGATGGATCAGCATCAAAGTTCTTTTGTGCTACTTGTAGGTTGCTGTCCAGTTTCGCCTGTGACTTTTCAGGACGCATTGGCTCAAAAAAATCTTTTCCCGTCAAGGAGGTAGCAACAGGAATCGGTGAACCTGAAACAGCAGGTGTTGAAGGTTGTCGGTTGCAGCTTACCCAAAAGCATACGGCCAGGATAGTACTGCATACGACTTTATAAATCTTTATCATTTTTTTTCTCTTTTGATTTGTCTTTCGGGTTATTGGAATTTTGAAAAGGCACAAACGTAGAAACCAATCCAGAACGAAGTGAATGCCAAACAAACGGAAACAACCCTTTGGACTGATCGCGCGGGCTTTTAATTATTCCTTGTGAATAGTTTTGTTTTTCAGGATTATTATTGCTCTTGATAATTGTATTGGCCAGCAGCGAAAAAAATCCTGATTTCTCAACTTGTTCTGATTTTAAAACTTCAATTTTAATCCCCGAGTACTTCATATCTATTGTCCCCGTGCTGAGTGTATCCATACCATTGAAATGAAATTTTACATCTTCAATTTCGCCTGATAAAAACCGAATCCCTAAGCCGGGGGCGAATACTTTATTGAATGAGGCCGCTTCGAAAGCATTCATACTACCTGTAGCGGTAAATTGATCTGTCTTGCTTTGTAAATCAAAATCCATATTCAACGCTGAGTTTACTGCATTCATGGGGCGGCCGGTTGCTTTTACAATCAAATGCTGGTCTGTGCGCTGAACCCTTGGATTGTTTGAAAACCCGGAAACCGTAGCTTCAATTTGATTGAAAGTCAGGTCTGTAATCTCTGCACGCATTTTACTTTTTTCATTGATGGTCACAGTTCCTCTGTGCACAATGGTAGTGTCAACTGTTATTGGCCAGGGTATCTTCTTTAAATTACTTGCCGGAAGAAATTTTTTCTCATAAGGAGGCAATGGTTTTGTCTTATCTTTATACAATGCCAAATTCGGATTTTCCAACATCACCTCCCCCACGTGTACTTCACCTGTATAATTAAACCTATCAAAATCAAAATGGCCAAGGCTCACTTGATCAACGGTCAATGCCATCCAGTTTTTTTGATAGGGGTAGCGGGAAGCAAATGTTTCGCGGTTGAATTGCGGACGCACTTGAAAAGCTGATATGCGGATGAGCTTGCGTTGCACATCAAACCAGATCGTATCAGAAACCACGTGGTACTCTTCAGAAATCTTTGCAAAAATCCCGGTTGAAGTCATGGCAATATCAGCATATTCAAACAACGCGAATTTTTTTATTGTGCTGGTATCGGCATAGGCATCGGTCAAACTCAATTCAATATTGGCAATGGACAAATCCGGTTCCTGTTCATTTATCTTTTGCAAAAACACTTCCCCATTCGTCAACCTTAGCTGCTTTAACAAGGCACTGGAAAATGACGCTGAAAATATACTCTGCAAGGGCGGCATACTTTCCACCCCCTCCTTTTCAGGATTATAAAAATAATTGAAGCGGGGTGTTTCGATTCGAAGTTCGGTCAATACCAAATCCCCGGTCCTTAAAAACTTTAAAATTTTAACTCCTTGCAATTCTATTTTTTGAATGTGCGTATGGATATACGTGCGTGTATTGTTAGTCGTGCTGTTCACACTATCGACCAAACTTTCTTTTGGTTGAATCCCTACCCCGGTAAGTGCAACAGCACCCCTCCACAAATCGACATCAAGTGTATCGAAAGAATAGCGGTACAAACTTTCAGGTCTATTGTCAATAAGTTCTGTTAGTTTTTTCACAAAGAAACGTTCGATAAAATAATCGGCAGCTTTTAGCGCAAAAAAAAGGACTACCAAAACAGATAGCACTATTGTCAATACTTTGAACTGCTTTGGGATTTTCATATTTAATCAAGATACACATAAATGAAGTGTGTTTGATTGTAGTCAAAAATATTACCAGTTTTTACCTGCCGCTTGAACCTACCCTTTCCCATCACTTTATACCAGGCTGTTTTAACACAAAGCCTGCTTTCTCCTTTTCTTCTTCCACAATTCCCTTTACATCTGCCAGTAACTTCTTTGCATCGTAGACGATACCATCCTTTATTGTGAATTTAACGCCCCCAACACGTACAACTTCATTATCATCGGTCAATTTAATCGCACCTGTTCCGTAAAGTACTTGTAAGTTCAATAGGGGATTTTCTTCTACAATTACGAAGTCGGCAAGTTTTCCTATTTCCACAGATCCCAATTCCTTTTCCATTCCCAATGCCTGTGCGCCATATAATGTAGCAGACCTTATTACTTCCAACGGATGAAACCCGGCTTCGCGCAAGAGTTCCAATTCCCGTATGTAGGCAAACCCATACAACTGAAAAATGAAACCTGAATCAGACCCGCTTGTAACGCGGCCACCACGGTTTTTATATTCATTGACAAACGCCATCCATAAACGATAATTTTCTTTCCACTGTACTTCCTGTTCTGTGCCCCATGCATGCCAATACGATCCGTGCGATATTTTGCTGGGTTGATAAAATTTCCATAAGCTGGGAAGTGTGTAGTCTTCATGCCATTCAGCACGCCTTGCCCGCTGCAAATCGCGGCTCGCTTCATAGATATTAAAAGTCGGGTCAAGCGTAAAATCAAGTTCGAGCAAGCGGTTCATTACTTTATTCCAGTGATCAGAGTAGGGAGGAGCTGCCTGCTTCCACAACCTGCCTGCTTCTCCAAACCGATGTTGTTCGTTTTGGTAATTATAATCCAACGGAAAATCCTGAATGGTCCGGTCGGTAAACAAAGCTTCCGGCAATCCATACCAATGCTCCATAGAAGTAAGTCCCGCTTCTGCGGAATTCAATACGTTCCAGCGCGCCACATCGGTTTGTGCATGGTGACAAGCGGACCGCAATCCCAGTTTTTTGTTTTCGCGCAAAGCCGCATCCATAATAGCAGGAGCTGCTCCAAAAAATTTTATTCCATCCGCACCCTTTTTGGCATTTTCCTGCACCCACAACCTAGCCTGTTCGGGGGTGGCTATTGGGGTTTTACTTCCCTGCCCAAAAACAGTGTACGCCAGCAAACGTGGCGCGGTAATTTGATTTTTTGTACTCTTTGCCTTTTGGTCGAGTACCCACTCCAATCCATTGCCGGCTGATGGATCTCGTACGGTTGTAATTCCATGCGCCATCCAAAGTTTGAAAACGTACTCAGCATTCGGTGCCTGCCCGCCACCAATGTGGCCATGCATGTCGATGAAGCCGGGCATCAGGTACATGCCTTCGCAGTTCAACTCTTTCCCTCCTGCTTCAAGTTTAGGCCTCCGGTTTTCACTGATTTCCACCCCGGGATAACCAACCGTGCGTATTTCTGAAATCCTGTTTTGCTTTACTACAATATCGACCGGCCCTACCGGAGGAGCGCCTGTGCCATCAATCAACATTATTCCGCGAATAATCAGCTGGGTGTACGGGCCATCCCCTTCTTTTATTTCCGGGGCCTTTTTGATCCCCCCGCTTTGAGCAAATGAGGCAATGGAAGTAATAACAAAAAAAAGCGTTGCAGTTCTTTTCATTAAAGTTCAATTCAAGTGTCCGGGAAGCTAGGGATTTTGATGGATAAAGGAAACAGGTATTCCACCATAGGAACTACCGCTGCAAAACCCCACCGGGTACCAACCTCGTTTCAATTTTTAAAAATTTTGCAATTTTTTGATAGTTATAGGTCATATTTTACCCTATCTATAACGATTACGTAAATAATTATTTCAAAATGGGTGTCTTTTTACCCTATCATTACCAAATTATGAAATATTTAAACTGAACTATAATGAGTAAACCAAAGACAAAGTGGGTCGTAATTTTTGCCATCCTGGTGATTTTACAATTCCTTGCCCTTGCCAATCCATCCGATTTTACTGCTGAAGAACCTGGCTCTATCGATAAAGCCGACACCGCATGGATGATTGTCGCCACCGCATTCGTACTTTTCATGACACCAGGGCTCTCCTTCTTTTATGGGGGCATGGTCAACACAAAAAATGTAATCTCCACCATGCTGCAAAGCTTCATCGCCTTGGGTGTAATCAGCTTATTGTGGTATCTGGTTGGTTTTAGCCTTGCCTTCGGGGAAAGCTGGAATGGAATCATTGGAAACCCGACAACATTTTTCGCTTTTAAAGGAGTTGGCCTATCACCCCATCCGGATTTTGCCCCAACCTTCCCGTTTTTAATATTCGCATTGTTCCAACTCAAGTTTGCCATTATCACACCTGCGTTAATCACCGGAAGCTTTGCAGAACGGGTAAAGTTTACCTCGTACCTGATCTTTATGTGTTTGTTCTCTATTCTTATATATGCACCGTTGGCGCATTGGACCTGGCATCCGGAAGGGTTTCTTCGTCAATGGGGGGTACTGGACTTTGCAGGCGGAACGGTAGTGCACATGTCTGCCGGTTTTGCGGCATTGGCCGGTGCTTTCTTTTTTGGAAAACGGGAAAGCAAATTATTACAACCGGCAAATATCCCGTTCATCATTTTGGGAACAGGAATGCTTTGGTTTGGTTGGTTTGGATTCAACGCAGGTTCTGCTATGGCTGCAAATGGAACTGCCGTGCAGGCCTTTGGAACAACCAATATGGCAACAGCTTCCGCAATGATAACGTGGGTAATGTTTGATGCACTGGTGGGCCGAAAAATCACCGCTGTAAATGCTTGCATCGGAGCGGTAGTTGGCTTGGTGGCCATTACCCCCGCAGCTGGATTTGTGAATATCGGACAAAGCATTTTTATCGGATTTGCTGCCGCCATTGTAAGCAACTTGGCCGTATTTTATAAGCACAAAACCTCAATTGATGATACCCTTGACGTTTTTCCTTGCCATGGACTAGGCGGGATGGTCGGTATGATTTTAACCGGGGTTTTCGCCAAAGATGTAGGGCTCATTTACGGTGAGTTTGAAACCTTCAAGTTCCACATGATTGCCCTCGTAATAGTAGCCACCTTCGCGTTTGGCGGGTCCTTGCTGATCTACAAAATAACAAGTTTGATTGCCACCCTTAGGGTTTCCCCGGACGAGGAGCGGATAGGATTGGATATGAGCCAACATCAGGAAACAATACAATCTATGTAAAAGAGATGAACTGAATTGAAGAAAATTATGCCTTCACTTACGTTCGCGGCTGTTTACCCATTCTAAATTTTTTATAATCCGGATGGTGGTGATACGCTGTCCTGGTTCAACTTTTAAATATAATGATCAACTAAAACCCAAACACTATGTCAAAGGTCAAACTTGAATACATCTGGTTGGATGGATACAAACCAACACAAAGCCTTCGAAGCAAAACCAAAATTGTGAAAGATTTCAATGGCACATTGGAAGATTGTCCTATGTGGTCTTTTGATGGAAGTTCTACACAACAAGCAGAAGGAAACTCTTCTGATTGCATCCTCCAACCGGTAGCTGTATTCCCTGACCCGGGAAGAAAGAATGCCTATCTGGTAATGACCGAAGTATTGAGTGCTGATGGAACCCCTCACCCTTCAAATGGACGGGCAACAATTGATGATGATGACAACGATTTTTGGTTCGGGTTTGAACAAGAATATTTTCTATGGAATCCGGAATTTGATAAACCCTTCGGGTTTCCTGAAGTTGGATACCCAGCTCCGCAAGGCCAGTACTATTGCTCTGTGGGTGCCAAGAATGCTTTTGGCCGCGCGTTAGTGGAAGAGCATCTCGATTTGTGCCTTGAGGCTGGTATTAATGTGGAAGGAATAAATTCTGAAGTGGCTACCGGTCAATGGGAGTTCCAGGTATTTGCAAAAGGTGCCAAAGCTGCTGGCGACCAAGTGTGGGTGGCACGTTATCTCCTTGAAAGAACAGGGGAAAAATACGGACTTGCTATCAACTGGCATTGCAAACCACTGGGTGATACGGATTGGAATGGTAGTGGAATGCACGCAAATTTTTCGAATGAGTTGTTGCGTACCTGTGGTTCAAAAGATATTTACACCAGCATTTGTGAGGCGTTTGGTCCTTTTGTAAAAGAGCATATTGATGTATATGGCGCTGATAATCATTTGCGCCTGACTGGCAAGCACGAAACCCAATCCATCGATAAGTTTTCTTTTGGGGTATCGGACCGCGGTGCATCAATAAGAATTCCTATTGCCACAGTTGAAAATGAATGGAAGGGATGGCTGGAGGACAGAAGACCCAATTCTTCTGCTGATCCATACAAAGTCGCTTCACGGATAATCAAAACAGTAAAGACTGCGAAAGTTCTTGAAATGGCAGAGCAATAAGAAAGTAAACCTGTATACTACAAGTCCTTGCACGATACATTTTAAAACTGATGTGGAGTGCAGGGACTTGCTATCTACGCTAAACAAAAGGTTGAATTGGAAAAACCACAACAAAGGTACTTCCTGTACCCCGTACAGATTCAAGTGTTATCGATCCTCCTAAACGGTCGATCAAAATTTTGACAATCGCCAGTCCTAGTCCATTGGAACTTTCCCCCCCGGTTGGTCGTGCGCTAAGTTTTTTGAATTTTTGAAACAAGAATTGCTTGTCATACTCAGAAAAACCAGGCCCTTGGTCTTTTATTGCCATACGGACCAAATTGTCCTTCGCCTCTATGTCAATCTCCACCTGGGAGTTTGGCGAAGAGAACTTCATGGCATTTGAAATAAGGTTATCCAAAATCCTGGAGAGATAATCCCGATCAGAGACAATACTTTCAACTTTTTCACCTTTGATGATGATGCCAATATTCTTACCATCAAATGATGACTGGTGCTCCTTCCTTTTTTCGGACAGCAATTCATGGAAACTAAAGGAGTCATAGTTGGGTTTGATGTTTTCTTCGAGCATGTGGACATCCAACAAATCGATGATTAAATCAATCCCGGATTGTGTTGCAGCCTTCATCAATGCAATGTATTTTTTTTGCTCTTCCGTGAGTGCGTCCATTTCCATCAACCCAATCAAACCCCTGATATTGTTGAGCGGTGATTTCAAATCATGCGCAACAATACTCATCAATGTGTCCTTTTCATGGTTTAGATCAGACAATTCCCGGTTCCTCCAGACCAGTCGCTCATTCTGCTGTCCGATCTCAATGCGTTGTTGTTGGATTTCTTCGTTTTGGGTTTCAAGCTTTTTGTTTACTTCTTTCTTTTTCTTCTTATAATACCATTGTATAAATGCCATCAGGCTAACAAACGAGATCACAACAATCAAGAAAACATTTTGCAAATCCTTTTGGCGTATGATGGATTTAGCAACATCCTCCTGTGCCACCAACAGCTCATTTTCTTTTTCCTTCTTTTCAATTTCAAGTTGAAATTGCAATCGCTCGATTTGCCGTGTCAAGTCTACATTCTGAAGCGATTCCTTTAGTATAAGATATTTATTTTGGTACTGATTGGCTTTGCTCAAATCATTCCTCTTTTCATAGACCTTGCCCAGAAATAAATTGGCATCCCGCGAAATGCTTAGGTTTTTCGAACGTTCAGATTCCAAGAGTGCTACATTTAAGTACCGCAATGCTGCCTCAAAATTATTCGTAAGGAAATAACAGATGCCCATTTGCAAGTTGGCGCGGGCGAGCATACGCTTGTTATCAATTTCAGCAATTGTTCGATATGCATTCTTTGCAGCAGCCAGCGCTTCATCATTTTTGTTTCCACCAATGTAAATTTCAGATAGGGCCAGGCTGATTTCCGCCAAACTGATTTCATCATTGTTTGAAGTCGCTATTTCTGTAGCTTCACGAAGCGACCTTATTGCGTTTTCCGACAACCCTACGTCATTGAACACCAACCCCAATTCCATCAATGCCGACAAGATCCCCCGCGGGTCCCCGATTTGCCTGCGCAATTCAAGCGCCTCTTGTGAAGCTTCGAGTGCCTTTTGATTGTCACCCTGTGAACTATATAAACCAGCCAAACTACGGTAAACGTAAGCTGAACCCGATTTGTCTTTTAGGTTTTCAAAGATATCTTTTGCATTGATCAGGTTCTCATACGCACGGACCAAATCACCTTGATCAAAAAACAACCGGCCAAAATTATTATAACCATATGCCAATTGAAGCGAGTCATTCTGTTCGGCTGCCACCTCGATAGCTTGCTCATGATAATCAAGCGAGGCAGAAAAATTTCCACCATAAGCATTTGCCAGGCCAATAAAACTCAATGGCTTCGCCAGTTCTTTTTTCAATTTCAATTCTTTGCCAAGAGCATACGCCTGCTCACAATAATGTATGGTACTGTCAGGATGCGACAACCTGAATTCAAATCCAATGGTATTCAATAACTCATACCGTGCTTTCCCCTTTGCTGTTGTGAGTGATTGTTTTAAACTATCGATTAACCCAACGTTTTGAGCCAGTGTTTGCACAGCAAACGTGAATAAAAAAAATGCAACAAAAATAATATAGTGGATGGGCTTCCGCATCATATCGACTTCAAATTACCGCTTATTACATCCCGATCAAAATAACTTCCTTTTTCAATTGCCATGTTTATTTTCCCAACCACCGTATCGATTTCTTCACCTGCCATTCGCAAATAGCACAATAGTTCGGAATCTGCCTCCGAAAAATCAGTGTAGCTAAGGAGTTGGATCAATCCCAATAGCCTGCATACCGGTCCACGCAATAAATGGGAATTAATGAATGCATACTCGGCCAGGTATTTATTTTTTTCTTCCAATGCCACTGTTCGCTCCCGTACCCGTTCCTCTAATAAATTGTTCATCTTTTTGATTTCTTCCAGCGCATTGCCAAGCTTCAGGTTTATTTCTGAAATTTCCGCTTCCCTATTTTTTGCCTGTGTAATTTCATGGGCAACTGACAAAATTTTTGATACTTTCCCAAACCGGTTTTGAATAGGTGCATAAGTAGACATTACCCAAAATTGATGCCCTTTCACTTCATACAAGCTCTCCCCGCTGCTACTCGCCCCATCCACTATTAAATTCCATTCCTTCATCCTTGTATCGCGCAATGCGGGTTTCATCTGCCGAAACCTGTTGAGCCCGACAGGGTTACTACGGGTCATATCAAATACTTTTTGATTTGCATATAAAATATTCCCCTCCGTATCAAACTCCGTGATATGAAAATGCTGCCGCAGTGCCTCAACAATACTCCTTGATTCCGCTTCCTTCTCTGCCAACAATTCCTGGGTTGTCGATAATTCTTCCAGGCTTTGTCTCAGTTCCTCATCAATTGAAACAAGTTCTTCATTTTGCTTTTCGATCTTCCTAACGATTGAGCGCTGGTCTGCTTCAAATATAGTGGTAAGCCATAGCATGATTAAAATCAACCCAATGTGGAGGGAGACTGTCAAAATGGGGGTAGTTGGGGTTGCCCATTTTTGTGGAATGGAAATTTCACCATCTGTAAAATAAATCAATAAAACTGTCAGGACACTAATTGCAACCCATATCCAAGTAGACTGGTACGTTGTAAGCAGGAGTGCAACAACGGGGATCATTACCATCCAGGGAAGGACAAAGGAATAGATACCTCCAGAAAACAGCGAGAGGGCAACAATAATGCCCCAACAACTAAGAATAAAGAGCTGTGGGATTAACGAAACACCAAATTGGAATTTAATCCCTACCAAGAGTATTGAAAACCAAACTATACTTGCCAGCAATAGATACCGTGCAACCAAAAATCCAGTTAAAAAGGTATTGAAGAAATATCCAACTGCAAATACCAGGGAAACAAGCAAGAAGTAATATTGAAGCTTAACTTTTCTGAAATCCCTTTCTGAAATGGATTCGTACTGTTCAAGGAAATATGGTTCCAGCCGCTTCATGGATCAACAATGTACTAATCTTCTTCCAGAAAATTCAAATCCCGATTGTACGTCTCTGAAATACTCCGTAAAGCAACGAATGCAATAAACACCGTGATGGCTGCCACTACCAACGCCCCGGAAACAATCCCCAAATGTTCGCGAAAGAATTTAAACGCCAATACAATCGGTACGGTAGTGCCACGAATAAAATTGGGCACAGAAGTAGCCACCGTAGCGCGAAGGTTTGTGCCAAACTGCTCCGCAGCAATGGTAACAAACAACGCCCAATACCCAATACCAACACCTAAACAAAAACAGGAAAAATAAAAGAACGATACCGTTTTTACGGGGGCAAAAAGATACATAAGAATGAAAACAGAAGTCAACACAATATAGGCAGCCACAACTTTCTTTCGTGAACCAACCAGTTGACTGATCACCCCACTTGTAAAATCACCGAGTGCCAATCCTAAATAACTAAACATCACCGCATCCCCGGCAGAAATCCCATCGGGAAAACCCAACTCCTTACCAAACTCAGGGGAAAACGTAATCAACACACCGATGGTAAACCAAATGGGAAGGCCGATAAAAATGCAACCCATAAACCGCTGGAACCTTTCTTTCTTTGTAAACAGTTTCAAAAAATTTCCACGCGAAACTTCTGTTTGTTCTTTTAACTTTTCGAACATCCCCGATTCAAAAACACTGATCCGTGTTACCAATAATACAAGTCCCAATCCACCACCAATAAAATACGTTGTCTGCCAATCAAAATTCTTCGCAATGTAATTTGCCAATACAGCACCAAACAAACCTACCGTTGCCACCAGTGCAGTCCCATATCCGCGCAAGCGTGTTGGCAATACTTCCGATACCAGTGTAATACCTGCACCAAGCTCACCTGCCAATCCAATACCAGCGATGAAACGTAAGAAAGCATATTCGGTTACAGTGGTGGCGAACCCATTGGCAATATTGGCCAACGAATACAAAAGTATCGATCCAAACAACACCGATAACCGGCCACGTTTATCACCAAGTATACCCCAGATTATCCCCCCGATCAACAACCCCACCATTTGTACCATGAGCAAAAACTCACCCTGATCAAACAATTGGTCTTCAGCAACACCCATCGAACGCAGGCTGGGAATACGTACAATACTGAACAACAACAAATCGTATATATCCACGAAATATCCCAATGCCGCCACGATAACTGGGATTGAGAAGAGTTTCTTTAAATCGTCACGGTTGACCATTCGTACCAAATTTCATTAAAAATAGGGTAGTTTAGCTTAAATCCAATGCAAATCCTTGAACCACCTCACGCCCGGGAAACCATCCATAGAAAAGTGAAAAAGTATACGGAAAGAATCCCTTTAATTAGTACTTCGCTAAAAACCTAAACAAAGAAATCATGAAGAGAATATTTTATCTATTCTTATTTTTTATGATCGTATCCATTCCCGGATTCAGTCAAAAGAAAAAAACCAGTACCAATTTATCAGCACCAACTACCTATGATGAGAAATTATATAACGGCCTGGAATGGCGGTCTATCGGGCCATACCGTGGCGGCAGGTCTGCTGCAGTAACAGGTGTTTCAGGCAAACCCAACTTGTTTTATTTTGGATCTGTTGGAGGTGGTGTGTGGCGAACCACCGATGCGGGCAATAGCTGGGAAAATATTTCCGATGGATTTTTCGGTGGATCCATTGGCGCGGTTTCAGTAAGTGAGTGGGACAACAATGTGATCTATGTTGGTGGTGGCGAAAAAACTGTGCGGGGCAATGTTTCCTATGGTTATGGTATGTGGAAATCTGTGGATGCCGGAAAAACATGGACAAGCAATGGCTTAAAAAATTCAAAACACATTTCGCGCATTCGCATACATCCTAAAAACCCGGATATAGTATATGTTGCTGTGATGGGCGACCTGTTTAAAGCAACGGAAGAGCGGGGTGTTTATAAATCAACAGATGGTGGCAAAACATGGGAACGCAAATTATTTGCAAACGCAGATGCAGGAGCAGTTGATCTCGTAATGGATCCCAATAATCCACGGATTCTTTTTGCTTCAACGTGGCGCATCCGCAGAACCCCGTATAGTTTGGAAAGTGGCGGTGAAGGATCGGCCATGTGGATGAGTGTGGATGCCGGGGAAACCTGGAAAAATATTTCCACAAATGAAGGACTTCCAAAAGGCACCTGGGGGATCGTAGGGATTTCAGTTTCTCCAGTCAATTCGAACCGTGTGTACGCCATTATTGAAAATGAAAATGGTGGTTTGTTTCGCTCGGATGATGGTGGGAAAAAATGGAGCAAAGTAAATGATGATCGAAACCTTCGTCAGCGTGCTTGGTATTATTCCCGTGTGTATGCCGATCCACAAGACGAAGATATTGTGTATGTGCTAAACGTTTCCTATCACAAATCAAAAGATGGCGGCAAAACTTTTGCGCGTTACAACGCACCGCATGTGGATCACCATGATTTATGGATTGCCCCGGAAGACAACCAACGCATGGTTATCGGGGATGATGGTGGCGCCCAGGTAAGTTTCGATGCCGGTGAAAACTGGTCAACGTATCATAACCAACCAACGGCCCAATTCTATCGTGTAACCACCGATAATTCTTTTCCTTACAGAATCTACGGTGCACAGCAAGATAACAGCACTGTGCGTATCGCCCATCGTACCGATGGATATTCCATTGGTGAAAGGGATTGGGAATCAACAGCCGGAGGAGAAAGCGGACACATTGCGGTCGATCCAACTAACAATGATATTGTGTATGGTGGAAGCTATGATGGATATTTAACGCGCGAAAACCATAAGACAAAAGAAAGCAGAAATATCAACGTCTGGCCCGACAACCCCATGGGACATGGTGCCGAAGGTGCCAAGTATAGATTTCAATGGAACTTTCCGATTTTCATATCCCCACACAATCCCAAGAAATTATATGCCGCTTCAAACGTGTTGCATGTGTCGTACAACGAAGGACAATCATGGGAAAGCATTAGCCCTGATTTAACACGGAATGATCCTACCAAACTTGGTCCTTCGGGTGGGCCTGTTACAAAAGACAATACATCTGTAGAATACTATTGTACAATTTTCGCAGTGAATGAATCACCGTTTGAAAAAGACCTGATTGTAGCAGGCTCTGATGATGGTTTGTTGCACATTACAAAAGATGCAGGAAAGAACTGGGAAAAGATAACTCCTCCCGACTTACCGGAATGGAGCATGTTCAACAGCGTGGATTTTGATCCGCATGCGAAAGGTTCTTTCTATGTTGCTGCTACAAAATACAAATCGGGGGATTACCGCCCACTACTTTACAAGACCAAAGACTACGGTAAAACCTGGACCAAAATAGTAAACGGAATTGATGCAGGCCACTTTACACGGGTAGTGCGTGTTGATCATAAACGGCAAGGTTTGTTATATGCAGGCACTGAATCAGGCATGTACATTTCGTTTGATGATGGCGCCAGTTGGAAACCATTCCAATTGAACCTCCCAATCG
This sequence comes from uncultured Roseivirgaceae bacterium, assembly GCA_964398945.1. Taxonomy (GTDB): domain Bacteria; phylum Bacteroidota; class Bacteroidia; order Cytophagales; family Cyclobacteriaceae; genus JBGTGG01. The sequence goes on along the minus strand of CAYNOT010000014.1, from coordinate 10,111 downwards.
TTCCCATTACCGACCTTACCATAAAGGACGATAATTTGATTGCAGCAACACAAGGGCGAAGCTTTTGGCTGATTGATGATATTACCCCGCTTCACCAGTTATCAACAACGGTAAGCAACAGCCCGGCACATATTTTCAAACCTACACACAGTTACCGAATGGATGGCGGGCAATTTGGACGCGGTGGCCCATCAAAAACTGAAGGAACAAACCATCGGGGTGGGGTCACGATTTATTATATTCTAAAAGATACCGCGAAGGCAACTGTTTCGCTGGAGTACTTGTCAGCCGATGGAAAGCCCATTAAAAAATTCTCCACCAAACCTGACAAAAAGAAAAAGGAAGAAAAACTTTCTATAAAGGAAGGCATGAACAGCCACCACTGGAATACACGCTATCCGGATGCTGAATCGTTTGACGGGCTCATCATGTGGGCAGCGTCAACGCGGGGGCCGAAAGCTGTTCCCGGCACCTACATTGCCAGGCTTACGGTAAATGACAAAGCCTACGAAACAGAGTTTGAAATTTTGAAGGACCCGCGTACCTCGGGTACAATTGCCGACATTCAAGCACAATTTGATTTTGTTACCAAGGTGATGGACAAACTATCGGAAACGAATACAGCGATAAAAAACATCCGGGAGGCCAAACAGCAAATCGACAAAGTAACAGAGCCTTTGAAAGACAAAGAAGAAATGAAAGACATCAACGACCTCGCTAAATCAACGCTTGAAAAAATGAAGCTTATTGAGGAAGCGCTCTATCAGACGAAAAACAGAAGTGGTCAGGATCCATTGAATTTCCCGGTGCGCTTGAACAATAAAATCGGGGCATTGGCAGGTGAGGCTTCCCGTAGTGATTACCGTCCGAATGATCAAACATTAGAAGTCTACAAAGATATTGCAGGCCAGATTGATGCGCAACTGCTTGAACTGGACAAAATCTTCAAGACGGATATTCCAACACTTAATGATCTTATCAAACAAAAAAACATAGACGCTATTAGCTTTAGTAAAGACCTTAATCAATAAAAAGTATAGGGGCCGGACAATTATCCGGCCCCTATCATTTAAAGCTTTATTATCAGCCTGCTGATTAAATAATAGATTACAGGTCCCGCTACAGGGAAAAGGATAATCACAATGAGCCATACATTTTTTTTGTTCCGTGCTCCGGTTGCTATTGAACAGATCAACGACTGCCCAAATGATAAGCACAAAATAAAAGAATGATAGTCCGTAAAGACTTGTATCAGATAATTCAATGGGTAGACCGCGCAAAAACACTCTACCTTAGAACAATGAACCCACCGCTATAAAAGGTATCCCTTAAATTTTAGATTAGGTATGTTTACGGATTATCAGAAAATAAAGTATCCCGATTAAGAAACATATCATTTTATTTTGCTTCCAGTAATTTAAATAATTCATCGAGATTAGGAGTTACCACAATCTCTGTTCTTCGATTCTTTGCCTTGTTGTCAGGAGTGTCATTCAATGCCAATGGAACATACTCGCCCCTGCCTGCTGCAGTAACCTGTTTTGGTGAAAGCCCAGCGGAAATAAGAATCCTGGTAATCGATGTAGCCCGCATCACACTTAAATCCCAGTTATCGTTCATGTATTGCGATTTTTTAGAAATCGGAACATTATCAGTATGTCCTTCTACGGTGATGTTTATATCCTGCTGGTCCTTCAATGCCTTTGCCAATTGCTGCAATGCAGTCACACCTTTCTTGTCAACAGCGATACTTCCTGAACCAAATAGCAGTTGTTCCGCCAACGAAACGTATACCTTTCCATTCTTAACTTCCACGGTTAAGTCACTCTCCTTGAATCCCAAAAGGGCATTGCTGATCCGGTTCTTTAAATCACTCACAGCTTTATCCTTATTGGCGAGCACACTTTCCAATTCCGCTACTTTCTTTTCCCGCTCCATTAAACTGCTGCTGAGGGAATCATTCATCCTACTTGTTCGATCTAGTTGAGCTTGCTGTATCGCGAGATCACGGTTTAATTTCCCACTGCTGTTCAACAAATTTTTATAATATGCATTGAGTTCTTCATGTTCTTTTTCCAACCCTGCTAGTTTCTGTTTATTGGTGCGAAGGTCAACACCAATGGAAGTAGTGTCTGCTTTTAGCTGGGCAATACGGCTTTCCAGTTCTTTTAATTCCTTTTCAGCATTTTCCAATTGAGCGGTCCGCTCAGTGAGGTCACCATCCGTTCTTACTTTTTGCGCCAATAGTTCATCATATTTCTTTTTGGTAACAATACAGGAAGAACTCAAAAAAGCCAAACTTGCTATAAAAATCAAGGCTCGAATCATAGTTTAAAAAATTTAGTTTATAACAAATATCAAGATTGGTGCAAATTAATACCAATTCAGAAGCAACTAGATTAAAATCCAATTAATTTTACTTTGACCTAAAATCTATCGACATGGAAGGAATGTTAAAGCCCGGTGCATTGAACGGAAAAACCATCATCATTACCGGTGGCGGTACCGGACTCGGTAAATCAATGGGCACATACTTTTTGGAATTAGGTGCCAACCTTGTCATTACAAGTCGAAAAAAAGAAGTAATCGATAAAACCGCTGAAGAACTTCGACTAAAAACCGGAGGGAAAGTATTGGCCGTGCCGTGTGATGTGCGGAAATATGAGGAAATTGAAAACGTAATTAAAACCGCAGAAAATGAATTTGGGCAAATTCATGGTGTATTGAATAATGCTGCCGGAAATTTTATCAGCCCCACTGAAAGACTTTCCCATCGTGCTTTTGACATTGTTGTGGATATCGTATTGAAAGGAACGTACTACACCACGTTGGCAGCGGGCAAAAATTGGATCAAAAATAAACAACCCGGTACCTTCTTGAATATCGTTACCACCTATGCCTGGACAGGCTCTGGCTATGTGGTTCCCTCTGCGTGTGGTAAAGCCGGTGTATTGGCATTAACACGATCACTTGCAGTAGAGTGGGCAAAGTATAATATCAGAAGCAATGCGATCGCACCGGGCCCATTTCCGACCGAAGGTGCCTGGAGCAGGTTGCTTCCCGGTGATTTGGTGAACAAATTTGATCCCGCAGCAAGGATTCCGCTAAAACGTGTTGGCGACCATCAGGAACTTGCCAACCTTGCGGCCTATTTAATCTCTGATTATTCAAGCTACATTAATGGGGAAGTAGTGACCATTGATGGTGGCGAATGGCTTCGGCACGGAGGTGAGTTTAGCCATCTGGAAGAAATCCCCGATGAAATGTGGGATGAAGTAGAAAAAATAAGAGGAAAGTAAAATGCGTGCTATCAAAAATGGAATTGATGTTAAACTGGAAAAAGAATTACTCCAGCGAAAAAGGAATGATTCTTTTCGAAGTTTAAAACAACCCGATCAACATCTGGTGGATTTTTCATCCAATGATTATCTCGGGCTTTCCCGAAATGTTGACTTGTCTTCCTACATAAACAACGCAATCAACGAAAAACCATATCCAAATGGAGCAACCGGCTCAAGGCTTTTAACTGGAAATTCAAACTACATCGAAACTGTCGAAAAGAAACTTGCTGGTATTTTTAAATCTGAAGACACCCTTATATTTAATTCCGGCTATACTGCAAACCTGGCAGTCCTCTCTTGCATTCCACAAAAGGGCGACACTATTCTTTATGATGAACTTTCGCATGCATGCATAAAAGATGGCGCGCGGTTGAGCCTTGCAAAGCGCTATAGTTTTAAGCACAACGACCTAAACGACTTGGAAAAAAAAATCAGCATCAGCACCGGCCAACTATTTATTGTTGTTGAATCAATTTACTCCATGGATGGTGATTTTTCCCCATTGGAAGAATTGGTTTTCCTTAAAAAAAAATATAACGCAGTTATTATCGTGGACGAAGCCCATAGCACGGGCGTATTAGGTGAAAATGGAAGCGGCTTTGCATCATCCCTTGGACTTGAAAAAGAAATAGATATCCGGATCCATACTTTTGGAAAAGCAATGGGTATACATGGAGCGTGTGCCTGTGCTTCAAAAGCCTTAATCAGCTATCTTATCAATTTTGCAAGGCCGTTTATTTATACCACAGCCTTGCCACCCCACAGTATTGTTTCAATTGACTGCGCCTTTGATTTCCTGGCTGACCACATTGCATTGCAATCCAAACTAGAAAAGAATATTTCATTATTTCTGGAGCAGACCAACGGACTTGGTTCAATCAGTAAAAACAAAAGCTGTATTCAATTTGCAATCATTCCCGGCAACGGGCTTGTAAAATCGGCATCGGATGAACTCAACAAAAATGGTTTTGATGTGCGGCCAATTCTTTCACCTACAGTCCTGAAGGGAAAAGAACGATTGCGAATCTGCCTTCATACTTTCAATACAGAAGAAGAAATAACAAGGCTTTCACAACTCTTGAAATCGCTTGTTTAAGCATGCTGTTAAAACATTATCTTTCGAAATGAATTATTTTATAACGGGCATTGATACAGATAGTGGAAAATCAGTAGTCTCCGCAATACTTTGTGAGGCACTTCATGCTGATTACTGGAAACCCATCCAGGCAGGAAAACCAACCGATACAGACTTTGTGAAAAACCTCGTTTCAAATCAAACATCAAAATTCCATTCAGAAACCTATCTACTTGAGATTCCCGCTTCCCCACATGCTGCCGCAAAGAAAGAGGGTATTGAAATCAAGCTGAACACAATCAAACTTCCAGGAACTTCCAATACTTTAATTATAGAAGGTGCGGGCGGTTGCCTGGTGCCGATTAACGATAACGATTTTGTTATTGATATCGCGATGAAGTTTAATTGTAAAATCATTTTAGTAGCTGATCTTTACCTGGGAAGTATCAACCATACGTTGTTGACCATAAACGAACTCAAGCGCAGGAATTTTTCTGTTGCCGGGATTATCTTCAATGGCGATGAAAACCCGGAGAGCCAGCAAATAATTTTAAAACATTCCGGATGGAAACAATTGCTGCACATAAAAAAAGAGAAGGACATTGGGAGAAATATAATTTCAAGATACGCAGATGAACTTTTAAAAAATTGGAATGAACGAATGGATTGAAAAAGACAAAAATTTAATTTGGCATCCCTTCACCCCCTTGCTGGGAACACCCGATCCAATATTGATAACTTCAGCCTCCGGTATATATTTGCATACGGCTGAGGGAAAAAAAATTATCGATGCCGTTTCTTCATGGTGGGTAAATCTACATGGCCATAGCCATCCGAAGCTTGCAGAGGCGCTTGCTGAACAAGCAAAAAAATTAGAGCACGTAATCTTTGCGGGCTTCACACATCCTCCTGCCATTCAACTGGCCGAAAATCTGCTGAGCATCTTACCTGGCAATCAATCGCGAATTTTCTTTTCCGACAATGGAAGCACTGCAGTCGAAGTGGCGATCAAAATAGCCATTCAGTATTGGCACAACAAAGAAATAAATCGAAAAAAAATTATTGCCATTGAAGGGGCGTACCATGGAGATACCTTTGGTGCGATGTCGATTGCAGACAGAGGTGCATTTACAGCTCCATTTGATCCGTACTTATTCGAAACCTGTTTTATTGAATTCCCAACACCAGAAAAGGAAGATCATATCTTCAAAAATTTTAAGCAACTGGTAGACGAAGAGGGTACAGCGGTATTCATTTACGAACCACTTGTACAAGGGGCAGCAGGCATGCGAATGTATGATGAGAACTTTTTAAACAAACTTATTGAATACGCAAAGAAGAGGGAAGTAATTTGTATTGCCGATGAAGTCTTTACAGGGTTTGGCAGGACCGGAAAATTGTTCGCATCCGATTACTGTGAAACGAAGCCAGATATCATGGCGCTTTCAAAAGGCATCACAGGTGGAACTATGCCACTCGGGGTTACAAGTGTTTCCGGAAAAATCCTGGAAGCTTTTGAAAGTGAGGACTCACGAAAAACATTTTTTCATGGCCATTCCTATACTGCCAATCCTTTAGCATGTGCGGTAGCAAATGCAAGTTTCAAATTGTTAATGGAATCAAAGTGTCAGGGAAATATTCTGCGTATCACTGAAAAGCACAAAGGGTTCCTTCAAAAAATAAAGGATAATCCCGCTACGGTTAATGTGCGCTCCAAGGGGACAATTCTCGCAATTGAATTAAAAACAGAAAACGGATCATCTTACTTCAATGAAGTACGAAAAAAAATTTACCCGTTCTTTATTGAGAAGAACATTTTGCTTCGCCCACTTGGAAATATAATCTACCTTGTACCTCCTTATATTATTACAGATACAGAACTGGAATATATTTATAGCAGCATTGAGGAATTTTTGGAAACTTTATAAATAAAAAATCCCGGTTGCCCGGGATTCTTTTTATTCGAATTTAGTATCGGATACGTACGGTTACTTAAACTTAAAGGAGCGGGTCACACCAAAAGTATAATGTAAACCAATTTGAATGCCTACCAAAAGATTGGCACGTTGGCCGACCAGGTCTTTTGCATTGCCACTTGTAATCGTATCCCAGGCATCGCCCGATTTCATATCTGTTAAACTGTAGTTTGCGCGAATTTGAGTGGAGAGGAAAAAGTGTCTTGCCAAATCGAAATCAACCCCAAATGCGGCAGCAATTTGAAATTCCATACTCTTAAAATCATTGGCTGCTTTGGAATAAATTTCTGTTGGGGTTTGTTCGGGCACATCATATGTTCCATCTCCATTATTAGTTCCATCTGCAGGAAGTTCCCAGTTCGGATCATCTGGTATTTGATAAGTCCCGCCATTATACCGCAACGTTTCAACAGCATCCGTTAAAAAAGAAAGTTGCGGGCCAATATTAAAATTTGCACGGGCAGCTCCATTTCCACCACTCATGAACTTTAACAACAAAGGCATATTGATGTACGTCAAATCAATATTCCGCTCTCCCTGAACTTGTTTAGCAACATCAATGATTTCGTACACCTGACCCTGCCTGGAAAGGATTGACTCCAGGCTTAATCCAAATGAATTACTGAAATCAACACCAAAAGAAAAACCGATAGGCGCAAAATTATAGGTATACGTACTATTATAACGAGGGTCTTCAGATAACCCCTTGTCCAATACAAATGTTGCGTTATAGGCAGTGGTTGCACCAATATGGAGTTGCTGGGAATAACAAGAATTGGTTGCTACACATACGAAAAAAATAAAAACAAAAATTCTACTTGCTGGATTCATACTTAGTTAAATTTTCTGAAGTTAATACCCTGATCTACCAAAAGTAACCCTATTACAAATCCTGGATAATCAATTGGTTTTCGCGAATGAAGTATATCTTCGGCTTTCCTTCTACCAAATTCAATCTTATGGCAGATCCTTGTACCGGACTTTGCGTCAACAACTTACCAGTGCCACTGTAAACAAAGGAGATTTGTTGTACCAAATCTGTTATCGTTACAAAAATATTTCCGTTTCCGAAATCATAGTACCCAATTGAAGCATCTTGTTCTCCAAGGAAATTGTTTTCCAACATTACCGTACTTCCCTGGGAAAATACAGATAAATGTGAATGGTCCTTGCGTGCATACACATAGGATTGTCTGTCGGGATCGGTTATCAATTTAAATCGTGCATTTACATCTGTTCTGATCAGGGTTTCACGGGATTCAATAACCCCTTCCAATGAAATCCGAATCCGATAACCACCATCAGCAACAAGCACTATAAATGTATCATTGGTGGTCTTGCCATTCTCAATAAAAAAATCCCCTATCGGACGGCTGTCTGTTTTTAAAGGGAACCTATTCAACAACTCCCCCCTTCTATTCATTAGGTAAGTCTCACCATCTTTTCTAACGGCAAGTAAATAATCTTTTCCACGTGCCCTAAAATGTCTTGGTTGTATCGACAGGGCACCACCAACATTTCTTGGATTCCATCCAGGTAAATTTTTACCATCCGTGTCAAACATCCACAACTTACCGTTTTGCTCCGCAACAAGGAACCTGTAATTCTTACTGCGATCATAATCCACAACGGTTATATATGCGATCTCTTTCGCTGGAATAGATTTAGGAAATGATTCAACATAGTTTCCCAGCCGGTCAATGAGATGGAGTTCACCTGATGTTGCAAAAAGATATTGCAACTTCCCATTCTTGTAATAATCAATCTGGTAAATTTCACCCAGTATTGGGGAACCTACCTCTTTTTCCCATAACGCCTTACCATCCCTGGATATTAAATGGACAGAAAATAATGAATCCTGAACCAATACTTCATTGCTTTTGTCAACGTGATTCTTGCCAATAAAAATAACGGGGTTCAAGGGCGCATTAAAGTTGGTTGTTGTTTTTGCAAGGGAAGGCGGCTTGCTTGGAACTGAATTTGGATTGCCGAACTGCCAGGTAATATTTGTATAAAAGCTCTCGTTCAAATGACTAAACTGTATGGCGCCCATTTTGAAAGCGTTAATAATAGCGGGGTTTCCAGAAATAAATTCTTGCCATTTGGGATGGAGCCGACCAGAAATTGAATTCCAAATTTTTGGAGTATTGATATAAACACTGATGGTAGACTCCAGAAGCGTAGTTTCCAAAAATTGATTTTGTACAACAGAGCGCCCCCAGGTTTCTTCTTGATCAATGTCATCGAGGAATCTTTTAAGCACTTCAATATCACTTGATATCAGCACAACGTTTTCAATTGAGGTATAAAAAGTTTGATCAAACCCTGAAAGGATAGGATAAAATAATTTCTCACCAAAATTTGGCAATGGCAATTCCCGTATCTCGTACGCAGAGTATTGTTCAAAAAATACAGTGTCAATACTTAGTTTTTCAGAAGCCCTGTTCAGCTGATCCAACCATATTTTTGAATCTGAAGTCTCAACAAGCAAAACCTTAGACCATTCAGGTCCTTTTGCCTCAAAGTAACAAACAGCAATTTCATTGTCAATGCTTTTATAAAGTTCTTCAACTTCAAAGCTTAACGTTTGTTCAATCCTTTTTAATGTGTCACTATAAACTTTGCGTTTTTGATCACTGGAACCAAATGCGTTAAGGTCCGTATAAAAAACAGCGCCATTACTTATCCCAAAATTGGTCACCAGTAATGCCCGGTTCGAAATAAGATTTCTAATTCCAAATGCTGTAGGGGTTTGCTGATTAAAGATTGAAAATATAGATCCCTTCTTGTTGGAACTGAATCCGTTCAAGACCATTCCATCGTCAAGCGTTTTGATGTCCAACAAAAGTGAATTCCCAACTTGCTGAATAGATGCCGGGATTTGATCACCAAAAACATTTAACCATTCAGAAAAGCGCGCGAAGTTTACATACAAATTCCCAACATCCTTTTGGATTTTTGGCAATGAAAAAACACCCGCCATGCTTTCTTTGAAACTTTCCCGACCACCTGATTGATGCGCCCTTATTACATCTTCAATTAAGTAGGGAGTAAAACTGAATACCCAATTATCATTCAAAAACACCCATGACATTACCTGCCCACCACCTGAAAGTTGTTGTATTTTAACTGTGTTTAAAATACGCTCCGAATATTTATATGATTTATCTTCAGACCAACCACCCAAAACATTCTCCAGAAACAGACGTTCCCGTTTATTTTTTATCGGAACATAGAATGTAAAATCAAACGCGTCCTTCTTTGTAACATGCATAGACACCAATGTGCCCTCCGTTGGGAATCCAATTAATCCTAAGATACTGTTCAATGAGTCTGCACCTTTTTGAAAAAACGTAGAGCGTTGTATTAAATCCCCAAGTACAGTTCTTTTTGATTGGTCAATACAATCCCTGCACGGACTTGCTTCATAAACCGCTACCGCGTTGCTGGGTACAACATCCCAAAGTGAAAGCAACTTCTGGTTGAAGAATTTCTGATAGGAGAAATAACCAACAGCTGACAACACAACTATTCCTACTGTTATAAGTAGTGGTGCTTTTTTCACACTTAAAAAATTATTGCGTTAAAAATATAAATATACTCTCCTTTACCAGAAATGAAAATAGGAATGATGTGGGAATACTACTTCCAGCGTAAGCGTTGCCATAAAAAAAGCCCTTCATGTTTCCATGAAGGGCTTTGATAAAGAAGGCAACGAC
>CAYNOT010000013.1:0-142152 GCA_964398945.1 uncultured Roseivirgaceae bacterium | reverse complement strand
TACGCAGTTAATTTGTCGTTACCTAGCACTTACACAGTTTGTAAGGCACTGTCTCTCTAAATAATGCACAACGGGGTTTAGAAGGTTAAAAAAATGGGGTTAACCGAAAGCTACCCCATTTGTTAAGTTTGTTTGCCCATATCTTTAAATCCTTTTTTAATATCCTGAACAATAGGATGAACTCCATTGTGGTGTTCCGGAGGATCTATTTTTAAGGAATCACATATTGCACATATCATGAAATCATCAAGGTTTTGGCTCATATCTAATCCTGCATAGCCACCAACACTACTGCGATATATGGGGAATCCCCAATCAGTTTCATCAACTAATTCGCAATCGTTGGCTAACAGAAATTCAATAAAACCATTCCAAGTTGTTAGCATGCTATGTAATTTTGTTCATATTCCCTAACTACCATTTTATTGGTATTTAAAATACTCTTATTTGCGTTCGAGTATTTACGTTTTGCGTCAATAATAGCTTTTATAGCCTTAGGGATTTTCTCCCTTACTTCGTCTTCAGTACTGCCTTTTACCACAACACCTTCGACTTCTTTCACCATGCCATAATAAGCCTTTGAATCTGAATCCTGGATTATTACACAAGAGAATGAAATTTCCATTTTTGCTTTTTGTTTTAGTTGACCTATTAAATATACATACATATATGTAAAATAATATTACTATATACGTAAAATTCATTCAATGGTAAACCAAAATGATACCAGTTAATAATTCTATTAAAAAATATTAATATAAATATTAGGTATTTAGTGGGACTAAATGTACCTTTGAGCTATCAAAAAAGCAATATTTATGAACTTCAAGTCCGTCATCCAATTACTAGATTATTTCAAGGAAGAAAAGACCTGCATAGAGTACTATGAGAAACTTCGTTGGAACGGTAAGCCAGTTTGTCCACACTGTGGGGCTGAAAGTCCATATAAGACTAACAGGGGCTACAAATGCTCTAGCAAGGAATGCCACAAGAAATTCACTGTTAAGGTGGGTACTATATTCGAAAACTCTAAGATTCCCTTCCGTGTGTGGTTTGCAGCTATTTACTTGGCCACTACTTCAAAGAAAGGTATTTCAAGTGTACAACTATCAACACAACTAGACATAACTCAAAAGACCGCTTGGTTCGTTTTACACCGTGTGCGTGAAATGCTGAAAGTTAGCGCCCCTGAAATGTTAGGCGGTATGGTAGAAGCGGACGAAACGTACATAGGTGGTAAGGAAGGTAATAAGCATTATAGCAAAAGACTTTTGCCTGACGGGACTTTAAAGCCTGAAAACAAAAAGATCGTACTCGGTCTTATTGAGAGAAACGGCAAAGTTATTTTGAAGTACATACCCCGTGCCACTGCTAGCAATATGGTACCATACATTGAGAAGCACGTAACACTTGGTTCAACTGTTTACACTGACGAAGCGGGAGCGTATAATTCTTTAGGTAGCAAATACACTCACGGAACCGTAACGCATTCAGTTAGAATCTATGTAGATGGAAACATCCACACGAACACAATAGAAAACTTTTGGAGTGTGTTAAAGCGTGGCCTTTATGGAATCTATCACAGTGTTAGTGAAAAACACTTAGAGCGCTATTTACATGAGTTCTCAAGCCGTTTCAACGAACGCCATGCAGGAAGTGAGGAGAAATTTAATAAGTTCCTTACTCAATCCGAAAAGCGTTTAACATATCAGAAACTAATTTCGTAACTTTGTTAAATGACAAAGAAAAAAGCGCCCAAGAAAAAAGAGCGCAAAGAAAAGTACGAAGAAAAACTTGTCATAAAAGGAACGCTAACGGACGTGTTGAAAGTTAGCATTCCTAAAGACAAGAAAAAGAACGATTAACTCAGGAGAGTTATTTGTTCACTCGTTCATTGAATAGAGAACACACTTCTAAGATGCTTACTCCATCTTTCTTTCCTGATTAGGGATTTTGACTTCCTAGGTTGTGTGTATCTAAAAAAAATAAAGGCAGTGGCCTTAATGGAAATCAATTATTTACTCGTGTCCCAACTGGTATATAGTTGCCGCTAAATCAGTCGGCAAGCCGTAGTTATCCGTTTGTAATCGTTTATAGCTGGATACTGTCCAGCCGATCGTTTAACTTCGTCCAAGTCCTGTAACGGGGTCACCCGTTTGAAAGTGAAACTTTCCCCGGTCTCACCGCCAGGACTTGAAATCCAAAAGGATTTATACTGCCGCATACTTTATCAAAACCGAACTGTCAATAAAAAAACTTTTGTAAAAACACCCACTTGTATTCTGGTGCCTCAATTGCATACAACGTCCCGAATATACGCAATTGCACATATTTTTCATTTATCATCTGGCAATAAACCCGTTTCAAACGGCAGTTGCAAAACCGGGTTTTACGATTGTATATATGCTGCTATGGGTTTTGCTTACTCCAGGATTTTTCCAGCTTATCACAAACAGTGAGTTTACTGAGCCCTGAAAGGGCGATGTATCTAAACATCCCGTGCAGCGGGATGGCATGACAGAGGCTGAAGTGCAAGCCCTGAAAGGGCGATAGAATAATTCTATATTATCATACCTTATCCCGCCCTTCGGGGCTGATAATCCATCTTTGAGAAGGTCGGCAATTTTTTGTCCACCTTCAACTACTAATATTCTCATCCGTTAAAATTCTCTACGCAAAAATCAAATTGAATTATATTGTTACTAAATTCACGAACATTATCCACATAGCATGGATTGGATTTGGATTACATTAAGCGCCCTTTTTCTATTGGTGGGGTTTGTTGGATGCCTTGTTCCATTGATTCCCGGGCCACCCTTGAGTTTCATTGGGCTTTTGTTTCTTCAAGCAAAAGAAGTCCCTGCTTTTTCACTGAAGTTTATTTTGATTTGGGGAGCCATTACCATAGCCGTCACTGCTGCCGATTATTTTATCCCTATCCTTGGAACGAAAAAATTAGGAGGTACGCGTTACGGGATTTGGGGATGCACCCTCGGCTTGATTGCCGGGTTCTGGTTCGGCCCCCTGGGCATTATACTTGGTCCTTTTGTGGGGGCGTTTGTTGGTGAATTGTTGGGAAATTCATCTTCAGAAAATGCGTTGCGGGCTGCACTGGGATCTTTTTTTGGATTTCTCCTGAGCACGTTATTAAAACTAATCGCCAGTGTAATGATGATCTGGTATTTTTTTACAGCGCTGCTTTAACCCGTTTGATATTGCACATGTCGAAGAGTAGTGTGTGGTTTTTTTTTCCTGATAAAAATCAGTACTTTAATATGAATTCATCATGCCAGACGAATGTGGCTGATTCCTATTTTTACCACAGTTAATCCCTAAACCAATCCTAGCCTATGGAACTTGAACGTTTTAGTTATGACAACAAAATTGTAAAAGCCTTTATAATTGCCACCGTCACCTTTGGGATTGTGGGCATGTTGGTGGGGCTTACCGCTGCTTTGCAATTAGTATATCCTATTATGAATTTTGATCTTCCGTATACTACCTTCGGAAGGATCAGGCCGCTCCACACCAACGCTATTATTTTTGCTTTTGTCGGCAATGCGATGTTTGCAGGCGTTTATTATTCGATGCAGCGTTTGTTGAAGACGCGTATGTTCAGTGATGCATTGAGCTGGATAAATTTCTGGGGGTGGCAACTGATCATTTTGGCAGCGGCCATTACACTTCCATTGGGAATGACCACTTCAAAAGAATATGCAGAATTGGAATGGCCAATCGATATCGCGATCACGATCATTTGGGTAGTATTTGGTTGGAATATGATCGGAACCATTCTTCGCAGAAGGGAAAAGCACATGTATGTGGCGATCTGGTTTTACATCGCCACGTTCGTTACGGTTGCTGTTTTGCACCTTGTGAATTCTTTTGAGATACCCGTTACGCTTTTTAAAAGTTATAGCTGGTATGCGGGTGTTCAGGATGCGTTGGTACAATGGTGGTATGGGCACAATGCAGTTGCGTTTTTCCTGACCACTCCTTTTCTCGGATTGATGTATTACTTCCTGCCAAAGGCAGCGAACCGTCCGGTGTATTCTTACAAACTTTCGATTATCCACTTTTGGTCGTTGATTTTTATTTACATCTGGGCAGGGCCACACCATTTATTGTATAGTTCATTGCCGGATTGGGCGCAATCATTAGGGGTTGTGTTTTCCATCATGCTGATTGCCCCTTCCTGGGGCGGCATGCTCAATGGATTGTTGACCTTGCGTGGTGCCTGGGACCGTGTGCGTGAAGATCCTGTTTTAAAATTTATGGTGGTAGCGGTTACTGCGTATGGCATGGCGACTTTAGAAGGCCCACTTCTTTCCTTGAAAAATGTAAACGCCATCGCCCACTTTACGGATTGGATTGTAGCGCACGTACACGTAGGCGGCTTAGGCTGGAACGGTTTTTTGATCTTCGGTATTTTGTACTGGATGGTCCCACGCATGTGGGGGACAAAGTTGTACTCGACACAATTGGCGAACGTACATTTTTGGATCGGCACGTTGGGGATCATTTTCTATGCCTTGCCGATGTACACCGCAGGCGTAGTGCAAAGTTTGATGTGGAAAGAGTTTGGTGGTGATGGTTTGTTGGTGTATAAAAACTTTCTTGAGACCACCGTACAAATTATTCCACTGCATCTCCTTCGTGCCATTGGTGGGGCCATGTACCTGACCGGTACACTTATTATGACGTACAATTTGATTAAGACTGCTTATTCCGGCACCTTCATTCCCAATGAAGAAGCTGAAGCTGCCCCGATGTCGAAAGTTGAGGCAACGGGTGGATGGCACCATGTGTTGGAGAGCAAGCCCATTCTGTTTACCACACTTGCGCTGGTCGCAATATTGATTGGTGGTGCTATTGAAATGATCCCAACATTTTTGATAAAATCAAATGTGCCCACTATTTCAAGTGTAAAACCCTATACACCTTTGGAGTTGCACGGTCGTGATATTTACATACGCGAAGGATGTGTGGGTTGTCACTCGCAAATGGTACGTCCGTTCCGTTCAGAAACAGAGCGCTATGGCGAATACTCCAAAGCCGGGGAGTTTGTGTATGACCATCCATTCTTGTGGGGATCAAAACGCACCGGCCCTGATTTGCATCGCATCGGAGGGAGGTATTCAAACCGATGGCACTATGATCACATGCTTGCACCCGGTGTGGTAAGTACGGGTTCTATTATGCCCGCATATCCTTGGCTTTTTGAAAACGCGATCGACAAAGGGGAAACAGCCGGAAAAATTTCTGCGCTAAGGACTATTGGCGTGCCGTATGAAAAAGGGTATGAAGAAACCGCAAATGATGATCTCGAAAAACAAGCGACCCAAATTGCAAGGGCCCTAAAAGATGAGGGTGTTGACGATGTGTCCCCGGATGCAGAAATTATTGCGCTCATTGCTTACCTGCAACGATTGGGTACGGATATTAAAGGGGAAAAAGTAAAAACCGCTAATCAATAAGATCATGTATAAAAATGTTTTACAAGGAATCGACAACATCGCCATCTGGCCGATGATCTCATTCATTATCTTTTTCTCCTTTTTTATTGGGTTGCTGTGGTATGTATTTAAAGTGGATAAGGGATTCATTGATCGTATGAAACAATTGCCAATGGACGACAACACACCTGTTCATGAGAACAACAACTTAAACAACACCAACCGATGAAAAGGATACCAGCACTATTGATCTCATTTTTTGTATTGGGAAATGGATACGCTCAAGAAACTGTTGAGGTAACGAAAAGTTTTTGGGACAATCCGATGTCCGACCCGCTGATGCCGTTTTATATCCTGCTGGGTTTCATTTTCCTGGTAGTACTCTTGGTGATAATTGTTGCGGCCTATATGATTGGGATTTTGAACATGTTTGTGCAGCAGGCCGCAGCAGAAAAAGCAGCAAGGCAAGGTATTCCGTATGTGCCACCGCTAAGCTGGTGGACGCGTTTAGATCGCAAATTTTTAACGGGTGCTGTTCCCATTGAGAAAGAGGAAACCATTGTACTTGAGCATAATTACGATGGTATCCGTGAATTGGACAACCACTTGCCACCCTGGTGGAAATGGTTGTTCTATGCCAGTATTATTTGGGGTGTTGCCTATCTGATCGTATATCATGTTACGGATTCATTGCCGTTGCAGACAGACGAGTACCAAAACGAAGTGGCTGCAGCCGAAGTACAAATCGCCAGGTTTAAAGCTTCCCAGCCCGCTGAAGAAGAAATTGATTTATCCACGCTTGTATATACTGAAGATGCAGGGATACTTGCTGCTGGAAAAAAGATTTTTGATGGTCAGTGTGCTTCCTGCCATGTGGCTGATGGTGGCGGAATGATCGGCCCAAATCTGGTGGATGAATATTGGTTGCATGGCGGAAGCATACAAAATATTTATAACATCATCGAAGTGGGTGTTCCTGAAAAGGGCATGATTTCATGGAAGGGTATATTGAACCCTGAGCAAATGAAAGCAGCGGCTTTTTATATTATGTCATTGCAAGGAACAACACCTGCCAATCCAAAAGCACCGCAAGGTGAAAAATATGTTCCGGTAAAAATAGAAGAAGGAACACCAATAGATAGTGTTGATGTTTCGATCTAATTAACAAATTTTGAATTCAACAGAAGCATTATATCAATACGATGAAGAATTCCGGGATACCATTGCCACGGTTGATGCGCATGGGAAACGGATTTGGGTATATCCTAAAAAACCGGGTGGCCATTATCACCGCTTGCGTATTGCCGTAACGATCATTTTGCTTTCTGTTTTTTTTCTCGGACCCTTTATCCGGATTGGTGGACAACCGTTTATGTTGTTCAATGTCTTCGAACGGAAGTTTATTTTATTCGGCCAACCTTTTTGGCCGCAAGACTTTGTATTGCTTGCTGTAACAGCGATTACTTTTTTTGTGTTCATCATTCTTTTTACGGTAGCGTTTGGGAGGGTTTGGTGTGGCTGGGCCTGTCCGCAGACGCTATTCCTGGAAATGGTGTTCCGCAAAATCGAATATGCAATAGAAGGGGATGCCGGTGCGCAACGAAAATTAAAAGAGGCTCCCTGGACGGGCGGTAAAATTTTAAAAAAAGGAACGAAGCATTTCATTTTTATCGTGATCTCGTTGCTGATTTCGCATACGGTAATGGCCTATCTGATCGGGCTTGACCAGACGTTGGAAATCATTCAGGACAATCCATTGAATCAGACTGCCGGGTTTATTGGGTTGATGGCTTTTACCGGGATTTTTTACGGGGTGTTTGCAAAATTCCGGGAACAAGCATGTATTGCCGTTTGTCCGTATGGAAGGCTGCAAGGTGTGCTGTTGGTGAAAGAATCCATTGTTGTTGCGTATGATTGGTTGCGTGGCGAGCCGCGTGGCAAGATCAAAAAAAATGAGCTGACTATAGGCCTGGGGGATTGTATCGATTGTAAATTGTGTGTCCATGTTTGTCCAACGGGCATCGATATTCGGAATGGTACGCAACTGGAATGTGTGAATTGCACGGCCTGCATGGATGCGTGTGACGAAGTAATGGTGAAAATAAACAAGCCGAAGGGATTGATCCGCTATGCTTCTTATAATTCCATAAAAGATGGAATTCAGAAATTGGTTAATCCCCGCCTCATTGGGTATACAGTAGTGATGCTGGGCCTTTTAAGCTTACTGGGTTTCCTGATTTTTACCCGAACGGAAGTGGAGACTACTGTTTTAAAAGTGCGCGGGACTTTATACCAAAAAACGGATGATGGTTATATCACTAATCTGTACAACATCGAGTTCGTAAATAAAACCTTTGGTGATATTAAAGTTGAACTTAAGATAGAATCACCCGCTTCAGCGTTATTAAGCAGGGTTGGAAACCAATCCGAAATAATCCCTGCTGAAGAAATATTGAAAGGCGTTTACTTTATTAAGATTAAACCGGAAGATTTAACGAGTGCACGTACCGATATCAAGATTGGTGTATACCGGGGTGATAAGCGGATTGAAACGGTAACAACAAAATTTCTTGGGCCTATACCTGTAAAAAAATAAAGCGATGAATTGGGGAAAATGGATTGTAGTGGCATTTGTGTTTTTTGCATTCTTTATTGGTGTCTTGGTGGTGATATCCATACGCGAAGATGTCAACCTGGTAGCAACAGATTACTATCAGCAGGAGTTGGTGTATCAGGATCAAATTGACAGGCTTACCAATACAAATACACTGCTGAAGAAGCCTGCTGTTAAAATCCATGAAGGAAAGTATTTGCATATTAATTTTCCCGACATGAAAGTGGAGAAAGGAAAAGTGCATTTGTTTCGCCCTTCTGATGCCCGGTTGGACCAGCACTTTGCACTTCGTGCTTCCGCGGACAGCGTGCAGCAATTCAACTTAAAAGTATTGGATAAAGGAATGTATAAGATAAAAGTAGAATGGTCGATGGAAGGAAAGGACTATTTTATAGAAGAAATTATTTCAATCTAAAATGATCTGGATAGCTGCCTTTGTATTGGGATTTGCAGGAAGTCTTCATTGTGTGGGCATGTGTGGCCCATTGGCGGTGATGATTTCCGGTACCAACAAACAATCGGTTTTCTTGAACCGATTGGTTTACAATTTGGGCCGGACGATCACATACATGGCACTCGGGGCAATCATTGGTTTTGTGGGGACCTTTGCAAAGGTAGGAGCCATTCAAAATTTTTTCTCGATTGCCATTGGGTTGTCTATTTTGTTTTTTGTCTTTTTCTATAAATCACAACCTTTCTTTTTGGCTTTCTTCAACAAAATGGCCGGTCGGTTGAAACGGTCGTTCATCGACCATCGTAAAGGGGCGAAGATGTATTCTGCATTTGCGACCGGGGTCTTTAATGGTCTTTTACCATGTGGGTTGGTGTATGCTGCCATCGCTGTTGCGGTTGTACAGGAGTCGGTTGTGGATAGCGCAGGCGTTATGATGTTTTTCGGATTGGGAACACTACCTGCTTTATTGTTGACCGCCTATTCATTTCAAACCTTGCAAAGGATACTTCCTTTCCCGTTTAAAAAGATTCAACACGTAGTACTTCTTTTGATAGCCGTGATCATGATTGGCCGTGGTGTTCAGCAAGAACTTATCCAACGTGGTGAAATAGCGCAGGCAGAAATAGTGTGTGAATGATCAGTTAGCGTAAAGCAACATTCCAGCGTACTACCTTTTCCAGTTTGGCCGGATTGCTGACTTTTATTTTCCCCCCTTCGATTTCGATTAGTTTTTCTTCACGAAAATCAGAGAGAACACGGATCACCGATTCAGAAGCTGTGCCGACCATTTTAGAAAGATCTTCACGCGAGATGCGCATAAACTCATTGTCCTTTTTAAGTTCGTTGAGTTTTAATAGGGACTCAGCAGTACGTTGCCGGACAGAGTTGTAAGCCAGGTTAAGCAGCTGGCTTTCTTTCTCGTCTACTTTTTTGCACAACATCGAGATAAATGCCGCGGATACTTTTGGATGTTTTTGAATCAGCATTTGAAAATCGAGCTTGGGGATCAAAATCAATTCAGAATCCTCTAACGCAACAGCGGATTCATCAAAGGAATGGTTCTGCAGAATTGCTTCATACCCGAAAAAATCATTCGGTTGGTAGAGGTTGGTGATAAACTCTTTTCCATCCGGATGTGAGCGATAGGTTTTAACACTTCCTGACACCACAAAAAACATGGCGCTCGGTGTTTCGCCTTCCATAAAAATCATTCCCTTCTTTTTATACGTCTTGTGTTTTTTGCCATTGCAAAGGCCCTGTATATCCAGGGTTTTTTGAGCATCTTGAATGAAGGCATCCAATCCTTCTGCACCTTCTGCATAATTGGTTTTAATTAACGAGTACTTTTTAAGTCTTGCCTCAATCGCATTTAACAGATCGGTATCATCAAAAGGTTTGGTGAGGTAGTCATCTGCACCCAGGTCCATTCCTTTTCGGATATCGCTTTTCTCTGTTTTGGCCGTCATGAAGATAAATGGAATGCTGGCAGTTTCTGGTTTCTTGCTTAGGATATGCAATACACCATAGCCATCAAGTTCCGGCATCATAATGTCGCACAGGATCAGGTCCGGTAATTCTTTAACGGCAAGCTCCACCCCCTTTTTTCCATTCTCTGCCTCAAACACTTTAAAGTTCGCCAGCGTCAATATCTCGCTTGTGTTTTCGCGAACTTCTGCATTGTCTTCTATCAGTACTATTTTTTTCATCTTTATGCAATTGGTAATGTTACAATAAAAGTGGTTCCTTTTTCTATTTTACTGCTGAAATGGATATTGCCACCCAGCAAATCTATGTAGCGTTTTACAATGTTGAGACCGAGCCCTGAGCCTTGTATATTGATCACATTGCTGGCGCGGAAAAACCGTTCGGTAATGTGTTTAACATCTTCAACCGGAATACCGATGCCCTCGTCACGGACTTCCAAAATAAGCGCATTCTTTTCGCAGGTACATTTCAAATGGATGGGCTTCCCCACGGCTGAATATTTACTGGCATTGGATATTAAATTAAACAAAATGTTGCGCAACAGTTTCGGGTCGCTTTCAATTTCTTCGTTATCACAAACAAATTCAGCATTTATTTTTTGGCCGTCTTGCAGGTTTGAAACCATCTCCTCACAGATTTCCCGAATAAACGATTCAAGGTGGATGCCTTCAGTGGTTAGTTCTATTTTTCCTTCTTCCAGTTTACCAAGCGACAGGAAATCATTTAATATTCCTGTAAGATGGGAGACAGACGATTTGATACGCTTCACGTGTTTCTCAATTTTTTCCACGTCCCCGGTTTCTTTATAGCTGTCTACCAACGATGCAGAACTGAGGATGGTACTGAGCGGGGTGCGAAACTCATGGGAGGCAGTAGACACAAACCTTGACTTTAATTCATTGAGTTCCTTTTCTTTTTCCAATGCCCTCCGTGTTTCTTCTTCAGCTTTTTTTCGCTCTTTTATTTGTTCTTGCAAATCCTTGTTGGCAGTTTCTAATTTTATTATCGATTCATTTAATGCTTCGGTCCTGGCTTTTACTTTTTTCTCCAGCTCTGCCGCATATATAATTAATTGTTCTTCGCTTTGTCGCAACGCTTCTTCTGCTGCTTTACGCTCTGTGATATCAATAATAAAGGCCATAATCAAGAAGTGGCCTTCAAGTTCTTTATGGCTTAAACTTACTTCAACAGGAAACTCGGATTTGTCTTTGCGAAGGGCAACAAGGTCTCGCCCAATGCCCATTCTTCTCGGTTTTGGATGTTGACTATAGGTATCGCGGTGAGCGGAATGATGTTGCCGGAAGCGGGCAGGCAAAAGATCGTCAATCGATTTTTCAGTAAGTTCGTTGGGACTATATCCAAACATCGTTTCTGCAACGGCATTGGCCATTAAGATAGAGCCGTCTTTGTTTACGATAATAATCCCTTCGGCAGATCCTTGAAAGATTTCCCGGAAGGTATCATTGCTGATGATGGGGATAGATTCCGTAGTTTTATGGGTTTTCACAAAAATGTCAATTTAGTGATCTGATCTGAATGACAAAAGTCATTTTTTTTTCTGACTTAGATAGTACCCTTAACGCAGGATGAAGTGCTATGTTCGCACATGAATTCTTAAGGGCCATGGCGAAATCAATAGTGTGTGCAATAGATCTTACGGAATCCTCGAAAGGTGTGGTGGAGGTAGCTACTAAGCTGGCTGCTAATTTAAAAGAGCACCTTACCATTATTTTTTCATATCGGTTAAATCAATCGATGGGGGAAGATGATGTTTTTTTAAACAAAAAAGAAGTAGAAGGGAAAGCACTGGCTGAGTTTAAAGGACTGGAGGAAATGTTTTTGACAAATGGTTTAACATCGTACGAATTTCGATCAGAAATTGGCTTCCTGTCAGACCGGCTGCTGGCGTATATGGGCAAGCACGAGGTTGACTTATTGATCATTGGCCAGCAATTGGCGCAAATCAATGCTGATTATAAAAAGGAGGGAATTGAAAATTTTCTTGACAAACTTCAAATCCCTGTATTGGTTGTTCCGCATCGGCTTTCGAACTTATAATTCTGTGAATTTCTCGAATAGTTGATAGTTTATGTGATAAAAATGATAATTTTAAATGTAGCAAAACCCTATTATTAAGAAATTATGAAAAAAATACTTGTTCCCACCGATTTCTCAAAGCCTGCTCAAATTGCCACAGATGTAGCAGTTGACATTGCCAAAAAAGCCAAATCTGAATTAATCCTACTTCACGTTATCGATGAAGCTGTTAGCGGATCGTTTAGCGTCACAGGCCAGGTCGCAACCGGGGAAAATTTCGAGAACAGCTTGTTTACGATGAAGTTGATCGAGCGTTCCAAAAAGTTGATGGCAAAAGCAGTCGAGGATTTGAAGGGCAAAGGCGTAAATGTAAAACCTGTTCTCCGGATCGGAACGCCTTACCACGGCATGCATACGATCATTACCGAAAAGAAAGTAGACCTTGTGGTAATGGGTACTTCCGGTAAAACCAAACTGGATGAAATGATCATTGGTTCGAATACCGAGAAAGTGGTGCGCCTGGCACATTGCCCGGTGTTGACTGTCCATAAGAAACCGGCCAGTTCAAATTTCAAAGACATTGTGTATGCAAGCAGCATGGGGAAAGATGAAGAAGTTTTTTCAAGGATTGTAAAAAATGCACAAGCAATCTACAACTCCACGATACACTTGGTGAGGATCAATACTCCCGGAAATTTTCAGCGCGATGTTGTGGTTAAAAAATACATGGCGGAATTTGCAAAGAAATTGCAACTGAAGAATTATACAATCAATGTATTCAATGATGTTTCTGAAGAAGAGGGGATTATCTACTTCGCAGAATCCATTAACGCAGATATGATTGCGATGGCTACACATGGCAGGACAGGTTTTGCACACGTGTTGGCCGGTAGTATTGCGGAAGATGTGGTAAGCCACTCGAAACGCCCCGTTTTAACGTTTGTGACCAAGCGCAGAAAAAAATAATTGAAGCAGGAGCCCTAATTGAAAACCCCGGCCATGGCCGGGGTTTTTGTTTTTTATAGAAAGTCTCCCGTATATTTAGCGTGTGGCACAGAATACAATATTTAATTCGTGAAAGATTACTATCAAGTGCTGGGGTTGCACTATTCGGCTACTGCCAACGAAATAAAAAACAAGTTCAGGAAACTTGTTGTTCAATACCATCCTGATAAAAACCCAAGTCCGGAAGCAGCCACGCGCATCCGCGAGATCAACGAAGCATACGATGTCTTGGGTGATCCGGATAAAAAAATACAGTATGATTATCGAAGGAACAACCTGGTATTTGAAGTGCCAGCAGCCCGCGCACATCGCGACCCTGCCTATCACCGCGCACGGACGCCACGCAAACCAACGGTAAGCTCGCAATACGTAATAATGCAACAATGCATGCCCTACATTACTAAACTGATTTACTTCTCATTGATCTTTTGCTGCTTCCTGTTTGTGGATTTTATTTTGCCACGTATTGAACAAGAAGAAGTAATTGTTGATAAGCGTTACCATGTTGCAAGAAGCAGGGGGCGGGATTACCATAGCGCTGACGAAATATATACCAACAAGGGGACAATATTCCAGATTGATTTGGAGGTTACGGGGCTGCTTGAACCCGGCAAGGTCATTATTGTCAAGTACACCAGGATATTACGTATTCCACTTCGGGTAAGTGATCAAGCTGTTTTTTCTGCCCGTGTGCCCGTTACGATTTTCGGGAATTTTATTTTTGCCCCTGTTTTACTGTTGATCCTTTCGGTAATTGGATATTATTATCGTAAAAATGTAAACATGGCATTCAATTTCGGCACAGTGATTTTTTTTATTTTACTTTTGTGTTTCATTTTCTTACTGATTTCCTGACGATGGCAAAAAAAAACAATTGGAAAAACAGGGATGGTGTTGTGTACTCGACTGCCGATAATTTTGACTATCAATACCAACAGGACCAGGAGGCGGAAACATTGCCGCCACAACAACAAAACCTGAAAGTTTTATTGGACAAAAGTGCACGTGCCGGCAAGCAGGTTACATTAGTGACCGGGTTTATTGGATCGCAGCCAGATTTGGATGCTCTTGGAAAACTATTGAAATCAAAATGTGGCGTGGGTGGGTCTGTGAAGGATGGGGAAGTCTTGATCCAGGGCGATGTTCGTGAGAAAGTATTACAGATCCTTTTAAAGGAGGGATATAAAGTAAAAAAGGCGGGAGGATAGCGCTTTTAAAATACCATTTCCATACGTGTATAATTTTTCCCCTTTGCCCAAGTGGTAGCAGATATTTTTTTTAATGATAGTCCGCAAAGATACCCAACCACCAGAGACCAGTATGCCTACTAAATGTAAGGGATTCTTTTATGGGCCATTAGGCGTTATATTTTGATGTGCGACTGCGCACCAATTGTAACATGCCAGCTATGTATGTAGCGCACATCAACTGTACACTACTTTAGAACAATAACCCCGGGCTATAAAAAGGTATTCCTTAAATTTTAGCCTGGGTATGTTTACGGATTATCAGATTCTTCTATCTTTCCAAATGGAAATTGAAAATGAAGGCCTCAAAAGGGAAATTGGTGTCCGTGCATTGGCCGCCAACTCTTTTAACCTAACCGTTGGTGCAGGTATTTTTGCATTGCCCGCTATTGTTTATCAGATGGCAGGGACCGCAGGGATATTTGCATACTTGGTATGCGGATTGGCCATGGTCATCATCCTGTTGTGTTTTGCGGAAATCGGAAGTAAAATTTCAGCGAGTGGTGGTGCGTATGCCTATGTCGATACCGTACTGGGGCCCTTGGCGGGATTTATCACCAACCTGTTGTATATAGCTGGTTTTGCAATGGCGAGCAATGCGGCAATAGCAAATGCATTGTTGGATACATTCTCATCGCAACAGGGTTGGTTGAAAGACCCACTCTTTAGAACCGGCTTGCTCTTTGTTTTGTATTCCGGAATGGCGTGGCTGAATATTCGTGGTACGAAAGGGGCAGTCAGGTTCGTGGAGTTGTCTACACTTGCAAAGCTGATCCCCTTGTTGACATTGGTAGTGGTTGGATTTTTTTTTATTTCCCCGGTCAATATAAAAATTGAAAGCTGGCCATCACTTACGCAACTCGGACAAGTCGCATTGGTATTGTTTTTTGCGTTTGGCGGAACGGAGAGTTCATTATCAGCAAGTGGTGAAATCCGTGACCCCGCGAGAACAGTACCAAGGGGATTGTTGCTGGGGTTGTTGATGGTATTGATTCTTTATCTGGCCATTCAATTGGTAAGTACCGGAGTGTTGGGGCCTTCCTTAGCTGATTTTACGACAGCACCCCTGGCACAAGTTGCGTTTGGGGTTTTCGGAGCGGTTGGAATCACTTTTATTTTAATTGGAACATTCTTGTCGATGTTCGGGACCATAGCCGGGGATTTTCTATCATCACCCCGAATCTTTTTTGCGGGTTCGAAACAAGGACTCTTGCCAAAGGTGCTGGCGAAGATTCATCCGAATTATAAAACACCACACATTGCTATCATTGCTTTTGCAACCCTGACATTTATTTTTTCAATAAGTGGTGCCTTTCGGCAGCTTGCAATTTTGTCGAGTGCAGCATTGTTGACTGTTTATCTGTTGGTGTTGATCGCCACCATTAAGATGCGGCTGACGGAAAGAGAAAAACCGGAAGGCTTTCGGCTTCCGGGTGGGATTACAATTCCAGTAACAGGTATTGCAATTGTACTTTGGTTTCTTTCCAACCTTGCGAGCAATGAATGGATTGCTGTCCTTGTTTTTATAGTGTTTTGCGTAATCTATTATTTTCTCGCGCTCTGGAAGAAATTAGGCAAGCGTATTTAATCGGTTACTTCAGTTTGTATTGGAGCGATCCCCAACTTCCGCCATTTAAAACCTGATATCTTTTGCACGCAACAATTGAGCAGCCCTTCCGTTTCTCATGGCCGAAGCACGTCATTTAGTTGGATCATTATAGACTTGATGTCTTTAGCAGTCCGGTACCTTTGCGGATTATCATATTTTTTTATTAGCCGTCAAACCAATCTTTAAAGGCTTGTACTTTTTCGCGGCTCACAATCATTTCTTTATCAAAAGAAGAATGGGGGGTGATTTTTAATCGGCTGCTGGAATACACGACCACATCTTTAATGGCTTCAATGTGCACAATGATCGATCGGTTTAACCGGAAGTATTGTGTCGGGTCCAACATTCCCTCCAGCGTTTCGAGCGTATAGTCGAGAATGTATTTTCGTTCGTTTTTCGTTACGAGGTACACATCCCTTCCCTCCGCAAAAAACAAAGCGATATCGGCTGTCGGGATGGAACGGATGTGGTCCCCATACTTGACCATAAACCTGGATTTGTAATTTTTCAATTCACCACTACCAACCGCCTCCCTTATTTTTTGTGTTTGATTGGGCGCTGTAAGTTGTGTACGCAAGGCATTGATTTTTTGCATCGTGGCCTCAATGTCTGAAAAAGTGATCGGCTTGAGTAGATAGTCAATTCCATTCACCTTAAATGCTTCCAGAGCATATTCATCAAAAGCAGTGGTAAAAATTACGGGTTTGTTGATTTCAACTTCATTGAAGATTTCGAAACTCTTGCCATCGGTAAGTTGAATATCCATGAAAATGATGTCAATGGAACCCTGATTGTGTGTCAGCCATTCGATAGCTTGTTGCACGCCTGTAAGTGTGGTCACAATCTGAATGGACGGATCATACTTCAGCAAGTAGCGAATAAGTTTTTCGGCTGCTGGCGTTTCGTCTTCTACAATGGCTACTCTCATGAAATGGGCGCTGTCTCTTCCTTCAGCAGGAGAATCGGTAATTTAATAAAATTTTCTTTGTAGGCTTTTACCAGGATAAGCGGGTTGTTGCTAAACCGCATATACGATTTCTGCAAGTGCTCAAGTGAAAGTATCGAATCTTTATGGGGGATCAGTTTTTCATTCAAAAGACATTGAAAAGCAAGGTAGTCATCATCTTCAGCATAGCCTTTTATAATTAGTTTTTCATTCGTGGGGATGATGGTGTTGCGTACCATGTATTCAATAATAATGGCCAGCGAACCGGGCACCACCATAATGGGACTGTCAACAGCCGGGAATTCAAATTGTATTTTGTGATTGAATTTTTCATTCAGTACCGCCAGCAAGGGCTTCACAGATTGTGCTTCACTTTCCAGTGCTACCAATTCCTGTTTCCGGTTGGTCAGTACATAGCGGTACGTGCTCGCCAGGTTATCGATGTGCTCTTCAGCTTTTTCAATATCCTGGTACAGCAGTCCAATTAAACCCTCCAATCCTTCGAAGAGAAGATCCGGGTTGATTTCCTTTGTAAACTCTTTCATTTCCATTTCCAGCACCTGATGCTGTTGCCTTTCTGTTTCTAGCTTTACCGTATTCTCTTTTTGCAAGAAATGGTTGCTGTAGAAAAGAATGTTGTAAAGCCAGCTCGTGGCTGCAAATAAAAACAAGAACAATATCAATTGCTTGTTGCTGATGCTAAATCCGAGGATTAGGGAAAAATAAGCAGAGAGGCAAATCCACACCACCACAAGGGAGAGTAAAGTTGTTAACAAAACCTGAACGGGAATTTGGTACCGGATCGTGCTGAATTTTTTATTCAAGATGAGAATGATCATGCGCATCCCTTCAAAGGAAAGGTAGGTAAGGCCAATGCATAAATAGATTTCTTCGCTGCTGAGGATTTCATAAATACGGCCAACAGTATTGTTGATCAAAAGAATAAGCAGATAGAGGATGACACCAAAAATCAAAGGTGCCAAAAGCCGGAATACTGCGCTATGGATAAAATATTTTTTCATGATCAGGCAGTATTTTTTTGTTGGGCTATTTCCTTGATCACAGGAAGCGACACAATAAACTGGGCATCGTTATCCACCAGGATTTTTTTATTGGTGAGGAAAAGATAACGTTGTTTGATATTTTCCAACCCGACCTTAAACGAAGTTGGTTGGATTG
Source organism: uncultured Roseivirgaceae bacterium (assembly GCA_964398945.1). Taxonomy (GTDB): domain Bacteria; phylum Bacteroidota; class Bacteroidia; order Cytophagales; family Cyclobacteriaceae; genus JBGTGG01. The sequence continues at coordinate 124,120 of CAYNOT010000013.1, read as the reverse complement.
TGCTTTTGGATTTTGTATTGGCGACTTTTAAATACGTGTTGTCCAACGCGGAGATATAAATGAACAACGGTCGGTCCGGCTGGATGGCATTGTGCTTCACAGCGTTTTCCACCAGCATTTGCAGCGTAAGTGGCGGAATGTGTGTATTCATAACATTGTTGGGCAGGTTGATCTCCAGTGTTAAAAGTTGCTGGAAGCGGATGCGCAGCAAATAGTAGTACGATTTTACAAACTCTACTTCTTCACGAACAGAAACATATTCTTTCTGTTGGGTGGAAAGGATGTACGCATAGGTTTGCGAAAGCCTGCGGATAAACTGCTCTGCCGATTGCGGATCGTTATACAACAATGAGGAAATTGTATTCAGGCTATTGAATAAATAATGCGGGCTGATTTGGCTTTTCAGTGCTTCAAACTGGAGTTCCAGTTGACGCCTCTGATTTTGCAGGTTTTCGATTTGAACAATTTCGTATTGTTGATAGGAGAACAGCAGCGCATACACCACATCATAAACAAACAAGATCACGATCATCAGAATACTGAATTTCCAACCGATATCTTTGTTTGCAGGGGAGAAGCCTTCCCATAGAGGGCCTGAAAATAATGTGTAGAGGTATACAAAAAACATACCTGCTGCGATTGCAAACACGGTGTGGATCAGGTAACCACTTATAAAGCGTAGCGGAAAATTATTCCAGGTAAGATAGCGGTTGAGCCAGTTGTTTAATTGGTAAAGGATCAAACCAATTAACGCTGAACAAAAAAAACACCACACGTAAAGAACAAAGGCATTGGAAACGGAAGGGGTATTTCCGGTTTCGCTATAGTATAAAAATGTCAACACCAGCCATCCGGTAATCCCCGAAAGGAGGAAAACCAATCCTAGTTTCCGTGATGAAAGCGGCATCGTTTCAATGATTCTGGATTTTTGCATGGCAATCGAATTTACCAACTATTGAGGTAATGATTGCCATGCACATTAGTATTTTAATCGATGGCCCGTATGGCCCGGCCGTAGTAGGTTTCAGATTTTATCCGCTTCGCAGTTTGGCGGTAGGTGTCTTTTACAGAAGCGTCACTATTGCGCACCTGGTCGGCCAGGTCTACCAACAGGGACGACAAGTAATGGTCTGATTTGATGTTGCCCGCTGCTTGCAGTACGCTGACCAATTGTTTTGGACTTCGCTTTTTGCGTGTGGCTTCTTTCAAAACAGACGAAGCATATAAATCCGAAGACATCGATCCGGCCACATTGGCCAACAATGCAAAATTTTCATCGGTAAACGTTTGTTCTTTCAAGAGGCTTTTTAAAGCGGTTGCTGCATAGTAGTCTGAGCGCATCGTTCCAATTTGCTTAATCAACTTGGTTTGGACGGCAGCGTCAAGTTTATCATTTTCACTGATGGATTTATAAACCGTGGAAACATAATAATCGGAATTAAGGTCAGCTAAAGCAGAAACGAGATTGTCCATTGAAGCGGTGGAAAGTTCACCTTTTTCCAATCCCTTTTTTAATACTTGTGTCCGGTAATAATCAGAACTGATTTTTTTACTGATTTGGATCATTTCACCGAGGGTTTCATCACTGATGTTTGGCTGGCCCACGAGTGCTGTCAACACGGTGGCCAGATAGTAATCGGATTTAATGGTAGCAGCAGAATTTAAAATGCTCTTCAGTTGGGTTGGTGATGCTGAAAATATTTCAATGCCTTTTTTTAACACCGTTGCTTTGTAATAATCAGATGATATTTTTTTTGTCCCTTCAATAAAAGCATCGGTTGCCTCTTTGGTGGAAAGAAGCTTTTTCAAATTTTCTTTTAATAGCGAGGCTAGATAATAATCCGATTTGATGGCGCTGCAAAGTCCGGTAATAACGCTGGGGAGCTCCTGGCTTTTGATATCTTTTTGCAAAAGGAGTTTTCCATAACGTGCCCGCACATAGTCACTTTCGAGGATATTTATTTCGTTGATGACGGCTTTCGCCCCGCCTTGTTGGTAAATGCGGTTGACCCTGCTTTCTGCAGCAAGCGTAGTATTGCGTACAATTTCCGGTAGGATTTCACTGAGCCAGTTTTTTCCGTTTGGTTCCCAATCCATTTTTGTGCGCCCCTCATAGTATTCGCGCTTTAAAGACCCGCCCTGCGATTCGATTACGATTGATCGCTTGCTTCCAAAAACAGTTTTGCTGATTTCCAGATACCCGTTGCTGCTAATGCCTTTGATATCTTTATCATCATCGGTGACCTCAATATCGCCCCTAAACTCAATATTGAAATTGGTGGACCCTCGTGAAGTTTTCCATTTATGGACCCCGCGGTCGCTGGATTGTATGGAGGTTGAACCTTTGTCACTAAAGACTTCATTTTGCGCCACCAGTTGAACTGAAAATATCAGGGCGAGAATTACTAATCCGATATGCTTTTTCATTTGTTGAATAATTTGATTAAAACCTTGTTTGGTTTCTTTTACGGTACAAGTATCGGGTAGGGATTCGGGGCAGCAAACGGTTTTGTATTGAATTGACGAAAACCTGTAGTGAACCGATGAGTTTGGAAATATCCTCTGTTTTTCAAAGCGAAAACCTCTTACGAAATATTATTGCCACTCCTGTACAAGCGTTGACGATCGTTTGGTAATTGGGTTATCTTTCACCGAGTTTGAACACTAAACCTAAAACCTAAACTATATTTTCGAATGGCCACACACCGAATTATAAGTAATTCGAAAGCAGGAATGCTACTGGCGCTTTGGTGCGTTTCCGTATCCGCCTTTCCACAAAACATAGACGAACTTCGACCGGTTTCCAAAACGTACGCGATCACCAATATTAATATTGTACAAGCCCCCGGACGAATGGTTTCGATGGGAACCCTGGTGATCAAAGATGGTCTCATCCTTTCTGTCGGAAAAAATGTCCCTATTCCAGCCAATGCTATTATCATTAAAGCGGATAGCATGTATGCATATTCCGGCTTTATCGATGGATTGTCCAACGTAGGGGTAACAAAACCGAAAGAAGAAAGTGAACGCCCAAAAGACAGGAGCAATCCACCTGATAATTTAGCCGGTATTACACCGCAGCTGGATGTCCGGAATTTTTTGGATGCGACCGACAAGGGGATTCAGGATTTACGTGCTATCGGTTTTACGGCTGCACAGGTAGTTCCGTATGGTCAGATGTTGCCGGGAAACGGAGCAATTATTTTATTGGGGGGTGCTTCAGCCGATGAAATGGTGTTGGTCAGCAACTCATCATTCTATTCTCAACTCACTGGCGCTTCGCGAATGTACCCAGGCACTACCATTGGTGTAATGGCCAAGTACCGCCAACTGTACCGGCAAGCTGCTCTTTCACTTGGCTATGCAGGAATGTATGCATCCAATCGTTCTGCATTGGAACGGCCTACAACGGACCGTGTGCTGCAAGCGTTTTATCCGGTGATCGAAGGCCGGCAACCGGTGTTGTTTAAATCCGAAAAAGTATTGGAGACCCAACGGGTATTGACATTAAAAAAGGACCTTGGCTTTTCACTGATTATTGGTGATCTGAAAGAAGGTTGGGATATCATCGGGGATATTAAAGCTTCCAATGCAAAAGTTTTTTTAAGCCTTGATCTGCCCGAAAAAATCAAAGAAGGGAAAAAGGATGAAAAGACAGACGCGGTGAAAAGCAATGTTGAAAAGGAAGCACTGGAAAAACGTAAAGAAGAGTTTATTGACAAGTACACCGCGCAGGCTGCATCCTTTCAAAAAGCAGGATTGACATTTGGGTTTTCTGCCCTGAGCGCAAAAACAAAAGACATCCATTCCAATTTGAGACGGATGATCGAAGCCGGGTTAACAGAAGACCAGGCATTGGCAGCGCTTACTACATCACCTGCACAATTACTTGGGCTTTCTGATCGCATGGGTTCGATTGATGTTGGCAAAATGGCCAATATTGTGATCAGCGATAAACCTTACTTTTCAGAAAAGGCAAAAGTACGGTATGTATTTGTTGACGGATTACCAACGAAGTATGAAGTGAAAGAAACAGAAAAGGGTGATCCGAATGTGAAGGTTGATATCGGTGGGAATTGGTCGATGAAAACGGAAACGCCACAAGGCGATACGGAAGGTAAAGTAATGTTCAAGAAAGAAGGTGACCGATATGTAGGCACCATTTCCGGTGGACGACTACCGGATGAGGTTGCGTTGGATGTTGTGGAATTGGAAGGAAACAAATTGCATTTTGCCTATACAGTAACCTTTGGTGGCCAAACCATGACGGTGGAATGTAACGGTACTGTTGAAGGCGGGTTTTTTACCGGCACTGCATCAATCGGGCAGTTTGGTAGTTTCCCGATGGAAGGAACAAAAAATCCAAAAAATTAAGCAAGGATGATGATGAAGAAAATAATTATACTCCTATTACTTACTTCTTTCTTTTCCGCACCGGCACAAGAGAAGGGAAACGTATTGATCAAGAACGGAACGGTGCTCACGGTTACAAAAGGAACACTTGAAAATACAGATGTATTGATCAAGGATGGAAAGATTGATAAAATCGGAAAAAGTATTGCGTTGCCAAAAGGATATTTGGAAATCGATGCAACCGGAAAATTTGTAATGCCGGGAATCATTGATGCGCATTCACATCTTGCAATAGATGTTGTGAATGAAGGTACGCGGCCAGTAACAGCAGAAGTTTTTACGGGCGATGCGTTGAACCCGCTGGATGTTGGGATTTATCGGGCATTGGCAGGCGGTGTTACGGTATCGCATGCCATGCATGGTTCTGCAAATGTGATCGGTGGACAATGCGAGACTATCAAACATCGCTACGGAACGGTTGATCCGGATAATTTGGTAATGCAAGGTGCACCGCGCACGATCAAGTTTGCATTGGGTGAAAATCCTACGCGTAACCATGGTGGAAATGGATTGGTGCCCAGCACCCGTATGGGGGTTGAGTTTGTACTTCGCGAATCGTTTTCAAAAGCGCAGGAATACATGGCGGAGTGGGATGCATATAACAAAGCCAAGGCTACCAAAGGATTTAGGGGAGCGCCACCCGCGTATGATCTTCGGTTGGAAACGTTGGCCGATATTTTAAAAGGAAACATTATTGTGCATTGCCACTCGTACCGCGCGGATGAAATTTATATGTTGTTGAAAGTGTGCAAAGATTTTGGGATCACACGTCTGGTATTTCAACATGTGAATGAAGGATTTAAAGTGGCCCCTGAATTGGCAGCAGCGGGCGCGATGGCTTCCGTGTTTGCCGATTGGTGGGCATACAAATTTGAAGTGTATTATTCGACAGCATACAATGCAGCAATCCTTACAAGGAATGGTATCAACACTTCCATCAATTCTGATGATGCCGAATTGATCCGCCATTTGTATCATGAAGCAGCAAAGACACAAAAATATGGCGGCCTTACCGATGAAGAAGCGTTGGCATTGATTACCATAAACCCTGCAAAGCAATTGGGAATTGATAGCCGGGTTGGATCATTGGAAGTAGGAAAAGAAGCAGATGTTGCCATTTTTAGTGCGCATCCCTTGTCGGTTTATGCGATCCCCTTGTACACGCTTGTGGATGGTGTGGTTGAATTTGATCGTGAAAAAGATGCTGACGATCAACGCATTTATATCGACCCACGCCAAACCATAGATGTTGGTACGTTTTACCACCATGAGCAGCATGACCATTGTATGGAAGAAGCAGTGGTGATGGGAATGAAATTATTTGAGCTTAAGTAAGGAAGGAAATCATGGAAAGAAAACTATATACGTTGGCAGGACTGATTGTGGCACTGCTTTGCGTTTTTGTAATGCACCTTGATGCACAAGACCTGAAAGGTAAATACGGAACCTTCGCGTTGACGAATGCCGCTATTGAAACGGTAACAAAAGGAAAAATCCCTAACGGTACTGTGGTGATCACCAATGGAAAAATAACCGCAGTTGGGACCAACGTCCAGCCACCTGCGGGAGCTACTATCATTGATTGCAAAGGTGCCTGGATTTATCCGGGCATGATCGACAGTGGAACACAAATTGGTTTGTCGGAAGTGGGGTCCGACCCGCGTACACAAGACCATAATGAAACCGGTGATATTGTGCCACAGATGAAAGCCTTGACTGCCGTGAACCCAAACTCAGTGTTGATACCGGTTACGCGCGTGAGCGGTGTTACTACCGTAATCACAAAACCTGATGGAAGGCTGTTTGCGGGAACAGCAGCATTGATAAACTTGTATGGCTATACACCTGATCAGATGTATGCAGGTTTTGAAGGGGTGGTGCTGGCTTTTCCGAACACTGGGAGAAGGGGTTTTTATGATCGAAGGTCGGAGGATGAAATAAAGAAAGCATCGGAGAAAGCATTGGAAACACTCACTGATGTTTGGGACAAAGCCGTTCAATATCATAAACTTGATTCGGCATCAAAAGGAAAAGGACTTGGGTATTATCCTGAAATGGATGCGTTGCTATCGGTTGTGCGTGGTGAAAAGATGTTGATGATCGAAGTGAATGCTTCAAAGGATATTCAATCGGCATTGAAGTGGGTAAAGGAAAGGGAAGTAAAAAAAGTAGTGCTTACGGGCGTTGCTGAAGGATGGCGTGTTGCCGATGAAATCGCCAAAGCAAAAATACCAGTAATTGTCGGGCCGGTGTTGAGTTTACCTTCGCGTGATTACGATCGGTACGACAAAGCATACGCCAATCCGGGATTGATGCAGAAAGCGGGAGTGAAAGTTGCCATTCAAACACAACAAGCGGAGAACGTTCGGAACCTTCCTTATAATGCTGGCTTTGCCGCTGCATTCGGTATGGGAAAAGAAGAAGCATTGAAAGCCGTTACAATTGTGCCGGCTGAAATTTTTGGTGTAGCCGGTCAGCTTGGTTCTATTGAAGTGGGAAAAACCGCCAACTTATTTATTTGCGATGGCGATCCGTTTGAAACAAAAACCAATATCGTTCAGGTTTTTATCAATGGTTGGCAAATTCCAATGACAAGCCGGCAAACAAGATTGTATGATGAATTCTTGTCGCGCGAACCGGGATTAAAAGAGGACTGATTTCGTCCCCCGTTAATTAACAGCACTCTTTTTTAGTTAGTCGTGCGGTGGGGCATTTTTTATTGACAACTTTCTCTACTTACACTACACTGAGCACACTCTTTGACTGGCTTTGGTTGTGGGTTGAATGTGCGGCATGGCAAAGTGTGTGCGATTTAGACATTAATTCCTCTTGCTTGATTCGCCAATTTAATATTCTCTACATTAGGTCTTAATGTGTGATTAGTAGGTAATACGATCTTGTCAAAAGCCAATGCTTGAAATTTTCTAAATCCAGAGTCAAGACCAACTTTTTCTAAATACTCCATTTTGCTTCCGTTAATCAGAATATTGAATTCATTGTCAAAATATATGAGTGATCGGTCATATGCTGTATGATGGAGTGCACAAAGACTAATGCCATTGCCAATTTCATCTGTTCCTTTTTCATGTGAATGTGGAACTATGTGGGCGGCTTCAATTAATTCTAATTGAATTCCACACATTGCACATCTATTGTCATAAGCTTCATAAACGATCGCTTTAAAGCGAGGATCGCGTTTATATCTTGTGTGAGTAATTGTCAAGTGCCCTTCAGGAAAGTCAGCAAAGCCGTCTAAATTATTTGTGTTTAATGAATCTGATTCATTAACCAATGCAAGTAATTCTATATCACTTAGTAAATGAATATTGGATAAGTTTTCCAGATATAATCCTAGATAGTCTGGCCGAAAGCTAATTACAGATTGGTCATTTGTATCTCTGTAGGCAGCTATCTTGCTAATTGCGGCTTGCTTTTGAACTGAAAATCTTGAATAGAGAGAAATCGTTTGCTTTTGGTTAAAGCGATCTCTCATTAGGTATGGATTCCACGCGGTGAATACTTTCTCGTCAGCAAAGTATCCTAGAACAATGACTTCTGTTTTTGAATTTAAAGCGTCATTAAAGTTCCCTGTCTTTGCCACCTGAATTCTGCACTCATCTTGATTGCTTCTGCCGTCACCTGATTCATGAACGTTTTTAATAAGAACATAAAATGTCTTTTTATTTATTGAGAAACGATAAGGATTATTTCCATCAATAAACACAACGTTGTCAGAGTATAGACGCAAACTGTCTATAAGCAGATATTTTAAATCTGAGTGGTTTAAAATTAGTGTGTTTCTAACGCTCATATTTAAAAGTATTGTTTTTTTATTTCACTTGCGAACTTATTAGCTAATAAGGGAGGCACTGCGTTTCCAATTTGTCTCCATTGCTCTTTGAAAGAGCCAAGAAAGATGTGGCTTTTATTGAAAGTTTGAATTCTTTTAATCTCTTCTATTCGTAAGAATCTGTTTTTCCAGTGAAAAGGGCCCATATTATTTGAATGACTTGCCTGAATAGTCCATGATGGTCTGTCAGGTGATAATTTTAAAAGAAATGACCAATACCTTGAGCGCCATTTAAAAAGTGGCTTAGGATGATTTCTTTCTGAAGTAAAAAACAAATAGTTATCACCAGGCGGTACAAGTTTTAATAAGTGTTTATGTTTTGAACCTGCTTCCATTTTTTTATCTTCTGGTAAATCATAGTCGATGTCTTTCAAAATGTCACCACATGTTACCCAACTCTTGTATCCATTAAGTGGTTTAGTTGGATCAGAGTGTGTTTGTTTTGGAAACTTAAAATCGGCCATTGATTTTTTTACGCCAATGCAGATGAATCTTTGCCGCGTTTGTGGAACTCCAAAATCAGCAGCATTAACAACATTATGAAATATTTTGTAACCTAATCTTTTACTTTCTTTTTCTACTAACTCTAAAGCACTTTGATGAGGTTTATAAACAAAGCCATGTACATTTTCAAAAAAGAAAAATTTAGGACTTAATTCTTCAACGGCTCGAAAATAGTTGGTTACACTTATAAAGCCGTCTTCATCGTCTATTCCTCTTTCCTTTTCTTTTCTGTAGAATCTAGACTTTGAGAAAGGTGGACAAGGTGGTCCTCCCACAAGTCCGTCAATGACTTTGTGCTTTTTTTTGATTTTTCTGAAGTCAATATTTGCGATATCATCACAAACAACTTCACACTTCGGGAAATTCTCTTTTAGAGACTGACAAGCTTTGTCCCAGATGTCAGAAGCAAAAACCGTCTCAAACCCTGCTTTTTCAAAACCCAAATCTATTCCACCAACTCCTGAAAAAATACTTACGATTTTAGGCTTCATTAAATACTTGAGATTAAATGTCTGATTATTGCTTTTCCTAACAGTGGGGGAACAGCATTGCCAATTTGTTTTTGTATTGATCGTCTACTTCCGACAAAATGGTAGTCTTCCGGGAAAGTTTGAATGGCTGCGCTCTCAGGAACTCTCAATCGTCTGTTATTCCAATGAAACGGACCAACCCAAGGACCCGGCTGTGCAGCAATTGTCCAAGATGGTTGATTCGGATGAAGCTTCAATAGAAAACTCCAAAACCTTTTATTCGCTTGAAATCTTGGATTTGGATGACCACTTCTTTCGGATAGAGCAAAATAGTTTTGCCCTGGCGGAATTTGTTTTAACTCTTCTTCATAGGTTTTGCCTACTGTTAACTCTTCAGGTTCAAAATATTTATCAGTATCGAATTTGCCAATCCAATCAATCACTCTTTCGTGCGGCAGAAGTGAAGTATTATACAGAACTTCCATTTCGTCACCATGAGTCTTAATTGGCTCGCCTTTGATGCTTTTTTTTGATGCAATAAAAAATACTCTCTTTCTTTTTTGAGGAACACCAAAATCTAAAGCGTTAGCTCGATAGACAATAAACTTATAGCCCAGATTGTCAATTGCTTCTTTCAAATCAGAGACTGCATTGGTATTTTTGGGATGCATCAAGCTTTCAACATTCTCAAGAATAAATCCATCTGGTCTTATCTCTTCAACAATTCTTAAGTATTGTCCAATCATGTTTCTTGGATCTTCGCTACCAAGTCTGTTTTTATGAGTAACCCAATAGCCTGCTTTAGAAAATGGTTGACAAGGTGGCCCGCCTACTAAAATTAGTTTCTCGGGATTATTCCCTTTAATTATTTTAGAATAGTCCTTTGAACTCATCTCTTTAATATCTCTATGAAAATGTGTTGAGTGAGCAAAATATTTATTGGCTTTCATTGTTGCTACACTATCTCTATCGAAATCTAAACTTGAAATGACTTTAGCGCCTGCTAATTGTGATCCAATATCAAGTCCACCTGCTCCTGAAAAAAAACCGATTGTCTGAATTTTGCTATCAATAATTGAATCCACTTTGTCATTGACAGTATAGCCTCTTTGCCTAAAGTCTATTCCAATAAATTGCCTCTTTAAGGAAGCTTTGAACTCATCTTCAAAAAGCCGAATCTGAGGCTCTTGAATAAGCAATAAAGATTCTTTTGGCAATTTGTATTGCGTTGTTTTAGTGCTTATCATTTTTTGTCAAGTATTTAACTTTTTGTTCTGCTAATTTGAAAACTACTCTGTCTAGGTTTTCAGTATAAACCTTGTTTGCGAATTTTTCACTTATTAGTTCGTTCTTCATTTTATCTAAATCAAGTTTAAATATTTTGCAAAAGAGCGGTAGTTTCTTCTCATCAAAACTTCTCTTGCCTGTTTCTATTTTACTAAGATTTGCCGAATCCATGTCAAGCATTGCTGCAAGTTTAGTGAGGGTCAAGTCGTTGTCCTTTCGTAGGTGCCTAATGTGGTCTCCGAAGTTGTTCATTTTAAGAATTGATTTTAAAATCTTGTCATTTTATGACAAATATAGGATAGTTTGTGGAAATTTAAAGTCGTCTGTTAGAGGTGGGCAGGATATTTGGCTATGCCATAGCTTTGGTGTCTCGGTGGGTCTGAACTGCTATGGCATGTGCCAAATGTGCGGGCAATCGGTGGGGAACTCTTCTTAAAAACGCGAAGGGCCGGTTGTATTCTTTATTCTGTCCTGCGTTTTAATTTTTCTCAAAGTCCAAGTAGTCCCGAAGCCGTTCACTTGTCCAAGTGGAGAATCTTTATTAGTAGAGTGTCACCCGTTAGATGACCAAATTGTCCGGGCCTATTACTGCCAACTATATAATATATAACCTTACTTGCCCATAGGAAGATGATAAGATGACGGATAGAATCAATGTGGCTGTTATTTTCATGTTTCCTCCATTCCTTTCAATTCAATTTCCAGCGCCCGCGTGGAAATAAAAATTTCATTCAACGAAAGTGCAAGCGACAAGAGCAACAGCAGTAAACTTAATCCAAAAGCAAGTACTGCCCATACCTCATATTCCAGATAGAATAATAACATACTCAATACACACACGAAAAAACTTAATATTCCGGAAGCCTGCATTTGTTTGATCAGGACCAGGCGTCTTTTTAAATTTTTGATTTGTTCACGGATGACTGTACGATCTTCCGGGATTTGTTTCCATTTCGTGCTGAGGTTTCGAATGAGTGTGGCCAATGCCAAAAACCGATTGGTGTACGCCAACATCAACAGCGTAATGGCCGGAAACAAAAGGGCGGGCGTATTGATGGAAATTTGCATGGTTAAACTTTAAACATTTTGTTCCACGTAAGGGAATCTTCAATCGTTGAGACTTTGCGTTGTGAGCCATGGATCACAACTTCCTCATCTGTCCATCGGATGGTAATGTTTTCTGACCCGTTCCATGAATAGAAAATTTTATAGAACCAGGAAGTTGGTTTTAGCTCGGTGAGGGTAGGTTCATCTTTGATAATGGCAAAACCATCTGTTGCGATGGATAATAATTTCTTACGAAAGTCGGGAATTGTTTGGAAATCCCCCAAGGTGATGGTTAGGCTTCTGGAAGACGTTGTTGTAATAGCGCTGAGCAGGAGAGGATAAAAAAGCCCCATCGTCAGCCATTGATATAAAAATTCCCGATTGTTGAAAGGGTCTTTGTAATCAACATAGCCGGCTAGTGCAAAAAATATATTGAGGAACAGAAACATTCCCCCGAACCATTTTAAGAATGTTTTAAAACTCCATTTTGAAATTTCCTTTCTTAATCGCATAACAGTAGTAAATTGCTGCAAAGATAATAAACCAAACGCATGTTGCTTACTCCCGAAACCATCCTCACCATAATTTTAATTATTGTATCGGTCAGCTATATTTTTGGGGAGGTACTGGACTACCTTAATTTGAAAGCTCAAAAAAGGGAGATACCAGATGAGGTTGCCGGTTTCTATGATCGCGACAAGTATTTAAAATCATTGGATTACCATCGGGAGCAAACCCGGTTTTCATTTTTCTCATCCGGGTTTAGTTTTGCTATTTCATTCGCAATGCTGCTTTTTGGTGGATTTGGCTGGATTGATTCTTTGCTGCGCCCGATAATCGAAAACCAGATTTTGTTGGCGCTGGTTTTTTTTGGCATCATCATGATTGCTTCGGATATTATTTCCCTGCCCTTTCAAGGGTATGCCACCTTTGTGATTGAAGAAAAATTCGGTTTCAATAAAACCACTGTAAAAATTTTTGTGTTGGATAAGCTGAAAGGTTATTTGTTGGGAGCCATAATTGGCGGTGGACTTCTCGCTTTGCTGATTTATTTGATACAATCCATCGGGAGTGGTTTCTGGATTTGGTTTTCATTGATTGCAGCAGCTTTTGTGTTGTTTGTTAATATGTTTTACACTTCTTTGATCCTGCCGCTGTTCAACAAACTTACCCCGTTGGAAGAAGGTGGCCTTAAAACTGCGATTGAAATTTTTGCTAAAAAAACCGACTTCCCACTGGATAATATTTTTGTATTGGACGGATCGAAACGCTCGAAAAAGGCGAACGCTTTTTTCTCCGGTATTGGAAAGAAAAAGAAAATTGTATTGTATGATACGTTGATCGCAAATCATACCACCGAGGAGTTGGTGGCCGTGTTGGCCCATGAAGTTGGCCACTTTAAAAAGAGGCACATCATTTGGGGCTATGTATTGTCGGTTGTTCAGATTGTATTCACACTGTATGTATTGTCCCTGATGATATTCAATGAAAATGTTTCGTTGGCGTTGGGTGGAACGGTGCAAGCCATTCATTTAAACCTGATCGCTTTTACGATCCTCTTTTCACCAATCTCAGGTATTACCGGTTTGTTTATGAGTATGCTCAGTCGTAAAAATGAATTTGAAGCAGATGCCTATGCAAAAGACAATTATAATGGAACCGCACTTAGCGCAGCATTGAAAAAACTTTCTGTTGATAGCTTGAGCAATTTATATCCACACCCGTTATATGTATTCTTCCATTATAGCCATCCTCCATTGTTAAAACGATTGCAGAAAATTGAAGCGTAAGGATATGGGAAATAGCTGGTATCAGATATTTCAAATGGGCAGGCCACGCAAAAATACCCGCTATAAAAAGGTACTCCTTAAATTTTAGCTTAGGTATGTTTTATGGGTTGTCAGTTTTTTTTCTTGTGCTCGGGTTCCCAAATCAACCTAACAAACGAACTCAATCTTTCGTTTTCCCTGCTTACGGGAATCCCTGCTACTATTCCAATCAATAAATTGTTCGTAATTTCCAACCGCATCTGTGGACGCATGGTCATATCAAAGTCATGCTTCGCGAAAGTCATATTGAACTCAATACCAATAAAATTCCTTGTACCTGAAATCATATAATGCGCACTTGCATTGATGTCGTAAGTTCCATGTATTTTTTTTGTTTTAAAGTCCTGTTCAATCATTGGCCCGGTATAGATCATGGAATGGTAATTGTTTCCCCACCGCTTTGCTACTACAAAAAATGGATTGTAAACATTGCCTTTGACCAAGGGGCTTCCAAAATTTCTAAAGTCTGAGAGCACAAATTCATTGATATATCCGAGCGCCATTGAAGTAGCCCATGCTTCACTTACAAAAAATGACCATTGCGCTGCAACTTTCAAACTGTTCAATAGGTTGGAAGGAATGGAGTCTCTCTCCGTTCCGTTTACAGGTGAGTAAAAAGTAAAGGGCAATTCTACTTCCAATCCCAACCGGTCGATAGGTGCCCATTCGTATTCCAGAAGGGCTTCATACGAGTCAAATTTTAATTTGTCAGTCAGCCCGAACCCCAGGTTCCACTCTTTTTCGCCTTTCCTTGCACCGAGGTCGCGGATCAGGTCAATGTAGAGTGGCTCGGCATGTAAGACTTTGTAGGGTTCTTTATGGTCTTCTATTTCCTGAATGTACAAACTGTCCTTTTCGGAATTGGTAATTTGTGCAACTGTGTAGGTTGACGATACCAACGCCAGTGCAACGATTGGTATCAATTTTTTTCTGATGTTCATTTTTTAATTTGTTTGGATAACAAGAAAACCCTATACCTCTTGGGTATAGGAATCGGTTATGCTTAAAAAACAAATCAGATTTTTGGAGGGGTAGTCTTGGGGCTTTCAAAACCCTTGGCTAAAGAAATGGGGTAGTCGTAGTATTTCTTTTTCTTTCTTTTGAAGACGGGTTCTTTAATGGGCGAATCCAGGGCATACTGTGAAAAAAAATCCACTTTAACATTCGACTTTTTGTTATGGTCTTCCGGGTCGTGGTCATCATACTCTTTGATGGCGTCTTCAAAGCCTAAAATTTGTTCAAGTACAATTTCAATAATGCTTTCCTGGTCATTGATTGACAAATCTTCCGGGAGATGGTCAGCGTTTGGGTCTGTAGCGTCAACACTGATGTTGAGCAAGTATAATCCCATTAATCCCCATAGGATTTTTGAAAATGAAAAATTTCTGATCATGCCAATCACGGTGCGAAGTTAACTTTTTTTTGATAGCGCTACAAAATCCACGATCTGTTTAACGCCTTACAGGGTGTGAGGCCCCTTCACGGTTATATCCGTGTACAGGGAGCTCATCCATGGGTTAGTACACTCCATCCGTGCTATACTACAGTTGGGTAACCCGAATTATAGAATACCCCATCAGCACCACATCTTGCCATCGAATACGGGAACGACCCCAATTTTTATGATAAGACTTTACTACCTATTGATGATCATTCCGTTTCTCACAAACGGCCAAACCAAAATTTCAGGCACAGTAACTGATAAGCAAGGTGAGCCTGTTCCCGGTGCCAATGTTTTCCTGCGCGATACGTACGATGGCACCACCACCGATGCCACAGGAAAATTCGAATTTGTTTCTGATGAAAAGGGCGAACAAATTTTGGTCGTAACGTTTGTGGGCTACAAGGAATTTCAAAAAACAATTTCAGCAAATGGAAATGCCATCTCAGTAACCATTGAATTGCAGGAATCCATTAACCAATTGAATACCGTTACCATTACCGCGGGATCGTTTACCGCCAGTGATGAATCGCGCAGAACAGTTTTCAAAGCACTCGACATTGCCACTACTGCGGGTGCCACTGCCGATATTGCCGGGGCGCTGAACACCTTGCCGGGAACACAAAAAGTAGGGGAGAGCGGACGGCTTTTTGTACGTGGTGGTGATGGCAATGAAACCCGGACGTTTATTGATGGCAATGTGGTGCTGGATGCCTATAGTCCTGCCGCTCCAAACACGCCTTCGCGCGGAAGGTTCCTTCCCTTCATGTTCAAAGGGACAAGCTTCAGCACGGGAGGATACTCTGCCGAGTATGGCCAGGCGTTGTCATCCGTGTTGGCATTGGATTCAAAAGATAAGGAGGAAGAAAACCGCACGGACATCGGGTTGCTATCGGTGGGTGCAGATGTTGCGCATACCCAGGCGTGGGAGGGTGGTTCTGCCGGGGCAAAAATCCAGTACACCAATATCCGTCCATACTTTGATTTGATCAAACAGGAATTGGATTGGGCAACAGCGCCAACTTCGATCAGTGCAAGTGGCGCGGTTCGTCAATCGGTGGGCAAAACCGGAATGGTAAAATTTTATGGCAATATCAACCATTCAAACTATGCTTTATATGAACATGAAATTGGCAACCACGACAACAAGTTTTTATATGGCCTTACCAATAACTACACACACCTCAACGGATTGTACCAGGGGGCGCTCAATGAAAACTGGAGTATCCGGACGGGCCTTTCCTATACTGTTTCGGAAAACGATGAACGGATTGACAATACTTATTCAGGAGTGACTACAGAACGTGGCCTGCATGCAAAAACAGTAGTCAGTGGTTCCATCAACGAACATATCGAATTGAAAGCAGGTGTTGAAATTTTAAACCTGGATTTTGATCAGCAGGTTGGTGATGCCGCCAACGGTTTTGCGGAATTGATCACGGCTGGTTTTATGGAAACGGATTTTTATGCCAGCTCAAAATTTGTAACACGTGTGGGTGTTCGGGTTGAACACAATTCAATAATGGAAACGCTGAACGTTGATCCGCGGGTTTCGTTGGGGTACATGACCGGAAAAAACGGACAAGTGTCGATGGCATACGGACGCTTTCGCCAAACGCCTTTAAATAAATATTTTGTTTTGGATCAGCAATTGCAATCAGAACAAGCCGAGCACTTCATTGCCAATTATCAGTTTATCAACAACAACCGCACGTTCCGTGTAGAGACATATTACAAACGCTACTTTGATTTGGTAAAATATGTAAACGCTGATCCCAACACATTGGAAAATACCGGGGATGGGTTTGCGAAAGGTTTTGAATTGTTCTGGCGCGATAACAGGTCGCTAAAAAACGTTGACTACTGGATTTCCTATTCGTACCTCGACACGGAGCGTAACTATCTGGACTTTCCGGTTTCCTCCACTCCAAATTTTGCCTCCCGTCATAATTTCTCAGCGGTGTACAAGCATTTCTTTACCAGGTTAAAATCGCAACTGGGATTGACCTATTCTTTTTCTTCGCCACGCACGTACAATGATCCGAACACGACCGGGTTCAATGGCGGAAGGACACCTTCGTATCAAGATTTAAGCGCCAACATCAGTTATTTGCCAAAGCCGTACATCATCGTTCATTTGTCATGCACAAACCTATTGGGCCGCGACAATATTTTTGGCTATCAATATAGTATAGCCCCTGACCAGGATGGTTTCTATGCAAGCCGCCCGATCACACAACAGGCAAAACGGTTTTTGTTTCTCGGTGTGTTCATCACTTTATCCAAAAATAAAACCACGAATCAATTACCAACTCTATAATCCACTAAACAAAACAATTACCATTATGAAAAATTTAAATTTTATCCCTGTGTTGTTAGCTCTGCTTTTAGCATTAATTGCAAGTACTGTTCATGCCAATGACGATAAATATATAGCGGTCATGAAGAAAAACATTGAGCAATTAAACAATGCAAAAAGCCCCGAAGATTTTCAATCTGCTGTCAATGGATTTGAACGCATTGCCCAAAAAGAAACCGACAAATGGGAACCGTTTTACTATGCCGGATATGGTACTTTAATTACAGCCATACAGGAGCAGGATGGTGCAAAGAAAGATGCATTGCTGGACAAAGCACTTGCATCCGCTCAAAAGGCAGCAGCAGTAAAGCCAAACGAATCGGAGATTGTAGCGCTGATCGGTTTTGTGCACATGATCCGGGTTACCGTGGACCCGGCATCAAGAGGACAGCAATATTCAGGCATGGCTTTTCAGGAATTCAGTAAAGCCGTAAAATTGAACCCGGAAAACCCAAGGGCTTTGGCGTTGCTTTCACAAATGCAATTTGGGACCGCTAAATTTTTTGGTTCGGGCACGGATGAAGCGTGTGCAACAAATACAGCAGCAATTGCTAAGTTTGAAACATTTACAAGCGAAAACCCCTTGGCACCCGTCTGGGGAAAAGACATGACCGTGCAAATGGAAGGGGCTTGTAAAAAATAATTTCAAATTAAAATAGAACCACTAAATTCCCGCCATGGATCAGCAACAGAAATTTTGGCTCAAACAAGCGAGGGATATTTTGTTGTTGATTGTGGTTGGGGTTATTATGACCTTGGTTTTTTCCAACACCGTTAAAAGTAGGACATCGGTATTCATCAGTGTTTCTTTGTACACAGCCAGCATGTGGATTTTTTTATGGAAAGGAAATGACCTGTTAAGTCATATTATCGATCATTACATATCCTGGATCCAGGCACCTGTCAAAAGGTTTGTGGTCGGTATGATCTGCACAGTGTTGTATAGTGTGGGCATCGTATATTTTTTGGTTTTCCTTTTTGAAAGGTTTACGATTGTCCGCTTTGGCGATGATGTGGATATCATGGTGGGGGTAGCGTTGGTAATTACCCTTATCATTTCCCTTTTCCTTCACGGGCGTGAGTTTTTTCTCAATTGGAAACAGGCCGTATTAAAAAGTGAACGACTTGAGAAAGAAAACATCAAAGCGCAATATGATAATCTTAAAAGCCAGGTAAACCCACATTTTCTTTTCAATAGTTTAAATGCGCTTACCAATTTGGTTTATGAAGACCAGGACAAAGCAGCCAAATTCATTAAACAGCTTTCAGAAGTATACCGGTATGTACTGGATACGCGCGATAAGGAAATTGTACCACTGGAAGACGAGCTGAAATTTTTGGATTCCTATTTGTTTTTGCAACACATCCGTTTTGAGAACAATCTGATAACACATGTTGACCTCAATGGTTTATCCACGCATGTTGCCCCACTCTCTGTACAGATGTTGTTTGAGAATGCGATCAAACACAATGTGATTTCAAAAGAAATGCCGCTCGAAATCAAGCTTTATGCTGATGGGAAATCCATAGTGGTCGAAAACAGCCTCCAACCGAAAGATGTTTCAATGGAGGAACCCAAAGGAATGGGATTGGAAAACATTATCAACCGGTATTCTTTTCTGAGCGATGATAAAGTGGTAATCGAGAAAACCGAAACACAATTCCGGGTCCGGCTGCCCCTGGTACAAAGTGGATTGAAATGAAGGTATTGATCATTGAAGATGAACCATTAGCGGCCACCCGGTTGCAAAAAATATTGCAGCAAGTGGATGCATCCATTGAAGTGGTCGATAAAATCGATTCAATCAAAAATGCGGTCGCGTGGTTTAACGGAAATCCTCATCCCGATTTGGTGCTGATGGATATTCAACTCGGTGATGGTTTGAGCTTCACAATATTTGAACACACACAAATTGATTGCCCCATCGTTTTTACCACAGCGTATGACGAGTATGCAATAAAGGCTTTCAAAGTCAACAGCATCGACTACATTCTAAAACCTGTCGATCCGGACGATATTCAATCGATGTTGAACAAGTTCAAGAAGCTCGGCTTTTCGAAACCCGATACTTCTGCGGTGCTTGGGAATATCCAACATGCATTGCAATCCTTGACCAGGAAAACCAAGTCAAGGTTTGTAGTGAAAATAGGGGAGCACCTGAAGACGATTTCGGTTGAGGACATCCTTTATTTTTATAGCCGCGACAAAGCTACCTTTTGCTTTACCACAGAAAACCGGAATGTAATCCTCGATTATACCTTGGAGCAAATTCAGGAAATGGTGGACGTGGACCGGTTCTTCCGCATCAACCGGAAGTACCTGATCAGTGATGGAGCGTTTACCGATATCGTTACGTACTTAAACAGCCGGTTGAAATTGACATTGAAAGGTTCGGATGATAAAGATATTGTAGTGGCGCGCGAACGCGTACAGGAATTCAAGGCGTGGTTGGACCGTTAGGGGTTTTGAATTTAATTTTTTTAAGGGAAGGGTTGGAATAATAGTCCGAATTATTATGTTTAGTACAGGCCTGTAAGAGGATACCGGGGATGTGTGTATGTTGGTGAAGAACACCAAAGACTACAAAGGTTATTTTAGAATTCCCTTTTAATAAATGATGGAAAGATTAGCTATTGGAATTATTTTATTTATAGTAAGCTGCAACAGAGAAAGCGTATATGTATACGGTGATTATGTTTCTGAATCAAATGACTTAATAATATTAGAAATAGTGCGTGGGGATTATTATCGAATTTCGATTGTAGAAATATTTGGTGATATAGTAACAACAAGTAACTTTTCTGAGGGAAAAATTGAAATTGAGAATAATTCACTTAGATTAATCGATAATGTTTCTTTTAACAGTCTTGATTTTAAAGTGATAGATAACATATTGGTGTATCAGGGTGAGCCAATATTCTTTCAAACTAAGATAGGAGTCATATCTGTTGATTCAAATTTTTTATGTACCACAAGTATTTATGAAAATGGACAGATAAGGTTCTTGGGTGGTTGGAAGGATGGTAAACAATGTGGAGATTGGTTTTTCTATAACAATAAAGGAAAATTGAGGGAGCAGAAAAGTTTTATTAATTGCTAATCCCTCCAGCCTTTGTTGGTTCTTGACCAACAAACAAGATGAACGGGGATAACAGAAGAATTGAAAAAGCTTTATAAATTTATAAAGTGGAGGGCAAGTTGAAAATATATGGGAAAAGGATACCGGGGATTGAGTGTATATTGGTGAAGAACACCAACATAGGCCAGGGTTGTGTATCTCAGACATTGAGAGCATTAAATGCGTCAGGAGCATTTAACATCGGAATACACCCATACATTTTACATGTACAAATGTACCTGCGTTCCATTGGTGTAAGACCAATGCTGTATTCACATTATCTGATTCGTTAAATAGATTGATATATGAGATTTTTAATTGTATTTGGATTTATTCTTTTCAATGCCTGTATGGCAATACCACAGTCAAAAAATGATATGGTTAAAATAAGCAGTATAAGTGTATATCAAGATTTTCAGGAGCGGGGCTATACAACAGCAGGAGCATTTACGCATTTTGATGATATGAAGAAGGAAGGAATTGAAACAATAAGGATAGCTGGTGAGGATATAAAAAGGTTAGAGCAAATATTAAATACTGCCAAACAACTAAAACATTTTCAGAGAAAACTTGCTGGCGGGCTTATTTTTTGTAACCTAACATTTGATGAAAACCATTCTGAATCAAGGGTAGTAATTGGTATAGGAACTGATGTTTCAGGTATTATGGATTTAACAAATAGGATAGATTACAAAATAACGAACCCTGAAGATTTAAAATGGTTGTCAGATTTTACAGAACGAATGAAAAAAGTTGAATCAAAATGAAGTTTCTGCATCATTTTTGTTTTTTTAGTGGCTCAGGTTGTCTATTTAGGGAAGAACTTCAAAAGGGTCTTTTCAAAAAAAATTTCCCACATCGGCCAAAATCTCTAGCCGTTGCTGGAGTTCGCACGCGAGCGGCCTTTGTTGTGTCTTCTTGACCAACAAACAAGATGAACGAGGACAACATGGGAACCGAAAGATTTGTAAAGTGGAAAACGGATTGAAAATATATGGGAAGAGATACCGGGGTTGTGTGTATGTTGGTGAAGAACACCAACATAGGCAAGGGCACTTTATTCTGCTAAGTATAATCTTGAATGGAGGCAATTCTTTAATACCCCTCAAAGTAAAAATCCTGAAGGTATTTTTAAATTTGCACAATACATGATGATTAAATATGGCATTAACTAAATACAATAATTTTTTTTTGATGATGCTAGGAGATAGCAAGGGAGCTATAGAGACTTCAGTCATAGAGGATAATTTAACTTCGGAACATTTATTCAAATACATTGGAATAAAGGATAATGATATAGTCAATCTCACAAAAGTTAGAGGTAAAAAATATTATGACTTTTTAACAGCCGGCTATTCATACTTGTGTCTAGGTTCGACAAAGTTTTGGAGATTAATTGAATATGGCAAATTTACGGGAATAAGACCAATAAATGTGTCGGTATATGGATTGACCAATTTTGATTATAAACTTTGCTCCGTAGTTGGAAGATGTGGACCTATTATTAATGAATTAAGTGTTAGCGTTGAAAAAAAACTACCACTTGATTCATCTAAGAATTATAAGACTTGGATGGGTTTGTATTTCGATTTATTAACATGGGATGGTAGTGATTTTTTTTCGAGTAGAGACACGAACCATACTTTTGTAACAAAAAAAGTTGTAGAAATTCTAACTGAAAACAGCATTTCAAATGTCGAGTTTATTCCAATTAGTGAGGTTGAAAATTTCGATCTATTATTTAAGAATTAGTTGATTAGATATGAGGCCGCTCTAAAGCGTTTTAAGCGATATCGAAGTGATATAATTATAACTTGAATTATAAATGAAGCGGACTATTTTATTAATGATACTTTTTGTTTTTTGTTTGACGGTTTACTGTCAAGATTTTTCATTCCGAAATATGTCAAACAATGATATTGTGATAATTAATTACAGTGTCGCATATGGAGAGATGGGTAATGTTCATGAAGGAATTATTTTAGAAAAGGGGAATGAACACATTAAAGCAATTCATGTTGTATATAATTTTGGAGTAACCCTTCTAGCCGTTGTTGGAGCTAGCCGTTGTTGGAGTTCGCAGGCAAGCGGCCTTTGTCGGTCTTCTTGGCCAACAAACCAACAAACGAGGATAACATGGGAACCGAAAGATTTGTAAAGTGGAAAACGAAATTGAAAATATATAGGAAGAGGATACCGGGGATGAGTGTAGGCTTATTTGAAACTTTAGAACTAAGAGCCTCGGAATGATCCGGGGCTTTGAGACTGTAAATATTAAATATTAAATATTAAATATTAAATATTGTTAATCATGGCTAAAATAGATTTTAAAAACAGAACACTTATCATCTTAATCCTTTTAGGGGTGGGCATGGATGTGTCAGCTCAATTTCATTATGGCATTAAAGCAGGCATAAACGTATGCGATATGTCAATAAAAACCAGTTTAGAAAATGTTTACCCGACTCCAACCAAATTTAAAGCCGGGTATCATGCAGGCGTGTTTTTTCTATACGACCTCTCTTCGGTTGTCAGTATAGAGTCTGGTTTGTTGTTCACTACAAAGGGATATAGTGTTGATTTGGACAAATACATTTCAAAAGACAACACTCCAAACGTCCGTGATTTAAAAGTAGATGGATATTCGCGGAGTACGTTCAATTACATTGAAATACCCCTACGGTCAAGGATAAAGGTGTTCAAAAATATTTATGCATTGGCAGGTGCTTATTTCGCAGTAGGTGTAGGTGGAAAAGATAAAGCTGATTATACAGTAATAAAGGATGGCGGAAAGGAACACATTAAGTATGGAACTAAAAAAGAACCTGTATTTAGCGACATAGAATTGTTGCCTATACCCGGAACTAATTTTTATACATTTCCTGAGGGGAATCCTTACTATGGCATAGACTTCGGCCTGCAGGCAGGGCTTGGATATCAGTTCAAGGCATTTATGCTTAGTGCGGACTATTCATTGGGATTAGTCAATACCGTAGCGAGAGTATCAGGTCGTTCTGATAAAAATTTTATCAATAAACACAGAGTTATCAGTGTATCTGTTTCTTATCCTTTAGATTTCAAGAAAGGGAAAGATTAGCATGCCATTTTGAAAGGGAATGTACAGATGATGTATAACGTATTTGACTGCTATAATACCAGTCCGTATACGCATCGCTTTAATATTCGAATGGGGATTGAATGGGAAAAGGGAAAATAGGTTAAACCCGGAATTTAAAATATTCCCATATCTCGTGTGCAGGAATCCAAGGTGTGGTTGGGCCGTTAAGCTGCCCCATTCAATACCAACTTCCTAAGTTCTTCAATATCATTTTGTTTTAACGGCTTTGTAATGAATTGAATCACATTGACATGCGTAAAAGCCTGATCGCGGTCTTTGCTGCTGTTGGAACTGGTAAGCACCACAATTTTTGTTTTTTCACGAACCTCGTCCGGTAATGCCTTGAACGCATCCAGAAACAGGAAGCCGTCAATTTCAGGCATGTTCAAATCGAGGAAAATAACATCCGGTATTTCATCGCTTTCCTGATTTTTTAGCCAGTCCAACGCCTCTTCGGCAGAACGGAAGGCAACCAAATTATCGGTGAAATTATAGACTTCCAGGAACCTGCGTTGGATAAAAAGATCTATATCACTATCATCGATGAGCACTGTTTTATTGACCAAGCTAGTAGACACCATAATAATAAGGGAACGTGTAGGTCAAAATAAACAAAAGATTTTGAAATAGGGACTAAATTGAGCTAAAATTTATTGGAGTGGTTTTTTTGAGAGTGAAAAATATGTTAAAATTGGATTCTCTTAAACCTTTACGTACTGACTATGAAAATTAAACAATTGTCCTATCTCTGTTTAACTGCTATGCTCGCTTTGGGAATGATTTCGTGCGGCTCTTCTGGTGATGACAAAAGCAAGAATGCTGAGGATTTTGATGCTGCAAACGAAGAAAGATTGAAAGACCAAATTGAAGAAGTGGTCTATAACATACCATCCCCTTCTGAAATCCCGTACCTTCTGCAAGCAACAGGGGCAGAGTTTAACCAGGGTTTGGTAAATCCGAGGACAAAACTCGATCAGTACATCACCCGCAGCGACAAA
This sequence comes from uncultured Roseivirgaceae bacterium, assembly GCA_964398945.1. Taxonomy (GTDB): domain Bacteria; phylum Bacteroidota; class Bacteroidia; order Cytophagales; family Cyclobacteriaceae; genus JBGTGG01. The sequence continues at coordinate 99,685 of CAYNOT010000013.1, read as the reverse complement.
GCTGCTTTGAATTTGGGAGTGTACACTGCCGATATCGGGTATCTGAGTTCATACGACAAAACCCAGGAAGCAATTGATTACCTGGCTGCAGCCAAAACGTTGGCCGATAACCTCAATATTATCGGGTCCTTTGACTTTGATGTTTTACAACGTTTTGAAGCCAATATCTCCAATAAAGATTCATTGGCAATTTTATTAAACGATGCTGTTCACCAAACAGAACGGTTCCTGCGGGACGATAACCGGAACCGGTTGGCTTCGCTGGTGATTACCGGAAGTTTTATTGAAGGCCTTTATATCTCCACAGGATTGGTGAAATCATATCCAAAAGATATCCTTCCTGACGATGCACGCAACCTGGTGCTTACCCCTTTGATCCGGATTGTTTTGGAGCAAAAGAAATCCGTTTCAGAACTTGTTACCATGCTTTCATCCCTTGAACAAACCGAACCGATTTCTGCTGTGATGGACGATCTGAAAAAACTTGATGCAACCTATGCAGCGCTCAATATTGAAGATCAAATAAAAAACAACCGTGCCGATATGGTGTTGACGGATAAGAACCTGATAGAGATCGCTACAATTGTTGAACGCGTTCGGAAAAGTATTACAGACTAAAGGTGTTTTAATAAACGATATAAAAGACTGGTTTCAGACCGGTCTTTTTTTTTATCCAATAAGCATCTTTGAGTATATTTAGTGATTATAAAATCAGAAAATCATGAGTGAATCCGTTCTGAAGGCTATACTTCAATTGTTTGCCATTGTTGTACGGGTCGATGATATCACCAAGCAGGAGCGTGAACAAGTTCGTGTTTTCCTCAACGACCATTTGAGCCAATCGTTGGTTACAAAATATTTGAAATTCTTTGACGATTACCTCGACCAACTTGGTCAGGCAATTTTGGAAAAAGGTGATGTGCGGGTGGTAGAAGAAGTTTGCAGTGGGATCGGCATTGAGCTTACACAAAAACAAAAAGTAGTAATCGTATTTGAACTCATCCGGATCATCCTTGCGGATGGGAAAGTACACCCCAAAGAAGAAGAACTGTTGGCACAAATTGCCCGGAATTTTAAAGTCTCAAAAGAAGCACTTGTTGACATCCAATCCTTTGTACTGGGCAAGGATGTGCAATCAATGGACCACGAACATGTGTTGATAGCGTCCAGCGAACGCGACCATACCACCAAAGCGGTCCATATAAACCGGGAGCACGTACATGGTTTTATAGCTGTTCTATATGTATCTTTTGTAGAACTATACTTTGTTAAATACTGTGGCACTTCAGATGTTTACCTGAATGGTGTCCCGTTGAAATCGGGGGCCATTAGCATCCTCGCTGTTGGGAGCACACTAAAATGGGATAAAGATGAACCTTTGTATTTTGGGGATATCCTTAGCCGGTTTAAAGTGCAAAGTGATTATCCACGCATCACCTTCAAAGCATCGAAAATCAGTTATGCTTTTAAAAGTGGAAAGCTTGGGTTGCGCAATGTTACCCTCGAAGAAGAATCGGGCAACCTGATTGCTTTGATGGGCGCCAGCGGTGCAGGAAAGTCCACCTTGCTGAATGTATTAAATGGATCGGAAAAGCCCTCGGAAGGAAGCGTGTTGATCAATGGTATTGACCTGCATAACGATCCCGAAAAAATAGAAGGCATTATTGGATTTGTTCCGCAAGACGACTTGCTCATTGAAGACCTTACTGTTTTTCAAAACCTATACTACGCTGCCAAGCTTTGCTTTAATGATAAAAGCGATGATGGGATTCAGGCACTTGTTATGAAAGTGTTGGAAGATCTGGGATTGGAGGAGACCAAAGACTTAAAAGTTGGGTCGCCCCTTCAGAAGACCATCAGTGGCGGGCAACGCAAGCGGCTCAATATCGGATTGGAATTGTTGCGCGAACCGGCAGTGCTTTTCTGCGATGAGCCTACCAGTGGTTTGTCTTCACGCGATTCTGAAAACATCATCGACTTGCTAAAAGAACTTTCCTTAAAAGGGAAATTGGTCTTTGCGGTTATCCATCAACCTTCATCCGACATTTTTAAAATGTTTGACAAGTTGTTGATCCTGGATACCGGTGGATATCAAATTTATTATGGTAATCCGGTCGATGCCATCGTTTATTTCAAGAAAAGCATTGACCTGATCAACAGCAGTGTGGGTGAGTGCCACGATTGTGGCAATGTAAACCCGGAACAAATTTTCAACATCATTGAAACCAAAGTGATCAATGAGTATGGCCATTTTACCAATGAGCGAAAATTCACAGCAGAACAATGGAATAATATCTTTGCCAAGAATTTTGATCTAAAACCGGTTGAGGAGGAAAAGGACTTGCCCGGATCTGCCTTGCGCATTCCGCCCCGGTTGAAGCAGATAGCCTTGTTCTCTTTGCGGGATATCCAGGCAAAGATCCATAACAAACAATATATGATCATCAATTTGCTGGAAGCTCCGGTACTGGCAATGATCCTGGCATTTATTGTACGGTATTACAATGTGGATGATAAAGTTTCGGATGCATACGTGTTTGGAAAGAACATGAACATCCCGGCCTATCTTTTTATAAGCGTAATCGTTGCGCTTTTCATGGGGCTGACGGTAAGTGCAGAAGAAATTATCCGTGACCGGAAAATCCTTAAACGGGAATCGTTTTTGCACCTGAGCAGAAGCAGTTATATTATGTCGAAGTTGGTGATTTTGTTTTCACTCTCGGCAATCCAAACACTTTCCTTTGTTATAATTGGTAGTTACATCCTGAAGATAGATGGACTCATCTTAAACCATTGGTTTATATTGTTTACCACTTCTTGTTTTGCCAATTTATTGGGGTTGAATATCTCCTCCGCATTTAATTCCGCAGTCACCATTTATATTTTGATTCCGTTGCTGATCATCCCGCAATTGATTTTGAGTGGTGTGGTAGTAAAATTCGATAAACTAAACCCTGCAATTGGCAATCAGGCAACGGTTCCTTTTGTCGGTGATTTGATGGCATCACGGTGGGCATTTGAGGCGGCCATGGTAACGCAATTCAAAGACAATCCATTTGAACGGGAATTTTACATTTACGATAAGGTAATGGCCAATTCGGATTATAATAAAGTATATTTTATTCCGGAATTGGAGACACGATTGCAGCATAGCTTTAACAATTATAAATCACTGAACCTGGAGGCAAGGGAAAAGGTTGAGCAAGATTTGGCCTTGTTAAAAAGGGAGTTGCGCAGTGAGGTAGAGGCAGTGGGTTCCGGTGCTGAATTCCTGGACGACTTATCCATTGATAAATTTGACTCAACCACGTACAAAACGGCAAGCGCATTTTTGGAAACGTTGAAACGTTTTTATATCAACCGCTACAACAATGCCGATCGGGAAAAGGAAAAGAAAATCATTGGCATGACCGATACACCGGAGAAGGCAAAAGCTTTTGAGAAATACCGTGAAGCGTATCACAATGATGCCGTTGCCGAGCTAACAAAAAATATGGCTGAGATCCATCGCATTATTGAGAAGGATGGCAAACTGATCCAAAAGATTTATCCCATTTACAAGAACCCCGATCCGGACCATACAGTGGATTTCGATGCCCAGTTTTATATGCCCGCCAAACATTTTATGGGCCACGATATCGATACACTTTTCTTCAATATGGGAGTGATCTGGTCGATGTGCCTGGTCTTGGTAATTGCACTTTATTTTGATGTGTTGCGCAGGATCATTGACGGCATCAGCAATTTAAGCAACCCACTCTATCGCTAACTGAACATGTTTTTTATTTTATCAAAAACCATTCACTACCTCACGATGCCTTTCGTGTTGATCTGTTTGTTCTTTTTGATTTCTGTTTTAGTAAGAAACAGCAAATGGAAAAAGCGTTTTTTTTGGTTAGGATTTATTTTTCTGTTCTTCTTCTCGAATGAATTTATCTTAAATGAAGTATTGAAAAGATGGGAGGTGAAACCCACACCTTTTAGTGAAGTTTCGCAACCCTACGAATGGGCGGTGGTGCTTACAGGCGTTACACAGTTTGCGGAAGATAGACCGGATGACCGGGTTTATTTTCAAAAAGGGGCAGACCGGGTAACACATGCTGTACACTTGTATAAACTTGGCCTTGTCAAAAATATTCTGATCACCGGAGGTAGTGGCCGGCTGGTCGATGTTGGCCATGTAGAGGCAGAAGAAATCAAGCACGCCATGTTGATGATGGGTGTGCCTGATTCAGTTTTACTAACAGAAGATAATTCCAAGAATACACATGAATCAGCCGTGGCGGTAGCAAGAATATTTAAAGAAAAGAATATTGATCCTGCACATTCGGTTTTGATTACCTCAGCATTTCATTTACGCAGGTCGATGGCATGTTTTGAAAAGGAAGGCATCCCCATGAGGGGTTTTAGTGTTGATTTTTATTCACACCCTACAGAATTTACACCCGATGTCTTGCTGGTACCTGATGTGTATGCTATTTTTAAATGGCACCGGTTGATAAAAGAATGGGTGGGGATTACTATGTATTGGATGGCGGGGTATATTTAGATGTAACGTAAGTAGTAAGATATTAGACGTAAGTAGTAAGACATTAGACATAAGTAGCAAGATATTAGACATGGGATTCTTGGATACTGGAGAAAACATTTTATTACTAAAGTCTTACTACTAACATCTTACTACTAAAGTCTTGCTACTTGTGTCTTAAATCTAATGTCTAACAATATGATTGTATACGGAATAAAAAATTGCAACACAGTAAAGAAAAGCCTTGACTGGCTATCCAAAAACAAAGTGGAGTATGAATTTCATGACTATAAAAAGTTGGGGATTTCAGCAATGAAGTTGAAGGAATGGATCAACCAGGTTGGTTGGGAATCATTGGTGAACAAAAAGGGAACAACCTGGCGCCAGTTGACGGAGTATGAAAAGGGCCAGGTCACCAATCAGATTGCGGCAATTGGTTTGATGACCGAAATGAACAGTGTGATTAAACGTCCACTGATTGAGGATGAAGGCAAGGTATTGGTCTTGGGTTTTGATGAAGATGAGTATAAAAAGGTGTTTAAGAAGGATAAAAAATAACCCCACCAGCAAAAATACAGGTGGGGTTTATCAACTTGAATGGACATTACCGCCTTCAACTTGTATTTCAAGATAGCTACGGCAACCTCGCTTCAATGATTAGTGGACAGCAATTGCTTTCGGTTTCTTTTGAGCCACGATTTGCTTTTTGCCGATCTTCAGTTGAAGGATTCCATTTTCATAGTGCGCATCAACTTTTTCTTCGTTCACATTTTCAGGAAGATTGAAACTCCTTGTGAAATTTTCATAGCTGAATTCTTTCCGTGTGAAGTTTTCTTCTTTCATTTCTTTTTCTTCTTCACGCTCAGCCATCACTGTGAGGATGCCGTTTTCAACAGTGATTTGAAAATCCTCTTTCCTTAATCCGGGTGCTGCCAATTCAATTTCGAATTCCTTGTCTTTTTCTTTCACATTTACAGCAGGGATTTCCTGATAACGTTTCATCCAATCTGCATCGAAAAACCGATTGTTGTCAACGAAATCGGTCAACCAGTTTTCGCTCATGAGTGCGGGCCAATTTGATCTTTTAATGAGTGTCATAATTCCTCCTTTTTTTAAGTGGATAAAAATCTAATGATTAAAGGTGCAATCACTACTTGAGAATTCAAATGACAAAAAAATCAATGGAACATGATGGAAATCATTGACAACTAGTGGAGCCAATCAATACCTTTGATCAATTGGTTTAGTGTTCGTTCTTCTGCTGAACCTTTATCAGGAATAAAATTATATTCCCAGTTGGCTTGTGGGGGCAGGCTCATTAAAATGGATTCGGTACGGCCATCGGTTTCCAACCCGAATTTTGTGCCCCGGTCCCAAACAAGATTGAATTCCACATACCGTCCCCTGCGCAACAATTGCCATTGCTTTTCTTTTTCGGTATAAGGAAGTTTGCTTTTCTTCTTCATGAAATGCGTATAGATAGGGGCAAAGGATTCACCAACTGCTTTTACGAATTCCCATAATTCTTCTTTCGATTTATTTCGTTTCTCATTCAGATGGTCAAAAAATATCCCGCCAACCCCGCGTGTTTCATTACGGTGTTTAATGAAGAAATAGTCATCTGCCCATTTTTTAAATTCAGGATAGTAGTTGATGTCGAATCGATCACAAACCGTTTTTAATTGTTGATGAAAGTAATGCGCATCCTCTTTGTCGATATAGTGTGGCGTTAAATCAATGCCACCCCCAAACCACCAGGTGCCATTGCTCATTTCAAAATAACGCACGTTCATGTGGATAATCGGCACCATTGGATTGACGGGGTGCATAACAATAGAAACCCCTGTTGCGAAAAATGTTGCCTCTTCAGATTCAGGTAGCGAAAGGGTTTTCATGATCCCTGCTGGCGTTACGCCTTCAACGGCTGAAAAGTTTACACCACCTTTTTCAATGATGTTCCCATCCGTTATAACCCGGCTGATGCCCCCACCACCACCGGGCCGTTCCCATGCATCTGCATGGAACGTGCTTTTTTTATCAGTTTCTTCTATGGCCTGGCAAATAGAGGATTGTAATGATTTAAAAAAGGTGGTGATGATTTCGCGCTGCGACATGGAAACTATTTAAGTCTTGACTGGTGATGATAGATTTATGGCAATTTCGAATAATTTAAGTTAATTATTCCCTCCATGTTTGCGATCAATGAAATTGATGCCTGTATATTTTTCCGCCAAGCCAATGCTCCGCTGCGTCCTTTTTGTGTTGAGCATTGCTTTTTCGTTTGATGGAGCTGCGCAAGATAACGTAGAGAGGCTTTTTGCTGAAGTAAAAAAAGCTTTTTTTGCGCTAAGCGGATAATTTATTTGCTTCTTGCTTTTCCCAATGCTTTTGAAAATCTATTTTTTTCCGCTTCCATCGTTTGTGGGTCCACAACCAGTAGGATGGATTTTCAATGATGTCCTTTTCCAGTTGCCGGGTATGCATTTCGGAAAGTACACCAATGGCAAGCTCATTGGGGAACTCACTTAACATTGTATATTTTACCGAATAATGTCCGCGCCTGGTTTTCTTTATTATACCATAAATAACTGGCGTGTTGTTGTCGCGCGCAAATTTCTCACTTCCAAACTGGACCGCTGTTTCCTGATTCAGGAACATCGTCCAATGGGGATGTTGTCTCAACCGTGGACATTGGTCGGTAGCAAAAATAACGGAGAGTTGTTTTTCGATCCCGTCTTTTAAAATTTCCTTCACTTGTGGGTAACTTTTCATTCGCAACCCAAACCTTGATCGACTATTCGTGATCTTTTTGTTCATGAATTTATTCCGCAATGGTGTAAAGAGTGCAAGGGGATGATGGGGAATATTTCGGGCGGCACTTACCGCAAACATTTCCCAGTTTCCATAATGGCCTCCTACCAATGTTACATGCTGGCCACTATCAAAATATTTTTTAAAGATTTCCGGATTGCTATGAACGAACCGCTGTTGAAGTTCTTTTTCAGAAATTGAAAAAGTTTTGATTGACTCTATAATGATATCACAAAAGTGTACGTAAAATTTACGTTCAATGCTTAGCCGTTCTTTGGCAGTATACTCTGGGAATGAATTCTGAATGTTGGCGCGCACTACCGTTTTCCGATAGCCAATGATTCGGTACAACACCAGGTACATGATATCAGAAATCCTGTACAGGACCCAACACGGCAAAAGACTAAAGGGCATTAAGACCACATAATACAGGAATCGCATGGACAGGTTTTGGATGGCTCAGCGCAAAGGTAACCATTCCCGTGTTGGCAGGACTATCCCGTGTGCCTTCTTTTAGAAAGCTCTATTATTTACCGTATGTGGACTTCTCTTCAATAGAGAATTATTTCCGTAAAAGGTCGCGTATTTCCCGATAGGTTATGAGTGTAATGCCATTGTCTTTTAATTTCTTTTTAAATTCAGTACTCATGAAATAATCAAAATCACGCTGGCGCCAGGCAGAGCCCCACTCAGGATGGTTGATGGTGACCGCTTTCATTTCATCGTTATCATACCCCAGGTGGATCACAATTTCGCTTAGGCCGGGCTTTAGATTATCAAGAATGGTATTGTAAAATTTGATCCAGTCTTTTGCACTTGTTGCAGGTGTTACGGTATAATTGTTTTCAATTGGGATAAACCATGGATCAACAAGGGTTTCGATTTCAGAATTTCTCAAGAGATCAGCAGGAATAAAAACAGGAACCTTAAATTCTTTTCCCACCTTTTGATAGGCTTTAAAAAAACCGGGGTGGCTAAACAAGGTGCGCATGTGTGTATCAAGGTGCGTGACATCAATACCAAAATCCAACGCGCGTTGAACCTGTGCGCGGATTTCAGCTTCTACTTCTTCCGGCTTTCCATATTTCACCACGTCTTCAACCGCTGCATAGAAATATCCTTCTTTGTTGATCAGACTTGGTATCTGTGAAGACGGCAACACGCCATCCCATTTGTAATTTTCCCATTCGGCAGTGAGCGTGAGGTGGAGCCCGAAATCTTTGCCCGGGTTTTCTTTTATGTAGGTTGCAATTTCACCGAACCACGGGCACGGCACCATGATGCTCGCGGAAGAAATCCCGGATTTTTCAAAGGCTTCAATGGTGGCTTTGTTGACCGAATGCGCCACACCAATATCATCCGCATGGACAATTAACAGTTTGGCATCTTTTGGGTAGCCGAGTTTTTGTGCGAGGTTTTGACTATACGTTTGAAAAGTCAATACGAAGAGGAGGAAGGGAAGTAGCAATTTCATATTCACTAAATTAACTTAAACATTGCTTATTCCCCACCCACCGAAGGCACACCGATAATCGGCCCGAAGAACAATGCGTTTAGAAACAACTTATTGGTGCCGTACCAGATGCCTCTGAAGTTTGGATTGTCTGAAAATAAAATTACTTTTCCCCTGCCCATTCCATTGATTTGAATGGCAGCACTGTTCGCTACTTTCGTCAGGTTGCTTTTGTGGAAATAACCACCAATCAGCGGGTTGGCGGTATATTGTGCCACTGTATTGTAGGGGCTTTTATCCGGCAGGATAAAGGTTGTTCCATTCCGGTACACCGGAATTTTGCGGTCGCTAAAGCCAAACCCAATCGGATGGGTGGTGTCTAAATCCACCTGGAAGATCGAGCCGCCAATGCGTTTTGCACCTTCGGTATTTAGGGCATCTTCATAGTTCGTCCGCTTTGCTACTTTGGTGGTGTCTTCCTGAAAAATTTTGGCATCGCTGAATTTGTTTTTGATCGCCCACTCAGAAGCCGTTTTAAAAGTAATCAACGTTCCGCCATTTTGAATCCAGCTTTTTATTTTTTCCAGTGACGGTTTATCTGAAGGATAGCGCCCGGAAACCAACACCATCACGTTATACTTTGTTAAGTCTGCACGCTGAAACACGGACATATCCAATTTTGTAACCGGCATGCCAATGCGTTGGTCCAACAGGTGCCAGGCTTCACCTGCCTCGTAACTGGAAATCCCATCACCTATTAGCATGACAGCTTTTGGTTCCTTTACCGTCTGGATATAGTTTGATCCGAGGTCAATGCCCGCAACATTGTAGCCGGTTGTCACGGAATACACATCCAGCATGCAATCGGCAGCAGCCTTCGACACAAATTCATATACCTGGTCTTTCGTGAGTGTTTGTTGCTGAACAGGGACCACCAATGTCCCTCTGTCAAAATCCATTTTTACGCCATTCACCATAGAAGAAAATGGGGTGTAACTGGTTTGCACAATCACTTTGTTCTTTAATAATTGATACAAAAATTTGTGCGCATTGTAGTCGTTCAGCGAAACCAGATAGACGTAGTCACTTTTTTCAACAGCCCTTGGTTTTTTGATCAGCGCTTCTTTTACTTGCACACCTTTCGCAGGGGTTGCTTTCAACTCCGCATACGGAAGATTAAACGCATTGATCAACGACCAGGTGGAGGCATCGTAAAAAGTACTGTCGGTGTAGGTGATGTCTTTTTCAAACACCGACCGTACCATAAAATAATTTTCTTGCTCGGTCGGCACCACATACGATGAACCTTGTTCAAAATTTTTTCCGGATTGCGAAACGTTTTTAGGGAGTTGGTAGACTTCAATTTGATGGAGCAACAGCATGTTGACAAATGCATTGGTTTTATTTACATCACGCTTGTCACCAAACACATATCCCTTTACAGGATTGCTTTTCGATTCGGTCTGTACCGTTTTGTAGAACGTCCTGCGCATGTTCTTGAGCATCTCCCGTTCTGCAAAAGAAGCACGAACGGTTGCCAACGAAGCAGTGAATTGATTGCGGATGGTAAAACCAAACGTGATCGGTATGGTGGTGGTCTCTTGTATATGCCCACGCGAACTTGCCTGTTCAAACAAAAATCCTGCTCCGCCATAAAAATTTGCATAGCTCGATCCATAACCGGGATAAAGTTTATCAAACGATTCCTTCGTATAGTAGACAGAGCCTAAGGAATTCAATGCTGCAGAAAAATATTCACCAAATTTCGGATAGACTACATCATATAAATACGGAGGGACAATTGGATTATTGGAGGAATATTTTCCGGGATCAAAATAGAAAGTGGAATTCGTACCCATCTCATGGTGGTCGGTCATCACGTATGGTCTCCACTGGTGAAAAACTTTCATGCGGTTTCTGCTTTCCGGATGGATGCCCAAAAACCAATCGCGGTTTAGGTCAAACCAATAATGGTTCGTGCGGCCACCCGGCCATACTTCAGTGTGTTCGCGATCCAGTGGGTCTGCCACAGGAGGAAATGCTTTGTGCATGTTTGCCCAGTTGGTATGGCGGTCGCGGCCATCGGGATTGTAGACAGGGTCAATCAAGACCACCATTTTATCCAGCCACTCTTTTGTTTCTGTAGATTCATTCGCTACCAAATAATAGGCGGTAAGCATCGCGGCTTCTGTGCTGGAAGGTTCGTTGCCATGCACGTTGTAACCAAGATGGATAATAATAGGTGTGTCTTTGTTCACATCCTCCAGTTTGCGTTGCAGGTGTTTGGTACGGATGTCTTCAATGTTTCCATGATTGGTAGGGGATGTAACAACAGCCGTTATTTGCGGACGGTGCTCGTACGTATAGCCAATGATTTTCATCGTCATACGGTCCGACAGTTCATCCAGTTTTTTGAAATACTCAACTACTTTATCGTGGCGTGTATGCTGGTGGCCAATCGGGTATCCGAGAAATTGCTCGGGGGTTGGAATAGCGGAATTAAATTCTTTAGCGGTAGGATAGAAATAATCCGGCTGTGCTAGTGTTGAGAAAGACAACAACAGCAATGCAAGTAAGAGCAGGTTTCTCATGGTATAGGCGTTGGTTCGTAAGCAAAGCTAAACGAGTTTATGGAAGGCTGATTATATTTTTGCTGAGCGGAAAAATAATTGAGATATACGGAAAATCCATCCGAGAGAATTCCTTTGCAATCGTTTGAAGTATCAAAAAACCTTATCTTTGACCATCAAATAGGATACGATGCCAGTGACGGAAACAAAAGGAAAAACAAAGAAAAAAAATGTAGGTCTGGATGATACTATTCTAAAAAAGGCCTTTGAACTAATGTGCCAGGCGCGTGCCATGGCGGAATTGTATGACGAAAAAAAAGAAATCGCAAGCAAATATGTACACAGCACATCACGCGGTCATGAGGCGATTCAACTGGCTACGGGGTTGCAATTAAAGCCCATCGATTTCGCATCGTTGTATTATCGTGATGAATCTATTTTGCTGGGCATGGGCATGCAGCCCTATGAGTTGATGTTGCAGTTGATGGCCAAGCGTGATGATCCTTTCTCGGGAGGAAGAACCTATTACGGACACCCGGCTTTAAAGCGTGAAGGCTTTCCGATTATTCCACATCAAAGTTCGGCAACGGGTATGCAAGCGATCCCGGCAACGGGCATGGCACATGGTATTGCTTATCTGGAATCACAAAAAATAATCACGGGAAAAGAGAAGCCCATTGTTTTGTGTTCCTTGGGCGATGGATCGGTAACGGAAGGTGAAGTTGCGGAAGCCTTTCAAATGGCGGTGTTGAAAAAATTACCGATCATTTATTTGATCCAGGATAATGATTGGGGGATATCGGCCACCGGAAATGAAATGCGGGCAATGGATGCATACGAATATGCTGCTGGTTTTAAAGGGTTGAAACGCATGCGTGTGGATGGTGCCGACTTTGTTGCTTCTTACAAAGGAATGAAAGAAGCAATCGACTTTGTTAGAAAAGAACGTGCACCAATTTTAGTACATGCAAAATGCCCGTTGCTGGGGCATCATACTTCGGGTGTGCGTAAAGAATGGTATCGCGGTGATGATTTGGATGTGCATCAACAACACGATCCACTTCCAGCATTTGAAAAACATTTGTTGGCCAATAAATTTTCTGAAACGGAATTAAGAAACATCAAGTCGATTGCCTACAATAAAGTAGCCGAAGACTTTGATCAATCATTCAACTCCCCTGATCCGGAAGTGGATGATTTTGATTCGCATGAATTTGCACCTACGGAAATTGTAGAAGAGAAAGGTGAGCGCAAGCCGAAAGGTGGCGAGAAAGTAGTGATGGTGGATGCAGCCCTACATGCGGTCGATGAGATTTTGAAAAAACATCCGGAGGCATTGTTCTACGGGCAGGATGTTGGAAGAAGGTTGGGTGGCGTATTTCGTGAAGCCGCTACGCTTGCACAAAAGTATGGCGATCATCGTGTGTTCAATACGCCTATTCAGGAAGCATATATTGTTGGTTCAACTGCCGGGATGTCGGCAGTAGGGGCGAAGCCGATTGTTGAAATCCAGTTTGCTGATTACATCTGGCCGGGTATCAACCAGTTGGTGGAAGAACTCTCAAAAAGTTGTTATATCACGAAAGGAAAATTCCCGATCCAGTCATTGATCCGTGTACCGATTGGTGCGTATGGTGGCGGTGGCCCGTACCACTCCGGTTCAGTTGAATCAACGCTTTTAAATATCCGTGGTATTAAAGTGGTGTACCCATCCAATGCTGCTGACATGAAAGGGTTAATGAAAGCAGCCTTCTATGATCCGAACCCGGTGGTGATGTTGGAACATAAAGGATTGTATTGGTCGAAAGTACCGGGAACATTGGATGCGAAAACGGTAGAGCCGGATGAAGGGTATATCATCCCGTTAGGAAAAGCCCATGTAATTCAGGAAGCAAGCGAAGAAAAAATTTCAAAAGGTGAATCACTGGTCGTGATTACTTATGGCATGGGTGTGTATTGGGCAAAAGAAGCTTCCAAATCTTTTTCCGGTCAGGTTGAAATCCTTGACTTGCGAACGTTGAACCCAATCGATTGGGATATGGTTGCATCTTCAGTAAAAAAGCATAGCCGCGTTTTTGTATTGACGGAAGAACCGTTGCTAAACTCTTTTGCAGAATCGTTGGCCGGAAGGATTTCAAAAGAACTTTTCAACTATTTGGATGCACCCGTCTGGACGTACGGTGCTTCCAATTTACCAGCCGTTCCCCTCAACATTGAGTTGGAAAAAATGATGTTGCCAAATGCAGGAAAGGTGGTTGCGGAAATAGGGAAGTTATTGGTGTTTTAAATTAGTCTTGGTTTAAAAATAGTAATGGCGTATTATTTTTCTATCCCGGCTTCTGCCAACAAAATCAACAACGCCAGTTTAATTGATTCCGGTCCGCTGGCATCATTCATCCACCACTCGCCAAGTGAATGGGCGCCATCACCCTGGCCACCGCGTCCAATCGTTACCGCAGGAATGCCCAACGAAATCGGGATATTCGAATCGGTAGATCCACGGGTAAGAATCGGCTCGGCTTTGAAATAAACACTGGCGGCAAGCGACCGCTGGATCAATGGTAAATCTTCTGCCAATTCCCCGGAAGGGCGGTCACCAATTTTATCAATATCAACGGTAAGCTTCGCGCCTTTTTTTACAGTCTTGTTGTAATCATCCAGGGCACGATTGGTTTGTGCAATTAAAATCTGTTCAATTTCTTTTAGACGATCCGGACTTACCGAGCGCATATCAACTTCCATCCACGATTCAAATGGAATCGAGTTGACGGACGTGCCACCGCCAATGCGGCCAATATTATAACTGGTTCTGGAGCCACTTGATGTAAATGCTCCGGCAGCCTCATCAAAATACATCACCGCTCTACCCGCAGCATGATGTGGATTGGCCAAACCAAACGCGCCCCATGAATGTCCGCCCGGACCTTTGAATGTAATTTTGTACCGGTACGAACCGAGTGCTTTGTTGTTCACACGACCGATGTCACCACCATCAATGGCAATCCAGGAGTCAATTTTTGGTTCGTTCTTTTTGAACAGATGCTTTACACCACGCAGATCACCAAGTCCTTCTTCACCTACCGTTCCCACAAACAATACATCAGCAGTGGTTTTGATTTGCGCTTTGTTCATCGCGCGGAGTGCTGTCAATACCATTACCAATCCGCGCGTGTCATCACCAACACCGGGCGCATAGAGTGTATCGCCTTTCATTTTTACAATCACGTCTGTTCCTTCCGGGAATACAGTATCCAAATGGGCATCGAGCGCAACGGTTTTTCCATTTCCATTTCCTTTTCGGAGCGCCAGCACATTTCCTTCCTCATCGATCCAGACTTTATCTGCCCCGGCTTCTTCCAGCATTTCTTTGAAACGTGCTGCACGCTTTTCTTCTTTAAATGGTGGTGCGGGGATTTCCGTTAACTCGATCAGGTTTTTATGGGTGATCGGTTCGAGTTCATCGATATAGGCAAAAGCCTGCTGGATGTTTTTGTTTTTCGCAAGCTTGTCAATTTCTTTTTGATATCCAGGTTGTACAGAAGCGTTGGATTCATCTTGACCAAATGCAGGAATGATGATAAGGGGAATAAAAAATAAGACGATAAATTTTTTCATGATGCAAAGATGGATAATTATCCACCGATACAAAAATATAAAACGGATCATGATTGGGTTTTACATAATCTGCATACGAATCCTCCACGGGGTTGGGTACATATTGTTGAGGCGGTTGCCCAACATATTCGCCCAACCCAACGGAACATCTTCATACGACATCAATGCATAGCCTTTTGCCGAATGTTGAATATCCAATTGGTCTTTTCGTAAATATTTCAATGCATCTTCCAGGTTCAAGTCAATTTTCAGAAAACGCCCTTTGGCAATTTTAGTAGCGAGCGCCAGTGCTTGTTCGGGAATAAACTTCGCATGCTTTTGTGTGGCAACCGGTGTACCGATGTGGATGACATGCAACGTAGCGCGAAGGAATTCCATTTCTTCATGCAGGCTTTCCGGCACGGCATAAATCAAATCCTTCCATTGATAAAAAATAGAACCTTGCGGATTGGCAATCCATTCATTTAAAATAGCCGTACTTTTCTTATTGAGGGGTTCCGCATCTTTTTTCTTCGAATGCGTTCTAAGTTTTGGCGTGGGTTCTTTTTTACGGATGGCCGAAATAAAAAAACCTTCCCCTTTCACACGATGCGGAAAAAAGCGGTAGCCTTTTATTTCATTTTGTTCGATTGGTTCCACACCCCAGTCGGGGTTGAGGTTGATGGTTTCTGCCGTTGAAGAAAATCCTTTCGAAATCCAGTTCAGGTTTTCTTCATTCTCTTTTTCGTTGTACGTGCAGGTGCTATAGATGAGCAACCCATCTTCTTTTAACGCGGGCCAGAGGTCAGCCACAATCCTTCGCTGACGCAGCGAACACAACTCCACATTTTTCCCCGACCATTCGGTTGCGGCACTGGCATCTTTGCGAAACAATCCTTCACCCGAACAGGGTGCATCGATCAGGATAATATCAAAGTACCCTGCCAGCGATGAAAAATTTGCAGGATCGTTGTTGGTCACGATCACATTCGTGTTTCCCCACTTCTGGATATTCTCCGAAAGGATATTTGCGCGCGAGCGGATCACTTCATTGGAAACCAAAAGCGAACCTTCACTCAACAACGATAGGAGATGGGTTGATTTCCCTCCGGGGGCTGCACATGCATCGAGCACACGCAAGGGTTTTGTGAGATCGGTTGTTTGTGTAACCACTTGCTCGAGAAACATGGAGCTTGCTTCCTGCACGTAATACGCGCCACCGTGAAAAGTAGGATCGAGCGTGAAGCTGGGGCGTGTTTCTAAATACCGTCCGGTTGTGCACCATGGAATTTGCTCTCCTTGCATCACATTTTTTTTATGTGGGTTTAACCGGATGCTTACAGGTGAGGGTGCTTGCAGGCTGTTCAAAAAATCGGGGAATGCACTTCCCAATTGGATTTTCATCCGGTCGATAAATTCTTGTGGCAGTGTTTCGGGTGTTTCCATGAAGAGGCTAAGTTATACTTTCTATTCAGCTTGCCAACGTGAACATAAAAAATTAGGTTTACCTAAGATTGGACATCCCAAAAATCAATTATTAATCGTCACTCAGAGCGTAAGCGAAGAGTCTTTGGTATAGGAATGACGTTACGATTTGAAGATCGTCCACTATCATTAATACAAACTTTTTCAATGATGAGAAAAACAAATGCCCCTGATCTGATCAGTTGGGTTGAAGTCCCGAAAGATTCAGACTTCCCCATACAAAATTTACCTTTTGGGATTTTTAAGACCGACTACCTTCCGCCCGGGGCTGGCGTTGCCATTGGCAACCATGTATTGGATTTAGTGTATTTGCACGAGCACGGATTTCTCTTCGGACTCGACCTTCCCGTTGGGATTTTCAACCAACACAACCTCAACGATTTTTTTGCCCTGGGCAGAAAAAAGGTGGGCGAAGTACGCGAACGGATTTCGGAATTGTTGCAGCATGATTACACTGAATTAAAAGACAACAAAGAAGCGCGCGAGATCGCATTGATCCCGATGGAAGAAGTGCAGATGCTGATGCCCGTGCGCGTTCCCAACTACACCGATTTTTATAGTAGTGAAGAACATGCCCGGAATGTGGGCTCCATGTTCCGCGATCCCGACAACGCATTGCTGCCGAACTGGAAACACCTGCCCGTAGGCTATCACGGCCGAGCTTCTTCAATTGTGGTTTCGGGCACACCGATCCATCGCCCCAAAGGGCAAATCAAATTGCCGAACACCGACATGCCGGCTTTTTGTCCTTCGAAGAAACTGGATTTTGAACTGGAGGTAGCGTTCATCACGTGTGCAGAAACCCAACTCGGCAAACACATCACCACCGCGGAAGCGGAAGATTTTATTATTGGATTGGTATTGTTTAATGACTGGTCGGCCCGCGACATACAGGCGTGGGAGTACGTTCCGTTGGGGCCTTTCCTCGGAAAGAATTTTGGCTCTACCGTTTCGCCCTGGGTGGTAACATTGGACGCATTGGAGCCCTTCCGTTGTGCAGGGCCTGAACAATTCCCGCATGTGCTGCCGTACCTCGCATTTGAAGGCGCGCGGAATTTTGATATTATGTTGGAAGTGCAGTTAAAACCAGAAAAGGCAGAGGCTTCTGTGCTGTGCAGATCAAATTTCAAATACATGTACTGGAACATGAACCAACAGTTGGCGCACCACACGATCAACGGTTGCAACATTCAGGTAGGGGATATGTACGGATCCGGAACGATCAGCGGCCCATCACCGGGTTCGTTTGGTTCGATGCTGGAACTGAGCTGGAACGGTAAGAAGACATTGCACTTGGAAGATGGCACTGAGCGTACCTTTATCGAAGATGGCGATACGGTTATCATGCACGGCTATGCGGAGAAAGACGGTGTGCGTATTGGTTTTGGAGAGTGTAGTGGGAAGGTGTTGGGAGCGATATAGTTAGAAGGCAAACCTGAAAATCATAAATTTAATTGCACAATTACTGATAGCCCACTTTGGAAAGACTTAAAACTAATAACTCTTAAGTTCATGGAGTAATTCCTCTATTGCGTGAAGCCAGCGAGTGGCACAACGTATTGATTTTTACCTTTTTGCCATTATTTACCTATTTAAAATTATCCGTTATTCTTGTTTTGTCTTCATTTTCCTTGTTATTCTTATGATACAATTCAATGAATGTAATTTTTTGTTGGTCAGGGAAGTGAGCATAAATTAATCTCAATCCTGAATTTACTCCTCTTCCTTTTAAAGCCTTGCAAGCAATTTTCTTAACCTTGATTATACACGTTTCTAAACCCAAATTATCAATACGAAAACTAAACGGTGTTCGTTCATCGGGTGCAACTTCTAACACTCGTTTAACCACATCTAAATCGTCATTTAGGGTTCTGTATTTTTTTAAAAGCTTTTTCAAATCCTTTTTAAATTCGGTTAATTCGTCAAAGGTCATTGTGCTTCAATTTCATCTCCATAATTTCTTACAGAGAAAGGAGCATCTCTATAAAAAACTAATTCATAATTTATTTCTTCTCCTTCTTTTGAAGCAAGCCAAGGCATATCCTTATGGGAATAGTTGCTGATTGCAGCAGCAGACCAATCACTCATTTGCTCTATAACCCTGTCAATGATTTCTTTTTCACTTGCCCTTAATTCAGTTAAATCCGCTTTTTCTAAAGGCAAATAACGAGTTTGAGGATACCCGTGATATTCGGTTTTTACTCTTTGCAACTGTCCTTTTTCAATCATTTGACCAATGATTGTATCTAATTTTTGCGGAGCGGGCCCATAAGGTAATTTGCGATATTTAGCACCTGTTAAATGCTCCTCATACAATTCATAATAATTGAAGTCCGAGAAATAGAGCAACTTATAAAGAACCGTTTCACCAACATTTGGCTTACCAGCACATCGTTCAAGAATATACAATAAGACATTTTTGAACTTGTTGATTTGGAGTGTTGGCACAGAAATACGCTCTTTTTCTTTCTTTGCCTTTTTTTCTTCTTTGCCTTCAACCTCTTGACTTCCCGGGAAATCCTTAGACATAAAATCGTCCAACGAAAACTCTAAAATCAAAGAAAATTTTTGAAGTTCAAGAATATCAACGCTTCTGTTTCCTAACTCAATCTGAGCCAAAGACGGTCGGGAAATTTTGACACTTTTAGCCAAATCTTCCTGAGACAACCCTTTCATTTTACGAAGCTCGGTTATTCTCTGACCTATTTGTTTTTGTGAAAATTTTATGTTCATATCAATTTGTTTCGCTGTTTAACGACACAAAGATAAATATTGTTTCAATATAAAACAAATGTTTGTTTCAAATCAAAACATTTATCAAAATGAAAAACCAACGCAATTTGCAAGCACAATTAAAAACCGCACAACCCGACACGCGACCAAAGTTTTTCATGTTGCTTGTGGTCGGTGTTGTCACTGAACCACCTCTGTTAGATTTTGATGTATAAACCCATAGACATTATGAAATTCGAAAAACTAGTCCCCAATATTTTTTATGCCGATATCGCAAATGGGTTGAAACTGTTTGTTGAGTGCCTTCAGTTTACGATTCTTGCTTGTGGTCGGTGTTGTCACCGGACTACGACTGTTTATCCAGAAATTCATTAGCGGAACGATAGAAACGTGCTGAACAAAATAAAAAGAATGACCAGCAGTATGGCCACCCACTTCAACCACGGGCTTTGTTTGGGAAATTCATACGCACAGATCGGGCACACCGTGCTGCTGGAATCAATTTCCATTGCGCAGGAGGGGCATTCCATTGTCTTTTTTCCCATGGGCAAATATACACGTTACCAAGAACAGTGAAATTCCTGTAGAAATAGTTTAGCGTACATAGGGGTACAAATTCACTTGGTTGTCATGGAGTATATTTGCCTATCGGTATAGGCATATTAAATCATCTTAATCAATTGAACAACACCGTATGAACGCACCTCTCGTATTACCCCAAAATTATTTTTCATTATTTCTGTTTATTACATTAACAAAATTCCATTTCAAGCGTTACAACACAAGTTTAGCAATAACTTGTAGTACTTGTTTCCATCACCTATTTATTCCGGCATCATAATCTCCGTATACATGAAATTTAATTTGAGAATCCTGCCAGTTGTATTGGCCGGGCTTGCACTGATCACAGGCGGGCAACTTCAGGCGCAATCAAAATATACAATCAATGGGTACATAAAAGACCAATCCAATGGTGAGGCATTGATCGGTGCAACCGTTTACATTCGCCAGGCGGCCACGGGCACGGTTACGAATGTGTATGGTTTTTATTCCTTAACACTCGACCCGGGAACATATACCGTGGAGTTTTCCTATCTGGGATATCAAAGTATTGTGCAAGAAGTAGTACTTGATAAAAATGTCCGGATTGATTTGGAACTGCCCCTTGTTGCAGCGCAACTTACAGAAGTAGTTGTGGAAGCAGACCGCGACCGTGGAAATAATGTTCAAAGCGTTGAGATGAGCACCAACAAGCTCGATATCGCAACCATTAAAAAGATTCCGGCTTTTCTTGGCGAGACCGATGTTTTAAAAAGTATACAACTGTTGCCGGGCGTCTCCACAGTAGGTGAGGGGGCTTCCGGTTTTAATGTGCGTGGAGGTAGCGTTGGCCAGAATTTGATTTTGCTCGATGAAGCACCGGTCTATAATTCATCACACATGTTGGGGTTCTTTTCTGTCTTCAATCCGGATGCGGTCAAAGACACGAAACTTTACAAGGGAGCTATTCCTTCCCGCTACGGTGGCAGGCTTGCAGCGCTACTGGATGTGCGGATGAAAGATGGCAACAATAAAAAGTTTGAAGCTACCGGTGGCATTGGTACAATCTTTAGCCGGCTTTCTTTGGAAGGGCCAATTGTGAAAGAGAAGGGATCCTTTATTGTGGCGGGCAGAAGGTCGTATGCCGACATTCTGGCCAGGCCGTTTGTTGAGTTGTTGCAAGATGGCGGTGCCCTCAATTTCTATGACCTTACACTGAAAGCAAACTATACACTCAATACAAAAAACCGGGTGTATGCCTCGGGCTATTTCGGTCGGGATAATTTCATGTTTGATGCCAATCAGGGATTTAATTGGGGCAATTCAACAGCAACATTGCGATGGAACCATTTGTTCAATGACCGGATGTTTGCAAACGTCTCCGCAGTGTTTAGCAATTATGATTATGCGTTGGCCTTTGGTGAAGATGATATGGACAAGTTTACATGGTCATCGAATATTCGGAATTATATGGTAAAACCGGAAGTCACCTATTTTATCAATAGTGAAAATGAGCTTTCGTTTGGTGGGGAGTTTACCAAATATATTTTCGAACCGGCAAACGCGCTTGGTGTAAGCGATGGTGCGGCCATTGATATCAGTTTGCCTGAAAAGAATACAATTGAGGCAGCAGTTTATATTGGCAACAGCCAAAAGATAAGCCCGGCAATAGCAGTGGAGTATGGGCTACGTTATTCCTATTTTGGTTTGTTCGGTGCAGGTACACTCTATACGTATGATAATTCAACCCCGGGAAAAAGCAAAGAAGTAATAGATGTCGAGAACTTTGCAAAGGGGGAGAAGATGCAAACGTATGATAATCTTGAGCCCCGGCTCGCGTTAAAAGTCCAGATGAATCAACGTAGTTCGGTAAAGGCAAGCTATAACCGCATGGTTCAGTATCTCCATTTAATTTCAAATACCACTGCTTCCAATCCATTGGATGTATGGACGCCCAGCACCAACAACATTAAACCCGAATTGGCGGATCAATTCACAGTAGGTTATTTTC
This sequence comes from uncultured Roseivirgaceae bacterium, assembly GCA_964398945.1. Lineage (GTDB taxonomy): Bacteria > Bacteroidota > Bacteroidia > Cytophagales > Cyclobacteriaceae > JBGTGG01. The sequence goes on along the minus strand of CAYNOT010000013.1, from coordinate 77,960 downwards.
GTGATTTCGGTAGCAACCAGGATTATGAAGCCTCTATTGAAGCATACTATCGTGATACACAAAACCAAATCGATTACATCGATGGAGCAGATATTTTACTGAATGCGAATTTGGAAGCTGACCTTTTGATTGGGGCAGGCAGGGCCTATGGGGTAGAATTATTTGTGAAGAAAAACTCCGGCAAATTAAACGGATGGGTCAGCTATACACTGGGAAAGACCGAACTACAGGTGGAGGGGATTAATAATGGGGAATGGTATCCAACCCGGTTTGATCAAACCCACAACTTAAAAATCGCTGCGTTTTATGATATCAACAAACGCTGGTCGCTTTCCTCTGATTTTGTTTTCATTACCGGAACACCCACCACTTTTCCGACTTCCCGATATGTGGTGCAGGGAATTGTTGTTCCCCATAATACCAACAACTCACGGAATAATGTTCGCATTCCTTCCTACCATCGGTTGGATTTATCTGCGCGTATGGAAGGAAAACAATTCAAGAGGAATGGAAAGGAAAGGAAATTTCGTGATTACTGGGTCTTCTCTGTTTATAATTTATATGCAAGAAGAAATCCGTTCTCTATTTATTTTTCACAAGAGGATGTGCGAACACAACCGGGAACGCCAACCACAACGCAAGCAACCCAGTTATCGATCATCGGGACTATCGTGCCTTCTGTTTCTTACAATTTTAAATTTTAACCATGAACCGCGTTTTATATATACTTTTTGGAATTATGTTTCTCTTCACCGCCTGTGAAGATATCATCGACCCAACATTGGAAGATGCAGAACCCGTAATCGTTTTTGATGCCTGGATTTCCGATACGCCCGGACCGCAGGAGATACGGATCATGCTTTCCCAACCGTATTTTGATAATACTTTGCCGCCCGGAGTGCAAGGTGCAACTGTTCAGGTAACTGATAACCTTGGTGTTGTTTATGATTTTGTTGAGGATTTGACTGAACCCGGTGTGTACCGATGGACACCTGCTTTGCAGGATGAAACGTTGGGCCATGTAGGGAGGACGTATACATTATCGGCCCTTGTGGCGGGCGAAACGTTTGAATCAACAACGACAATGAGCCGTACAACACCAATCGATAGTATCACTTTTACTTTTGACGAAGGAAACGCTTTTATGGAAGACTCCTACATCGCAGAGGTCTGGGCGCGGGATTCAATAGGAAGTGGTGATGCCTACTGGATAAAGGCCTGGAAAAATGGCGGGTTATTAAGTAAGCCGAGTGAAATCAACCTTGCCTATGATGCGGGATTTTCATCGGGTGGTGAATTTGATGGCGTATATTTTATTTATCCTATACGGACGGGCATCAATCCGTATGACCAGGATGAAAATGATGTATTCCTTTCTCCTTATATGCCGGGCGATTCTGTTTATGTAGAAATCCATTCGTTGTCAGATGCTGCCTTCTCTTTTTTGAGCCAGGTAATTATCCAGACCAACCGACCGGGCGGGTTCGGTGAATTGTTTGCTACCCCATTGGCCAATGTATCCACCAATGTGGTCAATACGAATTCCAACGGTACTCCGGCAGTGGGCTTCTTTAATGTGGCATCCGTTTCAGGTTTTGGGAAAAAATTTGTCGAATAAATCGGAGGCGGCTAATTCCTATTAGTCACGGGTTTTATTGCACGGCAATTTCTTTTAGCAGACTTTCGTGTAATAATCCAATACCCATTGAAATTATACCAGAAGGTCAAAGCTGTTGAAAAGGTATTTCGGACACTTGATCAGGAGATAAAGGTTTTTCAAACTACAACCGGACTTGGGTGTTTGCCCGGTTGCGGAAAGTGCTGTTTCAAAGCAGATATTGAAGCCACACCGCTTGAATTCCTCCCGTTTGCCTATCATGTTTACAAAGAAGGAAAGGCTTTTGAATGGCTTGGAAAAATAAAGGAAAACCAATCACCGGTTTGTGTTATCCTCGATCCATTGGGTACCGATGGGAAAGGATTATGCTCACAATACAATACCCGTGGTTTGATCTGTCGGCTTTTTGGTTTTTCAGCGCGAAGGGATAAGTACGGTAAGGCCGAGTTGGTAACCTGTCTTCCGATTAAAACAGACCAGCCTGAAAAAGTTGAGGCTGCGAACAATCAAATTTCCAGTGGCGGAAAAGTGCCCATGATGAACAATTATTATATGCAGCTCCATGGTATCGATATGGACCTTGCCCGCACACATTTACCGATCAATAAGGCCATACAATATGCGATTGAGTACGTTCTCAACTATTATACATATCGTACCGGCAGACGTCCACAATTATAAATTCACAATAACTGCGCTCTAAATGCTGTTAATCGTGACCGCAATCGGTTGCTTAAATACTTCATATTTTGTTGCGTTTACCGATACAGAAATGGCCTAAATCCCTATTTTTGGTGGTCAAAAAAAACAGGAAAACCATGGGAAAATTTAAGGCAGGAGTATTATATGGAAAAGAGCTGGCAGCATTGTATGCCGATGCAAAAGAAAATTGCTATGCATTGCCCGCAGTAAACGTAATCGGGACCAACTCCATCAATGCGGTACTTGAAACTGCAAAAAAAGTAAACTCCCCGGTGATTATCCAGTTTAGTAATGGTGGTGCACAATTCTATGCAGGTAAGGGGATGCCAAACGATCAACTGCAAGCCAATATTATTGGTGCGGTAAGTGGTGCCATGCACGTGCACAACGTTGCTGAATATTATGGTGTTCCGGTGGTAATGCACACCGACCATGCTGCCAAAAAATGGCTTCCGTGGATTGACGGTTTATTGAAAGCAGGTACAGAATACAAAGCCAAGTATGGTCGCCCATTATATAGCTCGCACATGTTGGATCTAAGCGAAGAGCCGCTACATGAAAATATTGAAACCTCTGTTGAGTATTTTAAAAAATGTGCAGCATTGGAAATGAGTCTCGAAATTGAATTAGGGATTACCGGTGGGGAAGAAGATGGTGTTGACAATAGCGGAATTGACAATTCAAAATTGTATACCCAGCCGGAAGAAGTAGCACAAGTTTATGATGCCTTGGGTGCTATCAATCCGATGTTTACGGTTGCTGCAGCGTTTGGAAACGTTCACGGGGTATATAGTCCGGGAAATGTGGAATTGAAGCCGGAGATTTTAAAGAATAGTCAAGTTCATATTGCTAAAAAATTGGGATTGGCAGCCGATGCGAAACCTGTATCCTTTGTATTCCACGGTGGAAGCGGATCACCTAAAAATCAGATTGCTGAAACCCTCAATTACGGTGTTATCAAAATGAACATCGATACTGATATGCAGTGGGCTTTCTGGGAAGGCGTTCACAACAATTACAACGCACACAAGGATTATCTGCAAGCACAACTGGGAAATCCGGAAGGCGATCAAAAACCGAACAAGAAATATTACGATCCACGCGTATGGTTACGCAAAGGGGAAGAAACCTTTGTGAAACGTTTGGAAGAAGCCTTTACGGATTTGAATTGTATCGGTAGGAATGCATAGGGCTTAACGGATCAAGCCAATTTGCAAGGTGGCCTTGAAGAACCTGGCAAGGTTAAGCAGGTTTAGTTGAAAGGTTCAGTAATAGGATCAGGGCAATTTGTCATCTAAAGGGCGATCCTTTACTACTAAATATCCCCAACAGGGGGAAGGCTTCGGGACTATTAAGACTTTTAGAAATTCAAAAGGTATGAGACAGTTGATAAACATGTTTCCGACCTTTGTATTTTTAAGAGGATTGTACTTTGAATTGTCCGCACAATAGTCATTATATATCATGGAGAAATCAACAACACTGATTTATTTGGCTTTAGGCGTTGGCCTGATTCTGCTCGTTGTTATAGCCTATTTATTGGTTAGACTAATCTATTCCGAAAAAAAGACGAAAGAGGCTGTTAGTCAATTTCAACAGTTAGAAAAAAAGATAAACACCCTGCATCTCGAGACCCTTCAATCAAGACTTAATCCCCATTTGTTCAAAAATATCCTGAACTCAATTCAATCCCATGCTTATCAGACTTATTTCGCACTTGATAAATTAGCCAATGTATTGGATTATATCCTTTACGAAAGTGCGAACAAGTTTGTGACGCCTAAAGAGGAAATTGAATTCGCGTTAAATCTGATTGAGATCAACAAAATCAAACTAAGCCCACTATTTGAGTTGAAGGTAAAGACGAAAATTTCTGAAAATGAACCACTCTATGAGCAGCGGCTAATGGCTCCATTGATTTCCATTGATCTTATTGAAAATGCCTTTAAACATGCCGATTTGCAAAGTACTGACTCGTTTATATCTATCGTATTTGAATTTAATGAGAGTAGCTTTTCACTGACTGTTTCAAACAAGATATCCGGAAAAAGCAGCATGAAGAAAGAACGGTCTGGTGTCGGTAGCGAAACGTTAGAGCAACGTCTTGGGATCATTTACGGAACCCACTACAAGCTTGATAAATTTACTGAAGGAGATGTTTTTATTGCACACTTAAAAATCAACTTACTTGAACACAAAACTAAAGTGCTTACTGCTGGATGATGAGTTGCCGAGTTTAACGTATCTGAAGATTCTTTGTGAGCAATTACCCGAACTTGAAGTTGTAAAAACGTTTAATAGCTCAATAACAATGTTGAATGAATTACCGCAGCTCGAGTTTGATCTTTGTATTTTAGACATTGAAGTTCCTCATACGAATGGACTACAGATTGCCAGCCTGTTAAAGGGTAAACCCGTCATATTCACAACAGCCTATAAGGATTACGCGGCTGATGCATATGATTTGAATGCGATTGACTATGTTAGAAAACCGGTAAGCCTGAATCGACTTCAGCAGGCCGTATCAAAAGTGAAAAATAATTTTAGAGGCGAGCGTGAAACTAAATCATTTGTTCAGGTTAATTCCGATAGGGGCAAAGCACTCATCTACTTTAATCAGCTTTGCTACGTAAAAACATCTGAAATTGATAGCCGCGATAAAATTGCCCAACTTGGTGATGGTACTTTGATCACATTGAAAAACATCTCCTTTGAGAAACTATTGCAAAGGTTGCCTGAAAATGATTTTGTAAGGATCAATAAGAAAGAACTCATTGCTATAAAATCGGTACAAACATTTTCATTTGATGAGATTACCACAAGTATACAAACAGCAATAGGCAAACCCCTTAAACTAAGCCTTAGCGAAGTCTATAGACATGACCTTATTCGAAAAGTAAAGGTTTGATTTCGTTACAGATTTTATCCGGTTTATTTCATTTCTCGCCAATAGTATTCTCTTTTAAAGAGTTTTTCATGGAATATTGTGCTGCCCAATATTCAATTTAAAGTAGTGATGGAGAGGTTTAAGAATAGTATTTTTTACATCGTAACAATAGGGGGTTTTTCTGCATTGATGTATTGGACAGTTTTGCTTGGCGCAAAACTCGAACAAGACAGGAATATTATAATTCCGGAATCACAAAGCAGTCAGTGGAGTGAATTTATCAATTCACTGATTCATAACTTGGAACACCCACTTGCAATTCTATTGGCCCAAATTGTTACTATTATTGTTGTTGCCCGATTTTTTGGTTGGGTGTTTAAGAAAATGGGCCAGCCCACAGTAATAGGTGAGATCATTGCTGGCATTGCACTTGGGCCATCACTCTTAGCGTTATATTTTCCGGAATTCTCCACAATTCTTTTTCCTGTACAATCCTTAAACAACCTTCAGTTCCTAAGTCAGATAGGTTTAATTCTATTCATGTTTGTCATTGGTATGGAATTGGACTTAAAGGTGTTAAAGAATAAAGCCAATGATGCTGTGGTAATAAGCCATGCCAGCATCATCATCCCTTTTGCTTTAGGAATGGGTTTGGCTTATTTCATTTACCAGACATTTGCACCTCAAGGGATTCAATTTATCTCCTTTGGATTATTTCTGGGAATAGCCATGAGTATCACTGCGTTTCCTGTGCTGGCCAGGATTGTGCAAGAAAGAGGGATGAATAAAACTAGATTAGGCACAGTTGTGATTACATGTGCCGCAGCCGATGATATTACAGCATGGTGCTTACTGGCAGCTGTCATCGCGATTGTTAAAGCTGGTTCTTTTGTTAGCTCCCTATACACGATTGCATTAGCAGCTACTTATGTTTTAGTAATGATTAGGGTAGTCAGGCCTTTTCTAAAGCGTATTGGTGACCTTCACACTTCAAGGGAAAATTTGAGCAAGCCTGTTGTTGCTATTTTTTTCCTAACGTTGCTTATATCTTCTTACCTGACTGAAGTTATTGGCATTCATGCATTGTTTGGTGCTTTTATGGCGGGTGCGATCATGCCCGAAAACACTAAGTTCAGAAACATTTTTATTGAGAAGGTGGAGGATATTGCTTTAGTGCTACTACTCCCCCTATTTTTTGTATTCACCGGGCTCAGAACTGAAATTGGATTGTTGAATGATCCTTACTTATGGAAAGTTACAGGTGTTATTATACTGGTAGCAGTTACAGGCAAGTTTGTGGGAAGCGCACTGGCAGCAAAGTTTGTGGGGCAGAATTGGAAAGATAGTTTGACGATTGGAGCCTTAATGAACACAAGGGGATTGATGGAATTGGTTGTACTGAATATTGGCTACGATTTAGGCGTATTAACTCCTGAAATATTTGCCATGATGGTATTGATGGCGCTGACAACAACATTTATGACTGGCCCGGCACTTGACTTGATTAACTGGATTTTCAAATCTAAAAAGGAAGACATCCCCGTTGAGATTAGTCTAATAAGTAAATTTAAAATCTTAATCTCCTTTGGAGATCCAGAACGTGGAAAATCGCTGCTTCGATTGGCAAATAGCCTTGTCAGGAAATTAAATGGCAATGCAACGATAACAGCCATGCATCTTAGCCCAAGTAACGAACTCCATCATTATAATGCTGCTGAATATGAGAAAGAAAGCTTCACTCCGATAGTTCAGGAGTCACAAAATTTAAATCAGAAAATAACCACCCTGTTTAAAGCATCCAATGACATAGACTCTGACATTGCAGAAGTTGCCAACAAAGGTGATTACGACCTGTTACTGATAGGTGTTGGACAATCTATTTTTGAAGGCAGTCTGTTGGGCAAAATCCTTGGCTTTACAACCCGGTTTATCAACCCCGATAGAATTATAAATCAGGTAACAGGTAAGGAGAGCTTATTTGAAAATTCACCCTTTGACGATCGTACCAGATTAATCCTTTCTAAAAGTAAAGTGCCGGTAGGGGTTCTGGTGGACAAAGGTATTAGCGATGTATCCCAGGTTTTTGTACCCATATTTTCCAAAGAAGATGCATTCCTTATAAGATATTGCCAAAAGCTTATCAACAATTCTGGTTCTCAAATTACTATTCTTGATGTTACTGGTGAAGTGAAAAATAAACCTGAGATCAAAGAAGGCATAAAAGCGATTGAACAAATCGCTCCTAACCATATTAACCTAATCACAGAAAAAATAATTGACAAGGAATTTTTAAAGCAACAAAATTTAATGTTAATCAGCTTTGCCAGTTGGAAAAAATTAATAGAAACTAAGAGTCTATGGCTGTCAGAAATTCCTTCGTCATTGATTATTGCCGAGAAATAAGTAAAATCGAGACGATGATCCGGAAGTCGCACACACATTGCCTGGCCGCATGTTCAGCCCAAAGCCAGGCAATTAGAGTGCTCAGTTTGTTAAGAGGACAAAGTAGAAACGAAGAGTTCCTTATAGGCGATTTTTAATTTCACATCCCGGTTTATACCAAGGTCGTGCCAGCAGCCTGAAATGCTTTTTTTGGCAAAATTTCAAAGTTTGGTTCGAAATAATTGTCGATTTTTGAACAATTAAAAAGGTAAAACCGAACAAACTTAAAACCTTGGTCGTTTCTTTACCAATGGAAATCAAGGGCACCATCCTTGTAAGGAATTGAAATTCATGAAAAAGGCAATTATCTACAGCTTGTTTTTTGGCATACTCTCGGGCTTTCATCCTGTTGATCGTCCGAATGAGTCATTGGTGAAATGGATGACTTTTGAAGAGGCTATTGAAAAATCGAAAACCGAGAAAAGGAAAATTTTTGTTGATGTGTACACCGATTGGTGTGGTTGGTGCAAAGTGATGGACAAGAATACATTCAATGACCCTGAAGTTGCGGAAATCCTAAACTCGAAATTTTACCCGGTAAAGTTTGATGCTGAGCAGCGCGGGGAAATTGTCTTTGACAACCACACGTTTAAATTTGTTCCGAGTGGAAACAGGGGCTACCACGAACTTGCAGCGGCATTGTTGAACAATAAGCTGAGTTACCCGACTGTAGTTTTTTTAAATGAAGACTTTGCAATGATTCAGCCGTTACCGGGATACCGGAAGGCTGACGAGTTTCACAAGATTGCTCAATTTATTGGGGAAGACCATTACAAAAATACCCCGTGGAAAGAATGGGAGAAGCAATATACCTCTCCCTATTAAAGTGCTAATACGCGCGCTCTACTGAGCCCGGCCCGTATACTTTCTTTGTCGCTGTTTTTGTGTTTCCTTTATGCTTTACAGCGCTACTTCCCAACACCAATGCATCAATACTAGTCGACACGTTGAGGTCGCAATTTCCCGATCCGCTGGCCTTTACTTTTGCTGTTTCTACCGGACAATTAAAACCCGTGAGGCTTCCTGATCCACTTAATTTCGCGTCTATGGTAGTGGCATAACCGCGCAAATTCAAGTTTCCTGACCCACTTACTTCCGCAGTCACTTTATTCCCTTTCAGGTCTATGTCCATATTCCCACTTCCGTTCACGGACAACGTGATATTGTCAGCGGCAATCGAGTTTTCGGAAATTATTTTCCCCCCGCCATTTACCATCAGCGTATTTACATTTTTCATGCTGATGAACACTTTCATAGTTGGGTTTACTTTGATGTCATCGATTTTTCCCCACAGGCTTTTGTTTGAATTGTCTTTTCGTTCGATGTTGATCATCAGTATTCCATCTTCTACTTTGAACTCAGACGCATTGAAAATTTCGGTCAATGCCTCGACTTTCACCTCATTTAGGTTGGTTTGCTTCAGATAAACCGTATAGTTTGAATTTACATAAATGGAGGTAAAGGGAGGTAATTCAAGCGTTTTCTTGGTGGTTTGTGAAAACCCGGAAAATGTGACCACACTCAAAAGGATAAATACTAGTTTTTTCATCTGTTAATAATTTGTTTTTAGTGGAAATATGCCTGCCTGTCCGGCAGACAGGGAATCGCCTGGCTTATTATCATACCAGAGGGTCTGCTTGGCGGATGGCGATTTCATAATCATTTATTGAAATGGATTTGCAAATAACATTGGGATGCTGAAATTAAGAAACGATCCTGACGAATAAAAATAACCTTGGTCGGAAATTGAGGATATATTTCCCCGGAATTACCCCCTTTTCTTAAAAATTGCCTTAAAAATCAAAATAAAGGCAATTCCTCCAATACAAAGGAGAAGCAGGATTTCGGGTGTTATCATTTTCATTCCATGCATAGGCTGCAAGATAAATAAAATGGCCTAAGGCCGTAATACCAACTGAATGCGGATATCATTTCGTTGGTTTCCTTCGATTGTATCAACCCCCGATCCGATTGTTTCCTGGTTCAAATATCGGGTTTGACTGAACCGCAGCCAAAAGCTTACGTATTTGTTGAGGGTATATTCAAGCATCAAATACGTGCGGACACCTTTTCCATAATAGGCAGGAAATGAATAGGCCAGGTAAGCATCCCGCTCGTATGTGTATTGCCGGTTATCATAATCATCGGTTTGGAACAATGCATAGCGACCAGTGATCCCAAATTTGTTGAGCTTCCAATCAACATCCTGCATGATGGCAATACCCTGTGAAGGATTTTTGTTGAACCGGTACGTGCTTGCTTGTGCCCTTGTTTTCATTTGAAGGTTGTCTGCCAGTGAATAGCTAAGATTTATCAGCGCACTTCGTTTTATTCCTGCCGTGGTGTAGTAGAGGTTAGTATCACCCGGACTATTCATAACCTTTTGTTCTTCCTTATATTGAAAGTAGAACAATGATTTTTTATTTAGTGAATAATTCAATCGCAACAACCACTCATGCCCAACGGAAGGTGCATAACTGCGATAGCGAAGCCATTTGAAACTAAACAAATCAAGATACCCCGCTATAGATAATTTTCTGTTCGCGGTGTATTTCCAACCCCAATACACTCCTGCTTCATTCTGTGGCAAGCCCGACTCCCCAAATGCGTTTGAATAAAAACTATAAAAATCAGGATCGTATTTACGAAAGAGCAACGAGATATCTATTTTGTCTGTAAGGCTACCCAACACCCCAGCGACACCGCCCCACCCGCCATTCAATGATTTCGCTACTTCACCAAAGAAGTTGAAGTTGTTGAATGAATACGTTGCAAACCCGCCCACATTATTGTTCTGCATTCCTTCAAAAGTAAATTGGTTGTAAACGGATTTTGATTTTTGGACACGGTTTTCAAATGATGTCCCATTCATGATGATGCCACCGTTGAGTTTTTTATACTGAAAGTTGGCGACTATACCATAATTGGACTCCAGGATTTTATTGCGGGTAGCCAACTCTTTTTCATTGCGATGGAGGCCGGTGGTTTGAAATGAAGTGATGTGCCCATCCCCATCATCCTGGTTCAACCTGGCATCTTTACGTTTTTGTGAATAATATACCGAAAGGTCGATGTGCTTGTTTGCCTGAAGGGTAACCGCTGCCCCGCGCAGCATCCCACTTTCGTGAACCGATGTATACGGAATAAAACCAATCGAACTTCTCCGTGTGGTAGTGATGGTCTCAGCACCTTTACCAAAACCAAAAAATCCACCCAGCAAAAGCCCCTGGCCAAATTGTCCTTGAAAATCCCCGACTATTAAATTTTTTATACGGCCCTTATTTTGAACTTGCAGATGAAAGGACGAATAGTCAAAACCATAGTATTGGTTTTTCGGGCGCCAAAGCATTGCTTCCCCGGCATCTTTTTCAAGGGTAAAACCGATACTGTAATCACCGGGTTTGCTGCTGCGAAAACGTGTATAGATGCGTGGTTGCGACCCCAGGAATTTACTGGCTGGATCCACTTCGGTTGTAAATCCTTTTTTCTCCTGAAGGGTGTAATCGTACCGAAGAATGAGATAGGTGTTTTGCCGCGATGCAATGCTTTTCAGGAAACTTGTTTTGAGTTGATTGGTTTTGACGACAACAAACGGGGCAAATCGCTGGATGGTTTGTACGTCAAAGTCATCGATGCTTTGTAGTTCATAAATGGAAGTGAAGCCTCCTTGTTCTTTCCTGTAGCTCAGTAAATTTTGCAGTTGTGTTTCGGTAAGGATATTCAAAAAACGGAAATCCTCTTCTGTCGCTATATTGATTGATAGCGGGTTCGATAGGATCTGCAACAGGTTTTCATATAGCTCCTCATAGTTCATGTCAAGGTCTTGCGCCAGCAATTCGTCTGTTAGTTTTTGTACGTCAATGTTTTTTCTGGGATACTCTTGTGCCAAAAGGTTTGTTGAATAAAACAAGAGGAATATGGTGGCAACCATTTTCATTAATCGTTCGAAAACGTATAGGCCAACGATGCTTGATTACTCATGCCCATTTCCATTTTATACTCAAAAGCATAATCGATTTGGAAATTTTTATGAAGAAAGCCAACACCAAAAAAAGCCGCGTTGGGATTTAGATTGTACCCGGTTCGAAAGGTGAATTTTTCCTGTGGCGTATACGACACGCCCATCTTGAAGAGGGGGCTATACGCGATATCTTTTTCCAATTCTGCTGTAACAAATATTTTCTTTCCGGGATCATAGCGCACACCAAGGATTAATGTTGTCGGAATACGTTCATCGAATTCTGCTGATATTTTTGGTTGGTTGATATTGATGATGTGCGCACCAATTGAAAAAGTTGGTGTTAGTTCAGCAATTCCACCCATGCTTACGGTAACCATTCCTTTTTGTCCAAAACCCTCAGCGCGATATTGAATGTAGTTCATCTTTGCACCCAGTGAAGCCAACCCAAATTTGCTGGCAACCCCGGCTGAAATAGTTTGTTCGCGGTACACCTTGTCCCCAAAAGAGAACGCACCTATGCTTGCTGCAAAAGGTTTAAAGGGAATACCAATAACCAATGCTTGTGAGTTCCCATTGGGGAGATAGGAATTTACATTGTACGTGATAGCGGATGTTGGTGCCTCCAGTTTTGCCAATCCGCCAACATTGTTTAAGATCGCCCATTCATCAAAGAGGCACGAAGAAGCATAACCAATACCTTGTGCTTTTGCGCCCGACAGTGTTGAGGTGCTTTGCCCTTGCAGGCAAGTATAGCATAGCAGAAACATAATCGCCAACGGTAGTGATCGCATCACTTTTGAAATTTTTTATTTCAAATTACGCAATCCGGTTTATACTTTAATATTATTTTTAAAATTCCTTATAGAGATGGAAGAAAAACCCATTTTGCCCACTATTGTTGAAGGAGTATTCGAAGCGGAGCACAACATCGTACGAGCCAATAATATCCAGCCCAAATCCCGCACCGGTCAATAATTTACCGGCCAACCGGCTGTTGACTTCATAATTTGGGTAATTGGGGACATATCCGAAATCCGCATAGGTTTTTAAATAGATTGCGAAAGGGATGTGCCGGAACTGTTCGATGGGCATACTTCTCCACGCTATGTTTTTACTAAAAACCCTTTTCTTTAAGGTGGTTTTGTTCAAAAAACTGTTGGGCCCTTCAATTACATATATTTCGTAGCCACGCACAAAGTTTTTGCGGTATCCTAATGCGCTATAATAGTTGTATGCCAAATTTTTTGGCGTACTGATTGAAATGTTCGTGTAGTTTGCCAGGTAGAAATTTTTTGGGAGTTCCATGTATGTGGAAAATGACCCGATCATTTCGAACTTATCAAGATCATCGGTGAAACCTAGTCCGTACTTCTTTAAGGACCCCAGAATATAATACCCTTTTAACGGGTACGCTGCAATATCCCGGTGGTCATTCACAAATTGATATCCAAAGGAAACAAAACGTTGTTGTGTTCTGCTATTGCCCATATACTCAGGATTGAGTACTGCTATTGTATCCAGGATGTGGTTGTCGCGATAATCCAGGGAAATTGTATGCTGGACATAGAATGAATTCCGGTAGGTATACCACACACTGGCCCCCGATGTATATTTTAGGATTTTGGTACTGTCTAAAAAAAGCAGTTTGTGGTCTTCGGTTTTGTATGCAACATTTTTTGATTCAGAATAATCGATACTAAAACCTAATCCTTGTTTTTGTTTTTTATCGATGTAGGGGAAGCGGTAACTTAATTCAAACTTTCGTGTAAACCCAAATTGGGCGGTTGCGCGCAACGTTTCATTTCGTCCGCGCATGTTGTATTGGAAAAGACGTAGACCATAGTTGACGCGCGAGAAATCATGGTTGTAAGTTTGCCACCATTCGTTAAAATTTCGATCTGATAATTCAAAAATGGGTACTGGAAATGTATACCACCTTTCATTCAAGTCGATGAGCAAATCGATCACAGTTGGTTCAAGTTCAAGCACCCGAATATCCACCGAATTAAAGAGCCGTGTATTGTAGATTTTTTTTTTGTCAAGATCGAGAATGGGTGCCAGGAGTTCAGCATTCACGCTATCCCCCGGGCTTACTGAAAGTTCACGAAGGATAATGTGCTCTCGAGTTATGCGGTTGCCGATAATCAATATTCGATTGATCTTGACTTTCCGGTTTGTGGTGTCAGCCAGTAGTACTTTGTTTTTACCAGGTCGTCTTAGGGTGTCACCGGGATGCAGCGGTGTTGCCGGAGTAAACCCCGATGAAAACAACATCCCCACACATCCGATTACAAAAGACAGCATTTTTATTCCTTAAGACGAGCACCACATGGCCGGGATTTAAACTTTTTCCACGTTCGGTTTTTGATACGATTTCCAAAGAAAAAACAATCCCATTAACACCATCGGAATACTCAGGATTTGCCCCATATTAATCGCCATGCCTTCTTCAAAAGCTACCTGGTTTTCTTTAATGAATTCGTAAAAGAAACGAAGGGTAAAACAAACCACGAGAAATATCCCGAAGAGCCTTCCGGGGGGAAGGTTTTCTTTATACTGACTCCATAGCCATAGCAAAAATACAAACAGGAGCACGCAGGAAATTGATTCATAAAGTTGTGCAGGATGGCGGGGGATTACATGGGTGTTGATAATAGCCGCATAATTTCCATCCTCACCAACTTCCATTTGAACATTGGCATCAACTGGTTGATAAATATGTTCATTGACATATCGGTTATTGGTGAGAATGGATTTTAAATTCCCTTCTGCGTAATTAATACCGGAAGTAAAATTCGAAGCGGCCCCAAATTCAACAAGGATTTTTACAGGTTCGTACCCCAGGTCGTTGGGGCCATCATTGCTTTTAACAAAACTTACGGACTCAACATTGTCTTGATTCTCCAACATGTTTTCTGCACTATGGGCAAAAACAACTCCGTAACCAGACTCGGTTGGCTTTCCAATGATTTCTGAATTGAAAAAATTCCCAAACCGGATCATGGCCCCTGTTAACGCAACCACAATAGCGATGCGATCCACTGTTTGTAAAAAATTTTGGTTGGGAAGTTTTTTTCTGGAGTAAAGCCAGAGGGCAATAAAAATACCGATGCCTGCACCATGGCTTGCCAATCCCTGAAGGCCTGTAAATTCAAAAGGGGAAAATTTAAACGGAAGGAAAATACCCAGCGGGTCTTCCGTGAACATTTCCGGTTGATAGAAAATTACGTGGCCCAAGCGTGCCCCCACTACAGTGGCAATTACCATGTAAATCGTAAGTGTATCCACATCTTTCTCCGGCTTTCCTTCTTTTTTGAAGATGTAATAAAGCAGTTGTTGACTTAACAAAAAACCACCCGCAAAGAGAAGTCCGTACCAACGCAATGTTATATCCGACAAAAAAGGGAGTGATATGGTAAATATCTCCGGGCTCCCGGTCCAAATCATGTAATTCAGTAAAGTCATAGCTGCAAATATAGGGAGTTGGCCTCCGATTGTGGGTTAATATTGTTTTAAAAATTGTCCAATTGGGCCAATTCTTCCTTAAAGCTTCCTGATAAAATTGGGAAGCGGCACCAGGTTCTGGGATCAACATTAAAGTCGTCCATAAAGAAAGATGGGGCCAATCGTTCCCTTTTCCACTGGTTAGATGACCATTTTTGAAAAAAGGTTCGAATATGCTTTTTCAAGAGCGGTAAATCGGTCGACTCTTCTTTCATTTCAAGAAAAACTTCCATCGGGGATTTCATTTCGAAAATGGCCAGCCTCTCAATGAGTGAAAGGATGGAATACGGCATCAAATCGGCTTCATCGGTTTGCTGGTTTTCCTGAGGGCGCAATTCTGCAGTAGGTTGTTGTGATGTGATCGCACGAAGGGCCGGGTAGTCAAGTTCGTGTTGCGCCCATGCAAGCCACTGCAATATAAATGGTTTGCTCACCGCTGCGATAGGGGCAAGGCTTCCGCTTGTATCGCCATCCATGGTGGCATAGCCCACACTTCCCTCACTTCTGTTGGAGGTGGTCAATAAGATAGCTTGCTTGATGTTGGCCAACATCCAGATAATGGGGGAGCGTGATCGTGCCTGGATATTTTGTAAACTGATATCATCGGTTTCCCAGCGAAGATCGCGGCCCATGGCAGCTTCTATTTTTGATGTGTACGAAGCCACCTCTTCATCAATGCTCCATGAATGGAAGGTAGCGCCAATGGAAGACGCTAAATTTTTTGCAGCGGAAAAAGTAATATCGGATGAATGCTTGGTACTTTGATATGCGCAGGTCAATAATTTATTGACGGCTTTTTTCCAATCGCTGTTGATTTCTTTTGGATCAAGGGAAAGCATGTTGCAAAATTTATCCCAACCGGGATTGCGCGAAGCGCGCTTTACCATTTCGGCAACAAGTATTGCGCAAAGCGCGGAGTCTGCACCACCGCTTAATGATAGTACAAAACCTTTGGCCTTGCTTTTTCTTAGGTAGTCAAATAATGCGAGGGCTTCCGCTTGTGCAAATTCTTCATTTTTAACCATGTCACCCACGGGCTCCATGATGTTGGTTTGTGAAGGGTTGTCAAAATTAATATCGGCTACTTGTAGAGCGAAGGGTGCAATGGTTAAGCGTGGATTTAATGCGATCATCCTTCCATGTTGTGCGATAATAATATCGCCATCATAGACCATTCGGCCTGCTTCATTTCCCAGCAGGTTTACAAACAAATATGCACAGGTAAATTTTTCAGAACTGGATTTTACCAATTCTTCGCGCAATAAACTTTTTTGCATTGCGAAATGGCTGGCACTTGGGTTGATGATGAGATCAACACCGCGTTCTTTAAGTTTACTTCCGGGGCGTATGGTACGCCATGCGTCTTCACATATTTCAAAACCTATTTTTATTCCTTTTACATCAAATACCAGGTCACCAACAGGAATGGAAGTGTTGTTTCGGTTGATCATCACAACTTTTTCAGGTTGCCATGCTTCGAACCAGCGCGGTTCATAGTGTACGCCATCGCGTGCCAGGTTTTGTTTCAATGCAATACCTAGAATCCGGGTATCATCAATCACGCATGCACCATTGTAAGTGGTGTTTCCTATCCGGATGGGAAGCCCAACACAAACGGTAACCCCCGCACAATGGGGCCTGATTTTTTCCAGTTCTTCCCAGGCACGTTCCGACAACCAATTGGAAAGAAAGGTGTCTTCGCAGCCATACCCGGTAATGGATAGTTCGGGCAGGCCAAGGATATCGACTTGAAGTGTTTTTGCTTGTTCGATAGCCATCAGGATATTCGAAGTATTTCCGTTCCAGTCAAGGGGGGTTTGATTTACAGTGGCCCCGCCAATTTTAAGGGTTCTCAAATTATAGTTATTAGAAATTCAATTAAATCTACTCCGGTATTCTCAATAGCTCACTTGCTTTAAGGGCAGCATCCTGTTCGGCTTTCTTTTTATTCCCACCGTATCCATTTGCAATAACCTCCCCGTCAACTAATACTTGTGCATGAAATTCTTTGTGCTGGCTTCCTTTTTTTACACTGATGATCTCAAAGCGGACTTCCTTTCCTTCTTTTTGTGACCATTCAATGAGTTTGCTTTTGAAATTGGTTTGGGAGGTAGCGAGTGCATCCAGGTTGTAGTTGTGTGCGATTAGTTTTTCGATCACAAACCTCCTGCACCGGTTGTATCCTTTATCCAAATAGATGGCACCAACAATTGCTTCCAATGTATTGCCCAAAATAACCTGCCGAAGGTTTTCATTTTTTTTGTCGTAGACCACAATGTTGGCGATACCAATTCTTCGCGCCAATAGATTAAGCGATTCGCGGTTCACAATTTTGGAACGCATTTCCGTTAAGAAACCTTCGTTCCGCAGTGGGAATTTTTTGAAGAGGTATTCCGCTACCGCGGCACCCAGGATGGCATCCCCTAAATATTCAAGACGTTCGTTCGATTCTTTAAAGCCTATCCCGTTTTCTTTGCCTACCGAACTATGGAGTGTGGCAAGTTTATACAGGGCGAGGTTGCCAGGGGTTAATCCTGCAAGATTTTGGATAGCAATAACGAGTTGCTTATCATCTTTGGATTTACTCGTGATATTAAGAAGGTTCCAAACCAAAAGCAGCGTGTCTAATCAAACAATTCGATGCTAATTTAAGAAAAGCTGGATTACCAGATAAATTTAGCTTAATCTGGTTTTTTAATAAGAATAGAGAAGTTGTGCCCTCCAAACCCAAAAGTGTTGCTAAGGGCGATATTTACTTTGCGCTCCTGTGCTTTGTTAAAGGTCAAGTTGAGGCTGCTGTCCAGTTCCGGATCATCCACAAAATGATTGATTGTTGGCGGTATGATGGAGTCGTTGATGGCCATGATGCAGGCGATGCTTTCAATAGCCCCGGCAGCACCCAACAGGTGGCCCGTCATGGATTTTGTGGAACTGATATTGAGTTTGCTGGCATGTGCGCCAAATACTTTTTGGATTGCTTTGATTTCGCCAATATCCCCCAAAGGCGTGGAAGTTCCGTGGGTGTTGATATAATCAACATCTTCTGGTTTGATTCCGGCTTCTTCCAGTGCGCTGATCATTACTTGAATAATCCCGTCCCCTTCCGGGTGCGGTGCAGTAATATGGTAGGCATCGGCAGACATGCCGCCACCGATAATTTCAGCGTAGATTTTGGCACCACGCTTTTTGGCGTGCTCATATTCTTCAAGAATAAGGGCGCCTGCCCCTTCACCGAGCACAAATCCGTCCCGGTCCTTATCATACGGGCGGGAGGCGGTTTCGGGAGAATCATTTCTTTCCGACAGGGCTTTCAGGGCATTGAATCCACCAACCCCTGCTTCGCATACAGCGGCCTCAGAACCACCTGAAACAATGACATCCGCTTTGCCTAAACGCAAGTACGTATATGCATCATAAAGGGCATTGGTAGAGGAGGCACAAGCCGAAACAGTAACAAAGTTGGGTCCCCTGAAACCATATTTTATGGAAATATGGCCCGCACTTAAATCGGGGATCATTTTAGGAATAAAGAAAGGGTTGAACCGGGGAACTCCATTTCCAAGGGTAAACGTCTTTACTTCTTCCTGAAAGGTTGAAAGCCCCCCAATACCTGAACCCCAAATCACACCAATGCGGTGCGGGTTGAGTTCAGCTAGTGGGAGGTTGGAATCAATTATTGCTTCATCAGCCACCACCATCGCATATTGGGTGAAAGGATCCATTTTACGGGCTTCCTTTCGCTCAATAAAGTTTCCGATATCAAAATTTTTGATTTCGCACGCAAACTTCGTCTTGAATTGCGAAGCATCAAACCGTGTAATCGGGGCGGCACCGCTTTGACCTTTTTTGAGCCCGTTCCAATATTCCTGGCGGGTATTTCCGATCGGTGTAAGTGCTCCTAGCCCTGTGACGACTACTCGTTTTAATGACATGTTTGGTGTTTGGGTGGGGATGATTTAAAAAGCAATAAAAATCTATTACTTCTTTACATTTTGCTCTAAGTAAGAGATGGCCTGACCGACTGTGGCGATGTTTTCTGCCTGATCGTCTGGAATAGAGATGTTGAATTCTTTCTCGAACTCCATAATTAATTCTACTGTGTCGAGGGAATCAGCACCAAGATCGTTGGTAAAGCTTGCCTCAGGAGTAACTTCAGATTCCTCTACACCAAGCTTCTCGATGATGATCTGTTTTACTTTTTGTGCAATTTCTGACATGTTCTTAATATTTAGGGATTTAAAAATCTCTGCAAAGAAAGAGATTTAATGCAATATTGTCAAACTTTTTTGATCTTGCCTTCTGTCCACCAAATGCACCTTTTGCACTAAAAATGAAGAAAAACAAACTGATTATAGAGTATGAGTTTGATTTTGAATTGTTTGGAATGGCCACTTCGGCCAAAGGGTACAAACTAGCTTGGGAAATAAACCGGATTTTAGGGATTCAGCTGGTAAAAAAGGACGATTTGAGGGTAGGAGTGAAAAAAAATACTGAGGTCGATTTTTTGCATTATGCCTTTGAAACGCGTCTCAATCGATTGAAATTATTTAAGAACAAACCAACCAATCCCGAAGCGGGAAAGTATTTCCTCATCCCTGAATTTCCTCATTTTGATTTTATACTTTTGACGCAAATGGAGGAACAAAGCCATAAATCAAATATCCCTGAATTGCTCAAACAGATTCCTGCTGTTGAGTATGTGTCTGCCATTCCGGTAGAAGGATTGAAATCAAAAGTCAACTTTGTGTTTTGACCAGCTGTATTTGCCTGTGGTTTTTAAATAGCCTCGTCTCGATATTATTATTATGAAAGAAAAAATTGCGTACAACAAGACCAAAATTGTAGCCACCGTTGGTCCGGCTTCCAACTCAAAAGAAATGCTTCGTGCTTTGATCAAAGAAGGCGTGGATGTATTTCGATTAAATTTTTCGCACGGCAAACACGAAGACCACCTGAAAGTGATCAATTTTGTGCGGGAGTTGAACCAGGAAATGGGCTCCAGTGTGTGCTTGTTGCAAGATCTGCAAGGCCCCAAAATAAGGGTTCAAATGATGGAGGATGGCATAGAACTGGAACGTGGCCAGGAATTCATTATTACCACCCGTGAGTTGTTGGGGAACAGGGAGATTGCCAGCACTTCGTATACAGGGTTGCCTACCGATGTTGCGGTTGGTGATGTTGTTTTGATCGATGATGGAAAGATTGAGTTGAAAGTAAAAGAAGTCCGTGATATTGATGTGGTGACCGAAGTAGTTTATGGAGGGCCGCTGAAATCCCGTAAGGGGATTAACCTTCCGTTCACGAAAGTCTCTGCATCTTCATTAACAGATAAGGATTTGGAAGATCTCCAATTTGGCCTGGAACACAAAGTTGATTGGGTGGCGCTTTCATTTGTAAGAAAAGCAGAAGACATTCATTACCTGAAAGGGATTATCGATAGTAAGGATTCTGCAACCCGCATTATTGCCAAAATTGAAAAGCCTGAAGCGTTGAGCAACATCGATGCGATTATTGAAGCTACTGATGGGGTGATGGTGGCGCGTGGCGATCTTGGTGTTGAAATCTGGATGGAAGAAGTACCGATGGTACAGAAGATGTTGATCGAAAAATGCAACAAACTTGGTAAGCCTGTGATTGTGGCTACCCAAATGATGGAGAGCATGATCGAAAATCCGAGGCCTACCCGGGCGGAAACAAATGATGTGGCGAATGCAGTAATGGATGGGGCAGATGCATTGATGTTATCAGCAGAAACAGCAGCTGGTAAATATCCGCTGGAAGTTATTCGAAGTATGGTCCGCACCATTACTTCAGTGGAGAAAAACCCGAATATTTATTTTCGCTTTCGCGAAGTTGATCCGAAGTCGCCCATATTTATCAATGATAGCCTGGTGCTGGCCGCGTGTAAACTGGCGAAAGATGTAGGGGCAAAAGCAATTGTTGGAATGACCGCTTCAGGGTATACAGCGTTCAAGTCTTCATCACACCGGCCAAATACCAATATTTTTGTTTTCACCGGAAACAAATCGATCCTCAATACCATCAATCTGGTTTGGGGTGCACGGGCTTATTTTTACAATAAAGTAAACTCCACCGATGAAACGATTGCAGATGTTGAGGAGATTTTGAAAAACGATGGCCACCTTAGCAAAGGTGATATTTTTATTACCCTGGCCAGTATGCCGATTATGGAAAGAGCCAGGACCAATGCATTGAAAATTAATGTTGTTAAATAGTTATGGGTTATGAATTATAAGTATACTGATTCCCAACTCATAATTCATAACCCATAACGTATCACTTATACCCCTTTCGGTTCAACCAGTATCACCGTTTCTTTTTCAACGACAACTGCTCCGGCAGGATCACCTTTTCGTTTTCGTACAAATTTTTTCCGGGTGTAGGCAACCGGGCAAAGGGATTCGTTTTTTCTTTTTGAGAAAAATGCAGCAAGCTGTGCAGCTCGTTCAATAACTTCTTTTGGGAACGGTTTACCGGATTTGTATTTAATCAAAACGTGCGAGCCGGAAACATCTTTTGCGTGTAGCCAAAGATCTTCTTTATGGGAATGTTTCAATGTGAGTTCATCGTTGGCTTTTGCATTTTTGCCAATCCATAGTTGAAATCCCTGAAATTCTGTAGCCCGGTAGGGGAGGAAGATGATTTCTTCCTGGGGCTTTTTTTCAAGCCCATATTTTTCAACGTGCTGGCGAAGTTCCTTTAGCTGTGTTGATTGCCGGAGCTCCGCCAATTGTGTTTCGAGTTTTCTGATTTCTTCAACCTTGCCTTGAATGCTTTCTTCCAGCCTGTTGATTTCAATCTGATGGTTTTTGGATTTGCGATAATAGCGTTCAGCATTTAGCTGTGGACTTAGTGTTTCCGATAAAGGTATTTCAATTTGTTTGGAATTGTCCTGGAAATCGGGAAGGGATATTTTTTTTGCCCGCTCCGGAATGGAATACAAATTCGCCATCAACAGATCAGCCCAGATTTTATAGGTGTTTTCTGTTTTCAGGTCTTTAAGTTTTGAATTTGTTTTGATGAGAAAGGACTGACTTGCTTTTAATTTAGAAGTTAATATCCCGATCGCCTTTTCCTTTTCGGAAGATAAAGAACTGGTTTGGGTATATGTATAAAAAAAATCCGTGACAGCTTCCAGCGGGTTGGTTGATTCCTTCAGGATTTCACCAACAGGCAGCAGGCTAAAAGTGATCTCGTTGTCTAGCTTCGTTTGGTAGAATGTTGGGTTGCTTAGTGTCTTGATCGTGTCGGCAATCATTTCCCATTGTTGATTCAGTGGTTTATCATAGAAACTTTTTACTTCAAGGTACCGCCAGGCTACTGCGCCAAAGGTGAAGTATAATTTTTTAAGCGAATGGATATTTTTTTCGAAGGTTGGTTTGCTAAAATCCATTGCCCTGTCCATTTCCTTTAAAACAATCCCTTCATCGGCTGGAAGTGAATTTTTAAAAAGTATTTTTCTATCACCGCTGAACAAGACAATATTGCTTTTGTTGCCATGCATTTTAAACAACAATGATTTTCCGTTTCCTAAATGGAGCGCAAAACCCCGCTCATTTTCAAACTGCCGGATAGCTTCAACCTTATCGCCTATCATTTCCGGAAAAAGGTCGATGCTGTTTTTTCGCGCGCGGTGAAACCCCCGCGGAAATGACAAGCAAGAGAATGTCGATAAAAGATGGGCTTTAATGGGAATGTATTGTTGGTCTTTCTCAAAGACTATGATCAGCTCATCTTTATTTTGACTGAAGCACTCCACAAGTTTTGCCCCGGTAAGAATGCTTTCCAATTGCAAACTTAGCTGGCGTAGAAAGTAGTAATTGTTATGCACGATCAGCTGTTGATTTGCAAACCATCGTACGCAAGTGAAATCGTTTCGGGAAGTTTTTCAATGACTTCGCCATGCAACCCGAGTTTATGGCTAATGTGGGTAAAATAGGTTTGCTTCGCGTTTACCTTTTTTGCGGTTTGGATGGCATCCTCCAAATTGAAATGTGAAATGTGCGATCCTATTTGAAGGGCATTTAGGACCAATGTACCGGTTCCCTCCAGTAGTTTCCAGGTTTCATCAGGAATGAAGTTCGCATCTGTTATATAACTGAAGTTGCCAATCCTGAACCCCATCACCGGCAGTTTATAATGCATGACCGGAAGTGGGGTGATTTTTATTCCGTTGTAGTGAAAAGGGTTTGTGTTGATTTCGTGCAATTCAACGCGGGGAATTCCCGGATAGACTTTCTCATGAAAAATATAAGAAAAATCCGATTTGAGTTGTTCCAGCGTTTGTTGAGTCCCGTACACTGGCATGTCTATCTCTTGCATAAAGTTGTAGGCGCGCACATCATCCAGTCCGGCTGTGTGGTCGCGATGGGCGTGTGTAAAAAGGATGGCATCCAGCCGGGCAACATTTTCCCGCAACATCTGCTGACGAAAGTCGGGGCCACTATCGATCACAATACTTTTTCCATCTACAAGGATATGGATGGATGTCCGGAGGCGATGGTCCCGATAATCCAACGAACGGCAAACTTCGCACGTGCAACCAATAACGGGCACACCTTGGGAAGTGCCGGTGCCGAGGAAGGTAATTTTCATCTGCTACTGTTTAGCTTATATGGACAGATGGAATACCTGTTCCGAATACTCATTCTGTCCGTTCTGTTTACCTGGCGGTATTTCAAATGGTCTCTTGTTGATTTAAGCTATCGAAAAGTGCAAGGCTCTTCTCGGTGAATTTTGATTTATCCAATTCAACAGTACGGAGGATTTCCAATAACGTGTTGATTTTTCCTTCTGTAGTGTAGAATTTATTGATGATGATGATTTTCTGTTCTTTGAGGAGGCAATATCCAGATTTGAATTGTCCTTTTTCGTAGCGTAAAATGTAATCCGACTCGGCAATCAAGTCTTCCAATTTGGTTAAAAAGGAGGTTGTATATTTGATGGTCATAGTGGTTGCAATTCTGGCTGCAAGATAATGAATTATGGTATAAATTAGGGGTTAGGAATTATGGGTTATGAATTATGAGTTATTGATGCATGATAAACCCATAACCCATAATTCCTAACTCATAACTATTACCATGAATGAAAAGCGCTTAATCGTACTTGTTGGACCGACAGCTTCGGGTAAAACGGCATTGGCGATTGAATTGGCAAAAAGGCTGGATACGGAGATCATATCTGCTGATTCCCGCCAGTTTTTTAAAGAGTTGGAAATTGGTACTGCAAAACCCACACAGGAAGAATTAAAAGCGATCCCTCACCATTTTATCAATACCCATTCTATTACAGAACACTACGATGCTGCACAGTTTGGCAGGGATGCCCTTTCTTTAATTCACAAACTGTTTGAAAAGAAAGATAACCTGATCCTATGCGGTGGCTCTGGGTTATACATTAAAGCGGTATGTGAAGGTTTTGACGATATTCCGGAGATCGACCCGGAGGTTCGCCAAAATTTAAACGCGCAGTTTGAGGCCAATGGTTTAGGCTGGCTCCAGGATCAGTTGGTGGATTTGGACCCTGATCAATTTGGAAGGATGGACCATCAGAATCCTCATCGGTTGATTCGTGCGCTGGAAGTGAAAATTGGAACAGGAAAATCCATTCATGAATTTCAAAACCAAAAACGGTATGATCATCCTTTTTCGATTGTAAAAATCGGATTGGAATTAGCAAAAGAAGAACTTTATAACCGGATCAATGCCCGTATGGACCAGATGATTGAAAAGGGATTGTTTGAAGAGGCGAAAAAAATGGAGCCTTACAAAGACCATCAGGCCATGCAAACAGTTGGCTACAGCGAAATTTTTGATTATCTCGATGGACTTTATGATTACGAAGAAGCAGTGAGGTTATTGAAAAGAAATTCAAGGCGGTACGCAAAACGTCAATTGACATGGTTTAAAAGGGATGGGACAATTCAGTGGTTTTCCCCTAACGCAATAGAAGAGATTGAGCTTTTATTAAAACTGAAACCATCTTAGATTAAATCGTAAGTGACTGAACCATGTATGTCCTCCTGGTGGGCAACGAAATGGACAACTGCCATCCCTAAAATGGGTTTGTACATTCACGATTATCAGGAATTATTCTTTTTCGAACGTATTATCAGTCATTTTATTTCCTGATAAACCGGTATACAGTAACGCTTTGGTTTTCGATTCGTTCTCCACCACCTCTTTGATAGAAAATCTTTGATGTACATTTTCAAGCTGTTCGTAGCACTTTTCTTTATATGCATTTAATCGATCCATCCTCCAATTCTCAAAAATCCATACTGTCTTTTTAAGTTTGGGGATTTTTAGGAACAGCCGTTTATTGTATACAGGCAACAGTAAGGTTATCATACTATATCGCAGAAAGTATAGTAACCTAAACTTTATGTTACTCTTTTGAAGTGGTTTGTCCATTGTTTTTTTCAGATAGATTCCAGCCCGGACGTGGTTTAGACCATCAGCAAATCCGATAACACTATCAATTATTTCAGCTCTTTTTTCTGAAATTGGATGAAAATCTTTGATCGTGCGGGTTGTATAAAATTCATCTAAATATTCTTGAATTTGAGTATAGGAATTGATGACAATACTTCCTTTGTGCATTTCGTCCCTGAAGAAATCCTGAGCTGTATGGAGTAAGAAGGTTGGTGAATTTTTCATTAACCAAGCTTCAAGCACTGTAGTTGTATCAAAGCCCATCCATACATCACAAACGCTTAATAGTGTATCTATATTTTCATTGACAAGGTAAAGAACATTTTCATTCGATTTGAGTTTTTCAATTTCATTAATGGTCGTATTTGTATCTGAAGGCAACGATTCATTTGGATGTTTTTTGAGAATGAATAAAGTATCTCTATTATTCTTGATTAACTGATCCAATGTATCTTCGATCTTATACATGAATTGCTTCATCCATTCTATTCGATTCGGGTCGTTGGGTCTTACAAATCGGTTATCATTAATCGATCGCTTGTTGAATAGTTTGCCAAAGTCCCAGGCTGCATACCCTACTACTTTTTTGTATTGAGTCCGATTATACTGCTTCAGGAAATCTTCTTTTTTGGGAAATTGATAATTCCTATACCTGTCAAACTGAACCCCGCCAGTTAACACAAAAAAATCTATGAGTTCCGGGTAATGTTGAATGTTGTATGCGAGAGTACGTGTATTCCAATAACACCCAAAGTCATGATAGAATTTTCGGTCTGTATTGTACCCAAAGATATCGAATGTTCCGTTGGTCCAGTAGTTCCCTTCAGATACGAGCGCGAAACATTTGATGTTACTTTCGAAAGCATATTTTGATATCTTAAAATAAAATGGAGAACCAACACTGTTGGGTAGCAAAACCAAATCGGGATTATATCGATAGATGGCGTGTGCGTCATATTTACTTCTAAAGATGACTTCACAGCTTAAATATTTTTCCGCAAAAAATGCAACAGGTATAAGAATGTTTGCATCACGACCATTCTCCAAATCCACAAAAGCTAAAATTCTTTTTTTCATTCCTTAGGTTATCTGGTTCAAATGGCTGGTCAAGTTTTGAGTTTGCTTTCGGACATCGTATCCATGTATGCTTTCCTTATTCTTGGAACGGTATTCCTTATTAAGGTAAAGTTTATAAAAGTGTTGTATATGTTTTTTCAGTAATTCTTTTTCACCAAAATCAGCAATCTTCCCTGAAGAAGTTTGATCAAGAAGCTGTCTTACATCACTTGAACCGGGGCCTATTGCAAGGATCCAATTATACGAACGCAAATATTCGTAAAGTTTTCCGGGCAGCCTTCCATTAATGTTTAAAGATTTGTTCAAGGGGAGCAAGAGCAGAAATGCCGCTATCATTTTTTGCAAGACAACTTCACGGCCTATTGTTCCGCCCAAGATTGTATGCCCCATCAGGTTATTGCGTTTGATTTCTTCAATGACTGTATGGTCCACCATTCCAAAAAATTGAATTTCCAGGTCACTCGAAAAGGATGGTATTTCTTCAATTACTTCTTTCAGTGCTTCAAAAAATGATGGGGAAAGACGGTCGTGCCCAAATATCCCGGCATGAAAAATTGTAAATTTTTCAGTTTGCTTTTGGTCTATGTTCTTAAAATCATCTTCATCATATCCCCAATAAATTACATCCACATTTTTAGCTCCTATTTTCTCAAGGTCTTTTTTCCAGGTCGGGCTGGCGATGGTAATTTTATTAGCGGTATTGAATACTTCCTGCTCAAGTTTTTTATGGATTCGATCGGCTCTTTTTCCTATGGGAAACAAGGAATAGTAATCCACTTGTGTCCAGGGATCCTGAAAATCAGCCAACCATGGAATCGAGAATTTTTGCGCTAGCCGACATGCAATTACTGTATTCGTATGAGGCGGGCCATTTGATAGGATAGCATCTACTTTATTTTCCCGTAAGTAGTTGCTAAGGAATTTTACTGAAGGCTTAATCCAAAATGCTCGTGCGTCTGGTATAAAAAAATTAGCACGTATCCAGATTGCCAACTTTTCGACCACACCTCTATTCTTCTCCTTCGTAACCAACGGGTTGCTAATCGGTTCGTCCTTTTTTTTACCTGTGAACTTTTTAAATAACGAGAATGGCTCAAAAATCGGATGTTTCAGTATCTCAATTCCTTCAGGGATATCCTTGTCATTGGAGTGATCAATGTACGGATACTGTGGATTGGAAGCGGTATAAATGACCGGTTCCCAACCAAATTGGCGGAGGTACTTTGCGAACTTTAAACAACGCAATACACCGATCCCACCACTTGGCGACCAATAATACGTAATGATCAAAACTTTCTTCATTCAGTTTTTGAACTTCTGAAAACTACGCCCATTGCAAATCCAGAAAGTAATAGCAATGCAATATTAAATCCCCACATCACTTTATTCCCCACAAAATAAACTTCCGGTTCAAACCGAAATTCGATCTGATGACTTCCCGCAGGAATGGCCAACCCGCGCAAAATATAATTCACGCGGTCTATTGCTACCTCGTTATTATCGATGAATGCTTTCCATCCTTTTGGGTAATGGATTTCAGAAAAAACTGCATACCCATTTGCAGCACTGCTGCTTTCATACACAAGCTTGTTGGGTGCATACGATTTTAATGTGATGGATGATACTGAATCATATTGGAATTCTGGTTTCTTGAATTTTGAAACATCCATTGCTGCTTCACGCTTTACTGCAAGATCGCTCAACGATGCAAGTTCTTCATCGGGCGTGCTTACTTCTCTTATTGATTGCACAAACCAGGCATTGCCCAACGCATTCGGGTTCTGAACTACTGACTCTGCTGTGTTTCCAACCAAAAAGTATCTGGTGTTCAGCATACTCAACAATCGCGTGTTGCCGGATGTGATCCTTCCTGTTGTCATAATTTCCTGCATCTCCCCGGAAAGTTGGTGGGTAATGAAATCCTGGTACCTCCCTAATTTGGCACCGTGGTATCCACCCACTGATTTATGAAAGACTGATGTTCTTGCTTCGTTGAATGGATCAGCAAAATTTAGTACACGAAAGTCGAGGCTCCTGTCTTGTAAGATCACCTGATCGGCCGGTGTTTCTTGAAAGAATGTGTTTTTTCGTTGGGCAACGTAGCTGTCACTGTTTAAGTAGCGATAGTTCACCCCAACAATATCGAGTGTTATCAAAAGGGAAAATAAGGCGGCAAAAATACCAGCGCTCAATTTTTGTTTTATGAAAAATAAAATCGCTGCAAATGTAGCTGCTATAAAAAAGATACTTCTGAAAGCATCCATCCGGATAATTGATTTCCTGCTGGCATTCACTGCATTCTTTATAAAATCCTGCATTTCAAAATCAATCCGTGGAACGTAGGCTATGATCGCAATTAACAATGCCACACCCACTGTAATACCAAAGGAGATCAAAAGCTTTTTCACTTTTTCTTTGGTATCTTCTTTCAGTAATTGTTCCAACCCAATGAAACCAAGCAATGGCATCGTCAGCATTGCAATGACAACAGTCATGGATACTGCCCTGAACTTGCTGTAAAGCGGAACGACATCATAAAACAAATAATTCAGGGAAGGAAAATTTTTCCCCCACGAAAGAACAATACCGAGTACCGTTGCCGTAATCAACCAAACTCTATATTTGGTATCTGCGCATAAAATTCCAATCACAAATAAAAAGCAGATGATGGCACCCGCATAAGCAGGTCCGGCCACAAAAGGTTGGGGTCCCCAATACCCTAAGAGCCCGCGTGTGTATTGTTGGATTTGATCGGGAGGCGCATTGTTTTGCTGAAGTACTTTTTCCAGTTCACTGCCACTACCCGTATATTGACCACTCGCACCTCCGTAAAAATTCGGAACGAGAAATGTAAAGCTCTCTGCCTTCCCGCTGCTCCAGTTAAAAACATAATCACGGTCAAGGCCATTGCTCGTATTGTTATCGGCAGTGAGTTCTGATTTTCCGCGCGTTGAATATTTTCCGTATTCGTAAGTCGACCAAATCTTGCCGAAGTTGGCGCCTATAGCGATCACCACAGCAACACCAACAAGTACATTTGAATAAACAAATGGTAAAACCGTTTTGTTTTTTATGGCAACCACTAATGAAACGATACCATATAATACCAGGATTAAAAACAGATAGTAACTAATTTGAAGGTGATTGCTATTGATTTCCAACGCCAATGCCAATGCGGTTAACGCTGTCCCCACAAGATTTCTTCCCCGGTAAAGCAAGTGAACTCCTGCGATTACCAGCGGTGCGTATGCGATCGCGCGAACTTTCCAGACATGGCCTGCCTGGATACTGATAATAAAAAAGGTACTAAACCCATACGCAATCGCCCCGGCAATTGCCAGCGAAGGACGCACGCCAAATACTACCAACAACACGTAGAAGCAAAGCATGGAAAGGAATGTTTCCCTCGCGGAGCTGGGGAAACCAAACGAGATAACTTTTTCAATCGTGGTCAAAATAATGGAGCCGGACCACTTTACATTGATCAGGTAAGCCGGCATCCCGCCAAACATGCTGTTCGTCCAGAGGCCCTCTTCCCCGGTTTCTGCCCTGAAATTGCTCAATTCAATCCCGGATGCAACCCCCTGGTTCACATCATGTTGATCCAGGGTTTTATCCCCTAAAATGAGCGGGTAATAGAAAATCACCGTTAAGGCAATAAAAACGATAAGGGCTATCGTGTGGGGCAATGCTTGTTTCTTGATGCGTTGAAGATCCATTCGCTTCGGGTTTAATCAATGAGGGATAAGGTACAAAACTACTATTCCGGGATTATTTCCATATAGATTTTATCATCGATAACCCTTTTGCAAACAAATTATTGATTTCTGCTGATGACCGGCTGATGATAATCAAGAAACCATACAGCACGGAAATGAGGATTGATCGATAGATGATGTCGAAATAGCTGTTTTCCAGACTTGGCAGCCACTTGTTCACCATAATCACAAAAATAGAAATGACCAGCACCTTTAGGCACCCAACGGTAAAAGGCTGGATTTTTAATTTTAAATAAACAAAAAATAGTTTTGCAAGGTTAAAGAGCAGGTAGGTAATCAGGGTTGCGTACGCAGCACCTTGAATTCCATATTCCGGAATCAGGAGATAATTTAAAGAGATTGAAATAACAATCATCACCATCAAGGCTGAGGTATGAAACCAATAGTATTCAGATAAAACCAACAGCTCCCCATTTGGCCCGAACAACATGTCAATGATTTTAACAACTCCAATAATGATCACCACAGAATAGCCTGCTATATACGTATCGCCTTTTGGCATAATCGCATAAATGGACTCAAGGTTTGCCCAAACACCAATAAAGAGCAAGGCGCCAATTGCCAATTGATTCACTGTGGTTTTCTTGTACAATGCTCCAACTTCTGCCAGGTCATTTTTCTCAAATGCCCTTGCTATCAGGGTGTTGGTGGTTTGGTTGATGGCGCGTCTTGGGATTTCAATAACGGTAGCCATATACACCGCAGTGGTATAAATTGCATTGCTAATAAAACCGTTTGCGGCCAATGCGGAAACCATCAGGCTGTCGATTTTGATAATGGTAAGCAAGGCACCTGTGCCCGCTAAACTAAATACACTGAACTGTATAATTTCCTGAAATTTCTTCTTTGGTAATTGAAGGATAGAAAGTTTTAATTTCAGGTCACCAACCGATTTTAAGTACACCAATAAGATTAAAAGATTGAGTACATAGGAGAATACCGTGAGAATCAAAAAACCATAAAAATCATAGACATCAAGAAAATAGCATAACACCAATATGCCTTGTATTGCACGAAGTCCGATTTCCCGTAAAAAATTGGGTGTGGTTACTTTTAAATTTGCCCGTGAATACGATTCTGTCAGCGTAATCAACGTCATGATGAGCGTGAGCCACAGGGTTAGGACCAGATAGTTTTCCAACT
Organism: uncultured Roseivirgaceae bacterium; assembly: GCA_964398945.1. GTDB lineage: Bacteria > Bacteroidota > Bacteroidia > Cytophagales > Cyclobacteriaceae > JBGTGG01. The sequence continues at coordinate 46,390 of CAYNOT010000013.1, read as the reverse complement.
GGTTTCCATTTTCACCAAAGAAATCAATGATGTTGCTCTTTAAAAGAAAGAATACAATTGCAAAGAGGATAAACGCACCAAGTGAAAGAACAAAGATGAGGTTGACGAATTTTTGGCCTTCGTCCCGGTCTTTGCTATAGTGCGGAAAGTACCGGACAATGGTTTGGGAAAGCCCGGCCTGCGCGAAAGCCGCCAATAGAATTGCAGCATCTTGTACCGTCCGCAACAATCCAATTTGATCGGGATCTAAAAACCGGGGATATAAGTACAGCAGATTGACATACCCAAGCACAACACCGATGTAGGAGATTACCGAAGTCCAGAAACTTTGGCGAATGACAATGCCCATTTATTAATTGGTCGATTAGATAATTTGCAAATTAGAAAATTAGTCGGTTTTTAAATTGCCGATAGGTTTCTTCTCTCTTTCCGGATTTTCTTTCAAAAAGCTTTCCCAGGTTTTTGTTTTCGAAGTACTCGGTCCTTTTTGGTAATGATGACAGATGGCAACAGCCAACGCATCAGTAGCATCCAATAATTTTGGTGCTTCTTTTATCGCCAACAAACCAATCAACATTTTGGCAACCTGTTCTTTGGATGCATTTCCATTTCCGGTTACGGATTGCTTTACTTTTTTCGGGGCATATTCAGTAATGGGGATTTCACGAAAGAGCGCAGCCGACATGGCAACACCCTGGGCGCGACCAAGTTTCAGCATCGATTGTACATTCTTGCCAAAGAAAGGGGCTTCCAATGCCACTTCATCTGGATGATACTCATCAATGAGGTTCAACACCCGGTCAAATATTTTCTTGAGCTTCAATTCATGGTTGTCATACTTCTTAAGATGGATCACACCAAACTGTAAAAGCTTGATTGCGCTGCCATTTATATGGATTATTCCGTAGCCCATCACGCTTGTGCCCGGATCCAGCCCGAGTATTATTTTCTCTTTTATCACCTTTCCCACGGGGGTAAGTTAGGCAGTAGCCAGAAATTTCAGAAATTGCAGGCATTATTATGGAAATATTACTGATTCTGCTGTTTGCACTGTATGGTATTTTTGTGATGTTGGTGATTTTTGGCTGGCGAAAGGCAGTAAATCCGAAAGAAACCACACATTCTTCAAGTCAGCCTTTTGTTTCTGTGGTGGTGCCTGTACGGAATGAGGAACAAAATATTGAAAAGCTTTTAAACTGTTTGCTTGAGCAGACGTATCCGGCATTTGAAGTGATTGTTGTGAACGATCATTCAGAGGACCGTACAACAGAATTGATTGCAAACCAAAAAGATAGTAGGTTAAAACTGCTGGACCTGGATGCGGCATCCGGAAAAAAAGCGGCACTTTCTGCCGGGATTAAACTGGCAACCGGTGAAATTATCATCACTACTGATGGCGATTGCAAAATGGGCACAAACTGGTTGTCTTGCATTGTGAAATATTTTTCCCCCGATACAAAGCTGGCCTTTGGCCTGGTTCGGATTTCCGCACAGGGCTCAACCTTTGCAAGCCTCCAATCAACGGAATTTGCCAGTGTCATTGGTGTGGGTGTTGCCACCAATCAATTGGGGATGCCCACCATGTGCAATGGTGCCAACCTGGCTTTTCGGAAATCGGTTTTTGAAGAAGTAAGCGGATACGAAGGAAATGAACACATTCCTTCCGGTGATGATGTTTTTTTGTTGAAGAAAATCAGCCGGGAATATCCTGCCGGCATTCAGTTTATTCCAGCAGTAGAAGCGATTGTTGACACTGCCCCACAGGAGACTTTTCGTGATTTTACTTTTCAGCGTATCCGCTGGGCGGGAAAATGGAAAGTGAAAACAAGTATGCTTACAAAATGTATGGCGCTATTCGTTTTTACGATAAACTTGATTGCTATCTCTTTCCCATTTCTGATTGTCTTCCGCTACATCGCGGTTGAGGTAGTGATTTCCCTGATAATATTCAGAAGTACAGTTGACCGGATTTTTTTAAAGCGGATGTCCAACTACATGACGTTGGCGTGGAAATTACCCCACATTATTCTTTTACAATTAATTTATCCCGTTTACGTTGTTGTCATTGCAATTGCTGCAGGCTCACGACCTTTTATCTGGAAGGGAAGAAAAATTTATTCCGGTATCAACCAGAATGCTGCCTGACATCTGCTAAATTTGAAGTATGGCCGAACTTTCCCTGAAGAGCAAGTACGAAATCAAAGAGTTGGAACTCAACGCATTGCTTGAAATCACACAAGCAATCAACAGCAACGTTCCCGAGGCATCGCTTTATAAAATTTACGACTTTACGTTACGGGCAAACCTTAACATTAAGAAACTTGCACTTTATGTTTATGATGAAGAATGGGCTTGTAAGGTAAATTATGGTACCAGTGTTTCTTATCTGAAACTTAGCCTTCCGCAATCAATACTTAAAATTAAAAATGTAAGTCCGATCAAGGATTTTGAAGTTGCCGATTTTGCGGAATTTGATATCGTGGTTCCGGTAAAGCACAAATCAACAATACTGGCCCTTGTATTTGTTGGTGGCTTGGAGATGGACGATTTTCGCTATGAAAGTGAGGATGGGATTAAATTTATCCAGGCGCTCAGCAATATTATCATTGTTGCGATTGAGAATAAAAAACTGGCCAGAAAGCAGCTTGAGCAGGAAGCCTTTCGAAAGGAACTTGAAATTGCCAGTGACGTACAACAGTTTTTGTTCCCGGATAAACTGCCCAATACGGATTTTTTAAAAGTTGAAGCTAGCTATCTTCCCCACGATCGGGTAGGGGGGGATTATTACGATTATATCCCTATCAATAAAAGCCAATTTTTATTGTGTGTTGCCGATGTGAGCGGCAAAGGGATTCCAGCGGCTTTAATGATGTCGAATTTTCAGGCATCCTTACGGACCTTGCTGCGCCAAACACCCAACCTGACCGATATTGTAGAAGCCTTGAACTATCAGGTGTTGGAAAACGCAAAAGGCGAAAAGTTTATCACCAGCTTTATTGGGATTTATGATATCAGCCTCAAAACTTTGGTCTATATTAATTGCGGCCACAACCCGCCCATTTTAGTTGACAAAAAGAATGGCCTTCGTTTGTTGGAAGATGGCTCTACCGTGCTGGGTGCAGTACATCCAATGCCCTTTATCAATGAAGGGTTTGTAGATGATCTCGATGATTTTCTTTTATTCTGTTATACAGATGGTGTCACCGAAACAATCGATGAAAAAGAAAATGAATTTGGCCTTGATTCGCTGATAAAGTATTTTGAATCGGATGAAGTTTTTAATAAAAGCCTAAGCAACATCCATCAGGATATTATTGTTGATCTCGATAAATTTAAAGGCAACAATGGATATCGGGATGATATTACCCTATTATCCTGTAGAATAGGATGATGATCCCTCACCGGACACCTTTTTTTCTTCCGTGGTTGTACCCATCGCTACACTGGAAGATACCAACAACCGAAAAGAAAATTTACCTCACTTTTGATGATGGCCCCATTCCAGATGTTACGGAAGCGGTTTTGGACACCCTAAAAAAATTTGATGCGAAGGGAAGTTTTTTTTGCATTGGCGACAACGTAAAGAAACACCCCGGCATTCTTAAAAAAGTGTTGGCTGCCGGTCATGTTGTTGGCAACCACACCTTTCATCACGTAAGTGGATGGAAAACACCTTCATCTGTTTATAAAAAGGAGGTGGAGGATGCAGATGAAGTAATCAATGATCACGCTGGAAGTACGCCAACTTTATTTCGCCCCCCTTATGGGAGAATAACAAGGGAACAAATCAGGAGTATCCAACATCAAATAATTATGTGGGATGTTCTTTCTTTTGATTATGATCTGAGTATGTCTCCTGAGAGGTGTTTGAAAGGGACAATCAAAGCCACACGTCCGGGTTCCATTGTGGTTTTTCACGATAGCATTAAAGCCTCAAAAAATTTACTGTACACATTGCCCAGGTTTTTGGAAGCGTATTCGAGCAAAGGCTACACGTTTAAACCACTCGCGGTATGACCCCAAAAAAAGTTTTGGTGGCGCCCCTTGATTGGGGGCTGGGCCATGCAACGCGGTGTATCCCTATTATTAAAGAGTTGCAAAAACAAAATTGTGAAGTTCATATTGGCGGTGCCGGAAAATCATTGCAGCTGCTTCAACTTGAATTTCCGGAATTGAAATCCCATGATTTTCCTTCCTATTCCCCGGTGTATCCCAAAAGCGGAAGCATGGTATGGAAATTACTGTTGCAAGTGCCGAAATTCTTAAAAGCGATCCGATCAGAAAAAATCGTGGCCGGTAAAATAATAGAGCGTGAAGGAATTGATTTTGTGATTGCTGACAACCGGTATGGGGCATGGTCGGATAAAATACCGTGCGTTTTCATTGCCCATCAATTAAATATTCTACTTCCGGGTGGTTTGCGATGGATGAAACCTTTTATCAGAAAATTTAACTACATGCTGATTAAAAAATTTTCGGCTTGTTGGGTTCCTGATATACCATCACGTGAGCTTTCTGGTGAATTATCACTTCCATTCAAAAATATAAAGCCTGATTACATCGGTTTTTTGTCAAGGTTCGCCAAGCCAACCATTCGGGAAAAGAAATATGAAATCCTTGTTCTGTTATCGGGGCCGGAGCCGCAGCGCACAATGTTTGAAGATATTCTGTTTGATCAACTGGCGAATTCCAACCTCAAAGTATTGATTGTCCGGGGTATTGTGGGGGAAAATAATGACAGGTATTCCCACACGAATATTGAAGTTGTAAATGCAATGGGCGCAGGCGAACTGCAATACGCTATTGAAGCCTCTGGAATTGTAATTTCCAGAAGTGGTTACAGTACTATTATGGACATGACGGTGTTTCAATCCACATGCATCTTTGTGCCTACACCCGGCCAAACGGAACAGGTTTATCTTGCTAAGGAATTAGTAAAGAAACGAATTGCATATTCATGTGGGCAATACAAATTTAATTTGATTGATGCTTTAACGAAAGCGCGTATATTCAATACGCCATTTCCTGTGAACGATGCTGCACTTTTATCGCATGCGATTGCTAACGTATTAAAGGCTTAGTATGGTTCGGTTTATTAAAAGTTTACGGTTTGCGTTGAAGGGGATACGTGTAGCAATAAAAGAAGAACGCAATATCAAAATACAACTATTCGTAGCTATAGGTGTGGTTGTACTGGGTTTATATTTGGGGATAACAAATACAGAATGGGTGGCGATTATATTCTGTATTGGTTTTGTATTGGTTACGGAATTGATAAACACCGGAATTGAAAATTTAGTCGATGGTACTTCCCTTGGGAAAATACATTGGGCAGGAAAGGTAAAAGACATTGCAGCGGGTGCGGTGTTGGTTGCCTCCGTAATCTCTGTTATTATTGCACTGCTGATTTTCATCCCCTATATTTTTACCTCATGAGTTATTGGATAGACACCCATGCGCACATTTATCATGAAGATTTTGACAAAGACCGAAATGATATGCTCCGGGCTTGCGACCAGGTTGGGGTTAAGAAAATTTTTATGCCCAATGTTGATCATGCCTCCATTGACCCAATGTTGGAACTTGAAAGCAGGTCGGACCAGTGCTTTGCCATGATGGGGCTGCATCCCTGTTCGGTAAAGAATGATTTTGAAAAGGAACTGTACCATGTGGAGTATTGGCTTGGTAAAAGAAAATTTGCAGCCGTAGGGGAGATTGGAACGGATTTATATTGGGACAAAACATTTTGGGAACAACAACAAGAAGCCTTCAAAATCCAGGTTGGTTGGGCAAAGCAGTACGGGCTCCCGATCGTAATCCATTGCCGGGAAAGTATTGATGAAACAATAAAACTGGTTCGGGAACTAAAGAACGAAAAATTGACAGGCATCTTCCATTGCTTTTCCGGTACACGTGAACAGGCTAAAGAAATAATTGAGCTTGGGTTTTTATTGGGAATTGGTGGGGTTTCCACTTTTAAGAATGGTGGGTTGGATAACGTATTGCCGGCAATCGGAGTGGGCCATTTGGTGTTGGAAACCGATAGTCCTTATCTTGCCCCGGTGCCGCACAGGGGCAAAAGAAATGAACCAACATATATTCCAATGATTGGAAAAAGGGTTGCCGAAATCCTGGGATTGACGCAGGAAGAAATCCAATCCGTTACGACTGCAAATGCTGAAAAATTATTTCAAAATTAAGGAATGCTGAAATTTATAAAGATCAATACCGCTTCCCCCCAGAAACCAAAAGCCCGTGTGCTGATTATTTATACAGGTGGAACGGTGGGGATGACCTATGATAGGGAAGGAGTGCTAATTCCATTTGACTTTAGTCTGATCCTTGAGCATTTGCCCACACTTAAAAACCTTGCACTTGAGCTCACAGTTGTCTCCATTCCCTCCCCGATAGACTCCTCCAATGTTCAACCGGGGCATTGGGGTATTATTGGAAAGATTATTTATGATCATTATAATGAGAATGATGGCTTCGTTGTTTTGCATGGAACCGATACCATGTCGTTTACTGCATCGGCCTTAAGTTTTATGCTGGAGGGGCTCAATAAACCGGTAATCCTTACCGGGGCACAATTGCCCATCAGCGAACCCAGGTCCGATGCCCGTGAGAATTTGATAACGGCTATTGAGATTGCCGCAGCAAAAAAGGACGGGAAGTCGGTTGTGCCCGAAGTGTGTGTATACTTCGACTATGTATTATTAAGGGGAAACCGTTCAAAGAAAGTGGAGAGCATGCAATTTGATGCTTTTGAATCAGGAAATTACCCACCCCTGGCAAAAGCAGGGGTAAAAATTGATTACACCTATAATTCCATCCAGCCCTATGAAGAGCGTCCCCTCGTATTTCACAACCACTTTGAACCCAATATCGCAATACTAAAGTTGTTTCCCGGTCTTCAGGAAGAGGTGGTACGTGCAATCTTGAATTGTAAAGGGTTGAAGGCAGTTGTGTTGGAGACCTATGGCGCGGGCAATGCCCCTAATGTAGGCTGGCTTATTAAATTGTTGAAGGAAGCAATCGAAAGGGACATCGTAATTGTGAACATATCACAATGCCATGGTGGGATGGTCGTACAAGGCAGGTACGAAACCAGCAAGGAGTTGACCCAAATAGGGGTAATCGGAGGTGCAGATATGACCACTGAAGCAGCGATTACGAAGCTCATGTTATTGTTGGGTGAAAATGATGTGGAAACCGTGAGCAAGATGATGCGAAGATCAATTGCTGGTGAAATGTCGGCATGAGGCTTGGATAGCGCCTAAATTCTTGATTTATTTGTGCCCCTTACGTGAATAAGGTAAAAAAGGAGAGGTGTCCGAGTGGCTTAAGGAGCACGCTTGGAAAGCGTGTGTACTCCAAAAGGGTACCGCGGGTTCGAATCCCGCCCTCTCCGCATTCGATTGTAATCAAACCAGAAGGATTGATTATCAAACCATTGAAAATATTATTGCAAAATTTATGAGCCAACAGTGACTTTATTTTGGTGACTACATTATTACCTCCAAAAAAGAAGTTGCTTCCGCCAGTGTAAAAAATTTTCAAAAAGTATTTAGAAATCAACAAAAACTTTAATTTTGGCAACTTCAAAGCATTACTAAACCTTTAACTATGAAAAAACTATTTTCGATTATTGCTCTTGTAGGGGTACTGGCGTCCTCTACCTCACTTTACGCTCAAGAAGAGACAGAAACTACAACAGAAACCGTTGTTGAAGAACCTGCACCGCAACCTCAGGTTGCTACAGCCGAAGAAGCTATAGCTATTGAGGAGGAAAACCTGAGCTTTCATGAAGTATTAAAAGAGCAATTTATTGCGGGGGGCGTCCTTTTTATGACCCCGATTCTTGTTTGTTTGATTTTGGGCCTTGCCGTATCCATTGAGCGCATTATCACCCTAAATCTTGCAACCACCAATACCCAAAAATTACTTGGTCAAATCGAAGATGCGCTTTCGCAAGGTGGGGTAGATGCTGCTTTGGACGTAACACGCAACACACGTGGCCCTGTTGCCTCCATCTTTACACAAGGCCTTATGCGCTACCACGAAGGCGTTGATATGGTTGAAAAATCAATCGTGTCTTATGGTGGTGTTGAAATGGGAAGGCTTGAAAAAGGCCTTATCTGGATTTCATTGTTCATTTCACTTGGTCCAATGCTTGGTTTCTTTGGAACGGTTGTAGGGATGGTGCAAGCCTTTGCCGATATCGAAGCTGCCGGTGACATTTCCCCAAACATTGTTGCAAATGGTATGAAAACAGCACTTATAACAACTGTAGGTGGTCTTATCGTTGGTATGGTCTTGCAGGTATTGTATAACTATTTGATTTCTAAAATCGACTCCATGGTGAACAGCATGGAAGATGCATCTATTACCCTTGTTGACTTACTTGTAAAGCATAAGTTGGTATCTGCTAAATAATTGAAATTATGTGGATAGATATTTCATTGTATGTTGGATACGGATTGATATTCCTTGCCATAATATCGGCAGTTACCTTTCCGTTGGTCCAGGGTTTACGAAACCCGAAAGGCCTTGTTAAATCCCTGATGGGCGTTGGTGCCCTGGTTGTTCTCTTTATCCTTGGATATGCACTCTCAAGCTCAACTGTTACTACAGTATGGGCGGCAAAAGGGATTACTGAGGGGGTATCGAAACTGGTAGGCGCAGGGCTGATCATGTTCTATATTGTATTGGTGATCGCTATACTGGGATTGATTTATTCTGAAATTAGTAAAGCAATTAAATAAAATGGCAAGAAGTACCCCAGAGATACCAAATGCTTCCATGGCCGATATCGCGTTTCTGTTGCTTGTTTTCTTTTTGGTAACAACAACAGTCCCGAACGATAAGGGGTTGAGCATAGGGTTGCCGCCCCCGCCTGAGGCCCAGCAGGATGATGTACAGATACCGGAAAGGAACTTGTTTAAAATCCAGGTCAATTCTTTCGATAATTTGTTGGTGGAGGGTGATCCTTGGACAAGTTCAATGGCTGAATTGAAAGCTGAAATCAAGAAATTTGTGCTAAACGATGGGTTGGACCCGGCTTCTTCCGACAGTCCTTTAAAGGCGATTGTATCGTATAAAACGGATCGTGGAACCAGTCATAAGAAGTTCATTGAAGTATTGGATGCCATTCAGGGTGCATATTATGATATCTATGCTGAGCGAGCCGGGGTTTCCAATGCGAAATGGCGTGAAATTGCTTCCGATCCTGGTGCACCGGGAAATAAAGCGATTTATGATAGAGCAAGGGAAGGTATTCCTATGAGTATTTCCATTGCAGAGCCTTCCAAAGTAGGTGGTTAGAATTTTAAGAAGAAAACATGTCAAAGTTTAAGAAAAAAGCAAACGTAAAACAGGAAATCCCTACTTCATCGATGCCCGATGTGGTGTTCATGTTGCTGTTCTTCTTTATGGTGACTACCGTAATGCGGGAATCAAATATCAACGTGAAGCAACAAATCCCTTCCGCAACACAATTGCGCAAACTTCAAAAGAAGTCTTTGGTTTCCTACTTGTATATTGGTGAACCAAAGAAATTGGAAGAGTTTGGTAAAGAACCAAAGATCCAGGCCAATGATATCTTTATTGAACCAAAAGATGTGATCAATTGGGTGAACCAGGAAAGGGCAAAGCTTGATGAATTTGAACGCGATGCGATTACAGTTTCCTTGAAAGTCGACAGTGAAGCCAAACGTGGTATTATTGCGGATGTTGAAACTGAACTTAGAAAGGCAAATGCCCGGAAACTTCTTTACTCAACTTTACAAAGAGCTGAAGACCTTTAATATAATTGTTGTATTGCTTTGAAGAATACTACTAGCCCTGTCTGAAAATCGGACAGGGCTTGTTTTTTTATGACAAATTCAGAAACTACTACACATCAACTTAATGTACCGCGGGTTGTTCGCGCCTGGTGCTTGTACGATTGGGCTAATTCCGTCTACTCATTGGTGATCATCTCCGCGATTTTCCCGGTATACTATAAGGCCGTTGCTGTTTCGGAGACTACCGGGGATATTGTTCTTTTTATGGGCTTTTCGATACAGAACAGCGTATTGTATTCCTATGCACTATCTTTTTCATTCTTGCTCGTAGCCGCTATTCTTCCGCTAATCTCCGGGGTGGCAGACTACACGGGGAAGAAGAAGTTATTCATGAAGGTTTTCGTTTTCATCGGAGGCTCCGGGTGTATGGGGCTGTATTTTTTTGATGGACTCAATACATTGGAGTGGGGGATATTTTGTTCCATCATCGCAAGTGTTGGCTATTCCGGCAGCCTGGTGTTCTATGATGCTTTCTTGCCAGAAATAGTTACGGAAGATTTGTATGACCGCACAAGCGCCCGCGGATATTCCATGGGGTACTACGGTAGTGTTTTGTTGTTGGTGGTATGCCTTGGGTTGATCTTGAATTATTCCAGTGTTGGTTTTGAATCGGAAGGAGATGCAACCCGATTCTCATTTTTGCTGGTAGGTGTGTGGTGGATCGGATTTTCTGCGGTTAGCTTCCGCGGATTACCGGAGAATCCTTATGGGAGAAAACCAGGCGGAAGGATTTGGGCAAACGGCTATAACGAAATTTCCAAAGTTTGGAGAAGTTTAAACGGATCGCCAGATCTCAAGCGTTTTTTGGCAGCGTTTTTCTTTTACAACATGGGCGTTCAGACGATCATGTACCTGGCTACTTTATTTGGAACGGATGTACTGCATTTGGAAAGCGGGAAGTTGATCGGAACCATTCTTCTTATTCAACTTGTGGCTGCTGTGGGTGCCTGGTTGTTTGCACGAATATCCGGAACCTATGGAAACAAACATGCACTCCTTACGCTGATTTTGATTTGGTTAGGGATTTGCCTGGGGGCTTACTTTACACATACTGAATTTCAATTTTATGCACTGGCCGTTGTAGTGGGGATGGTAATGGGTGGGATCCAATCCCTTTCGCGGGCAACCTACTCCAAACTTATACCTCAGAATTCCATCGAGCATGCTTCCTACTTCAGCTTTTATGATGTGACCTATAACCTATCAATTGTGATGGGTACGTTTTCGTTTGGATTCATCCACCAAATAACAACGGACATGCGAAACAGTGCGCTGGTGCTGGCAAGCTATTTTGTAATCGGGTTTATTATTCTCTTCACGTTGAAAAGCACCCGGTTGAAAATAAAAAATTAAGTTCAATACCGAAGATGCTTCACGGTCATTCCATTGTTGATTAATTGCTTCAACGATTCAATACCTATTCAAAATTGGATGACGGGTGTTAAAATCACTATACATGTGATATGCGTATTGCGTGGAAATGCAGTGTATCGGAATTTCAAATGTGCGACTACGAACTAATTGTAACATGCCAGCTATGCAGCGCACATCATCTGTGCACTACTTTAGAACTATAAATCCCGAACCATAAAAAGGTATGTCTTCCGGATTATCAGTAACAAAAAATTAAATTCAATACCGAAGATGCTTCACGGTCATTCCATTGTTGATCAATTGCTTCAACGATTCAATGCCTATCTTTAAGTGCAGCTCCACATAATTTGTAGTAACTACTATATCGCTGGTTTCTGTTTTAATACCCTCAGCAATCATGGGTTGATCAGAAACCAATAAGATTGCCCCTGCTGGGATTTTATTATGAAAGGCCGTTGAGAAGATCGTAGCGGTTTCCATATCAATTGCCATTGCCCGAATTGTGCGGAGATATTCTTTGAATTTTTCATCCCATTCCCAAACCCTTCTGTTGGTTGTGTAAACAGTTCCGGTCCAGTAATCATTGTTCATATCACGGATGGTAGTCGAGATTGCTTTCTGCAACGCAAACGCTGGTAAAGCAGGAACTTCCGGAGGAAAATAATCATTGGATGTTCCTTCTCCACGAATGGCGGCAATCGGAAGGATTAAATCACCAATGCCGTTTTTCTTTTTTAACCCGCCACATTTTCCGAGAAATAGACACGCTTTGGGATTTATGGAGGACAAACAATCCATTATTGTTGCTGCATTGGGGCTGCCCATCCCGAAATTAATAATGGTGATCCCATTGGCAGTAGCGCTCGGCATAGCCTTATCTGCACCAATTACCGGAACGTTGTTCCACTCTGCAAACAAGTGCACATAATTATCAAAGTTGGTCAAGAGTATATACTCCCCAAACTGGGCAAGGGGTTGGCCGGTATAACGGGGCAGCCAATTTTCTACGATTTCTTTTTTTGTCTTCATGTTAAATTACCTTTACCGAAAATAACGATATGATAATCCTTAATCATACCACTAGCTAAAATTAAGAAAAAGATCATCAAAGGTTTGATGAATATCTTTAAACAAACAGGGTAACATTTAGTAGTTGGGTATCTTTACGGGCTTTCTAAAATAGTTATTTTGTCGAAATAATGATCAAGTTAAACCTGCCTTCTTTCGATTGCGACCTTAAAAATGAAAATGGTAAGGTGCTGATCTTTGATTCAGTACGGAAGAAATATGTTGTGTTGACCCCGGAGGAGTGGGTACGTCAGCATTTTCTGAATTACTTGGTTCAGCACATGAAATATCCAAAAGCACTCACCCGGGTAGAGTCAGGCCTAACATTCAACACACTTCAAAAGCGTTCTGATATAGTTGTGTTTGATCGCAAGGGAATTCCATGGTTAGTGGTTGAGTGCAAATCACCGAAGGAGAAAATTGACAATAGAATCCTCAAACAAGTGTCTACTTATAATGTATCACTTACTGCACCTTATGTGGCAGTCACCAATGGACTGATCCATTTTGTGTTTAAAATAGACCGGGCACAAAAGTCAACAACACAGTTGACTGATTTTCCTGAATACCCTACTGAATCAAAACCAGATTAAAGGAATTTGTTGACATCTGTGTACGGAAGGTTAAACGTATCCGCAACCGCTTTGTAAACAACCTCACCATTGATCATGTTCAGTCCTAAACGCAAGTCTGCATTTTCTTTACATGCTTTTTTCCAACCATCATTTGCCAGTCGAATGGCGTAGGGCAAAGTAGCATTTGTTAAAGCAAGGGTAGAAGTATACGGCACTGCGCCTGGCATGTTTGCCACACAGTAATGGACAACATCATCAATAATATAGGTTGGGTCTTCGTGTGTGGTGGGCGTACAGGTTTCGATGCAACCCCCTTGATCAACTGCCACATCAACTAAAACCGTTCCGGGACGCATTGTTTTTAGCATATCGCGTGTTACTAGTTTTGGGGCTTTCGCTCCGGGGATCAAGACCGCACCCACGATAAGATCAGTGGTTTTTACAATCTCCCGCAACACATAATCACTCGACATTAATGTGTTTACATTTTTCGGCATCACATCATCGAGGTAGCGAAGACGATTTAAGTTTACATCCATAATGGTAACATCGGCACCCATTCCAGCAGCAATTTTCGCTGCGTTGGTCCCAACAACACCACCACCTAATATCAATACTTTCGCAGGCTTCACACCCGGTACGCCTCCTAATAATATACCACGACCTTTTAAAGGTTTCTCTAAGTATTTTGCACCTTCTTGAATCGCCATGCGTCCGGCTACTTCCGACATCGGTACCAATAATGGCAGGCTTCTATCGGCACTCTCAACGGTTTCATACGCAAGGCACACCGCTTTGCTTTGTACCATCGCTTTTGTAAGCGGCTCATACGATGCAAAATGGAAATACGTAAAAACGAGTTGGCCTTCTTTGATTAATTTATACTCCGGTTCGATGGGTTCCTTTACTTTGATAATCATATCGGCCAACTGATAAACTTCAGCAGCATCCTGGATCATTTTGGCACCGGCTCCCTGATATTCTTCATCCGTGAACCCACTGCCCACTCCCGCAGTTTTTTGAACATATACAGTGTGGCCGCGTTTGGTCAGTTCTTGTGCTCCGGCTGGCGTTAAAGCAACCCGATTCTCATTATTTTTTATTTCCTTTGGAACTCCGATAATCATCTTGCAATCGTTATAGTGGGCTGCAAATATAGCAAGTCGGATAATATTCAGAACGCTGAACAATTCTTTTTTACGGAATTTATGGAAGGCATCAAATCATACCTTTTTTACGGAACGCTTCGTACAGGAATGGCTAATTATCAGCATTTTAAAGATGATTTAGTTTCGAGGGGTACACTTATTTTGCCGGGATTCAGGCTCTTTTCAAAAAAGGAATATCCGTATGCGGTTATCTCAGATTCGCGCACGGATACAATTATTGCTGAAAAGATGGAAGTTCGATCGATTGCCACGCAACGTCAAATCTACAGGTTGGAAATTACCGCAGGATATTATTATGATGAATTGCTGATTGACAACCAAAAATTCGGAATTTTCCTTTATTCGCAACGAAATCACTATGATCCTCAAATAATTGACGGGGATTGGGTAAATTATACTGCCAATGCCAATTTTTGAAACCATTCCTGATTGGTTATTTTTGACCAATTCAGTTAAATCACCATAGTTTTGAGCATAGTCAAAGAAAACAAAACAAAATTCCCCCAAGCCAAAGTGAAAGAAATTTTGGCGGATTATCACTTAGCGGTTGCCAGCAGGGAAGCAAGCTTGATGGGTCGTAAAGAGGTATTTATGGGAAAGGCCAAGTTTGGCATTTTTGGTGATGGAAAAGAAGTCGCCCAAATCGCGATGGCGAAAGTTTTTCGAAAGGGAGATTTCCGGGCGGGTTATTACCGCGATCAAACATTCATGTTTGCGATCGATGAATTAACAATCCAGCAATATTTCGCGCAACTTTATGCGCACCCTTCCATCGAGGCAGATCCTTCTTCTGCCGGTCGCTCGATGAATGGACATTATTCAACACGCATGCTGGATGAGCAAGGTGAATTCAAAAAACTTACAGACTTAAAAAATAGCAGCAGCGACATTTCACCAACAGCAGCGCAGATGCCGCGGTTGCTTGGGCTTGCATTTGCTTCCAAACTTTTTCGGAACAATCCATTATTGAAATCATTAAAGGACCTTTCTGATAATGGAAATGAAATTGCTTTCGGTACGATCGGAAATGCTTCTACATCGGAAGGAATGTTTTTTGAAAGTTTCAATGCTGCCGGTGTGTTGCAAGTTCCGATGTTGGTTTCCGTATGGGACGATGGTTTTGGAATTTCCGTTCCTCAGGAATACCACACAACGAAAGGAAGTATCTCAAAAGTATTGGCGGGGTTTCAACGAAACGCAACAGAGAAGGGGTATGAAATCCTGACGGCAAAAGGTTGGGATTATCAAGACTTGATTGAAACATACGAAAAGGCAGAAAAAATTTGCAGGGAAGAACATGTGCCTGTACTTGTTCATGTGCTGGAAGTGACACAGCCACAAGGCCATTCAACTTCTGGTTCGCACGAACGGTATAAAACAAAAGAACGACTGGAGTGGGAGCGCGAGTTTGATTGCATCAAAAAAATGCGGGAGTGGATTGAAGAAGATGTAATGATCCTTCCTGAAGAAATTGATACAATTGAAAAAGAAGCCAGGCTGGAAGCAAAACAAGCACGTGAAAATGCATGGAAAAATTTTGTTTCGGGAATCAAGGAAGACCAGAAAACGGTTTCACAATTGATAGGAAAAGCCGCGGCCACAGGCGAAAATGCCAAGGCGCTTCGTGAGATTAAAGAAGCGTTGGATAAAACCATTAACCCTGTGCGGATGGATGCTGTGAAGGCGGCACGTAAGGCATTGCGTTGGTTGCGTTTCAAAGATTCGGAAGTCAAGCGGGAAATTATTGACTGGTTAAAAGAGGCGGATGAGCAAAATTTTGATCGCTACAATTCCTACTTGTATAGTCAATCAGCATCATCAGCATTGCAAGTTGAAAGAGTAGACCCAATCTACACAGATACTTCCCTATTGGTGGATGGACGTGAAGTTTTGAAAGTGTGTTTTGACAAAGCGTTGGAGCGTGATCCGCGCGTATTTGCTTTTGGTGAAGATGTCGGGAAAATTGGTGATGTAAACCAAGGCTTTGCAGGCTTGCAAGAAAAGTATGGAGAGAACAGGGTAAGTGATACCGGTATCCGTGAATGTACGATTATTGGACAAGGGATTGGTGCTGCTTTGCGCGGCTTAAGACCGATTGCTGAAATTCAATACCTCGATTATTTTTTATACGCTGTACAAATTTTGTCCGATGATCTGGCCACACTGCAATACCGTACAAAAGGTGGACAGAAAGCCCCGTTGATTATTCGTACACGTGGCCATCGGTTGGAAGGTGTATGGCATTCCGGTTCCCCGATGGGAATGATCTTAAATAGTTTGCGCGGTATTTATATTTTAGTTCCGCGCGACATGACACAGGCAGCGGGTTTTTATAATACGATGTTGAAATCGGATGATCCCGCAGTAATCATTGAATGTTTGAATGGCTATCGTTTGAAAGAGCGTATCCCGGAAAATATTGGCGGGTTTACTGTTCCGTTAGGAGTACCTGAAGTATTGCAATCGGGTACCGATGTTACTATCGTGACGTATGGTTCCATGTGCAGGGTGGTGATGGAAGCTGCAGAAGAGTTGGAACGTTTTGGGATTTCGTGTGAGGTAATTGATGTGCAATCGCTATTGCCGTTTGACATCCACCATAGCATCGTTGATTCAGTAAAGAAAACAAATCGATTGGTAGTTGCAGATGAAGATGTGCCGGGGGGAGCTACTGCTTTTATGTTGCAAAAGATAGTGGAAGAACAGGATGCCTATCAGTTTTTAGATTCCAAACCCGAAACGATAACCGCAAAAGAACACCGCCCCGCGTATGCTACTGATGGCGATTATTTCTCAAAACCGAATGCAGAAGAAATCTTCGATCGGATTTACAACATGATGGGCGAGGTTGACCCGCAGAAGTTTCCGGGGATTTATTAATGAAATATTTATTGGAAATCCCATTCCAATAATTAGATGTGAAGAGGTGTTTTTTTATGGCCAGAGTGCCCCCTTCACGTAAGGTCGGGATTAGCCGTTAGTAAAATTGACCAAGTTATGGGGAAGCAAATCCGTTTATACATTGCAGATGACCACTGCCTTTACCGCAAGGGGATAATCACCACACTCGATAAAGACAATGAGTACCAGATTGCAGAAGCAGGGAATGGGAAGGAGTTAATCGGCCTGGTGAAAGCCCGGGTCCCCGATGTTGTATTGCTGGATTTGAAAATGCCCGTAATGGACGGAAGGGATGCATGTATTTATTTGGAGCGCAGATTCCCTTCCGTAAAGATTATTATCCTTTCCGTAGATGATGATGTAACCATTGTGCGCAACTTATTGAATATTGGTGCCCATGCATACTTAAATAAAGCCGTTAAGGGGGAGGAATTAAAAATGGCCATCAGCTCAGTGATCGAGAAGGATTTTTATTTAAACACACTGGCAAGAAAGGCCTATCGATCGCGCGAGGATTTTAACCAGCCCTGTGACACCCACATACTTTCCCTGCGGGAATTGGAGGTGGTGAAATTGATTGCGGATGAATGCACAATGGAAAAAATAGCGGACAAGTTGTGCATCAGTGAAAAGACCGTTCAAAACCACCGGACAAGCCTCATGAAAAAATTGGGGGCGAAGAATACTGCGGGTTTGATCAAGAAAGCTTTTGTAAGGGGTGTACTGATTCCATGAGGTTTTCGAAAGGTTTTCCAATAGGAGAATTCTCCTATTTTTCGTTAGGTATTTTTACTCAATCTGTTCAATAAAACGCTAAACAAATGCGAATTTCCTTGTTTTGAATTAACGATCAATCTTTAGCCACAAAATCAGAAATTGATATTGTTTATAATTGTAAATATCAATGCTAATTAAGGATATCTAATTGCCAAACCATTCAGGAAAATGATAGATAGGTTTTTTTGTTTTTGTATTATTCTTTTTTTTGGTCTAAATCAGTCATACAGTCAAGATGGGAACAACCTTGTTTCAATTCCCCCTTCACCAAACTCATCATCGTTGATTGATGAAATTAATCTTCCTGTTAACAATTACTCTGGGATTTTAAGTATCCCAATACAATTAATAAATTTTTCAGGAAGGAAAATATCGGTACCGATCGGCCTAAACTATCATGCCGGAGGGATAAAATTGCAGGAAGTAGCAAGCCAGGTTGGATTAGGATGGGGTTTAAATGCTGGTGGTGTAATAACCAGGACTGTTAGAGGCAAACCTGATAATGGATATTTTTGTGCGAATGGGGATTATACAGATAGAACTTACTATCCTCCGATTTTCCATGGAATGTTGAATAATCTATGTGATTCGCAACCGGATATTTTTTACTTTAATTTCTTAGGTATGCAGGGACGGTTTGTCTTTGATAAGAATGGGATACCAACTACGATCCCATATCAAAATATTAAAATTGAGCCTCCGTTTGGCCCAACCTCAACTAGCAATTACTGGATAATCACGGATCCAAATGGATATAGATATTTTTTTGGGGAAAACTCAAATTTTATTGAAACCACAATTTCTGAAACAAACGGGAAAACAGAGACTTATGCTTCTACCTGGTATTTATCAAAGGTGATGGATCCATTTGGGAATGAAGATGTGAGTTTCGCATACGTTATTGGCACTAATGTTAGCTATGAGTACTTTGCCGAAACTATGGCCAAAGTAATTAAACAGCCTGGTGGAAGTTGTAATCCTGATCGTAGCGAAGAATATGCTACCAATACTAAAATTATAATAGATAAGCCAAAATATATTAAGACAATCACAAGCCCATTAGGGACTGTAGAATTTGGGTATTCATCAAATAGGAAGGACCTTAAAGGTGGCTGGAATGTAACTAACATTACACAAAGAAATAATCTCGGAATTATTAAATCGTATGATTTTGAATACGAATACTTCAATGGGGCGAATACATTTTGGGGGTCATATACAGTTAAGGGTTTGCCTCCTTACTCCTTTCCATCTGATTGCAATGATTGCTTCAGATTAAAGCTCAAATCTATAAAACAGAACAATCTTGATTTTTGGAAATTTACTTATGAAGAGGGTGTTGATCTCCCACCCCGGTTTACGTCATTTGAGGATCATTGGGGATATTTTAATGGACGAACGGGAATGTATAGTGTGTGGTATCACCGGGGATTTTATTCAAAAATTCCAGGCATTCCTGATCAAGAAGGTGCTGATAAAGAGGCTCATTTCACAGCGGCAAAGGCAAATATTTTGATAGAAGTCGACTATCCGACTGGATTGAAATCCGAATTTATATATGAATCAAATGAAGGTGCAGCGGGGGTTCGGATCAAAAAGATTTTAAGTAAAGAAAAGGGTGTCACGATTAATGAAAAAGAATACTTCTATTATCTACCAGTAAAACTGGCGCAACCAATTTATGCTTTTGAGTATAATGCAATAAATGCTGGTTACAATCATTCCTTCAATGTTGGGCCCTTAAATTTAACTGTTAGTTCCTCGTGTCCCGTAAAATTTCTTAGAATCAATTCGGGGTCCTATGTCTCACTTTTTGATATTGATGGGGTGAGCGTTGGATATGGTAAAGTGTCGGTCATCGAAAGTGGGTTGATACGAGAGGATTATTATTATACCAATTATTCGGATCGACCTGATGCAAACCCTGAGATCTATTACGATGTTGCCAGAATTGGTGACATTATTCCACAGAATCTTCCAGTAGAACCCAATGGACCTCCGTTTGCAGCTAAATCATCTTTTTTTTGGGAGCGAGGGTTATTATTAAAAAAAGAATTATTTACTAAAGTTGGATCAAATTATTTGGTGGCTCAAAGAATAACTAAAGAGTATGATTTTGATGCTTCACCACGGAAGGAAATTGAAGGCGTTGCGGTAATGTCAACAATCCAAACGTATGGTTCAAATGGATTTGCACCTGTGTATCACTTTGGTAAGTATAAATTAATATCAAAACCACTTTTCTTAAAGAGTGAGGTGGAAGAAATTTATGATCAGTTTGAACCGGGTAACGAGGCCAAAAAGACAGCGACAACTACTTCATACAGCTATATCCCTGTTTCAGGCTCCAACCAATCAACCTATGCTTCAGATTTGTTGGCTAGAAAAATCACTAAAACTTTACCTACTGGTGAGAAGTTGGTATCGGAAACAAAGTATCCAATAGATTACATCACAACGACAATTGCACCTAACGATGTGGCAGCTAGAGCAATTTATTTTATGAAATCTAAGAAAATGGATAACTTTCCAATTGAAAGTATTTCTTACTTGGAACGTCTTGAAAATGGAACAACAAAAAAGTATTTATTGGGTGCTTCTGTTTCTAAGTTTAAAGAATTCTCAATAGGTAAAATTTCAAATTGGGAAAATTATAAACTTAAATCAGGTATTGGCAATCTTTTTACGAATTACAATTGGACGGAAGTAATTTCGCAGTCATTCTCCTGGCCAAATAGTGGTAGCTTTAAATTAGTGAATCAAATTTCGAGTTATGATTCCTTTGGGAATCCCACAACAGTTTATGGGGAAGATGGAATTCAAACAAACTATGTGTGGGGCAATAACTCATCTTTATTGGCTTCTTTTACACGGAATCCGGGTTCCTATCAACATCAAACGGGCTTTACACATTCGCCACTAGTCGGTCTGACTAAACTCACAGACCTCAATAGCAGAAACACCAATTACACCTACGATAATTTTAATCGCTTAAAGCATGTAAAGGACCATAACAATCATATAACAACTCAATACCGTTATCATTACAAAGGGCAGGAAGAAGCTCTTTCCAACAATTCAATTTCTATCTCTGGTTGTCCTCAACCAGGACAGGTGGTTAACTTTAGTAGTGCTGTGCCTTCTGATTTTGGTGAAACAAAATACCATTGGGATTTTGGGGATGGGAATTCGATTACCACGACAAGCACATCAACCCCCCACACCTATTCTTCCATCGGTAGCTATCAGGTAAAGGTCCGAAGGGAAAACCCCGAATATTTGTCTTCTGATGCAACATTAAATATTACTGTAACCAACCCGATTACCGGAATAAACATTCTTATAAATGGCCCAACAAGTATTGACCTTTGTGATGGGTTCAACGTAGAATACCCAACCTTTTTCTCTATAGACCCAAGGGGGACAGCATCAACCCAGTGGGACTATCGGTATAACAACGGGCCTTGGTATAGTTTAGGTAGCGGCCCCGGTGTTGAATCACCCCCTGGTTTTGGACCTTTGGGCTATAGTGGTTCGTACACAGTGCGCTGTACAGTCACTGGTACTTGTGGAAACACTTATACCGATAGTGTAGACCTTATCGTTTACTCAAGCAATCCATATTGTGTTCAACACTAAACAAAACGCATCTTTTAAACTAATTAACCATGATAAAGACTTTCATTATTTTTTCCTTCGTGTTGTTTTCAACAGGTTTAATGGGGCAAGAAAGCAACTCAAAATTTTTAGGGGGTTGGCAAGTAAACGTACCCGAAACACTTTCACGAATAGAGGGAAGCATGCGTGCAAAATATGATAGTTTACCCGATGGGATTAAGGCCCGGGCAACAGCTTCTTTAGAAGGACGTGAATTTACCTTTCGTGTTAATGATGAAATAACCATTTCCTGGAACAAGAGCGGGGAGAGGACAACTTCAAAAGGAACATGGACAATAAAAGAAGGGCAACTATTTATTTCCATTGAAGAAAAGCCGGTATCTTTTACTTATCACTTTCCTTCGCCCGAAACTTTAATCATCAGAAGTTCTACAAAAAGTGGATTCTTTAATATTCTTTATTTCAACAAGAAGTAAGCCGTTATGAATCGAATGCATAAAATCCTAGTCGTATTATTTCTCTTGACAAGTTGTGTTCGCCTAAGCTATGGTCAATTCGGAAATAACCTGGAGATGACCATCACTGGCCCCACATCAGTTTCCGTTGGACAAACTACATATTATAGTGTTTCCTGGACCGAAAATGGATACGGGGTGTTTCCGCCAACAGTTGCTAATTATTTTTGGGGTGCAACGGGAAATATCACAACCCCGAGTAGTACCGGGGCAAGTGTAAACTGGACGTATGCAGGGCCTGGGTACATTTACGTGGATATTGAAACATGGGACAATTATTATTTTGATATTCACAATGTAAATGTTACCGGGGGTGTTCCGCCCGCCCCAACAACTACGCTTGCCACAAACATTTCCGCAAGTATTACGGGTTATTCATTTAATGCCAATTGGACGAATGTATCCACAGCATCAAGTTACATTCTGGAAGTTTCGAATGCCCCTACCTTCCCCAGTCCACTTATAGCTTCTTACAGTGGTTTAACAACTACAACAAAATCGTTAACAGGGCTATCTCTAAATACGCACTATTATCGTGTTCGTGCTGTAAATGGGAGTGGTACTTCCGGTAACTCGAATACCTGGGTTGTTCCTGGTGTACCTGTTCTAAACAATGCAACGAACATTTCCAGTAATTCATTTGCTATCAATTGGAATGCGGTTCAGGATGCTACGAGCTATAGAGTGGATGTTTCAACCGATCCCCTTTTTGGTTCTTATGTTAGTGGATACCAGAATATTTCTGTAACCGCTTTAAACAGGAACATATCCAACCTTACACCTGCCACCACTTACTATTATCGGGTTCGTGCAGTAAATGGCACGACTACATCAGGAAATCAGCTTAAAGCTAAGACAGCAGTTACACTTCCATCACCTCCACCTCCTCCATCCAATCTTTTTGTTACGGGCCCGACAAATACTTCTTTCATCGCCAATTGGAATTTGGTTTCGGGAGCAAATAGCTATCTTTTGGATGTTTCGAGTAAGCACGATTTTTCTAGCTATCTGCCTGGCCTTCATGACTATTCGTTAACCACTCCGAGCAAAAATGTACTAAACCTGGAAGCAAACAAGCGATATTACTTTAGGGTTCGTTCAGTTAATAGCGGGGGTAATTCAAACTATTCAGCGATCGGTGAGTTTATCCCAACCTTACCAAGCTTTGACCAAAATTTTGTTCGAACAGAGGCTGTTCTTGTTCCGGGTGTAACAACAATCCCGGCAGTTTCCAATCTCCCTGTTGAGCAAAAAACCACACACTACCAATATATGGATGGGCTTGGCAGGAATTCTCAATCTGTAACGGTTAACGGTAGTCCTTTAAAGTCAGATTTGGTATTACCCATAGAGTATGATGCGTATGGAAGACAAGAAAAGGAATATCTCCCATACACCAATGGCTCAACTTTATCGGGTTCATTTAAAGAGAACGCGGTAAATCAGCAATTTAATTATTATGCAGAACCTCCAGCTGCCACCGCGGGAACAAGTATTGGAGCCTATAAACAAAACTTCTTTGAGCCATCCCCACTCAATCGAGTGGTAGATGTTGTATCCCCAAGGGATGATTCATGGAATGCAACGCCAAGAAAAGTTACTGCCTATTCTAAAATCAACGTTGCAGGTGAAGTTCCATTCTGGAAAGATTATACTTCCGGGGTGCCAGAAAGATCAGGGGCCCACGCAGCGAACACGCTCATGGTGCAAGAAACCATAAATGAAGAAGGACAGGTTTCAAAAACGTACACAAACCTTCGTGGCCAAACAGTAATGGACCGGATAGGGGATGGGACCAACTGGTTTGATACACATTACATTTATTCGATTGCTGGTTTAGTGATGTTTGTAATCCAACCCGAAGGAGTTGCCCGGTTGGCTACCGAATATGATCCGGCAAACGCAACAGACAAACAATCCTTTTTGGACCGCTGGGCTTTTCAGTATCAATACGATGATGAACAAAGGGTTATTGCCAAAAGGGTTCCCGGTGTTGTGGAAGGAACTGCCGGGTGGACTTATTTAGTGTATGACAAATGGAACCGGTTGGTACTGTCTCAGGATCCTGTGCAGTGGTTAACAAATGAATATAGTTTTACCAAGTACGATCGGTTTAACCGACCGATCATCACGGGTTTGTATACCACAGCTACGGCCATTGCTACGCTTCGCTCCAATGCAAACGCAGCAACAGGTAGGTTTGAAACCGAGGTCAATAATTCAACAGGATATACGCTCACTTCCTCTTATCCAACAAGTGGCATTTCAGAAAGCAACCTCCTGACTGTTACGTATTATGACAACTATGCATTCAAATCGTATACGGGGTGGGATGCAGAAGGGAACAATTTCAATTTTGTGAATGTAGCCGGATATCCCCAATCTTCCGAGGTGTTCACAACCGTAAAAGGCCAAACAACCGGAACAAAAGTTCGCATACTTGGGCAAACCCGTTGGTTGAATTCCATTACCCACTACGACAATAAGTACCGCCCCATCCAGGTGATCAGTGAAAACCATATTGGGGGTACCATTCGTACTACCAGTAAAGTTGATTTTGTTGGAAAGATTGAAAAAGAGCAGCTTTATGTTTCACAGTCGAACCTTACTGTTCAAAACCGTTTTACCTATGATCATGGAGGTAGATTGCTTACTACCCATCATCAGGTGAACTCGCAACCTGAAGTATTGATGGTTTCCAATAAATATAACGAGATAGGTCAACTGATCGATAAAAAGGTACACTCTGCTGATAACGGGAATACCTTTTTGCAATCCGTTGATTACCGATACAACATCAAAGGATGGTTAACGAACATTAACAACACTTCCTTTACCCAAACATGGGCGAACGATGATACCAATGACTTATTTGGAATGGAGCTGCAGTATTATGTACAATCCCCCGCCACTGTGGGTGCTTCGGGCAATACACAATTACAGAAGAGCCTGTATGATGGCAATATTTCTGCCATTAAATGGAAAACCAACACGAAAGAACCGGGCGTTGTTCCCCAGGAGCGGGTTTATGTCTACGACTATGATATCCTAAGCCGGTTAAAGAAAGCGCACTATGCCAAAAACAATGGCACCTGGTTTTCTCCAGCCTGGACAGGGGACTCGGGCATGTACGATGAAGAGGTTAAGGGCTATGATAAAAACGGAAACATAAAAGCGGTGGATGATAGTGGTAACCCGCTGGTTGCCCTGGAGCGTTTTGGAAAAGTAGAGGGGGCAAAAACAGCTATCGATCAAATTAAGTATGGATATGCACTCAATGGAAAACACAGCAACAGGCTGATTGATTTGAATGATACAGGGACAAGTTCCATCGGGTTTAAACCGGCAGCCTCCAGTGTTACCGAAGAATTTCTGTACGACAACAATGGGCGTATGAAGTTTGACCATAACAAATCCATCAGCTCCATTTTGTACAACCACTTAAACCTCCCCAGGGAAATCCAATTCACACGACCGGGCGGGCAAATTGATAAAATTGAATACACGTATGATGCAGTTGGCAATAAACTGAAAAAAATTGTTCGCATCAATAATAGCAACCCGCCAACCTGGACTACGGATTACGTGGGGGGTATCCAATATGATAATGGCACACTCTCATTTTTCGCTACAGAAGAAGGGCGGATGACCAATAACAATGGTACGTATGAATATGAGTATTTCCATAGGGACCACCAGGGAAATGTTCGCCTTGTGTACGGGCCTTTAAAAGAAACCCTGACGTACAGGGCTACAATGGAAAACCCTGTTGGTAATGTAGCTTATGCCCAGAAGGAAGAAGCTGACTTTGTGAATATTGCCAACAGACGGCACCTGGACCCTGTTTTCAATTACACCAAATCTTCAGAACAAGTAGTGGTCCCCAACAAGTCAGCACGGCTAAATGGTTTCTCCGGCACTGCCATTGGGCCTGCCAAAAAACTGCGTGTGCTGACAGGCGATAAAGTATACATGGAAACCCATGCCCGCTACAACCAGGTAACCGGGAGCAATGCAACGGTAACTGCCGCTACGTTGCTTTCGGCTGTTACGGGCACGTTTGGGATTTTGCCTACGGGCGAAACCGCAACCTTGTACCAATCGATGAGTGGTAACTTGCCCGCGGTTTCAGGAAGTATGACTGCCAGCACGGTGGTGCCGAAAGCCTATCTGGTGTGGTTGTTTTTTGATGACAACAAGGCCTTTGTACGGGCAGGGGCGCTGGCCATTACCACTACTGCCTACAATGCATTTGAAAAGCTGGGCCGTTCGTTTACTGCGGAAAAAAACGGGGACCTGTATGTTTATGTAGCCAACGAGACCAATGTAAATGCAAACGTAAATGTGTACTTCGATGATACGTATATCATTCATGAAAAAAATAATATTACCCTTCAGGTAACGCAAGCTTCCGACTATTATCCGTTTGGTTTATCGTTTAACGAATACCAGTCCGACCGCTTAGAGCAAACCTCTTCCGGGGTTTATGAACCCCAAATGCGAAACCGCTACTTGTTCCAGGGCCAGGAAAAACAAAGTGATTTGGACCTTGGCTGGTACCAGTTTAAATGGCGCATGCACGACCCTGCAATTGGAAGGTTTGGTGCTGTTGATCCATTAGCTGAGAAATATATGAACAACGGCACATATGTTTTTAGCGAGAATAGATTAATTAATGGTATTGAATTAGAAGGTCTAGAGTATGTTCCGACAGGGGGAGTATCTGCTTTTTTAGGATTGACAAAAGCCTTAGCTAATTTTAATTCTGGTGGAGACCCGAAGTTTGGTGATTACATAAAGGCGGGAGCCCAAGTTCTATTCGGTTATTCGGATATGGGACAAGGATTACAAAACATCCGTGAGGGAACCCAAAGAAAAGTGGCAAACAAGGTAGAATATATGACTGAGGGTGGTAATAAAATTCAACATAAAATTGAGAATGGCGAGAACCCACAGGATGTAATTCAGGATTATCATGAAGAAAATACTTCAGCAAATACCCAGATTGCCACTGGCTATGCCCAAGTAGCGATTTCTTCGGCATCTATTCAGTTATCCCTTTACTCTGGTGGACTGGCATCAGCCGGAACCTCAGGAAACATATTTAGTCTAGGGTATTCTACCAGTGAACGAACGATCATAGGAGAGGGTATGAAACGAGTAAGTTTTGAAGCAGCAAAAAGGCCAGGATCAATTACTTTAAGTAATATGCCTAAATTTACTGGGGCTAGATATCAAGTAGCTAGTCAAATGATGACATATAATCGAAAATGGTTTTTGCAACAAATGAGAAGTGGAAGACCAGTTTTGAATCTAGGTTTGGATCCCGCTAGGGTAGGTGACCCAAGTATTTTTTTCCAAATGGAGCAAAATATGATGAGGAATTACTTAAGACTACACCCCAACGCATTTCAAGTTCTTTATAAATGATAACTGAATTAGAATATTTCAAATTTGTCAATCGGTATTATTCATTTTTAGAAAATGAATTTGGGTTTATTGTAAAAAGAAAAACCGCCAACGGAAATGCTTTTTATGATATTGAATACGAAAATGGTGAGAAAATAATTTCAATTAGCTATGAGAATTTTGCGGAATATTTAGAGGTTATAGTTTTTATTCTAATCGATGGAAAGAAACCCGACTACGATGATAAATCAAGAACATTGCATCTCAAACAGCTTAACCAACGAGTAATTTCATATTCAAGTAAAGAGGAAATTAGTTTTAATACTGCATTTTTTTCGAAATTCTTGCCAGAAAAATTAATAGAAAAAAGATTGATAAAAGCAGCTATGTGTCTTCGGCTATACTTAAAAATAGGTAGCAGAGAAAATAAAGACTAGAGATCGGAATAATTTAAAGAAATGGAATGGATTTGTTTAAAGTATTTTTAAGTTATTTCTTTCGCCAAATTCTTAGACATCTTAATATTTTTTTTAATTCCGGAAATTTTTCGCCTTTGTTGGTGTTCTTCACCAACAAACATGCGGAGATGATAGGGGTATACAGGGAATGAATGATTTAAGAAAAGTGAAATAGATGATATACTCAAAAGAATATCCGGAATTCCTTACAGTAACCTGTTTGGAATGGAAGCGTGTTTTAGAAGAAGATAGATTTAAGGATATTGTTATGGACAGTTTGTCATTTTTATGTAAAGCCAACCGGGTCACGGTCTATGCATTTGTAATCATGTCAAATCATTTTCATTTGATATGGCAAGTTTTAAATGAGCATAAGCGTGATGCCGTACAGCGTGATTTTTTAAAGTTTACAGGCCAACAAATACTAAAGGTTTTGCGGAATGAACAATCCGCCATGCAGCACGAATTGTTGGTTCAGGCAAAGGACAGGAAGTACCAGGTGTGGGAAAGAAATTCGCTTGGTGTTCCATTATGGACGGATGAAGTTTTTTGGCAGAAGCTTGGGTATATACATTATAACCCGGTTGAAGCAGGGTTGTGTAAATACCCGGAAGACTATAAATATTCAAGTGCAAGCTTTTATTATAAGAATGATAAGAGCTGGGGTTTTGTGATGGGTAACATTTGTGCGCCTTATCGGTTAGAGTGCTTGTTGGTGAAGAACACCAACAAGGGCGGGGGATTACATCAGATCAAAATAGCTTTTCATTGGGTTATGGTATAATACAGCCATCTTTATTCACTAATTTTGGTTTAAAATCAGATAATAATTTATGGAATTTGAGATCAAGAACAATTGAAACATCACGATGAGCTATGAAGAAAAACTTAAATTTATCCCTGTAGTAGTTGGATTTTCCATCATACTTATTGGGTTGTCAATTGGTACCGTTAGTGAAACCATGAGAAAATTAAATTTGGAAAAAAATGGGATATTAACACAGGGGGTAATTGTTCTTAAAAAGGAAATAGATAACTCAAATAATTACTACTTTGCAATCCCACCTTCTTTTGAAAACAAAGACACAATTATTTCATTTCTAAATTCAGAATTAAATCTGGGATTAGTGGGTGATAATGTTGTACTTTTTTTTGACCCTAAAAATGAGAATGTCTCTATTGGCAATGACTATTTTTCTGATTTATCTTATTGGATGCTAATTATATTTAATATTGTGCTCCTTTTGTTAGTCATTTATTTTCTTTTGAATCCCTCTTATGTTATAAATCACGAAGGCTGGAATTCTTTTTAGGAAAATGATAACGTTGTTTAATGTAGTGGCCATTGTGGGATTGATTGAAGGAATAAAGTAGTAGTTTTGATTAAAAAAAGTTCATTATTAGTAATTATACTTCTTATGCAATCAGTGTTACCTCTTACACTTTTTGCCCAGCAATTTAATGTCAATTTATCTCCTAGTCACCAGCAAAAATTGTCAACCATTGAGTCGGGCCACAAAAGAATGGTTAAGTATTACCGTTACTACAAAAAAGATAGTGCAAGGTTAGTGAAGCGTGAAAACAAGAAAAAAAGATTGGCGTGGGATAGCACCTTTAAGGCACAAAAGAATAAACAAAAACTAGAGCGGAAGTTGGCAAAACAAGGGATTGAAGTCCCGAAAGAACTATCTGTTGCGGATAGCCTAACTTTAGAAATTGATAATTGGTATTCGATATTAAAAGACTCAACATCAAGTGATAGCCTTAAACAAATTGCCAAAGTCAATATTAAGGTCTTGGCCATTTCAAAGGCTAGACAGTATCCGGGTTATCAGCATCTTGAAGAACAGTATAAACTTTATGGGGATTCCAGTAGTTGGGGGGAACTTGTTAAACAAGTTCCGGGTCTTGATTCGCTAAAAGATTTGTTTCAATCCAATCCAAAAGATTTGTTTGCGCATTCAGAAAAATATGTAGAGGCATACATAAAGAAGCTTGGTGGAGCAGGAGCATTGGGAGGGGAGTTTCAACGCGCGGAAGCGTTGAAAAATTTGCCAGGCCAATACAAAGAGGAATATTCAGCCTACATGGATAAGGAAAAACTAACAGAAGAAGGAAAGCAAAAAGCCGTTGAAAAAGCTACAGATTTTTTAGTTGAAAATGCAGAACAACTTGGTGGCGCACAAGCGAAGGTTAGCAAACTACTTTCCAAATATAAAGAATTTAGTAATTCTGTTGATTTGAAAGATGCAAAGAAGCAGACTTCATTGGAAGATAAAAGTTTTTTTGAGCGAATAGAATTGGGAGGAACGTTTAATGTTCTAAGTACAGATCCTTTTTCAATAGACCTGTCCCCTCAACTTGGATACAAATTCAGTACACGGTTCACGATGGGCATTGGAATGAATTACCGCCAAACTTTTGGGGATAGCATTAATAGTAAATGGCAAGTCTCACCAGTAAACACAGGATTTAAAGTCTTTGCAAATTATGATGTAATTAAGTCTTTTTATGCCTACACGGAAGTTGAACGCTCTGGCGTTGAAATGAAGGTAGATGATAAAGTCAATAGGGAATGGATCAACAATTATTTTATTGGCGCTGGAAGGAAATTCCTTATCCATCCTAAAGTATATATGACCGTAACTGCCTTGTACAATCTGAATGGTGATGATAATAATCCAGTATACCCACGAAGATTTCAATTAAGGATTGGTTTCAAATCGAGTGAGCTAAGCCATCAGAAAAAGAAAATTAACTATGACCCGAATCGATAGCTACCGCAACGTAAACTCTGGTGTTTCAATTACATTACTGGCATTGAAAGCACGATCAAATATCTGAACACGAAGTTTCAATGTCTTTCCGCTAAAGACTGGTTTAAATATGTGAGAGAGCATAGGATATTTGTAAGTACCGGATTTCTTAGTGATCATCGGAAAGCGACCATTAAATGAAGGTTCTGGAGCATTGCTGTTATAATTACAAAATTCAGTTGCCCACTCAAATTTTTCGAAGCTGCCATCATTTTGTTTAACCAGAAAATCAACTGTTATATTAAAGAAATTGGGATTTACTTCACAATAAAAGGTATCCAACAGAACGTATACTTTAGGATAGTTTGGAGCAGTTAAGACTTTTATTAACTGGTAGGTATCATCAAAAAAATCCTTGTGCTCTTCACTTATGTAAATCGAGTCATATATATAATTAATACAATTATTGGGAATAGTATAGGGAGGTAATGATCCAAACCCTGCTTCCTGTCGTGTGCGGATGGTGGCAAGTTTGCCTTGTTGGCCGGAATGCAGATTAATGAAGGGTGGTAAGTTGTGGTACCGGGTAATGGTTCCTACTTTTTCCATTTCACCATTGTTAGCCAGAAAAAAGTTCAGCGGATGAAAGGGTTCATCAATGTTATAATTTTCAAATCCAAGATCCCCATCCCCATCCTGGAAACGAATGGTAAGATTGAGGGAGTCTGAGATAAATGCACTTTTTCCTTCTACATAGGTCAGGGAAACAAATTCTATATGCGGGGTGTTTGGAAAGGATGGTGAGTCAGAGCATGCTCCCAATACTATTGAAAAAAGTAAAAAGGTCGAAATCCTTTTTAGTACGTTCATGGATATTTTCATTTGATTGCTGTTAACAGTTATTTTTTTGCTAATTATACGAGAATGGTCAGGATAAGACCTCTAAATTCCATCATCTTTAAACTTATATGGGGTCAACTACCGCAACGTAAACTCCGGTGTTTCAATTACATTACTTACATGGAGCGCCCGATCGTATACTTTGATTCTAAGCTTCAATGTATTTACGCTAAACATAGCAAGAAAACCTGACGAGACCATTGAATAGGTCAATGTGCCTTCCAATGGACCACTTTTATCTGCAAGCACAGGAAAACGACCATCATACGATAGTCCTGGTTTGTTGTCTACCACGCAAAATTCCGTAACCCAATCAAATTCTGAAAACGTGCCGTTGCTGTTCTTGACCAAAAAATCCACTGTGATATTGTTGTGAAAGGGGTTGATTTCATAATAGAATGTGTCCAGCAACACATAGACATTGGGCAGGCCGGGGGCAGTCAACGTTTTATACAGGTTGTATGAATCATCGAAAATATGCTTGTCTTCTTCACTTATGTAGATGGAATCGTATGTATAGTTGATGCAACTGTAAGGAATCGTATAGGGTGGCAACGATTCAAACCCAAGCTCATTACGCGTACGCACCGTGGCTAGTTTTCCGGTTTGTCCGGGGCCAGGTTTAATAAAAGAAGGTAAGTTTGTGTAAAGTTGTTTTGTCCCTACTTTAATCAATTGTCCGTTATTGACAAGGAAATAATTAGAACTGTTGTAGGGCTCATCAGTTTGAGTGGGGGACAATCCAAGGTCACCATCACCATCCCTGAAAATAATAGTAAGGTTCAGTGAATCATTCTGGGTGATGTTGCTGGCTTCAACAAATCTGATGGACCCGAATTCAATTTCAGGAACAACGGGAAATGTTGGCGGATCGAAGCAGGCGCCAAATATTATGGAAAAAAACAAGCAAGTCGATATCCCCTTCAGTATCTTCATGAAAATTTTTATTGCGATCAAATTACGTAACGCTTGGATACTTTTAAAAGTTTTGAACCACTTTTATATTCTGTAAACGAACGCTCTTTCGAGAATATTGCACTTGCTTTATTCCGCTTTCAGGCGGAACATAACCCATTATACCGGCAATGGATAGCAAATTTGTCGGTTCAGCCCAAGGATGTTAAAACCCTTGCTGAAATACCGTTTATGCCGATTTCTTTTTTTAAGGGACATTCCATTAAAACCGGGAATTGGGCACCGGAAACCGTATTCAGGAGCAGTGGGACCACAGGGGCAAACACGAGTTCGCATTATGTTCGGAATCTGGGATTTTATAGGAGCCACGCACTGCGGAATTTCAATTTTTTTTTCGGGTCGATGAAGCAGTATCATGTGCTTGCTTTGCTTCCTTCTTATCTCGAAAGGAATGATTCTTCCCTCGTGTATATGATCGATCATTTTATTCAACAGACCGGGTCATCCCATTCCGGCTTTTATCTCAACAACATCGACAAACTTTTAAAAGATTTGGAACATCTACGCGGTGGTGAACGTCCCGTTATTTTGTGGGGTGTTTCATTTGCGTTGCTTGAACTTGCCGAGAAACATGATGTTGATTTAAGCCATTGCTTGATTTTTGAAACTGGCGGGATGAAAGGGACCCGAAAAGAAATAATCCGGGAGGAATTGCATACCCGCTTAAGCGAAGCAATGAATGTGAAAAGTATTTATTCTGAATACGGGATGACGGAACTCTTTTCCCAGGCGTACACGAAAGGGGAGAAGTTGTTTTATTTACCCCCATGGATGAAGGTTACAGGCCGCGACATTACGGATCCGCGAGGGGTTGCACCCTGGGGGGAATCCAGTGCCCTGAACGTAATTGACCTGGCGAACTGGCATTCAATTGCCTTTATCGAAACCGAAGATATTGGGCGTGTCTATCAAAATGGATCATTTGAAGTGTTGGGCAGGTTGGATAACAGCGACATGCGCGGATGCAATATGTTGTTGAATTAGCCTTTAATTAGGGTATTTCAGTGATTAATAGGCCAATAGATTTGTTTTAAAAGGAAAGAATTTTATTTTTGCTAAGACTAAACAGTCCGTATCGGTTGATCTATCACTTGGTGCGCCTGTTTTCAATAACCTTTAGCACATGAAAAAAATTATCGCTTTAATCTTTCTCGCAGGGTTTGTTTCTGCTTGTAGTCAGTACACTTGCCCTACTTACGCCAAGAAGGAAGCCCCTAAAAAAGAATCTGCTGAGCAGAAGCTTTAAGCGTTAGAGGTATTTATCAACGTCTTCGGCTGAAATATTTTCATGGCCCATGATGACCAATCGTTCGGTCACATTTCGTAATTCACGGATGTTTCCCGTCCAGTTATGCTTTTGAAGGGCATCGATTGCTTCAGTCTCTATTCCCTTCTTTTTTGCCCCATACTCCTCTGCAATATCCTCCAGGAATTTGTCTACCAACAGCGGGATATCGTTAAGGCGTTCATTAAGGCTCGGTACCTTCACCACGATGACACTAAGGCGGTGGTATAAATCTTCCCGGAATTTATTCTCTTCTATCTCTTTTTTCAGGTCTTTATTCGTAGCAGCAACTACGCGGACATTCACATTGATTTCCTTATCACCACCTACCCGTGTGATCTTGTTTTCTTGAAGTGCCCGCAAAACTTTAGCTTGTGCTGAAAGGCTCATGTCACCGATTTCATCCAGAAAGAGCGTGCCTCCTTCGGCCAGTTCAAATTTTCCAATACGCTGCTTGACCGCAGAAGTAAAAGCGCCTTTTTCGTGGCCAAACAATTCGCTCTCGATCAACTCAGAGGGAATAGCCGCACAGTTCACCTCGATCAAGGGGCCTGCTTCGCGTTGGCTTTTTTCATGGAGCATTCGCGCTACCAGTTCTTTTCCGGATCCATTTGCACCTGTAATGAGTACCCGTGCATCCGTTGGCGCAACTTTGTCCACCATGGCGATAACTTCTTGTATCGGTTCGGATTCGCCTACAATGTCATACTTCTTCGAAATCTTTTTCTTCAGGGTTTTGGTTTCCCGTACCAACGTGGTTTTGTCCAATGCATTGCGAAGGGTTATTTCCAACCTGCCGAGATCAAAAGGCTTTTGAAGAAAGTCAAAGGCACCTTTCTTTACGGCTTCTACTGCAATGTCGATTGTGCCGTGTGCTGAGATGACTACAAAGTTGGTTTGAATACCCTGTTTATTGACTTTTTCAAGTACCTCAATGCCGTCCATTTTGGGCATCTTAATATCGCAGATGCAAAGGTCGTAGGAGGATTGCTCTAATTTTTTTAGGCCTTCCACACCATCTTCCGCTTCTTCTACTTCGTGGTTTTTTTCTTCTAAAATTTCTTTAAGGATGGCCCTGATCTTTGGGTCATCTTCGATAATCAGGATTTTTGACATCAAATTTTTTTGTTGAATAAAAAAAATGCAAGCCTGTAAGCCGGGTTCTGTTCTCCCGATTACTCGGGATTCTTATCATTTATCTGGTGCTGACTTCGCAGTCAGCATCTATCAGTCTACCCACTCGACAACCCGTCAGACGGGTATTGAACGAGCCGTTCAAAATCGAGCCTATTCGACCTTTCAACTCGTAAGGTTTACCATGCCCCTAATGTCACCATTAGGGCGGTGAGCTCTTACCTCACCTTTTCACCCTTATCCCGATCCCGATAGCTATCGGGAGGACGGTATATTTTCTGTGGCACTGGCTGTCCCTCCCGCTTTTACCTGAGAGGGCCTTCCCGTTAGGAAGTACGATGCTCTGTGTTGCCCGGACTTTCCTCCCCCCTGATTGTTGTCACGGGAGCGATAAGACGGCTTGCATTGCAAAAATAAGAAATGCCCGGGTAAAAGGGTTACACACGGGAAAATGTTATCATAGTTTTTCCTGTGTGCCGACATGGGAGGGCATTTTCCGTAACAGATGAAAATGTGGGATGTCTCAGTGTATATCTTTACCTGTGAACTTCAACTCATAATGATCGGCAAGTTGTGCAACTTCCTGGATCATTTCTTTGAGTTGTTCCTCCGTCATGGAGGCTGCGAGCCCGGATGCATCTACCTTTAGATATCCGTCTTCCAAAATAAACTTACTGAAGTCAAAGTGGCCGTTTTGTTCCAGCAGGCTTTTTAGATCAAGATTGCCGTTAAACTGGCAAACTTTGGAAGTGATGGAAATTTGTTCCTTTCCTGACACCTGGCTTTTTTGGGAGATGCAAAGCACTGTTTGGAAGCGGTCACCGGTTAGCGGAACTACAATTACTGATTTCGAGTGGTCGTAATCGGTGAATTGTCCATCGATTTCTTCTGCATAGTTTTTGGTAAATTCGAGCAAATTCATAGTTCATTAACTTTTAGGGTGTTGGAAGATAGGAAATTGCCCGGGATATTGAAAACGAAGCCTTGATTTTTAAATCCTAAAAATAGAAGAAGTGGAACCGGGTGCCTTCGCTTGAGAATTCGAGTGTGGGGGCAGGGATTTTTATCATGTTGGCGAAAAATATAAGCGACTTTAGTGCTTTGGACCTGGTCTTGATTGCCGTAAGATCTAAATCCAATGCAAAATAGAATTGCCGATAGGCGTGGTAACCATTGGCTTCATTTGACGAATCATGGGCATAGACCATTCCTTCTGCCCCATATCCCACTGCTAAGTTTAGCCATTTTGGAAAGCGAAGGAATTTGTCCATATCAACCGAAAGCCAGTAGGTTTGCCCGTTGTAATCTTTAAATAGTTGGGATAGTGTGTTTTCCCCAAGTACTTCAGGCCTAAGTGAAGCATAGGGTGTGGTATGAAATGAAAATTTAGGATAAATGCGTTGTTCATTCCAAAGAACTGCCTGCCCATAAAAGAACCCAGCACCCAATGCATTCGCAGCCAGATCGCTTGCAGATGCCCCGTAGGATTCGGAGTATCCATCAAAAATCTCAATCGGGACCATGATTGCAAACCCCGTTAGTGCTCCAATCCAATCCGATTTTTTTGGCTTTACACCTGTCCATCGTAATGCTTGCGAAGTACTGTAACTAAAGTAGTAACACGAAAAAAAATGCCCCAACTTATCAACTTGTTTCCATTCCCCCGCATCATTGAACCATTGAAAGTCTTGCTTGCCCGACTGACTGTACCACAACTCATTTAATCCGATCAGGGTAGCAGAATATGCAACAGTAGAACCCACGACAAAAGCCGTCAATCTTTTTTTGTTCACCGTGGTGGTATCGGATGATTGCCCCCTTGCCTGTAGGGTCAATACCAGGAACACGAATACCATTACCTTACTTTTCATCATCTTCTTTCAGTACTGCATCCTTGGGGCTGGTTTCTTCTTTTTCTTCTTTTTTTGTGGAAGCTCCTTTTGATTTGTTCCTTGTGAATTGAAGAAGCTCTCTAAACTCGTTAAAATTTTGGGTGTGCATCAAACTGAAACCGGTTGTAATTGCACTTTGTTTCCCCATCGTTTGGTCAATCGGGTTCACATTATTACGATTATACATTTTCACACGGAACTTACCATCGGGTGTTAGCAGGTAATCGATGGTCCAGTCGCCCACCATATTCGAAACGTCATTGGTTCCATTGGAATATTGATTGTTTTGGGTGCCATCGCGGGTGATGCGCATCCGGCCGTTTAAGAACGTGTACGAAAGCCGAAGCTGAAAAGTACTGAACGCCTCTTCATCCATCGTTCCCAGGTCAACATCGATTTCTAAATTGTCGTCCACTTGTGTCATCCAATAGCTAAGTTGATTGGAGAGGAGCTCACTGACACTATTCACAATTGCCCCGCTGGTATCAAAAGATTCTGGTGGCGATATTCTTCTAAGGATCAATAAACTAAATACCTGGCGTTTCATTTCTTGTTCGTCCAGCCTGTTTTTAAAAGCTAAAAAATCGAATTGAAGATTGACCGTTGTATTTGAACCATCATCAGGATCGACAAAGGCAACTGATGTTGGCAAATTATCAGCAGTAATATCAAAGGTGATATCTGAATTCAGCATTGGCCCGCTGATATCAAGGATCACATTCACGGGGTATTTTCTACGGGCTTGGGGAGCGGTAGCCAACGTTTGGTCCGTTAGTACTGCCGAAAGCGATGTCATTTGGTTATAGGATGCCTTGATGTCCAGCAGGGCGCCATACGGATCCCCGAACCAGGTAATGCGACTTCCTTTTTCAATATTAAATTCTTTGTTGATTACACCTGCCAGCGTAAAGTTGTACCATCCTTCTGTAAACTCCAATGGGCCAAACATATTGAACTCCCCTTTTGTATCGAGTTGTAGTTTTATCTCCCCTTTGCCACGCCCACGGATAATGTCACCTGATTTTATATCGAAAATCAGTTCGCAATAGGCATCAGGGGTAACATCCAGGTTTAAGTCGAAGGTAACGCCAGTTAAACTTATCCTGTTTTTCTCTTCCCCTTTGTTTTCGTTGATATAGGTGGTATCGGTGAAGTTTACAAAATTGATAAATTCTTTTTTTGCATACCCACCAGAAGTGCCCGAGAGTGGAATGAATATCCGGGTGTTTCGGTCTGTTCGTGCATTGGCTGTAATTTTCAAATTTGAGGCAGGCCCTCTAAAGCTGACATCGCCTGTTGCAATCCCTTGTCCATAAAACAAAGAGTTGTCTTTTGTTGTTGTTTTCAGTACCTGAAAGTTTCGAAATTGTGCAGCGATATCAATTTGTGTTTGCTTGAAATCAACATGCGTGATAGATCCGTTCAATTGACCTGTATTATTGAATTCGTCTGTAAGCTCAATTCTTCTAAAGTCTATGGAGGTGGGGGTCATCCCGATTGTTCCTTTTATTTTGTAAAGGGTTTGCAAATAATTGATCATGATCTGGCCATTCTCAATATTCCCTTCACCCCGAATATCAGGGCTTAACAGGTCACCTTTTATTTTAAAGAGCCCGGAGATGGTTCCGTCCAGATTGCTGAAGATGTCATCAAAAAACGGTTCGATGATTTTGAGGCTGGCTTTTTGAAGGTGGGCATCCACGCTAAGCGGATTGGTTTCCTGCGCAGGATCATAATAGCCCTCCAGGTTTACAATTTTATCGCCCAGTCGATCAATCAAAAAATGGAGCACAAACCTTTCTTCTATTGTGCTCCAGTTGTTTGTTCCTTCAATGTTGCCTACTAAAAAATCATTGACATACAGGTTGTTGACCACTATATTGTTTTGAATCACTTGCTTATCATAGAAGTTCGAAACATCCACGATACCGTCCAGCCTTCCTTCTATTTTTTTTGTGGTGAATGCATTGAGAACAGTAAGGTCCAGGTCCTTGATTTCCAATGTTATTTTTTCATCAGGGTTATCCGATATTTTTCCGCCCAAACCAATGTGCTGGTCGCCACTAATGAATTTCAGGTTTTTAATACTCCATTCCCTTCCCTTAGTGCGCAAAAGGTTATCCTGGTCTATTTTCCATTTTTGATCCAGTATGAGAATATCGGATGGCAAAAGTTGTATTTGTGTACTGTCGGGCATAAAATCAACCCCACCCTTGAGCCGCAGGTAATTGTTTTGTTGATCCTGCTCAATATCGAGTGTAAGGTCAACATGGTTTCGGTCCCAAATTCCTTCCACGATCAGGTCGTTCGATTTCAATCCACTGAAAGATTGGCTTTTGGAATCTATATAGAACATTGATAATACGTTTGTACTGTCGGCTATTTTTGAAACCGTCAGGTCAACTTCATTGTCCCAAAAAGTATTCCCCTTCAGACTTAATGTGTCGATGGTTGAATACGCTTTGAAAATGGTGGTATACCCGTGCGAAAATTCTCCATTTATTTCTGTTCCCGGATTGATATAAAAGTCAATGCTCAATAGTTCACTAATCGGACTAAAGTTTTTGATCCCCAGGCTATATTCCAAATCATAATTATTGCCGGGTTGGAAAGTATGCGTTCGGTAGTATTTTTTGGTTTCTTCAGCATCGTTTTGGATGTTGAGCTGTAATTCTGTAATCAATTTTTGAATATCCTTAAATACCTTGGTGAAATAATAATCGCCCTTTACATCCACATCCACGAGTGAGGATTTCACGGTAAAATTTTTGTCTTTCCCTATTTTATCGGATTGTAAAGTCAAATCTTCCAGTTGAAGTTTCTGGTCTTTATAGGTGATGTCAATATTTTTTAAAACGGCAGTTCCCAATAAGCTATCGATGTTCAACCCGGTAATGTTAACGTCTATTTGAGAACGAATGGAAAGCTTGTCGTGCGATAGTTTTAAGTTCTGGAATTCACTGGTGTCGAGTGAAGCTTTTATTTTGATTTCGTTTTTCTTGTTTCGCAAGTCGATGGACCCGATGGCATTAAATTTCAAATTCGGATCATCTATTTTAAGAAAGCCGTTGAAAAATTCAGAAGCAAAATGCGCGTTTGTTTCTATTTTTGAATAGGTGTACCCCATCAGGCCAATGGAAGTTATTTTTCCATCCAACGTAAAATCCGCAGTTTGGAAAGATAGTCCTTTACCGGAAATTTTACCGTTGAGGTTTATTTTTTGAAAAGTGGTGGTATCATTAAAGTACTCTCCCAGGTCGAAGTTTGTAAGTTGGAGTTTTCCGCTATACGTTGATTTGTCGAAGTCTGCTTCATTGAGTTTAAAGTTGATATCGGAATTGATCCTTCCTACTTTGTTGCTAAAAGACCCGTTGGCAACAAAGTCGGTTG
This sequence comes from uncultured Roseivirgaceae bacterium, assembly GCA_964398945.1. GTDB lineage: Bacteria > Bacteroidota > Bacteroidia > Cytophagales > Cyclobacteriaceae > JBGTGG01. The sequence continues at coordinate 6,349 of CAYNOT010000013.1, read as the reverse complement.
GGTAACCGACAAATTGCCCACGCAGTGTGTGCATTCCCATGGGCGCCAATCGGTTCAATGCGCTTTCATTGATCAGAAAAGAGAGATCATTGAAATCAATTCGCGAGTCCAACAAGTTCAGGATAATAAAAGTCTCTTCGGTATTGGGGAGTCCATCCAGATCAATGGATCCTTTCAAACTTGTATTGCCCAATCCAATATCCATTTGGGTAACTTTAAACCGGTTTACTTTTCCATTCACTTTTCCACTTACGTGAATGGGTTGTGTCACCTTTCCCATAACCGGTGCAAAGAGGGCAATATCACGTGGATCGATAATTGTGTTTGCCAGGTTTGCTTCCATGGTAACACGGTTGTTGAAGTCGTTCAGGTCCGTTTGGCTTTCGTAATGAAAAACGATGCTATCGGAAATAAAACTTTCGTTTGCATAAAGCTTCAATCCTTTAAACTCCATTGCTTTTTGCGATAAGCGGAAGAAGGTCGACAACTGTTTGATTTTTAAACCGGTCTTTCGGTCGTTTGCAATAAGGGTTTGTACATTGAACTCGGTGGTATCCCCCAAGATCATAAAATTCTGGAGTTGGGCCTCATCAATATCCACCGTAAAGTGGTTGTAATCGAAACCATGGGTGATGGAATCTTGCCTGGTATCGTTGAACGTAAAAATTGATTGTGTTAAAAACGCTTCGCCTAAGTTGATTTGTGTGGATTTCCCTGAACTTCCGCTGGAAGAGTATGCCTCATTGATCCGGTTTACAAAAACATTGATATTTAAATTGGTGGAGGTATCATATTCATGGATGCGATGGAGTGCTACATAGGCACTGTCAATGATAAGGCCATCAATGTTTATGTTCTTTCCGCTTAAAAGGTGGGTGAAACTATAGTTGATCAGGATATTCTTTGCACTGATCATTTCATTGTTTTCGGGATCGATAATGCGTACGCCCTCCAGTTCCAACCGATCGAACCATAAAATCCGTAACCCTGTTATTGTACTCCTGAACCCTGTTTTTTGAGTGAAATCTGCCAAAAACCTATCGGCTATGCTTTCCTGAACAGGGGGGAACTGAAGGATGAGAAACGCGGATATCAATAAGAAGCCGATCCCGGTAAGACCGTAGGTCAGTATTTTAAGAATCCTATTTTTAATAACTTGCGCATTCATTTTTTCGAAAACATGGGTTCCATAATCCTGGCCATTGAGTCTTCTTGCGATGAAACTTCTGCCTCCGTGATTTCAAACGGCAAGGTACTCAATAATATTATCGCCTCGCAAAGCATCCACCAGAAATATGGCGGTGTTGTACCTGAGCTTGCATCACGGGCGCATCAACAGGCAATAGTAGCGGTGGTCCAAGAAGCATTGCGTGAAGCAGGAGTACAGAAAACAGACTTAAGTGCAATAGCGTTCACCCGCGGCCCGGGATTAATGGGGGCATTGCTCGTGGGTGTATCTTTCGCAAAAGCGATGGCCATTGCACTTGGTGTTCCGCTTATTGAGGTGAACCACATGCAGGCACACGTGTTGGCGCATTTTATTGATGATCCAAAACCCAAGTTTCCCTTCATTTGTTTGACCGTGAGTGGTGGGCATACACAGTTGGTATTGGTAAAAAGCTATTCGGCCATGGAAGTTGTTGGGCAAACCCAGGATGATGCCGTTGGTGAAGCATTTGATAAAACAGCGAAACTTTTAGGGTTGCCTTACCCCGGTGGACCATTGATTGATAAATTAGCCAAAGAAGGAAACCCTACTGCTTTTCCATTTGCTGAAACGAATATGCCCGGACTGGATTTTTCTTTTAGTGGGATTAAAACCGCGGTCCTGTATTTCTTGCGTGGCCAGATCAAACTTGATCCGGATTTTGTTGAGAAGAACCTGGCAGATATAGCCGCCAGCATCCAATACAGGCTAATTACTATGTTGACCACGAAACTTATTTTAGCAAGTGAGCAGTTTGGGGTGAAAGAGATAGCTATTGCCGGAGGGGTTTCAGCCAATCATGGACTTCGCAGCCGACTAACCGAACTGGCAAAGGAAAAAAAATGGAATGTATACATTCCTGATTTTGAATACTGCACCGATAATGCCGGAATGATTGCCATGGCGGCACATTATAAATTTTTGGATCAGGACTTTTGCGGACTGGATGTGGCGCCATTGGCGCGGATGCCTTTATAATTTTTATGAAACAACTATTTAAAGCAGGCGATAGGAAACACGTGACGTTCTATGTGAAAGCGGAAGATGGCGCTTCTTTTCATGGTGAAGCGGTGCATCCGGTGTGTGCCACTTTTTCGCTGGCGCGCGAAATTGAATGGGCAACCCGTCAATATGTATTGGAAATGCGGGATGAGGATGAAGAAGGTATTGGAACTTCTTTGACCATTGATCATGTTAGTCCTGCGTTTGTTGGGGATGCGGTAAGAATTGAGTCAAAAGTGGTAAGTATCAACGGTAATGAATTAATTTGTTCGTATACTGCTTTTGTTAACGATAGGATCATAGCTGAAGGCATCACAGGACAAAAAATTTTGAAACGGGAAAAATTGAAAAGTATTTTTTCCAAACCAGTAAAGTAGATGGCAAAAGAAAGGTTTTCCAAATCTGTTAGTATCAAAAACAGGCAAGCATCCTATCAGTATGAGTTGCTGGATACCTACGTGGCAGGGATAGTATTGAAAGGCTCGGAAATAAAATCCATACGGGAAGGGAAAGTAAACCTTACGGATGGGTACTGTTATTTTATAGATGGTGAATTGTTCGCGAAAGGCATTAGCATTACGCCCTATTCGCACGGCTCGCATTACAACCACGAAGATGGCCGTGACCGTAAGCTGCTGTTGAAAAAAACGGAACTAAGTAAGTTGGAAAGCAAAATGTCTGAGAAAGGCTTAACATTGGTCCCGCTTCGATTGTTTGTAACCGACCGGGGTTTTGCCAAATTGGAGATCGCCCTGGCGAAAGGAAAGAAAATATACGACAAACGGGAAGGTATCAAAGAGCGGGATGTCAAAAGGGAACTTGACCGCTTCAAATTTTAATGTACTTTTAGAAAAAAATTGACCCTGGCTCTGGATAATCAAATAGCGTATGGCGTGTGCCGGTTAAGCCTCGTGCCTGTAAGGAACGAGGCGAAGCATACTGCTGAAATGGTCACTCAATTGTTGTTTGGCGACCATTACGAAGTAACCGAACAAAGCAACGATCAAAAATGGTTGCGCGTGAAAATCAATTTTGATGGCTATGAAGGCTGGATTGATGCATTGCAACATCACGATATTCCATTGGAATACTTTAATTACCTCAACCGTGCGGAGTTTAAGATTACCACAGACCTGATTTCCAGCATGCTGTACAACAAGCGCCCGCAATTGATATTAATGGGCAGCATGATTCCGATTTCAAGTTCGGAACTGTTTAAAATGGAAGAACAATTTGCGTTTAATGGGGAAGCCAAAAATTTAGGACAGAAACGTGAATTTGATTACCTGAAAACCATAGCACTTAAATATTTGAACACTCCTTACCTATGGGGCGGCAAAACCCCTGTGGGGATTGATTGCTCCGGGTTTGTACAAATGGTATTCAAAATTTCAGGGCATATCCTTCATCGGGATGCCAGCCAGCAAATTTTGCAAGGCAAAAAAGTTTCAGCACTATCCGAGGCACTTCCCGGGGACCTGGCTTTTTTCAAGAATGCAAAGAATAAAACCAGCCACGTTGGGATTATTTTGGAGGATAGGCAAATCGTCCACGCTTCCGGAAAAGTACGTGTGGATGTGATCAGCGAAGAAGGGATTACCCATCAAGACTCCAAAAAACTTTCGCATAAGCTTCAGGATATCCGGAGAATTTTGCCGGAAACCGCGTAGAGATTTAATTTTTAGGAAATATCCGGATTTTGTTCCTAGCCAGAATGCGATTATCTTTCGATTATGAACAATCGGGTATTGGTTTTAAATCAAGACTTCAGCCCGTTGATGGTGTGCTCCATTCAGCGTGCCTTTATTCTTGTCTATTTAAATAAGAGTGAATTGGTAAAGCCGGCCAATGGGCATAAGCTCAGATCGGTGACCCAATCTTTTCCGATGCCTTCGGTAATCCGCCTCAACCGCTATGTCAACGCCCCCTACAAGGGCGTTAATCTTACACGGCAAAATATCTTTAAGCGCGATAACTTTGAATGTCAATATTGTGGCAAGAAACGTGAACTGACGATTGACCACGTGGTACCGCGAAGCAAAGGTGGCAGCGATACCTGGACGAACCTGGTGACAGCCTGCAAAAAATGCAATGCTAAAAAAGGAGAACACTCTCCCGAACAAGCCGGGATGACCTTGGCAAAGAAACCCGCGAAACCTTCTTATGCAATTTTCCTTCGCGATCATGTAAGTGACAAATCCGGTGAATGGGATTTATTTTTGGACGGCATAGGATAAACCCCCCACGGTTAGCACGTTGAATGCCCTTCTTGTAAAAGGAATTTACGGTTGGCTCATAATGCAGGTTCCATCTTCAATGGACGTCACATACCAATCCAATGGCAATTGCATTTCTTTTTCGTATCGTGGTTTAATCTCCCCGATTAGTTTTTGTACTGAATTTTTCCCAACAAGGTTAATGGTGCAGCCACCAAAACCACCACCCATCATCCGCGCACCGATCACTTCTTCTTTATCGCGCACCTGGTCGATTAAGAAATCAAGTTCTCTACAGCTTACTGCATACATCTTGCTAAGCCCATCGTGTGTGGCGAACATTTTTTTGCCGAGTGCTTTGATATTGCCGCGGGATAAATCCTCACATCCTTTTTGAAGCCGTTCAATTTCCTGTACAACAAACCTACCGCGCATATCGATGGTTTTGTCTTTTGGCAATACGGCTTGATCAAGCATCAACTCCGAAACATCGCGCAATGAATTTACTTCAGGGTTTGATTCTTTTACCCAGGCAACAGCTTGCTCACACTCCTTTCTGCGGGTATTGTATTCAGAGGAAGCAAGTGAATGCTTTACATTGGTATTGAACAGTACAATCGAATAGTCCTCCAATTGGAACGGCACATATTCAAATTCCAGTGACCGGCAGTCAAGCTTGATAACATGGTTTTTCTTTCCCATCATCGAAGCGAACTGGTCCATAATACCACACAGCACCCCGGCATATTCATGTTCCGCTTTCTGTGCCATTTTCAACAGTTCAATTTTTTCAAGCCGTGAATTGAATACTTCATTGAGTGCAAATGCTGTGGCGCACTCAACAGCAGCAGAAGAGGACAGGCCCGCACCAATGGGGATATCACTGGTAAGGATTGCATTAAAGCCGGTTACCGGAATTCCTTTTTTTTGAAACTGGGCAACCACACCCAGTATATAGTTTGGCCAATTTATTTCCTCAACTGGTTTTAACTCATTCAGATTGATCGAGAATTTTTCATTCAGGTCCTTCGCAATCAAGTGGATTTCATCATCCTCCCTTAATCCAATGGCCAGGTATGCAGCTTTGTTGATGGCTGCCGGCAAAACAAACCCTTCGTTATAGTCGGTATGCTCGCCAATGATATTGACGCGTCCGGGCGAGCGCACAATCAATGGCTGTTGATGAAATTCCGCTTTGAATTTTTGTGTTAGTTCTTTTGCTACGCGAACACTCATTGGAAATTATTTTCTGCAACAATATCGATAGAATATTAATGATGGGGTAGGGGAGTGGTTAAAAATTTAGAGACTTAGGGTCGCCCGATGATGCTGCCCGCTTTTTCTTTCAGGAACCTGAAAAGTTTCTTTTCTTTTTCCCAAAAGAAAGTGCCCTGGCCTAAAATTGTTCCATAGACGAGTATCAAAAGCTGATAGGCCGGAAAGACAAAAAGGAGATAGACTATTGTTTTGGTAATCCACGAGGTGGTGTCGTCAAATTCCAATAACAAGAATAGCCATTTCTTTAGATAGAGAACGGTGCTTCCGGTGAGCGCGAAAGTCACCAAGATCAACACAACTTGCCAGGGACTGTTCACCTTCCATTTACTTTTCAATCGCGCTATAATACTGGTTTCGGGCATGTTGGCCGGTTTTGAAAAAGACTATGGCCGCAAATGTATCAATTGTTTGGGATTTTTTTGAAACCGATGAACCCAGTGGATTTTAATTTTTGATTTTTGAAGCGCAGTATGAATGAGAGGTTCACGTACGGTTCTGTGTTTGGGAGTGAAACTTTAATCAGGCCGTCTTAAACCAAACTCAAAGAACTTGATGCCTGGCTACGCAACAGGTTAAGGTATTGCATTTGGAAAGACTGTTCCGAGAGGAATCCCGGAATCCCTTCGGGAGAAGAAACCTGAGCGGA
>CAYNOT010000012.1:0-162986 GCA_964398945.1 uncultured Roseivirgaceae bacterium | reverse complement strand
CATGGGAACACAAATTTAGTTTAATTTTGTGTCCGGATTTATTAGACCATCTCAGGGAACCTCCTCATGAGCATAACTTTCTGCTCTCTCCAGCTTCGTAAAATATTCATATCCTGTAAGGTAGTGAATAATCCAGCCATTTATCTTGTATTGGGGAAACGTTTACCAAAATGATAGTCCGCAAAGATACCTAACCGCAAGAGACTACTATTTTTACTCATGTAAAGTGATTCTTTTGCGAGCTATTTAAGGCGTATATGCTTATTGCGCGGAAATGACTTGTATCAGCTATTTCAAATGGGTAGGCCGCGCAAAAATACAGCAGGAGGCCCCGTCAGTTGACGGGGCCTCCTGCTGTATTTTGATGTGCGACTGCGAACTAATTGTAACGCGCCAGCTATGCAGCGCACATCAACTGTACACTACTTTAGAACAATAGATCCCGGGCTATAAAAGGTATTCCTTAAATTTTTAACTTAGGTATTTTTACGGATTATCTGATTTACCAAATGTCTCAGGCATGTCAGTCTTTCAGACTTTGTTAATCCGAAGGGATGAAAGGGTTATAGAAATAGCATTACGGACCATACAGAAACCCGAAGGGGTGACATACTTGTCTTTAACTATAGAGAATTAAAACGTTTACTTCAATTGATATTTTTTGCTCTCCTCTTCTTTGTACTGCATTACTAAATTAAGGGCATCGGGCACCACATCACTACAAAAAACCAGTAAAGAACCTGTCGGGGCATTTGCCATCGCAAAAGTAATGGCATCTTTTTCCGATGGGATAACCGTTACTTTCTTATCAGGATTTACACTTTTGATACCATTGTGGATCATTTCGATCAGTTCGGTTTCCGTTTTGCCGCGAAGGTTTTTGTCCTGGCGGATGATGATTTCATCGAACATTTCGGCTGCCACGGCACCAATCTCATGGTTATCCTCCGGTCTGCGGTCACCAATACCCGCAATCATTCCTATTTTTGGTGTGCCCTCCATTTGCTCTACCATTTTTTTCAAGGCACGAAGTCCGGCTGCGTTGTGTGCATAATCCAACAATACATTAAAGTTTTTGAAACGGAACATGTTAAGCCTTCCTGGCGTTTGCGATGGGGAAGGAATAAAGGATTCGAGGGACACCTTGATGTCTTCAATTGAAAATCCCCGAATGTATCCCGTTAATACTGCCGGCAAAACATTTTGGATCATGAAGACTGCTTTCCCTTCAAATGTTAAAGGAACGTTTATCGCTTTCGTTACCCGCATTTTCCATTCGCCTTTGCAAATGGTAATGTACCCGCTTTCATAAATCGCACTTAAACCGCCTTCCCGCATTTGTTTACGGATGCGCTTGCTATTTTCATCGAGTGAAAATAACGCGACTTTGGATTTCACATTTTTACGCATGTCGTAAACCAGGTCATCATCCGCATTTAAGATTGCGAATCCATCCGGAAAAACGGTTTCAGGAACAACAGCTTTCACCTGCGCCAATTGTTCGATCGTGTGAATTCCTTTAAGGCCTAAATGATCGGCTTCCACATTCGTAACGATCCCAATATCACAGTGTTTAAATCCCAAACCAGCCCGAAGAATCCCACCTCTTGCAGATTCCAAGACAGCAAAATCCACAGTTGGGTCCCTGAGTACGAACTCAGCACTGGCAGGTCCCGTGCAATCGCCCGTCATGAGCATTCGATTTTGAATATACACGCCATCGGTTGTTGTATACCCAACTTTGTATCCTTTCATCCGGGCCATGTGTGCGATCAATCGGGTAGTGGTTGTTTTTCCATTTGTTCCCGCTACTGCTACAATTGGAATTTTGGAAGATACCCCCGGAGGATACAGCATGTCGATGACATGGCCGGCAACGTTTCTTGGTAACCCTTCGGCAGGGGCGAGGTGCATTCTGAATCCGGGCCCTGCATTTACTTCCAATACTGCACCACCTGTTTCAGGAAGTGGTTGCCCGATATCCGTGGTCATGATATCGATACCACAAATATCCAGATCGATAATTTTGGCAATGCGCTCTGCCATAAAAATATTGTACGGATGGACGATATCCGTAACATCTTCAGCTGTTCCGCCTGTACTGAGGTTGGCCGTATCTTTTAGTTTTAAGAACTCACCTTTTTCAAGAACGGAATCGATGGTTTTACCTTTTTCTTTTATAATGCTTAACGTCAATTCGTTAACGTCAATCATCGTCAATACTTTTTCATGGCCAAATCCTCTTTTTGGATCTTTGTTGACCAGGTCGATCAACTCTTGTACAGTCGACTTTCCATCCCCGACAACGTGCGCAGCTGTTCGTTTTGCGGCTGCTACCAATTTATAATTGATCACCAACAGACGATAGTCTTCCCCTGTAATATACTTTTCAATGATGATGGAGTTGGATACTTTTTTGGCAGCATGAAAGGCGGCCAGCGTATCTTCCCAGTTCATAACATTTGTAGTGATGCCACGCCCGTGATTGCCACTGATGGGTTTTACAACGAGGGGATAGCCGATCTTTTCTACAGCTGCTTCAAGTCCTGCCTCAGACCGAACAATATCCCCTTTCGGAACCGGCACCTCTGCTTGTTCAAGCAAGAATTTTGTATCTTCTTTATCACAGGCAATCTCCACCCCGATATTACTGGTCTGGCTGGTAACAGTGGCTTGAATCCTTTTTTGGTTTACACCATAGCCAAGCTGGCAAAGTGAATGTTTGTTCAAACGAATCCAGGGAATGCCGCGGGCTTCCGCTTCTTCTATAATCGATCCTGTGCTCGGCCCCATCCTGACGCGTTCACGGATTTCCCGCATCTCCTGTATGTCGGGTGTTAGATCGTATGGATTGCCCGCTACCAATGCTTCCGCTATCCTCACGGAAGCATGCGCTGCATATTTTCCAACTTCATCTTCCAGGTACGCAAATACAACATTGTAAACACCTTCCTCACCATATCCGCGCGTTCTGCCGAAACCAACATCCATCCCCGCAAGGGTTTGAATTTCAAGTGCAATGTGTTCGATTACGTGCCCCATCCAGGTACCTTCTTGCACGCGTTCAAAAAAGCCTCCTGGTGTCCCAACAGAACAACGATGTTCATACATGGAAGGGAACATCGTTTCCAACCTTTCCAAAAAACCATCAATGGTATTCGTGGGGCGCTGTTCCAGCTCTTCGATGTCGAGCACCATGACGATCAGTTTGTGCCTGTTTACGGACCAGTAGTTTGGCCCTTTAAGTGCGCGTAATTCAAGAACTTTCATGAAAGATGAGTGGATTGGTGATTTAATTTCAATATAGATTTTTTAACAAGAATTAATAGTCATTTTTGCCCCGCATACTGATATATAGATCATAATTGTTAAAAATGGATATAATAAAGGGAATACTGATACCCATTGGTGGGAATGAGGACAAGGGCAGCAATGAGTATAAAGGCCTTGATTTTATTGAAGAAGGAATCTTGTCCTATGTGGTAAAAGAGAGTGGGGGTGTCAATTCAAAAATTGTGGTGATCCCTACTGCATCCAGCATTCCTAAAAAGGTAGGTGCTAATTATTTAGAAGCTTTCAAAAAATTAGGCTGTACGGATGTTACTGTTTTGAATTTGACGGAATCGCGGCAATGCGAAACCGCGAATACGCTAGCACTATTTTCGAATGCTAATTGTGTGATGTTTTCGGGTGGCGACCAGTCACGGATCTCCAACATCATTGGCGGTACCAAATTGCATAAACTCCTTGATCAAAAATTTAAGGATGAACATTTTGTGATTGCCGGAACCAGTGCGGGTGCAATGATGATGGCGCATGAAATGATAGCCGGTGGAAGCAGTAGTGAAGCGTTGCTAAAAGGGGCGGTGCTGATGGGGAAAGGATTGGGTTTGCTTCCGGAAGTAATTATTGATACGCACTTTATCCGCAGGGGCAGGTTTGGTCGGTTGGCGGAAGCCGTTGCCATCCATCCTACATTTCTTGGGATCGGGTTGGCAGAAGATACCGGGTTGGTGATCAAGAACTGTAATGAATTTAAAGTGATTGGTTCCGGTATGGTGGTGGTGATGGATGCAAGCAAACTAACACACAATGCACACAGTCAACTGAGAAAAGGTACACCCATGTCGATGTCCAATTTGGTAACGCACATTCTCGCAAATGGCGATCGGTTTACGCTGGATAACCGCACCATTAAAATCCTTCCGATCCAGGAAGCGTTTGGTTGAAGGCATCTTGAAAATCAATTTTAGTTATCAGGATCGAAGGCTGTTTCGGAGTCTTTAGAGAATTATTGCTCAGTTTGTAGGACATCCTGTTTAGATTCTTCAGTCCCCGATTCTCGGGGCAGGCGTTTTCCTCCCTATGAAATGACGGAGCTTGTTCGTAACTCAGAGTGGCAGCGAAGAGTCTTTTGAGAATTGGTTCTTTATTATGATTAAATGCTCTCGAAAGATTCTTCGGTCGGATTTATCAATTGTAGGCTTTGGGTTTGTGAAGTGAGAATCCCTACGAAGGGCTTAACCCTGCCTGCCCGAACGGTACGGCAGGCAGGCTCCCTCTGAATGACGGAGACCGCTCGTCATTCAGAGCGTAAGCGAAGAATCTCACGAGGCAGAGAAAACAGATTCTTCAGTCCCCGATTCTCGGGGCAGGCGTTTCCTCCCTATGAAATGACGCAGCTTGCTCGTCACTCAGAGCGGCAGCGAAGAGTCTTTTGAGAATTGGTTCTTTATTATGATTAAATTGCTCTCGAAAGATTCATCGGTCGGATTTCCCAACTATATAGCTTTTGGGTTTGTGAAGCGAGGGTCCCTTACGAAAGGCTGTCCCTCCCTCTGAATGACGGAAACCGCTGAATGACTGTCTGGTATGAGATACTTCTATTTATAAATCGATACCTCATTCAAACCATTCGCATTGCGTTGGCCGCGGTACATGCCTTCTGTATTGAATTCCAATACAATGGTACCGCTTCCGTCAATGGCGATAAGCCCACCATCCCCACCAATTTTTTGGAGTTTGTCCTGAACAACTTCTTTGCACGCTTCGTGTAGACTAAGCCCTTTGTATTCCATTAAGCATGAAACATCGTATGCTACTACTGCCCTGATAAAATACTCACCGCTACCTGTACATGATACCGCACATGTTTTATTGTTGGCATAATTGCCCGCGCCAATCATGGGTGTATCACCCACGCGGCCGAATTTTTTGTTGGTCATCCCTCCGGTAGAAGTTGCCGCTGCAAGATTTCCATGTGCATCAAGGGCAACCGCCCCGACTGTCCCAAACTTATGGTCTTTTGATTTGGCGTGGTCCAGTTGAAAGGAACCGGAATCTTTTATTTCCAACCATTGTTGATGCCGAAGTTCATTATAGAAATAGGCATCGTCTTTGAATTCACAGTTTTGTTCTCGCGCAAAATCTTCAGCACCTTTTCCCGCTAAAAAAACATGCCCTGATTTTTCCATCACCAACCGCGCAAGCTGGATGGGGTTTTTAATTCCCGTGACGATCGAAACAGCTCCTGCATTGAGTGTTTCTCCGTCCATGATGGAAGCATCCATTTCATGTGTACCGGATGCCGTAAATACCGATCCTTTTCCGGCATTGAAAAGCGGGCTATCTTCTAATGTGCTTACAGATTTCTCGACAGCGTCAAGTGCCGAAGCACCTTTTGCTAGAAGATCATAGCCTGCATCCAAAGCAGTTTGTAAAGCATGCTTGTAGGCAACTTCTTTTTCAGGGGTCATCGATTCTTTCAGGATCGTTCCCGCTCCACCGTGTATGGCAATGCCAAAGTTTTTCATTGATCGCTGTTAAAGTGTAAAACTAGTGAATGGCGGGTGTAAAGACCTTTTATGATCCTACTATTTTGACAAGATATCAAATTAGGGAGGAAGAATAGTTTGTATATTCGTAAATCAATTAAACCAAGAGATTATGGTAAAGAAAATTTTGATAGGAATAGGAGTTGTGTTTGTACTATTTGTACTGTGGGTCATATATGGTCTATTTATAGCAACCCCTGTAAGCCCGCCAACAACTGCTTCCTATAACGAAGGAGGATTGGAAATCGCGGTTGCCTATAGCCAGCCTTCCAAGAAAGGGAGATTGATATTTGGTGAAGAGAAAGATGAAGCACTTCAACCGTACGGCAAGTATTGGAGATTAGGTGCAAACGCATCTACAGATATAACATTTAATAAAGATGTCACCTTTGGAGGGAAACCGATAAAAGCAGGCACCTACAGGATGTATGCCGTGCCGGGGGCTGAGTTTTTCAAAGTAGTATTAAACGATGATGCAGGAACTTTCTTTGCTGCAGCAGAACCAAACTCCGAGTTGGATGTCGCTTCAGTGGATGCACCCGTAACAAAACCTGATTCAGAAGTGGAGACTTTTGTTATCACCTTCAACACCACCGACACGGGTGTTGATATTGTTTTTACCTGGGATCAAACCCGGTTTGCTGTACCGATTGCTGCTCAATAGTTTATGGCATTCTCAAAAAAGAAATGGGTATTGTTGCCCATTTCTATTTTAATTTTTCTGGGAGGAGTTTATTGGGTCATCGGCAAGATTCAATACCGTATGAATGTGATGGATGTTGAAGAATATTCACCAATTTCTACGTTAAAAACCCCGGAGCATAAACTCACCCGGGCAAAGTTTCCTTTTATTGATGTCCATAATCACCAATGGACCATGCCCATACAAAATTTAGAAAAACTTGTTGTTGAAATGGATTCACTCAACATGGCGGTGATGGTGAACCTGAGTGGTTTTCGTGGGAAGTATCTGGAATGGTCGCAGGACAATGTGACAAAAAATTTCCCGAACCGTTTTGTGCTTTTCCTTAACATCAATTTCGAAAAACTGGATGATGAAGGCTGGCCAAACGAAACACTTGCCATGATGGAGGAAGCAGTGAAGCAAGGTGTGGTGGGATTGAAAGTTTATAAAGGATTAGGCCTTACCGATAAAGACAGCGATGGAAACCGGATTGCAGTGGATGATCCGCGGTTGGATCCGATTTGGGCGAAGTGCGGGGAACTGGGGATTCCGGTATTGATCCATTCCGGGGAGCCGAATTCTTTTTGGAAACCGAAAGACAAGTACAATGAGCGTTGGCTGGAATTGAAAAAACACCCAAGCCGGTACCGCAATCCTGAAAAGTATCCTTCTTTTGAGGAAGTGATGGCGGAGCAACACAACGTGTTTCGAAAACATCCGGATACAAAATTCATCAACGCGCACCTCGGTTGGTTTGGAAATGATTTGGAGCGGTTAGGCAAACTGTTGGATGAAATGCCGAATGTTTACACGGAATTAGGGGCCGTGCTGGCCGAGCTCGGTCGGCAACCGCGCACCGCAAGGAAATTTATGATCACGTATCAGGATCGTGTATTGATGGGAAAGGACACGTACAAAATGGAAGAATACTATACCTACTTTCGTGTACTCGAAACCGATGATGAATATTTTGATTACTACCGCAAGTACCACGGCAATTGGAAGATGTATGGATTGGATTTACCGGATTCTGTTTTGAAGAAAGTGTATTATGAAAACGCGTTGAAAATAATACCGGGGATTGATGGGGGGTTGTTTGGGGAGTGAAAGGAATGGGTTTGTAAGCTTCTGATTTGCTTATTGTCGGTATTGTTACCTGCCATTTTTCTTTTGTGTAGAGTAAGTAATTCGTGGGTTAGGTAGAAAAATCGAAATTTCCGATTTTTATCATAGATGTTTAATTATCAAGTTCTTGTTCTTCGTAAATGTGTAGAATATGCTCATTTATGGTGGACCGTGATTTTTGAAATAGTTCAGCCATTTGGTCTATGGTTAGCCAAACGGTTTCATCCTCCAAACGGGTGTTGTGATGTTTGTCTTTTGGTTCTGACTAACGTTTATGTAAATGTAGTAGTGGCCAAACGTAGTTGCACAAACGGTGATCATTATTAAAATGATCCAAACACCATCACACTTTCAAACCTTAGCAGCTATTACATTTTGTTGTGTGTAGTGCCGCATCAACTCACTTTTGTTCGTGAACGGCTCTTTTTACCTTTTTGAGGCGGTCAATCAGCTTAGCTTTTTTCATTTTGTCAGCCTTGATAAAGTCGCTTATCATTTTCCGTTCTTTATCAGCCAGTGGCCTTGGGTCAACTACAAAGTCCACGTTTAAAGGTTCTTTTATAAGTCCCATAATTTAGTCGTTGAAGTATTTGTTAATAAGTTTTAAAGATGTTTCTGGAGTAACAAACATTAAAGTCCCGCCAAAGCGCACAGCACCTAATGATTTAACGTAATGTTCAATTAATTGTGTCTTTGAATTGAATGATAAATATCCACCTCCGCCTCGTTGAAATGAAACCTTGCAGGCAAAAGCTACGAGATTTCCAGGCACTCCTAGGTAAGCTTTATTCTTTCCTTTATTAAAAGGGGCACTTTCAATCAAGTGCATGTAAATATGGTCGTCTCGAAATGAGATGCTAACGAGTCCTGAATTACAGAATTAGAACTCTCGGCAATTGTCAGTTTGTAAACCTCTTTCTCAGGCGCTTTAAACTCTGATTTCCAGTCAAATGCCCAGCCGCTTTTCTTGGATACGTCTTTCAACTCGTCCTTTGTTACTAGCGAAACACTGGTTCTGAAACTGTCGCCAGTCTTAATGTTTTCAATTGAATTTGTAAGCTTGTCGACAAAGAAGTCGAGGTAAATTATTTGACTCTTTTTCACCTCCAAATTTACAAAATTCTGTCCATTTTTTCTAGTTATGATTTCCGTCCAGCGGCATTACACACAACAACCGTATAAAGTTAATACCCAATACTTGCGGATATGTGCCACTAATTACAAAGGCGCTGTTAACTTTCCATACCCCTCCAAATTATCAACCCCCCAATTCGCTAATTCTTCTTTCGTCCACAGGCCGGGGAAGAAAATCCGTTTCTGATATTTGGGGTGCATGTATTTTTTCCAATCACTGCCTCCAGTCGCTTCGGCTTTCTTTTGTCCGCTTTCCAGATATTTTGAAGCCGTGTTTAAATGTGCCATCACCCAACGAACATTAACCGTATGGTCATAATGCCGCATGGCATTTTGTAATTTTAAATCCTTCCTGTCTTTTTCGGGAAGGGCCTGGTATTTTGTCCAGAGGTTGGTGGTGTTGTACTTCTGCATAAACACAATGAAATCATCAACATACCGCTCTTCAAACAATTTAATCAGCGTGGATTTCTTTCCGGTCTTGTGGTCCTTGCCAGCTGCTTGCCAATACAGATGATCGTACGCGTGGGTAAAAGGTGTGTTGCGGTCAATCGTTTCCCTAAACCGGGCATCAATCAGGTTGATCAATTCAGTGGAAGCAAATTCAATCAACCGGTATTGCGCACTTTGAAAACCACTGGCAGGGGTAAGGGTGTTGCGGAATTTCATGTACTGTTCAACTTCCATTCCTTCGCCCATAATTTGAAAGGAAGAAGTAAGCATATCGAAATAGCGGCTGATGCGGTCGAGCTTCATGGCGAAATAGGCAGTTTGTATTTCTTCCTTGTCGGCCACCTGGTCAATCTCCCACAAAATCATTTTGAACAACAACTCATTCACCTGATGGTACATGATGAAAACCATTTCATCGGGCTGGGTGGTACGTTGTTTTTGTAACGCAAGCAATGCATCGGTTTGAATGTAGTCCCAGTAGGTGATCGGTTTTGCATGGAGCAATCCTTGTAAATGGACATTCACATCCTGACCAATGGCATCGAATTTATTTTTTAGTTGATCGAGAATTTCGTCCTGATGTTGGTTCATAGCTGTTCTTTCTTTGCGGATGACCCGCTTTGCAAGTAAGGCCGCAAGATCGTGATTTATCAATATATAGTGTGACAAGATTATAAATATTCGATCATTTTAACCGGGTTTGCAACAAAATGTTAGCGTGGTGCGTTTGTGCGGAAAGCTATTAGTTATAATTTTGTATAATATACATTGTATGCGGAATGAAGAATAAAGGTCTCGGTGAATTTGAGGAGTTGGTACTCCTGGCGGTTTGCATTTTAAATGGGGAAGGATATGGTATTTCCATAAAAGAAGAGGTGGAAAAGCATTCGGGAAGGTCAATTTTATTGGGTGCTATCCACATCACATTATACCGGCTTCAGGATAAAGGATTGCTCAAATCCACACTGGGCGGTAACACCGAAAAACGTGGTGACCGCAGAAAGCGCCTTTTCAAAATTACGGACATCGGCATGCGGCAGCTTCGGGCTTCACAAGAAGTGCGTCAGGAAATGTGGAAACTGATTCCGCAACTAAGGTTTAGTGTATAAAAAAGATCATGAATACACCCGACCATAAACCACCATCGCTTGCCCGGTGGCTCGCTTCAAAATTCATTGACGATGGGTATCTCGAAGAATTTTTTGGCGACCTTCAGGAAATCTATTCGGATAGGATAACAACCAAAGGCAGGGTATATGCAAACCTGATGTATTGGGTTGACACGTTTCACTTGCTCTTCGGTTTTTCTTCCATCAAATTATTTCGAAACCAAACCATCAGCACAACTATGTATATGATTGAATACGTTTTTAAAATGGCGTTCAGAAACCTGCGGAAAAGCAAGTTGTTTTCAGTAATCAATATCGCTGGACTTGCATTTGGACTTACGTGTTCACTGCTCATAGCGCTGTGGGTGCGGGATGAAGTAAGCGTTGATAAATTCCACGCCCATGGGGAAAATATTTATCGCGTACTTGGTGATGTACCCAACAATGGTGAAAGCAAAATACGGGAAAATGTGCCGTCAGCATTGGCGCAACCGATGTTGGAGACGTTTCCTGAGATACAGGAAATTACACGGGTTTTTCGAGGCCAGGCTGTTTTTGAATCGGGGGAAACTAAATTTTCGGAATCCGGGATTTATGCAGACTCATCGCTCTTGCACATTTTCAGTTTTCCATTAAAAGAAGGCAACCTTGAAAATATTCTTTCCGGTGCAGAATCTGTTGTTATCAGTGAGCGGTTGGCCGAAAAATATTTTCCGGGTGAAAGCGCATTGGGAAAAAGTATAAGCATTGTTGACAAGGAAAAATTAAATTATGTGGTGACGGGTGTTTTGAAAGAAATCCCAACACAGTCGTCATTGCAATTTGATTTTGTAATAGCGTATGACCAGTTCGAAGCAAAACACCGGCCCTGGTGGAATGGAAAAACCAACGTCCACGCTTTTACAAATTTCAATGTGGAGGCGTATGTTTCATTGGCCCCGATAGCCGACCCTATCCAACTCAATCACAAACTGCAAACTTTTATCCACGATTACACAAACCTGGAAACAGAAGATGCACTTTTTGTTTTTCCGTTTACGGAATACTATCTGCACAGCGATTTCTCCAACGGAAGAATACCTACCGGAAAAATTCAATATGTGAAATTGCTTTCTGTTATTGCTTTTATTGTCTTGTTAATAGCATGCATCAATTTCATGAACCTCTCTACTGCCAGGGCTGGCACACGTGCCAAGGAAGTTGGCGTTCGGAAAATTATTGGCGCACCACGTTTTCAACTTTTGTTTCAGTTTATTGCCGAGTCGTTTGTGATTGTGGTGATCGCAATGATATTCGCAATAGCCGCAGCGCATTTGTTATTGCCCGCTTTCAATTTGATCACACAAAAACAAATTGCGATTCCGTTTACTTCACCCGTTTTTATCGGGGCCATTATTTCCGTAGCAATAGGAACAGGTATTTTTGCGGGCTGTTATCCGGCCTTTCATCTATCTGCTTTTGCACCTGTTAAAATCTTCAGGAGCCCCGGTGCTTCAAAGGGCGGGTTATCGGGCATTCGCAATGGGTTGGTGGTTGTCCAGTTTACATTGTCAATCATCTTTATCGTTTTTACAATCGTGGTTTCGAATCAGATTGAATTTATTCAAAATAAAAACCTGGGCATAAAAAAGGAAAACATTGTTCAGCATGCTTTACATGGTATTACGAAAAGTAAGGATGCCTACCGGGATGAATTGCTGAACATCCCGGGAGTCCGGTCGGTTGGGTTTTCAGAGCACAACCCATTGCGTATAGAAAATGGAAACCTGGGTGTTTCGTGGGCAGGAATGCCGGACGATGAAGAGATTTATTTTAATGTGATGCAGGTTGGGGAAGGGCTTGTTGAAATTTTTGATATTCAGTTCGTGGCAGGTACGGATTTCCCCGAAAAGTATTCTTCTGAAGGAGGGAAATACTTTATCATCAATGAAGCTGCGGCAAAAGCAATGCAGGCAGAAAACCCTGTCGGGATGCCGTTGCGCGTGTGGGGATTCGATGGAAAGGTTGTTGGTGTGGCCCGGGACTTCCACCACCGGTCGTTGATGCATGCCATCGAGCCTGTTGTTTTGATGTACAATCCTGATGAGGTATTTATGGCCTATATCGGAATTGAAACAAATGACACGCCTGATTTGCTCAACCAAATTCAACGTGTGTATCAAAAATATGAACCGGCCTATACGTTTGATTATGCATTTGTTGAAGATCAGTTCAACACCAGCTACCGTGATGTGGTGACCATTAAAACGCTGGCGAACTTATTTTCCTTTGCAGGGATTTTTATTTCCTGTCTTGGACTATTTGGTTTGTCTGCTTTTATTACGGAACAGCGCACCAAAGAAACAGGGATACGAAAAGTATTGGGGGCAAGTGGGTTTAGTTTATTGAAATTGTTTTCAACAGGGTTTATAAAATTAGTACTGATCGCTTTTATCATCGCCACGCCCTTGGGTTGGTATTATTCAACAAACTGGCTGTCCGGCTATGTATACAGGATTGATATTGGTGTTGCTCCTTTTGTGATTGCGGGCTGTTTGGCACTTCTGATAGCCTTGCTCACGGTGAGTTACAATACGATCCGTGCAGCCAATGCCAACCCTGTTGATTCATTGAAATATGAGTAGTGCATTTAATTTGGGACACTTCAACCAGTTGATTGAAGCCGTGGCGGATCTGAGTGACGAGCGGTCTCCGTCATTCATAGGGAGGAAACGCCTGCCCCGAGAATCGGGGACCGAAGAATCTTTCGAGAGCATTTAATCATAATAAAGAACCAATTCTCAAAAGACTCTTCGCTGTCGCTCTGAGTGACGAAAGACTCCGAAACAGCCTTCGACAAGCTCAGGCTGACATATTAAAATTGATTTATGTTTATGGATGATCAGATTTGTGAATGTCATTTTAAACAAAGTTCACAAGGACGAAAAGAAAATAAGTAGTAGCTTTCTGAAAAAATTCACGAATGGATATATTCTCAAATATTTTCAAATCGGATAAGGAAGGGGCAAGACGCAGCCACGTTAAAAACCTGATTGAAGTTGCATTGGCCGATGGTCACCTGGCTACTGAAGAATGGAACATGATGGTTTACTTAGCCGAAAAATTTAACATCAACGAACATCAGATCAAGGAAATAAAAGACAATCCCGATTCGGTGAAGTTCGTGGTGCCTAAAACGCACGAAGAAAGCGTACTGCAAATCGAGGATTTATTAATGGTGATGACCGTTGATCATGAGATCAGCACAAGAGAGGTTGAACTTATCAAGAAGATCGCGATCAAGCTCAATGTACTCCCGCAAATGGTGGACGAGCTTATCTCACGCATTAAGGGGGAAAGTAACCCTGTTTAAGGCAAACCTCATCCTGAAATTAACGTGGTAATTTTCTGTGAAGTTGATGCACAACGCTATGCGATATTTTTTACCCATACTTTTTTTAATAGCAGCGGTTCAGGTTTTTGGCCAGACGGTGGTTATTGATGATGCAATTGAAGAACAAGTTTTTTTCCTTAAGGATATTGAGTTTTTGGTAGACACCACCAATAGCCGGCCTTTCCAGGAAATTTCTTCTCCCGGATATACTGAAAAATTCTCCATTAAAAATTCCTACCAGAACAAGGACTACCTTTCAGACGCCTCATACTGGTTGCGGTTTTCAATAAAGCCCCGAAGTGATTCGGATAAAAAATGGTTGCTTGAATTCTATGACCAAACCATAGATAAGTTGGATGTTTTCGAGCCTACTGCTGCGGGTACTTACATTCGCCATTCCATGGGCGACCACCTGAACTTTACCCAGCGAAAATTCCTGCACAAGAATTTTGAAATCCCGCTTGACTTCAAGAATGATTCGCTGCAAGTTTTCTACTTCCGGATTCAATCGCACGAGTTTGCCGACATACGCTTTGCATTGCGTTCGGTAAATCGGTTTGTCTACTATTCACTGAATGAATATTTTCTATACGGTACTTTCTATGGAATGATATTCGTGATCGTGTTGTATAATTTCATGATGTTTTTGGCGATCCGGGAGATCAAGTATATCTATTACATCTTTTATATCATAAGTGTTGCGCTGTATGCCATGAGCATTGATGGTATTGGCTTTCAATACTTGTGGCCGGACCATCCCGAATGGAATGATTATGCAAGCGGGATTTTTCTCTACTCGTTGATCTTATGGGCGTTGGTTTTTACAAGGCGCTTTTTAAGTACACGCGCAAAAGTACCGATGCTGGATAAAGCCCTTCTGGCCATGATCGTCCTTAGAACGGTTGTGTTTTTGTTCGAGTTCTTTTTCTATCCTGAGTTTTTCGCTTTCCGGTCAATTGAGCTGCTACCGCTTTCACTAATATTTTTTACCGGATTAAGGGTGTGGCTTCGAAGCTACCGGCCGGCCCGCTATTTTGTGATCGCGTATGGACTTTTATTGTTCGGTTTCCTTTTTCGAACAATGGTGTTTTTCAACCTGATACAACTCACCACCGTATCGCATTATACACTGCATTTCAGTTTTGTTATCGAGATGCTCTTTCTGACACTGGCACTTGGCGACCGGATTACGATTTTGAAAGACAATCGTGACCGGGCGTTGAAGCGGATTATCAAGCAGCATGAACTCAACATGGAGTTGAAGGATAAAGTCAACAGGGAATTGGAAGCCAAAGTGAAGGAGCGTACCATCACCCTCGACAAGAAAAATACAGAACTTGAAGAGAGCAACCTCAAGCTTGTAAAGCAAACCCATGAGATCAACCAAATAAATTCCGTACTCGATCTTGACAATTGGAAGTTAAAGAACAATTTGAAAGAAGTCATCAATGAGCGGTTGCACGACAAGACGGTTGAGTACGAGCAGTTCATTACCCTCTATCCGGATGCCCTGGCATGCTACCGTTTTTTGGAGCATCTTAAATGGGACAATGGATTCCGTTGTAAAAAGTGTGATAATGACAAGTACTTCAAAGGCGCACAGAAATTTGCCCGGAGGTGTACCCGTTGTGGGTATAATGAATCCATTACTGCCTTCACGTTATTCCGGGGATTAAAATTTCCGATAGAGAAAGCATTCTACATTTCTTACTTGGCCGTGAAGGGCAAAAATGGAAGAACGTTGGAAACCATCGCTGGAAACCTCAATGTAGGCCTCAACACCGTATGGGGGTTTATGAAAAAAGTGGAGGAAAGCGTGGCTTTACTAAGCAATAATGGCAGGCGCATTTCAGCAGACCAATGGGAAAATGTGATCCTCGTCTCACCTGTAAAAAAGAAGAAGCGGGTCAACGCCAATAGAGCCCCTTCATAGACTTTTTCGTAATCGATTTCGGTTTATGTTTTTTTCGGTCAAAAAAAATGACCATATTCATCCCTAACAGTTAATTAATAACTGTAATCAATGTTTTTTTCCTTGTAAAAGAGGATTCCTTCCCAGCCTGTTTCTGAGCCATAAAATGGCACTTTTTCACGATTTTAATCTCGTGTGAATTTGCTTTTGTTAAACTTTATAATAGCAAAACAGATAACTGAATTTAATACTACTACACGCAAGAAATATGGTTAAGATCCTCTTTTACAATAGTTTGAGCGTATTCATACTTGGTTCTACTATGGCTTTTTCGCAGCAAACACAGGTTGTGCGTGGAAAAGTAACCGATGGAAGCGACCAGTCCCCACTCCCCGGGGTAAATGTGGTGGTACAAGGCACCGCCAGGGGTACTTCAACGGATTTGAATGGGGATTATAGTATTACACTCACAGACACGGAAAAGGTACTCGTATTTACCTTTATTGGCTACGCGAACCAGGCAGTAGAAGTGGGTGGTCGCGATATTATTAATGTTGAACTAATTCCGGATGCCACTGCATTGGAAGAGGTAATTGTGGTGGGGTATGGTGTTCAAAGGAAAAGTGACATTACCGGAGCAACCGCAAATGTGAAGGGGGCAGAACTTTTGCAACAACCCGTTCTTACAGCAACCCAGGCCATGCAGGGAAAAGTTGCCGGGGTTCAGATTATCAGTAGCGGCCAGCCCGGCACATCCCCTCAAATCCGAATTAGAGGAGTTAGCACAGCGCTAGGGGGAACCACAGCGCTTTATGTTGTTGATGGTGTACTTACCGATGATATCTCCAATATCAACACCGCGGATATCGTGGATATGAATATTTTAAAAGACGCTTCAGCATCTGCAATCTACGGATCAAGGGGAGCAAATGGCGTGGTCATAATAACCACAAAGAAAGGGAAGGAAGGAAAAATAAAGATCAATTATAACAACAACATTGGCATTCGCCAGGCTTCCAATTTGGTTGAGATGGCGAATACAGAAGAATATAATAATTATGTGCAGGCAGCAACCGGTGCCATTCCCCCGGCCTCGGAGTACAACACCGATTGGTATGATGTTATTCTTCGGAATGCATGGCAGCAAGTTCACAACATTTCAGTTTCGGGCGGATCGGAACAAGCTACCTACTTGTTTAACGCGGGCTATCTCGATGATCAGGGGATCGTTATTGACAATGACTTTAGGCGGTTGACCCTTCGCTTCAATAGCGAATATAAATTGTTTGATAAGCTTACGTTTGGTATACAATCTTCTTATGGAAACAGTATCAATGAAAATGGTTTTGGCAACATTAACATTGATGCGTTTGGAAATATCGGATCCGTATACAACGATGCCTACCGCGCTGCACCGATCATACCGGATATTGTCGATGGGTTATATGGAAATACCTCCGCATACCAAAATGTTGGGAACCCACTTCTTGGAATCAAAAACAATAGCATTAAAGTTGATGAAAACCGATTTCAAGGATCGGGTAATCTCGATTACAAACCCTTGCCCTGGCTGACGCTTCGCACTGCTTTTGGAAGCGATTGGCGAAACTCGTTGAACCGGGGATATTTTTATCAATTCAATAATGATGAAACAACTTTTATTGAAGCCGGGGGAAATCAATTCCTTCCGCAAAGTAGTTTGGCTGTTTCGCAGACCCAATCGTTTCGCTGGGTATGGGACAATACCTTTACCATCACAAAGGATTTTGATAAACATAGTTTTACTTTTTTGGGCGGAACAACAGCCGAGAAATTTAAGCTCCATTGGTTTTCTGCAAATCGAAGGGATGTGCCTGCAGATCCTAATCTTTGGTACATTGGGGTTGGTGATGCGAACAGTTCCCAAAATAATGGTGGCGGTGATGAGTGGGCGCGAAACTCCTACCTGGCCCGTCTCAATTATGCCTTTGATGAAAAATATTTAATCACCGCTACACTTCGTACGGATGGAAGCTCCCGGCTGCCGAAACAAAATCGCTGGCAAGTATATCCTTCGATCGGGGTGGCCTGGATTTTAAGCAGGGAAGGATTCTTACAAAATCAAAACCTGTTTGACTTGTTAAAGCTTCGCGCTTCCTATGGTAAAGTCGGCAATGATCAAATACCAACTAACGCCTTTACACAAACCGTAACACTCAACCGACCATATCCATTTAATGGCAGTGTCAGCGATGCAACCAACGGAGCCCAGATCAATCAAATCATTGATCCCAACATCAATTGGGAAACAACACAAGAATATGATGTGGCGGTTGAGTTTGCATTGATCCAATCGAAACTTACCGGTGAAGTAAATTACTACGACAAGAAGGTGGACAATGCGTTGATCAATGTACCGATACCACGCGCTGTTGGCGATGCGGATGGTGTTATTATTACAAATGTTGCTTCCATTCAGAACAAAGGCGTTGAGATACTGCTAAACTGGAATGATGAGATCAATGAAAATCTATCCTACAACATTGGTGGCAATGTTACCTTTAATCAGAATAAAGTTGTTGCGCTAAATGGTGGCCAGGCCATTCCGGGCGGAAGTATTGGTGCCGCGCAGGGCTTTACAACCTATACCAGCAATGGCCAACCGGTCGGAAGTTTTTATGTGTTGGATGTAATCGGTGTGTTTAATTCCGGAGCGGAAGTAAACGCGTATCAATCTTCAGAGGGAACGGTTATTCAACCAACAGCCAAACCCGGTGATTTTAAATACCGCGACAAAAATGATGATGGTAGGATTGATGATTTGGACCGGGTATTTGCAGGCTCCTATCAACCCGTTGCTTATTTCGGTATCAATGGTGGATTGAATTTTAAAAACTGGGATTTCAATCTGGCGATTTACGGAAATGTTGGCAATGAAGTATACAATGGAAAAAAAGCGGTACGTGTTGAAGGAAAGGATAATGTGGAAAAGAGTGTTGTCTACGATCGATGGACATCGGGTAACCATAGTCAATCAGAACCCGGTGCAAATGTGGGCAATCAATTGGCTTCAACCTATTATGTGGAATCAGGTTTTTTTGTGAGGATCAACAATATAACGATCGGGTATACTTTCCCGGCCGATAAACTACAAAAGGCCCGGATTGCAAGTTTGCGCGCGTTTGCAACCACACAAAATCCATTCACCTATATGGAGTACAGTGGTTTTACTGCTGAGTTGCCGGGCGATCCGATTAGTTCAGGAATTGAATTAAGTGCATATCCTACCACCAGGACAATTGCAGTGGGTATTAATGTTGGATTTTAAAGAACAAGACGATGGGAAAAATTAAAGCACTTTATTATTTTATTTTTAGTTTGTTGACTACGGTTGCTGTTCTATCCTGTAGCGATAGTTTTCTGGATGTTCCCGTGCAAGGCGGTGTTACAACTGAATCCGATCCGGCATTGGCACAAAAGTTAGTGACGGGTGTGTACAACAGTTTACTTCAGGGAGACTCCTGGGGAAATGGTGATGTGCACGGTTTTGCATTTATTTCTGTTACCAATATTATTTCTGATGATGCAGACAAAGGAAGTACGCCCAGTGACCAGGCTGTTCCTGTAGGGGATATTGACGACTTCACGCTAACGTCTACGAATAGATTTTGCGAAAGTCTTTGGAGTGGACATTACAATAGTATTGGTGCCGCCAATCAGGCATTGAAAGCCCTGGCGACAGCGGCTATTGATCCTGGTCTTCGCAATCAACTGCAAGGTGAAGTCCGTTTTCTGCGGGGCTATCTGTATTTCAATTTAGTGCGCATGTATGGTGGTGTTCCATTGGTAATGCGTGTTCCGGATGATGCAGATGATGCCAATAGTGATCCTGCTTTTCAAACACGTGCCACCGTTGACGTTGTGTATGACAGCATCATCCGGGATTTATCCTACGCTGTTGACAATCTTCCTTTACGGTCACAAATTGGTACGGGCCATGCCAATAAGGGGGCAGCACAATCAATGCTTGCAAAAGTGTACATGTACCGTGGTGAATGGGATGAAGTTTTTACGTTGACCGAAGAAGTTATTAATTCCGGGCAGTATGGATTGGTGGAAGATTATGCTACACTATGGAGACAAGGGTTTGACAACAGCAATGAATCCGTTTTTGAAATCCAGACAGGATCTTTTAACAACGCAAACCTGGGAATTCAAAATTATACGCTCAGTCAAGGGCCCCGTGTTGGCGGATCCGGTGGATGGAATGATTTGGGATGGGGGTTTAATACCCCTTCTGAGGATTTAATAAATGCGTATGAACCCAATGATCTTCGAAAAGAAGGGACCATTATTTTCGTAGACGATTCGGGAACCAATGTAGGTACGATCTTGTGGGATGGATTTCCGCTTCCGAGTAAGAACTTCGTTCAAAACCTATATTACAACTACAAAGCCTACACGAGTACACTGTGGGAAAACCGCAATGAAAATAACCAAGAGGATTATGTATATCCTGCCAGTAAAGACCGTCCGAAGAATATTCGCATCCTTCGCTTTGCCGATGTTTTGTTGATGAATGCAGAAGCGGCCATCCATACCGGATTAGGGAATGCGGATGCACGAATCAATCCACTACGCGATCGTGCAGGCTTGTTGCCCATTAGTGGTGCCACCATCGATGATGTATGGCAGGAGAGGCGTGTTGAACTGGCGATGGAACACGACCGCTTTTGGGACATCGTGCGACAAGGACGTGCGGTCGAAGTAATGCATGCGGCAGGGAAGACAAATTTTGTGGAAGGAAAGCATGAATTGCTCCCGATCCCAAATTCACAAATCCTTTTGAGTGGCGACAAACTTAGGCAAAACCCTTTGTATTGATCCTTTGTGAATGACCGTTTTAAAAATGTAAACAGTAATCAATATAGTAACCTTAAATAAAACAGAAAATGAAAAAGACGATTAGTTATTTAGCAGGAGCGATAGGGCTATGTGCCTTGCTTTTTGTGGCATCATGTTCAGATGATGATAATGGAGGTTTGCCACCGATCGATGGCTACAACAACTCAAACGAAGTAGCGTCCGACAATTTAGTTGCGCACTGGACATTTGATGGCACCAACGAGGAGGATATTTCAGGAACAGGACCATTGGCGGGTGCTGCGGGTACTTTTGGTACTGTAGGTTTTGAAGCAGGCCAGATTGGACAAGCATTGAAATTGACAGAAGGTGTTTTGGTTTACCCAACCATTGCCAATATAAATTCAGCAAATGCACTGAGTAACTTCACAGTGAGTTTATGGGTGAAAGTTTCGAACAATAAAGGAACAGCGAACGAGGGATTCACATCATTTTTTGGACTTGTACCGACAGGTGTTACAGATATTTGGCCCAATATATCTGCCAATGCTGAAACATCTTGGTACGTTCCTGCATCTGATACACTGTCGTTGAAAAATTCATTGAACAGTAATCCGGTTGGCGGAGGAAATATTCTTCAAGACAACCTGGCAACTATTAATAATAATGATCCCGAAAATCCAGTTGGATCCTTTTTTAAGGGAGCGAATAGATGGGCACATTATGTAATGGTGTGGAATTCTACAGAGAATAAGTATTACTTATTTGCAGATGGTGTAGATGTTGGAGGATATACACAACGGAGTGCTACAGGAGCACTGACTATGGCCGTCCCAGTGCAAGCTGTCTTTGGAAGTTTGGCCTCTAGTGATATTGGATTTGAAAACGCACCTGAACAGCAGGGTTGGAATCCTTGGGCCACTGCATCCATAGATGATGTACGTGTTTTCAATACTACACTTTCACAAGTTGAGATAATGGCTTTATACAATTTGGGTTCTGCCGGTAGATAAAATAATAATTTGGTTTTAAGTTTGGTTTAGGGGGTTTCTAGCAATAGGAACCCTCTTATTTACAAGTATAGATGTACAAGATTTATTTTTTCCTTTTTTGCTTTTCTTTCATTTTTCAGTCTTGTACCGATGATGAACCGGTAGTAATTGCCCCACTCTCGATTACCTCCTTTAAAATTGATGCTGAAGAAAAATCGGGTGCTTCACGAATCAGTAATGTTTCGCGTACCCCGGTCTTTGAGATAACGTTTTCTACTGCTATCAAAGAGGAATATCTCACAAGCCAGTTTATTGATATCACTGGAAGTGGGACAAAAAGCTATTCACAATCTGCCGATAAAAAAACAATTACAGTAACATCCTCCAATCCACTACCACACCTTAGCCGGCTTATCTTTTGGGTATCGCATGAAGTAGAAGGAAGCCGGGGTGAAAAAATGGAGGAACAGTTCAGCCAATATTTCTACACCACCGAAGACCCAACACCAAAATTCCCGGTTATCCCCGATGAAGAATTGCTCACCAAAGTACAGCAGCAAACGTTTAAATATTTCTGGGACTTCGCACACCCGGCAAGCGGCATGGCACGTGAACGAAATACTTCCGGGGACCTTGTCACCAGTGGTGGATCGGGTTTTGGGATCATGAGCATCATCGTAGGAATCGAACGCGATTTTATTGCCCGCAGTGAAGGCGTTGAACGCATGGCGAAAATTGTTTCCTTTCTCGAAACCGCAGACCGTTTTCATGGTGTGTGGTCGCATTGGATAAACGGCAACACCGGAAAAGTGATCCCTTTTAGTACAAAGGACAACGGAGGGGATTTAGTGGAGACTTCATTTCTTGTGCAAGGATTGATAACCTTTCGGCAATACCTTGAACCCAGCGATACCATTGGAAATAATTTGATCAACAGGATCAATACACTTTGGGAAGGAGTGGAATGGGATTGGTACAGAAGGGGCGGACAAAATGTTTTGTACTGGCATTGGTCGCCCAATTATGAGTGGGATATGAACTTTGCTTTGTCCGGATATTATGAACAACAGATTACCTATTTTCTTGCCGCGGCATCACCCACACATGGCATTCCTAAAATTGTTTACACAAATGGGTTTGCCAAAAATGGAAGCATTGTAACCAATCAAACGCATTATGGTATTCAACTGCCCGCGGGTGGTTTGTTCCCACTGTTTTGGGTGCATTATTCTTACCTCGGGCTTGATCCGCATTTCTCGGATGACTACATGAACTATTGGGAACAAAACGTAAATGCTGCGTTGATCAACCATGCTTATTGCAAAGCCAATCCGAAAAATTTTGTCGGCTATGGTGGTGATGCATGGGGGTTGACTTCCAGCGATAACCACAATGGTTATAGCGCGCACTCACCATCCAATGACCTTGGTGTAATAACACCGACAGCGGCACTCTCATCTTTTCCTTACACACCGGACGAGTCGATGAAAGCGTTGAAGTATTTCTATTACACCATTGGCGATAAACTTTGGGGCGACTATGGATTTTATGATGCGTATAATATTACGCAGGCATGGCGGGCAAATTCGTATCTGGCCATCGACCAGGGGCCGATCATTATTATGATCGAAAATTATAGAACGGGTTTGTTGTGGGATTTATTTATGTCAGCACCGGAAGTGCAAAATGCAATGGCCGAATTGAACTTTCATTAATGTAACTATGAAGAATATTGTTAAAAACATTTTCTGGTCATCCCTGGTACTTTGGATGGCGGCATCATGCAAATCAAACCAACCACATCAGGAACAGGAAGCGACCATCAGTATAAGTGCGCTTTCAGATGATTCGTTGATGACATTGGTACAATACCAAACCTTCCAGTATTTTTGGGACAATGCCGAACCGGTTTCCGGATTGGCACCGGAGCGTACACACATGGATGGGAATTATCCCGCAAATGATAAAAGTGTGATCACCACAGGAGGATCAGGTTTTGGTTTGATGGCGATTTTAGTAGGTATTGAGCGCGGGTTTATCACGCGCGAAGAGGGCTTCAAACGTTTTCAACACATCTTGAATTACCTGGACACTGCTGATCGTTTTCATGGTGTATGGCCGCATTGGCTGTATGGCGAAACAGGAAAAACGAAACCTTTCAGTCCGAAGGATGATGGTGGTGACTTGGTGGAGACATCTTTTTTGGTGCAGGGTTTACTGACCGTTCGTGAATATTTTAAAAACGGATCAGTAGAAGAAAAGCAATTGGCCGAACACATTGATCGGTTGTGGAGAGGAGTGGAGTGGGATTGGTATACCAAAGGCGAGGATGTGTTGTATTGGCATTGGTCGCCCAAGTATAAATGGGAAATGAATTTCCCGATTGGTGGCTATAATGAATGCCTGATTACATACGTGCTGGCAGCAGCATCACCAACACATCCGGTAAGCACGGATGTTTATAGAAAAGGTTGGGCTCGTAATGACAGCATTATTTCAGATGAAAAATATTTAGGATACGATGTGGTATTGGATCATTACGAACATGACGATGATCCGGTAGGCCCATTGTTTTGGGCGCACTATTCTTACTTAGGATTAAACCCCAAAAATTTAAAAGACCGCTATGGTGATTATTGGAAGCTCAATCAGAACCACGCGTTGATCCATTACCAATATGCCATTGAAAACCCGAATGGTTATGAAGGCTATGGTGCGAATTGTTGGGGATTTACCTCCAGTTATTCCATCAATGGGTATGACGGGCACCGCCCAACACATGATACAGGCGTGATCTCACCTACGGCAGCGCTTTCTTCTTTTCCTTATACACCCAAAGAGAGCATGGACTTCTTAAAATTTTTGTACGCACCTGACCGTGATAGTTTAGTAGGGGAGTATGGCCCGTATGATGCTTTTAGTTTTGAACATCAGTGGATGCTCCCACATTATCTTGCCATTGATCAGGGGCCAATCCCTGTGATGATAGAAAATTATCGAACAGGCCTGTTGTGGAAATTGTTTATGGACGCACCTGAAATTAAAAGTGCGCTAACAAAACTTGAATTTACCTATCAATAAATTTGAATCCTCAGGCAATGAAAAAATTACTGGTCCTTCCATTTATCATATTCGCATTCTTTTCCTGTCAAAAACCCGAAAAAAAAACAGGCAGGAAAACTGTTGATCAGCGGGTGGACTCGGTGATGGTGTTAATGACTTTACAAGAGAAGATTGGCCAACTCAACCTTCCATCCGCAGGTGATTTTACAACCGGGCAAGCGGAGAATACTGATTTCGCAAAGAAGATTGAAAAGGGAATGGTGGGCGGGATTTTTAACATTAAATCAGTTGCTAAAATAAAAGAAGTACAACGTATCGCGGTCGAAAAAAGCAGATTGGGAATCCCGTTGTTGTTTGGTATGGATGTGATCCACGGATATGAAACTGTTTTTCCGATCCCGTTGGGATTAAGTTGTAGTTGGGATATGGAGTTGATTGAAAAGAGTGCACGACTTGCTGCACAAGAGGCAAGTGCCGATGGCATCAACTGGACTTTTTCACCCATGGTTGATTTGGCACGTGATGCACGGTGGGGAAGGATTTCTGAAGGCAGTGGTGAAGACACGTACCTCGGTTCTCAAATTGCACGCGCGATGGTACGCGGATATCAGGGGGATGACTTAACAGCCAACAATACGATTATGGCCTGTGTTAAACATTTTGCTTTATACGGAGCAGCAGAAGCAGGCCGTGATTACAATACTACGGATATGAGCCGACACCGAATGTACAATGAACATTTCCCGCCTTACAAAGCCGCAGTAGATGCAGGGGCAGGAAGTGTGATGGCATCCTTCAACGAAATTGACGGCATACCAGCAACTGCCAATAAGTGGTTGCTTACGGATGTGCTGCGCTATCAATGGCGCTTTGATGGATTTGTAGTTTCTGATTATACTGGTGTTAGCGAAATGATTGACCACGGTCTTGGTGATCTTCAAGCAGTTTCAGCAAAGGCATTGAAAGCCGGATTGGATATGGACATGGTAAGCGAAGGATTATTAAATACGCTTGAGCAGTCACTGACGGAAGGCAAGATCACTGAAGATCAGATAAACCTTGCGTGTAGAAGGATACTCACCGCAAAATTCAAACTGGGCTTGTTTGATGATCCATACCGGTATTGCAATGAAGAACGTGCAAAAAATGAAATCTTTACAACAGAAAACCGAAAGCAGGCACGCGAGACCGCAGCGCAGAGCCTTGTGCTTTTAAAGAATTCACTGCGGAAAGATTCAACATCCATTCTTCCATTGAAGAAATCGGGCACCATTGCATTAATCGGACCACTGGCCGATGCGAAATCAAATATGACCGGTACCTGGAGTGTAGCGGCACGCAATGATGAATCGGTAACGCTTTTGGAAGGATTAAAAAATGCCGTTGGCGACAATGCGAAGATTGTTTATGCAAAAGGATCGAACCTTACGAAAGACCCTTTGTTGGAAGAGCGTGCTACCATGTTTGGGAAAACGCTTCACCGGGATCCGCGAACAGAAGATGCAATTCGTGCTGAAGCTTTACGGTTGGCGAACCGGGCGGATGTAATTGTTGCGGCATTGGGCGAATCGGCAGAGATGAGTGGCGAGTCTTCCAGCCGAACCGATATTTCAATCCCGGATACACAACGTGAATTATTGGCTGCACTTCTCAAGACGGGCAAGCCGGTTGTGTTGGTGTTGTTTACCGGTAGGCCATTGGTTTTGAAATGGGAATCTGAAAATGTTCCCAGTATATTAAATGTTTGGTTTGCCGGGAGCGAAGCAGGGGACGCGATTGCCGATGTTTTGTTTGGCGATGTAAACCCTTCAGGGAAATTAACAACTACTTTTCCACAACATGTTGGCCAGCTTCCGATGTACTATGCACAGAAAAATACAGGACGGCCACTTCCGCAAGGGGAATGGTTTCAAAAGTTTAGGTCAAATTATCTTGATGTATCGAATGATCCGGTTTACCCGTTTGGTTACGGGCTCAGTTATACTGCTTTTGAGTATGGCGACATTTCCATGAACACCTCTACTATTACAAAACAAGATACATTATCTGTTAGCATTAAAGTTACTAATACCGGAGCGGTAGCAGGAAAGGAAATCGTTCAACTTTATCTTCGGGACCTTGTCGGATCGGTGACGCGTCCGGTAAAAGAACTTAAGGCTTTCCAAAAAATTGAATTGAACCCGGGTGAAACCAATGAAGTAAATTTTAAACTGACAGCAGAAGATTTAAAATTTTATAACAACGCATTGGAATATGTTGTTGAACCGGGCAACTTCAAAGTATTTGTAGGCACCCATTCTTCTGATTGTAAAGAAGCTACTTTCACCTATAATAACTAACCTAACCTAAACCTGGGAAAGCAGCTTCAATACAATCAAAGACCTCTATAAAGACCTCTATATTGGGTACACGACAGATTTCCGTTTTTCACGCAAAGACCGCAAAGTCATATCACGCAAAGTTCGCCAAGCTTGACTCTTTGCGTGAACATTTTTAGGCCGCAAAGGCTCGCTTCGCGAGCAATAACGGATTTTTGTCGTACACCCTCTATATTCTATATTTTCTTGATGTTTTCCACTTCGCCAATAAATTTTGTAATGGTTGAATCGGCAGATACCCCATAGGCATCAATTATTTTACCTTTGGTTCCATCGTGGGTTTCAATAAGGTATAAAATGGAATTGTCCTCCGGGTCGCTGTATCCCTCAAACCGATAGAAGTTTACAATATTGACCTGGTCTGAAGTAAAGACTTTTCCGTTTTGGCTTACAATACCATATTCCTTCACTTCAAAATCATCCGTATAGCCGAGTTTTGTTGCTTCGTTTGTCTGCTCGGAAAGGGTAGTCATTTTCAGGGTTGCATCATTGTTTTTTTCCATTTGCTTTGCTTTCGCCTTTGTTGTGGTAACTAAGTTTAAATCTTTTGAATTGGTAGCAACACTTCCCCGCTAACTGGAAATGCTGCTACCTGATTTTACCTAACTTGTGTTTATTTTTTAGCGGTTTGCTCAAGTATTGCATCAATTCTTGCACCTAAGTCTTTTCCTTCTGTCTCTACCTGGGTAACCACCTCTTTAGTTTCCATTTTAACCTCCTCCCAGTTTTCCTCAGTGGCACTGTTCACATTGTCGAGCGAAGCTTCAACAAGGTTTAATTGTTCGTTCAGTGTTTCTTGTATTGACTCCAACTCTTGTTTTGTTGTGGGGTTTACGGTTTCGATTCGCTCGGAAATCTTCTCGCTTTTTGTAGCGATATCATCGCGAAGCGTTACCAACTCCTCAACCAATTGCTGGTTTTCTTCTACCATTTGATTTTGCAGTGCCAATTCAGAAGACTCTGAAGTTTCAGTATACTTGTCATTGGAAGGTGTACAACCAAAGATGAGCGCGCTGCATGTCAACACGGCCATTGCTATTTTAATTGTTTTCATAATTTGAAGTTTATTTAGGTTTAAAAATTCTTGCTCTTACTCTTTATCTTATAGATCAGCGATTTCCTTTCGGATTTCGTCTTTTGTTTTTCCAAGCTTGGTTTGAAGCCTTCCCAACATCTCATCTTCTTTGCCTTCTGCAAAGACCAAATCATTGTCGGTCAGCTCACCGTACTTTTGTTTTAACTTGCCCTTCACCTCGTTCCAGGAACCTTTTAATCTTAAACTATTCATAATTTTATTGCTATTAGTGATTATTAAAAAATTGAATTGGTGCTTGCGTATCGGACCCTTGCAGCCCTTAAACTTTCGCTTGCTCTCCTATTTTGGAAATAACTTCCTTACTACGTTTGGTGGTATGGTCTACACCATTGTTATATTGTGATCGCAAAGAATCAATAGATGATTCAACTGTTTTCTTCAAATCCGTGATTAAGTCATTGGATTTGCTCACAATTTTTTTTCTGGTTTGCTTACCGCTTGTTGGTGCAAACAAAATACCCACTGCTACCCCTATGGCCGTTCCGACCAACATTCCTCCAATCAAATTTTTAGCTTCCATAGTTTTTTTAGTTTAATGTTATCTGCTCGCGATATACGAGTGTCTTTTGACAGGAACCCTCGAAAATACAATGCCAATATAAAATCACGCTTTCAGATACTTTACAGGGATCGTTTTTGGTGTTTGTGTAGAGGAAATTTCCCCATAAGATTGGAGAAAATTCCACATCAAAAAAGCCCTCCACATGTGGAGGGCTTTCGAGAGGGCTCCGTAAATACCTTTATTTTTTCCCCCATACTTCAATCACTCCCCGCAGATCGGATTTTGAGTTGGTATCATACCAAAATCCGATTTTATTGATAATGCGTTCATTACCGTCAAGTTCTATCATCTTTCCATCATTAGCTTCTGTAAGGAGATTAGGCAAATCGATGTCTTGCTTGTCACCGTTTGCAAAATGAATCGTTGACTTATGCACGTTCACCTTTCCTTCTTTGACTTTTATTTTTAAGGCGGTAAAAACAGCGTTCTGATTGACTTCTATTACATCATAGTCAATGGAAAAATCAACCACCCGCGTGCCCAGGAGTTTCCACGTGTCGGATGGCGAAATAATATTTGTAGCGACTAATAGCATTACCATCAGGATGGCGGTGCAAGCCACTTTAAGAATTCCAAAGTTTTTCATAGTAATAAGGGTTGGTCGGGGGTTTTTATTGTTTTTCATTACTTATCTCGCAAGAAAAGCCGTAAACATCCAATGATGCTTTTCAATGGAATTGATGTATGATTTGATCATACTCTCTGTTCCTGAATCGGCATGCCTGGATGATACCTCCACCACCTTCTCCATATATTTTAACAAGATGGTATAGTCGGTCAGCATTTCACGTACCATTAAGTCGGATTCCAGTTGGGAACTGGTTTCCTTTATTTCGGATATTTCCAGGTATTTTTTCAACGTGCTGTAGGGTGCTTCGCCAAAAATCCGGATCCTTTCCGCAATCGCATCAATGTGGTTCAATGCTTGCGTGTATTGCAGCTCAAACTTTTCGTGCAAGTCGAAAAAATCCGATCCTTTTACATTCCAATGAAAACTACGCAACTTCTGATAGTGTATCGAATAGTTGGCCAGTAAAATGTTGAGCTGCTCTGTGATCGCTGATATCTCAGGGGAACTCCATCCCATTTTTACAGGTTGTGCTTTGGCCATTGAATTATCAAGTTGCGTTTGGGGTACGTTCCTTTTTTTCTCTATAGTCTTGCCCATGGTATCTGTTTTAAGTTTTTCGTTTAATCCTGAAGATTTATTTTACTTCTGATCCCTCCGGTAAATGACTTCGTTGTTTATGGATGCGCTGAAGAAAAGCACCGAGGTGCCTGTTAAAAATTTCAGGGTTGTCGATATTGGAAAGGTGTTTGGAATATGGAATGACATGCAACGTAGCCCCGGGGATTTCAGCATTCATGCTTTCCGATTTTTCTACAGGCGTGAGTGTATCATCTTCACCAACGAGCAGCAGGGTAGGGACCGTAATGTTTTTGAGCGTACCACAAGTCGCTTCCCGGTTGGCCATTGCAACAAGGGTATTGCACAACACATCTTTTGATGTGCTTTCAATGATCGTTCGCATGGCGATGATCGTGTTGGAGTTGTCACTTCCCTCTTCACTCGTTGCCAACAAGGCAGGGAGTACTTCGTCAGCATACACCGATATACTTTCCCTTCTGATTTTTTCACATGTTTTCATCCGCTTCTCGTATGCTTCTTCAGTATCTGCCTGGCATTGTGTATCTGCCAACACCAGCCCGATAATTTTTTCAGGGAATTTTCGCATCGCGTTCAGGGCAATATATCCGCCCATTGAAAAACCAATGAGGACCGCTTTTTCTATTTCAAGCGCATTCATAAATTCCAACAGGTCCTTTGTAAACAAGTCAATTGAATAGCCTGCTGATCCTTCTTCCGACTCCCCGAACCCGCGGATATCATACGCGATAGTTCTGTACTTTCCGGAGCAGGCCTGAAGTTGGCCATTCCACATTGACTTGTCCAGCGGAAACCCATGGATAAAAACCACCGGGATATCCCCACTATTGCCCGTGTCAGTGTAAGCTATGCTCACACCATTTACGACTTTATATAATGTGTTGGTATTCATATCGTGTTTCATTTTTGGCTGTTGGTTGAAAATTATATTACCGGCTTACTTTTCGGGTTTTAAGCCGCCAGCTGTCCTTCGCTTTTTGCAAGGCCGCAATTACCTGGTCGATGTATTCTTTCTTTTTCGATATCACTACATTTTTATCGCCTTCAGCAGTTTCAATGCGGAGTGCATATTTTTTCCGTGAAAGAAGTATGTAACCAGCTCCTATCAGGAACGCGGAGATCCCAACAATCAATTCCATTTCTACCCTTCCTTCACCGGTGGTAGGCAGAAGAAAACTTTCCATAAAGGAATCCGGTATGACAAAAAGAAATGCATCTACTATTAAAAATCCCCCGAGTAAAGCAATCAATAAGCCCGGAAGTATTTTTGGTTTAATGATCGTCAATCCAAAATCTGTTATTCCCTTTAGTGAATAACGCGAACCTTTAGCCTGCAATTGAGAATCAGTTACTACTACATCTCTGCCGTCTGTATATAAAAAATTATACACTTTCATAACATGGGTTTTTATTGGTTTCACAAATGTTTATTTTTTACAAAAAATTTCGTGCCTATCTCTTCCTTCCCGCGAATACCACCACTCCGCCAATTGCTGCCAGGATAAGACCTGTAACAGGGGACCAGTAGATCGGGGTTTTTTCTTCTTTGCTGATTTCAACCGGGCCAACATCAAGTATTTCTTTTTTTGTAATGACGTTAAATCCTGTAAAGACGGTCATGACGACTCCGATTATTATTAAGACAATTCCAAAAGTTTTCATAGCTAGTTTGTTTTTTTTTACGTGTTGCAAAAGCAAGTCCAGATACTGAAAGCGGATGGGCGCACAATAAAATGTGCTTTTTCTACAAATAGTGAGGATTTTTTGACACACTCTGTTTACTTCGCCACACACATTTTAACCTGCCTGAAAATTACTTACTGATTATTGGGTTGAGGTGAGCAGTCTACGTATTGTGGAATTTGGTGCTTAATAATTCACGCTTTGCAATAAGAAAACCAGCATTGTCATGCGTAAAGAAGTATGGCGCAATTTTTTCTTTCCCTTCCACGAATAATTATAACCAAATAGAGAATTATGGAAATGAAAAAAAAGAAGATTGCCGGTATGATGCTAATGGCAATTGTTGCAATGGTATTCTCATCCTCCCTCGCATTTGGGCAAAGCCCCAGAAAGGCCGGTATAAAAGGTGGACTAAATGTTAGTAATCTTTACATTGATGATGTGAATGATGAGAATGCGCGCTATGGGTTCAATGTTGGTTTTTTTGGCGAGGTAATATCGGGTGATGCGGCAGCCCTTCAATTGGAGTTATTGTATTCTACGAAAGGCTCACGTGCATATTATGACGGAGTATTTGACCAGGAAGTAAAATACAACCTTAACTACCTGGACCTTCCGGTGTTGGCAGTAATTAAACTTGGTGAGACCGCTGAAATTCATTTGGGTGGTTATGCCAGTTACTTGCTTCAAGCCAATATTGAATACAATGGCGATTGGGGTTCAGGGAATCAAGAGGTTAATAAAGACCGTTTAAATTCATTCGACTATGGATTAACGGGTGGTGTCGGCTTTAATTTCGGCCCGGTGCAAATTGGTGCACGCTATAATTACGGATTGGCAAAGATTGCGGATGATGATGTATCAAGGGCTTTGATCGGTGATTCGAAAAATTCAAATGCCCAGGTGTTTGTGGCGTTTAATTTAATGCACAATCATTAACCTGAAAATGTAATATAAAAGCCCACGTTTTAGTTGGACGTGGGCTTTTTTTATGAATAAGGTTTCGTTAAACCAACTCTTGATGAACACTTATTTGGGAATATTATAAAGTTTTAGTTTGTTGTACAATGTCTTTCGGTCAATGTTCAACAAGGCGGCAGCTTTTGATTTGTTGAAGGAAACTTTCTCCAACGCTTCAATAATTGCTTGTCGCTCAGCTGACCCGGCTACTGTCTTTAAAATACCCTTATCTTCTCCTTCTTCTTCCTGGGTTGATTGCGCGAATTCCACAGTGATAATTTCGTTGGGCAAACTTTCGGGCAATACCTGGTCTGTTGTAGATAACAGGACAGAACGCTTCACCACATTGGCCAACTCGCGCAAATTGCCATGCCAATAATACTTTTTAAAATATTCAACCACGGAATCAGAGAACGATTTGACGTCTTTGTTCAAGGAGATATTTGCTTTCTTCAAAAAATATTCAGCGAAAACCAAAATGTCCTCTTTGCGTTCCCGCAATGGGGAAAGCTGGATTTTAAATTCATTCAAGCGATGGTAAAGATCTTCACGAAACCGGCTTTCCTTGATCGCGAGGCTTAAGTCTTCATTGGTAGCCGTGAT
The DNA here is from genome assembly GCA_964398945.1 of uncultured Roseivirgaceae bacterium. Lineage (GTDB taxonomy): Bacteria > Bacteroidota > Bacteroidia > Cytophagales > Cyclobacteriaceae > JBGTGG01. The sequence goes on along the minus strand of CAYNOT010000012.1, from coordinate 130,014 downwards.
AATGCGTACATCAATTTTTGTGTCTTTCGTAGCGCCAATGCGTTTTACCATTCGTTCCTGGATAACGCGCAATAATTTCACCTGGTTGTCATACGAAAGGTTTCCAATTTCATCGAGGAAGATAGTGCCTCCGTTGGCGATTTCGAAACTTCCCGGTTTATCGGAAATGGCCCCGGTAAAAGCCCCTTTGACATGGCCAAACAATTCGCTTCCTGCCAGTTCTTTTGGAAGGGCCCCACAATCAATGGCGACAAATGGGCCATTCTTTCGTTCGCTCATGCGGTGGATGGATTGCGCCACAAATTCTTTTCCCGTACCGGTTTCGCCTTGAATGATCACTGACATGTCGGATGGAGCGATCAGCGTAATGTACTTTTGCACGGTTTGGGATTGTGTGCTTTCCCCTACAATAAATTTTTCCGTTGATAATGCTGATGACTCTTTCCTGTCCCGGGCTTTTGCGGGTGAAGCTTGTTGTTCGGTTTTGTTCCGGTTCTTTTCAAGTGTTTCCTTAATGGTCACCAGAAGTTCGTCCGGAAACAACGGTTTTGTAACATAATCATTCGCCCCGTATCGAAAAGTCTCCACTGCGGTGCGGACATCGGAATACCCGGTGATAATGACCACAGCTACAAATGGCGAAAGGATTTTTATTTTCTGCAACACCTCCAGGCCGGTATAATCGGGCAGACGGTAATCGCAGAGGATAAGGTCAAAATTATGGTTCCTTAAGATTTGAAGCCCCTCTTCACCTTTATGGGCAACTTCTACCTGATAACCGTTTTTACTTAAAAAATTAGAAAGTGTGAGACAGATGTCCTTGTCATCATCGATTATTAATATGCTGGGCATGTAATTCAATTAATTGGTTTCTAATTTGTAAAATTAATATTCTGGAGCGCTTCGTTCAATGAATTTCTTGAAAGAGGTTTTGGGATAAAGTAATCAGCCCCTTTTTCAATGGCATTTCGGGCTTCACTATCATGGGCACTAATCAAAATAATTTTTGACGTAATTTTCATCTCTTTCAACTTTGCGATCAAATCATAGCCTGAGCTGCCTGCCAGGTTGAGGTCAATAATGAACAATCCGTAGCATCCTGTGGTGGCTTTAACAAGGGCATCTGAAATGTTTAACGCGTAGTCAGCAGATGCTCCATGGGTCTGAAGGAATTTGGATATCAAAATACATATATCTTGTTCATCATCTACAACCAGGACTTTTTCCATAACACCCTTCAGAAACTTACAATTATTTTCTTAACATGTCTTCTGCTCTTTTCTTGTCGGCAAATGGGAAAAAACTTCTTAAAAGGAAAATCAATGAACCTAAAAACATTAAGTATCCAATTACCACTGCTGAAAATATTTTCAGAACATCAATCATATTACATCGGTTTATCATGATTGATGGAGTGAAAAACATGCCAGTTTGCAATAATCCGCTGTATACAAGCTCATGGTATGCCATGTGCAGAATCGGATAACAGGGGTTGTTCCATCAAAGCTACACTACTGTGGAATATTTTACACACAATCACCACCTTTTCTAGCATTTAAACAGTTGGCCGGGTTGGCACGACTATTCCTTTGGGTTTCACTGAATAAACAAAAACACGTTAATTATGAGAGACTTACTTTATTTTCTTGCAGTGATATTATTGATAGGCTGGATTTTTGGTTTTTTCTACTTCAGCTTGGGCGCATTCATCCATATTCTTTTAGTGTTGGCGATAATCTCTATCCTTTTTAGATTGATTGGAGGAGGCCGGGTCTAACCCGGTTTCCTTCTTTTGGAGGGGGCCATACACCATGTGACCCATACACATGTATAGATTTAATATGTATAGATTTAATAGTTGAGTGCACCGCAGGTGCATTTCAATTCGGAACACTACATTGATCCTGAAATGCGAATCAACTTAACGCGACCATTTACATGCCCACCACTACTGCCCCGTTCTATCAGAAACTAGCGTACTGCTTACTTTCCGTTGGTTTGTTGGCAGTAGGATTGTACGTTGGCCGGGAATTGATCTTGCCCATCCTTTTTTCAATCTTACTGGCCACACTTCTTTTGCCGGTAGTCCGGTTCTTGCAGAAGAAGAGGGTACCCATGGTAATTTCAATTTTGCTACCGCTGGTCACCACCATTATAATAGGAGGTGGGGTGCTTTATTTTTTGTCAGCCCAGGTAATTAATTTTTCAGACGACTTGCCTGCCTTAAAGGAAAGGTTAACAGAGATTATTGTTTCCCTCCAACAGTGGGTAAATTCCTGGTCACATATTAGTGTAAATAAGCAGAATGAATACATCGGCCAGGGCCTCGAAAATTTAAAAGAGAAAGCACCACAGATTGCCGGTGTTACAGTAGGCTCCATCACCGGTATCATTGCGTATGTTGTGTTGCTTCCGGTATACACGTTCTTGATCCTTTATTATCGATCTATCATCAAATCGTTTATTGTCATGTCTTTCAGCAACAATACTGAACACAAGGTGGAGGATGTGCTGGCAGATTCGCTAACGATTTCACAAAAGTATGTAACCGGCCTATTGATAGAGACCACAATTGTCTTTACCCTGAATTCAATTGGGTTTTTAATTCTTGGGGTGAAGTACGCAATCTTTATGGCATTGTTGGCAGCACTATTAAACCTAATCCCGTATGTAGGAATGCTCACCGCAAACATTCTTTGTATTTTGATCACGCTGATTACTTCTGATACCGTGAGTTCCGCCATTTGGGTAGGTGTGGTGTTGGCCGTTGTGCAAGTGATTGACAATAATTTTGGAATGCCGCTTATTGTGGGCAACAAAGTCCGGATCAATGCACTGGCCACCATCATCGGGGTATTGATTGGCGGTGCATTATGCGGTGTTCCCGGAATGTTTTTGGCAATCCCGGTCCTTGCGGTAATAAAAGTAATCTGCGATAAAGTAGAAGGCATGAAACCGTGGGGCATCCTTTTGGGGGATCTGAAAAAATGATTGCATCACTCCACATCATGCACATCTGATGAGGATATAATTCCACAATTAAAAACCCATATACTATCCTAAGTGTTTGATTGCTAAAATGAAACGGGTTTTCCAAAGTTTGGTATAGTTATGATCAGCCATCTGGTATTATTAAACAAAACTTTAAAACTATGAAATCTTACATTGCAGGAGTGATCATTGCCATTTCGCTAGGCGCTTTGATTGGATGTGATAACAAAGAGAAATTGGCCTTGCAGCAGCAAGTTGATTCTTTACATGTAGAACTGGCCTCCAGCCAAGAGATGGAAGCAAAGTTGAACGACATTGATCTGTTGATTGATTCAATAGATGCGAGCCGGAAATCATTGGAAATCAATATGGTTGAAGGTGGTACGTATCGCGACCAGGTTGCCCGGTTAAATGAAATCAACGATTATGTAAAAAGGACAGAAGCGAAAATCGATGAGCTTGAAGCTACTGCTAAAAAAACCTCCAATGCTTCAGCGGCTTCTATCCGGAGATTAAAAGCTGATTTGAAATTACGTTCAGATGAAATTGTAACACTTCAAGATCAATTGGCTACGGCACAAAATGAGAATTCAACATTAGTGGCCAGGGTTCAGCAAAAAGACTCGATCTTAACAGTGAAAGAACAAATGATCGAAACCAAAACCGGTGATATTGCCTCACTTGAAAAAGTGATTGAAGATACCCAGTTGGAAAACAAAATGACGGTTGCCAACTTGTATTTTGAACAAGCGAAAGCTTTGGAAATGGCTGCTGACCGTACCCAATTTGCACCGCGCAAGAAAAGGGAAGCCAGACAGGAAGCGATGGAACTCTACAAACTTTCATTTTCTTTAGGAAAGGCTGAAGCGGAGCAAAAAATCAGTGAATTAGAAAAGACAATTTAGTTTTCAGTTTACGTTAAACATACGCGCGCTCAGGTGCGCGTATGTTTTTTTTCCAAGCGGTTATGGAATTCAATAATTCAGTTCAGGAATGTATTGACATGTGCCAAAAGTGTGCCCGTGAATGTTCAGCCAATGCCCGGTATTGTTTGGACAAAAGCATGAACGAGTGTGCACAGGTTTGTATGGAGTGTGCGGACGCATGTCTTCGCGTAGTCTCTGAAGGTGTATTAAATGCCGGTACAATTATCGCGTGCGCTGAAGCCTGCAATGCGTGTGCAACAGAATGTGAACGTCATGACAATGAACATTGCAAAAGGTGTGCAGCGATCTGTCGGGAATGTGAAGAAGCATGTTATGATGCCCAGGCACAGTAGTTTTTAAACAATTGCTTTTTATTGAAACAACAATGCAAATATTTACAAGTACTCAATCCTGTTGTCTGCTAGTTTTTTCATTCCCTTTCCGGAGTTTATAAAGAATATTCCCCCACTGCCTCCGGTTGGTACGGAATGCCTATGATTTGAAATTGTCCGGTTCCTGTTGGGATTTCCCACGAAACCTGATCTCCAATTTTGCGCCCCAACAACGCAACACCAATGGGCGAGAAAATAGAAATCCTGCGTTCCAGATTGTTTGAGTTTTCAGGATACGTAATGGTAATTTCAAATTCTTTCTTCGTTAACAAAGAAAGCAAACGAACCCGTGAATTCATCGTGATCACCCGTTTGGGGATATTTTGTTGCGAGAGGGTTGTTGCTTTTTGTAGCGTTTTGTAAAGGGCTGCTTCAATTGCTGATAATTTTGAACTAAAGGGGACGAAGTTCATCCTTGAAAGTATCCGTTGATAGTCATCAACCGTGATCAATATAGTTTCCATAAAAGTGTTTTCTTCACTGTGAAGCAGGATGTGTGCCAGATATATTCTTCCTGTGGGTTGCAGATTGGACAATTGACTAGAGTACAAGCGGGTAATTATTACATAGTGGGTAAAAATTACCCGTTTCATAAAAACTATTTCTGCGTTTTCCGATGTAAATCCGTCCCGGACTTTCTAGCTTTGTCACAATGAAAAAATCAACCACTGATTTAAAACTAAAAGAACGTGTAAAAGAGCTGAAATGCCTTTACGAACTTTCAAAAATAGCAGGGCAAGGGGATCTGGATGTAAAAACGATCCTTTCAAAAACCCTGGTTATTTTACCGGAAGCAATGCAGTTCCCAACAGTAGCAGCAGTAAGCATCACTGTTGGGAAAGAAAAGTTTACGAGTGTTGATTTTTCAAAATGCAAAACCATTATTGCATCCACCTTGCAGATGGGAAAGAAGCGCTATGGTTCCATAAAAATCGGCTACCGGCCAACATCAAAATCAACAAAGGAAAATAAGGCATTCCTTCCCGAAGAAAAGCGATTGCTCAAAATGGTAGCCCGTGAACTTTCGCTCTATATCAAACGCGCCTCCGTTGAAGAGGATAAAAAGAAACTTCAACTACAATTACAACATGCCGAGCGCCTTGCGTTTGTTGGTGAACTTTCGGCTGGAATTGCACATGAATTGAACGAGCCCTTTGGCAGGATTTTAGGCTTTGCCCAATTGATAAAAAAGGCCGGGGATTTGAATCCACAGCAAGAAGAAGATTTAGAAAAGATCATAAAAGCCTCGCTGTATACCCGTGAGATCATTAAAAAGTTAATGATCTTCTCGCGGCAAATGCCACAGCAACTGGTTTCGATCAACCTCAATACTGTAATCTCGGATATCCTTTATTTTATTGATGTACGCTTTCAGGCAAAGGGGGTTAAAATCATCAGCCGACTGGAACCCAACCTGCCGAACATACAGGCGGATGCTGTGCAAATGAGCCAGGTACTCGTGAACCTAATCACCAATGCCATCCATGCATCCCCGGAAGGAGGGGAAATTCTCATCACAACAAAAACGAAGGACAATTGTATTTTGTTGACCGTAAAGGACAATGGTATTGGAATGTCACCTGCAATACAAAAGAAAATTTTTAAACCGTTTTTCACAACTAAAGATGTCGGGCAGGGCACCGGCCTGGGCTTATCGGTGGTACAGGGAATCATTGAAACGCACAAGGGGGGAATTGCAGTGAAGAGTGCCCCCGGAAATGGCGCACGGTTTCAGATTACATTGCCTATCAAACAAACGAAATCATGAGCAAGCATAATGAAGTTACAGTATTGGTGGTGGATGATTCAGCGGAGACTGTTGAACTAATCAAACGCAACCTCCAACCGGAGGGGTATCAGGTGTACACAGCAAGCAATGTGCAGTCGGCCATCAAACTGCTGGATTCAATTGCCATCGACTTATTGATAACGGATTTGAAAATGCCGGGGCAAAATGGAATTGAACTCGTTCGGCATGTTTCAGAAAACCATAAAGGGATCGGGACATTGGTGATCACCGGGTTCCCCTCCATCCAAAGTGCAGTCGAGTCAATTAAAATTGGCGCTGAAGAATATTTGGTAAAGTCGTTTACAGACAAAGAACTATTGCATGCCGTTGAAAATGCATTGCGTAAATCCAACCGCTTTAAAAGAAGCGCCACAAAAATAGCGACTCAGGATTTTGGAATTGTTGGCGAGTCAGATCCCATGTTGAAGGTATTTAGTACCATTAGCAAAGCCCGAACAACAAATGCCACTGTGTTGATTACCGGGGAAAGCGGAACGGGAAAGGAGCTTGTGGCCAGGGCCTTGCATTATGGAGGAAAGACATCAACTGCCCCTTTCGTTCCGGTTAATTGTGGCGGCATCCCGGATGCGTTGTTGGAAAGTGAGTTGTTTGGGTATACACGGGGAGCGTTCACAGGTGCCACTGAAACGCGCGCGGGTTTTTTCCAGACTGCCGATGGTGGAACCATTTTCCTTGACGAGATCAGCAACACAAGTTTGGCCATGCAAGCGAAACTACTGCGTGTGTTGCAAGAAAAGGAATTCTTTATGATTGGTTCAAAAAAATCGCTCAAAGTAAATGTGCGGATTGTAGCAGCTACCAATGTTGATCTGATGCAATTGGTAAAGAAGGGATTGTTTCGTGAAGACTTATTTTACAGGCTCAATATTATCACAATCGATTTACCTCCTTTGCGGGAAAGGGGAACCGATATTGCGAAATTGACCGATTTCTTTTTGGAAAAGTATATTAAAGAACTGGAGAAGCCGGCAATGGGCATCACCTCAAAAGCACGCCAGGCTTTGAAAGGGTATAGTTGGCCGGGCAATGTGCGTGAGTTGCAAAACCTCATCCACCGTTTGGTGATCATGACGGATGAAAAATCAATTGATGTTCCGGACCTACCGGAATCATTTCGCTATTCGGCATCGCGCACAAAAGCATTGGACCGAAAACTTGCCGATGTTGAACGGGAGTATATCCTGGAGGCATTGGCTGCCAACCAAAACAATATTTCACAAACCGCTTTGGTGTTGGGGATCGATCGAAAAACCTTGCGTGAAAAGATCAAGGCCCATAAGTGATGCGTATTGAATCACTGGGGAATTACTCCCCGTTTTTCTGATTTCGTTTCTTCGATTGCAGTTCGCTATCCACGTTTTTCTATGGTATGGATATTGGGATGGTGCTATGGAAAAATGAAACCATGCAAACCTACAGTTTCCACACCCCCGCAATAGAAGAGATGCTGGAGCATGAGCTTTCCAGTCTTTGCAATACGTGCGATCACTTTACAAGTTGTTCTTTTCCGGATGCCCGAAAGAATGTTTTGCACTGTGAGATTTTTGAAAACGAACCGGGGATCGCAGAGGAAGTAAGCCTCTATATCCAACCGAAAGAGCAATTGTTCTTTCCTGAAGTTAAAGGCATTTGTTCCAATTGTTCAATGCTGAAAGTATGCCGCTTGCCGAAAGGCCAGGCGGGGGTTTGGCATTGTGAAGAGTATGTGTAGTTGACCCCATGAGTATGATTTTTGATTTTCTTTTTAAAAAGAATGAGATGCTTCTTAAAACAAAGAACGGGAAGTGGAAGGAGTTCAATAAGCATGCTGTGCTGATTGCAGAAGGATTTTATATCAACAATAAAAAACATGGGGTTTGGCGGGAGTATTTTGATTCGGGTGAACTTATGATTGAGGAATCCTTTCATGATGATATCCCGCATGGACGATATGCTGCATACCATCGGAATGGTGTCCTGTTAAGTGAGGGCAAGTTTATAGGAGGAAGCAGGGAAGGGGTGTTTAAAATTTATAATAGTGAGGGTGTCCATATTAAATCGTTGTGGTTTGCAAACAATACATTAATTGCCGAACTGGAAGCGACAAACCCTTTAGTGGTGCATGAAGAAAAAGAGCAGGGATGTTTTTAATATTTATGATCGTTAGCTTTTGGTTTAGTACGCGACTATATTTGACGGAAATTCGATAGTATGGATAATATGATTGTCCTTTGGACATCCTTCAATGTTTTCGTATTAGCCATGTTAGCATTGGACCTTGGGGTCTTTCATCGAAAATCGCATACCATTGAAATACGGGAGGCATTGATTTGGACGAGCGTTTGGATCACGCTTGCCATGATCTTCAATCTTTTTGTCTACTTCTATTTTGATAAAGAAACAGCAATCGAATTCTTTACAGGATATGTGATCGAAAAGTCATTGAGTATCGATAACATTTTTGTTATGATCATGATATTCTCCTATTTCAATGTGCCGAAAGCGTACCAACATAAGGTGCTTTTCTGGGGGATACTTGGCGCACTGGTAATGCGTATTATTTTCATACTATCTGGAATTGAATTAATTAACAGGTTCCATTGGTTGATTTATTTCTTTGGCGGGTTCCTGGTCTTTACGGGTATTCGGATGTTGACTACAGGTGCTGAAAAGTTGGAACCTGATAAAAACCCGCTCATCAAGTTGGCCAGGAAAATGTTCAGGTTTACATCCGATTTTGAAGGGGATAAGTTCTTTGTAAAAAAGGATGGTGTGCGGTGGGCTACACCGCTTTTTCTGGTAGTGATCATGATTGAGTTTACCGATTTGATTTTTGCGGTTGATAGTATCCCTGCTATTTTAAGTATTACCGATGACCCTTTTATTGTGTATACTTCCAATGTGTTTGCGATTCTCGGGTTACGGTCGTTGTACTTTGCACTGGCGGGTATTGAAAAGTATTTTCAATACTTGAAAGTTGGACTTTCTGCTATTCTAATATTTGTAGGATTTAAAATGATCACGGAAGATTTCATTGATATACCGGCAGAAATATCGCTTATTGTGATTGTGTTTATCCTTACAATTGCGATGTTGGCTTCCGTAATCGTAAAACAGAATAAGGGCACTGAATAGGATTCAGTTGCTTGCTCACGATCAATGAAATAATTTCAGTTCACGAAAGTCTTCCATGGGCCCGTAAATTGAAATCACACAAAAGCGGTTTTTTCATTTGTACAGGTAAGCACCAGGTGATGCATTGCCCGCGTACACGCAATATATAATAAGCTTCGGTCAACCTGGGTATGGTAATTCTTGGCAGTGGCAAACGGAACAATCACTTTATCAAACTCCAATCCTTTTGAAAGATGGATCGTGGTAACATTGATGCCTTCCTTAAATGCATTACTATCATCGGTCAGCAAATGTATGTTGTCAGATTTCAAAATGGCATATATGTGATTTGCCTGGCGTTGTGTTTTGCAAAGGATCCCCAACGATTGATAACCTGAGTTTTTAAAACCTTCAATCAGGTTTTGTATAGCGGACAGTTCTTCATTCCCGTTTTCAAAACCGATGCATTCCGGCAACTCGCCATGGCGCTCCATCGGTATTAAATTAGGGTTCGGTGAAATACGTTGGGAGAATGCAACAATTTCAACAGTAGAACGGTAACTGCGATTGAGTTTGACAACTTCTGCTTGCGGGAAAATTTGTTCGATACCTTCTGCAGAAGAGGAACTGTACGGGTTCACGGTTTGGTTCACATCACCAAGGATGGTTTTCTTACACTTGAATATACGCGAGAGTACAGCATATTGTACGGGGGTATAATCCTGCATTTCATCCACCAGCAAATGCTTTACATGATCGTACGTGGGCAGGCCTTCAAGCCGAAGGGTAACATAGAGTAGTGGAAAAACATCGGCATACTCAAGTTTTGCATGTTGATTAAAAGTATACAGGTGGGGTTTGCCAACCCAGCGATAAAAATCCTTGTACAGTTCAACTGTATTGTTGATTTTCAACATCCCCGGAATAGCCTGCCAGGCTTGTGATTTTTCCCTTCCTGATAATTTTCGTTTTACAGTATTCCTGACATGGTTTAAAATTTCTTTTACCACTTCAGGAAAACGTTTCAACAACGGCAAGCGATGGTATGCTTTGAATTTCTTTTGGATGAATTCTTCTGATAGCGTTACACCTGCAATGCGCAACTCCTTATAGGTAATGTAATTGTTTTCAATGTAGATCAGGTATTGGTTGAGTTTGCTCAGGAATTCAAATGAAGATTTGAACTGAATGCGTTCGATAAATTTCGGGTCAGGGTTTTCGAGCAAGCTGGCAACCTGTTCAAAAAAAGTTTGAAACTTGAATCTCCTATCAAGTAGATCAATGGCCAATTCTTCCATACCCATTTCCGGTATCACCTCTTCACCTAATTCCGGCAAAACAGTGGAGATATAATCGGCAAAAACTTTATTTGGGGAAATGATCAATACATCTTGTGCAGCAATGGTTTCCCGGAAACGGTACAATAAAAAAGCAATCCGATGCAATGCGATAGAAGTTTTTCCTGATCCGGCAACACCCTGGATAATCATCACGGGTGCAGTCTCGTTTCTGATAATTGCATTTTGGTCGCGTTGTATGGTCGCGACAATGTTTTTCATTTTATCATCACTCGACTTGCTCAGTTCTTTTTGTAAAACTTCATCGTGGATGCTGACTGCATTCTCGATCATGAATTCCATTTCACCATCCCAGATTTTGTACTGTCGCTTGAGTGAAATTTTTCCGCTTACTGTTCCTCCGGGGGTTTCATAGTGCGCGTCACCCAACTCAAAATCGTAAAACATAGAGGAGATCGGTGCACGCCAATCATAAATCAGATTGGTACGACTCGTTTCATCGAAGAATGTGTAAATGCCAATGTAAATAGGGAAGGGCTTGCGGCCTTTCATTCCGAAATCAATCCTGCCAAAGTAAGGTGAGGCACCCAATTTCATGAGCTTTCTCTTCCGGACTTCTGCGGATTCCCCGGTGAATGCCATGCGATTGATCGATTGCCCGGCAGCGACCATATCCGCCTCGTCCATTCCGGATTGATGCTCATATATATATTCTTTGTTCTGTTGCAATTCCGCTGAGAATTGACGCACGCGGTCATCAGCACGCTTGATTGCCAGCAAAAGCTTTTCTTTGATCTCCTCCAGGTATTCCCTTTCTTCACGTTCTACAGTTCCCATCATAGTGTTTAAAAAATCAAATTCCCCAAAGTGTAATAGCCCGATCTATTTGTTCAGGGAATGCTGCAAAGATACAAAGCTGAGCAACTTCGTCCACATCCATGATTTTTGTCATGGATAGTCCATTCAACCGGACTGTATCTTTATTCCGGATTTTAAAATCAATCGACCATGAAAGACTATGTTTCAAATGCGCTAAGAATATTGCTGGGCATATTTTTAATCGGGTACGCCCTTAATCAGTTTCTTCACGTAATACCATCCGGCTATGGTGAAATGCCTGAAGATGCACGCAGCTTTATAGATGCTGTAGCTATTTACCTACCCTTTCTTTATGGGTTCGAAATCCTGATCGGCATATTGCTCATTATAAATAAATGGACTCCGTTTATACTGATCGTCCTCTTTCCACTATCGATTTCGTTTCTGATTTTCACCTATACGAACAAAGATTTAAGTGAAACCTGGCCAGCGCTTATTGTAGCGGTCATAAATGTATTGTTGCTATATCACTATCAGGAAAAATACAAACCACTTTTTGATAAGTAACCCAATAGGACTTCAGGTTCGATTCAAACAAGTTTTTTAATTTCTTGTAGTGCTTAGGGCATCTGATTGAAAGGTCAGGTGTTTTTTTACTTAGGATTATCAATTCCCCGTGTGAACTTTTAAGCAACTCACAGATAGGATGCTTTTGTGAGGGTTTGTATATTGTTGTGGGAAAAACGTTACAATGATACGGATACGGATTTTGGTTGTTATTTCTTTTTCGCTTAGCTTTTCAGGATGGGCCCAGAACCGGCTTCCTGCTTTTGAAATGAACGGGAAGTTGGGACGAGGGGTCAATATGGGGAATTGCTTTGAAGCACCATCGGAATCCGAATGGGGAAACCCATGGGATCCTGAATATTTTGAAACCATGGCGGAACTTGGGTTTCAACATGTACGCTTGCCTGTACGGTGGGAACCTGCTGCACGAAGCATGGCAACTGCCCCGTATACTATTGTACCTTCCTTTCTTGAACGTATTCAACAGGTAGTTGACAGCGCGGTCAAACACAATTTGTATATCATCGTGAACATGCACCATCATGATGTGTTGTTTGAAAATCCTGTTGGGCAAAAGGAAAGGTTTTTATCACAATGGTCACAGATCGCGAATCATTTTAAGGACTATCCGGAAAACCTGTTGTTTGAAGTGCTGAATGAACCGCATGGCAATTTATCACCTGGATTATGGAATGAATTTTTTGCAGATGCGCTTGCTGAAATACGGATTACAAATCCAACACGTGTGGTGTTGTTGGGGGTGGCAGAGTTTGGCGGACTGGGTGGTATTAGCAAATTGGAATTGCCGGATGATGAATACATAATTTTATCACCACACTATTATAACCCGTTTCCATTTACGCACCAGGGTGCTGAGTGGGTTGATGGTGCCGATGCCTGGTTGGGTACAACCTGGAACGATACGGAAGCAGACCGCGAAACCGTGGTGAATGAATTCAGTTATGCGCTACAGTTTTCAGAGGAGAACAATATCCCCATTCATGTGGGTGAGTTTGGGGCGTATAGCACAGCCGATGCTGATTCGCGCGAGCGATGGACTACTTTTCTTGCGCGCTGGTTTGAAGAACAAAATTTGAGTTGGGCGTATTGGGAATTTAGTGCCGGCTTTGGGATTTATAACCCCGCAACAAAAGCATTCAACACTTCTTTAGTCGATGCATTGCTTCACAATGAAATGCCAGCGCCAATCCCTATTACTGCGATACCGATCTATACCAGTAATTTTTCTACAGGTACAGATGGCTGGATACTTTCAAGTCAAGGTGGTGCATCTTCAAGCTTAACTTCTTCAGGCAAGCTCAATATTTCCATCACCAATGGAGGAACGCAAACCTGGCACATCCAACTTGTTAAAAACAACATCCCTTTGGAAAAAGATAAACAGTATAAGATATCTTTTACTGCGCAGGCAGTAGCCGATCGTTCATTGACTTTTTATGCAGGCAAAGCGAGTGATCCATGGAATTCGTACAGCGGATATAATGGAATCAGTCTTGGCACCGCGGAAGCAACAATTGTTAATTCATTTACCATGAACGATCCAACTGATTTGAGCGCCCGCCTTGTATTTGATCTGGGAACTTCAACAACCAATGTGAGCATTACGAATGTAAAAGTTGAAGAGATTCAGATTGGTATTGCGACTGATATTTTTGACACGGAAAGAAGTCCAGTAGTAACTGCGTATCCAAACCCGGTCCAATCCATGCTGCACCTGAAAGGAGTAGGGGGGTTTCACACCGCAGAAGTATACGATGTAGTCGGGAGAAGAATAATGCGGTTTGTGATTGAGGATGAAACAACCACCTTGCATGTGGAAGATGTTCCGCGGGGATTATATTTTGTACGGTTATATGGAATGGGGTTTAGTGAAGTGGTAAAGGTTTTAAAGGAGTAGGGGCTCTGGCCTTTAGTCGTTAATGTTTTTGTTCGGTTATAACCCTTGCCTTATTCTTACTTATAAGAATTTTTATCACCTAATACGTTGTCGTCATATTATTGTCAACACAAATAATAAAATCTGCCTTCTTATGGTTTTCTTTTTCCAGTTTGTTTACGTTTTCCTGCAGCACCGTAGAGATAGTTGCATACTTTAGGTCACTTCGTGAATTTTTCAGGTACCAAAGTATCCCTTCATAATTATCGGAATGGTATGCACCATTGTAATGGATAAACAATGACCCCGGTTGGTAATTCTTTAAAATGAAATACGCCATAGTAGCATCTTTGGAAGCTTGCGCCATTACCAATTGGGGCGTTCCATGATCGCCCATCATCAGCAGAATATTTTTGTAGGTAGGGAGCTCACTGTCGTAGGGAAAGGGCAATGGGGCAATCCATGTTTTCTCCTCAACTGAGAGGGAATCCAACGCCTGAAATCCTTTTTTATGGACAAGGCTGGCATACCTTCTCGGGATATTGGTGGCGATAAAAGGAAGTTTTTTTTCTTTCGCGAAATCAACCAGCGGAGCATAATCCGTTTTATAATTTCGCCACAACCGGGCAAGCGTATCCAGGCCTTTTTTGGTAATGCGGTCTGCGAGGTAATCGTTTAATGGTTGCTGATTGTCTGCCTCAAACATTTCCGCACCCAGCATGAGTTGCCGCGACTGGCTGAGGTCCACCGTAACTTCGTATTGCAACCAGTGGGCAATCGGATTGTTGTGTTGTTCACCAAATAAAATGATGTCCTTGGAACTAAGGTTTTTCACCATTTTTTCATAAGTCACTTTTTTTCCTTCCGTGTTGTAGATGACATAGGCTATCTTCTGTGCAGAGAGTAAATTGGAAATGAGCAGGCACGCGGAAAGTAAAATGGTTTTAGTCATGGATTTTAAGTTGCGAATTGCATAAATAATTTCCAATCTAATAAGTTTAGAAATAATTTGGCAATCTTCAGCGAGTTGCCTCCTTTAAAAAGGAAAGAATTGCACAAAATCCATTAGTCTTTCAACCACCCGGCAATACTTCTTCTTTCCCGACTTATGGAAGGGTGGACTTCATGTTCCATCTCATTGCTTCGAAAGAACACCATGCGGCCTCCCATTGGTGAAATGTCTTTTTGTGTTCCGCCTTTTGGATACAACGACAACATACCACCATCTTCTTCTTTCCAATCCTGGTTCAGGTACAAGACGATGGAATATTTTCGTCCTTTTTCGTTCTTGAACTGGTCGAGATGGCGCTTATAGAAATCGCCTTTTCCGTAGTTCGAGTAATGGCATTCAAAACTTTTCAGGGAAGTATAGCAGGTGGTGTTCAGATGCTTGATAAAATTGCCGATCTTTTTCAGGTAGATGGCTTCATGCGGATCGGTACTTTTGTTTGCAATCCAATTAACGGTGTCGCTTCTGATAAGCAAATTGGAATGCGGTTCCTTCGTATTACCGATACCTGCTGCTATCATGCTTCCTGCAGCACTCAACCTGGTGATGTTGGCGCTAAGTCCTGTCATGGTATCCGGTGTTATGAAATCATTACAGCACCCGTAGTCATTATCAATAAGTTCTTGTACCAGCCCTTCAAATTGGTTCTCTTCCAGAACCACATCATTTTCCTTGCCCGTCATATAGTTTAATCATCGGGCGATTTGCTACACCAACGTTGATTATCCGTAAGAACGTCATTCTTTAAATCATTCCACCATGTTTCAAACTAATAATAGCACAAGCGTCTGCGTCTATTAATCCGACTATGGGGAATTTACAAGGAATTGTTCTGTTGCCCCCAAGTAACACGGTCTATTGAATAGATTTTGCAACTGTCTTCACCAAATGCCCGATCCTCCAAAAATTGAAAACCGATTCGTTTATAAAAATTGATAGCCCGTGTGTTGGTTGCCAGCGGGTCTATTACTACCGCGGTAACGGTGGTATCCTGAAAACATCTGTCGAGCGCCAGTTTCATCATCTGTGAACCAACCCCTTTTCCCAGATAGTTTGCTTCACCTATCCAAATATCAATGGCGCGCTTGCCCTCTTCTATTTCTCCCCAGTAATGGGATTCCTCTTTTGCAGGGTCTATGATTTGGATGAACCCGATAGGGATAGTATCAACCATGGCAATGAGTTGTTCCCTCCATTCTGGTTCACGGTTCAATTCATATTCCCAATCCCAATCATCATTTGGATCCGATGCGATCACATGGGGTTGCTCATCCCAATGTTGCAAAAGATTCAGGTCGTTGCAGGTTGCTTTTCGGAGGGTGAGCATTTAATCAATTTCTGATTCCGTATGCATCATTTCTACTCTTATAATATGTAGGCAAATAATCCCAACTGTAATGGCGCCTAATGTAATGGCAATCAGATTAAAGTAGCCTCCATATATTTCAGTCAATGTTTTATCCACGATACTTTCTGTATCCATAAAATATCCAGAACCAAACGCAAATAAGTTATTTGAAAAATGAATAAGTATGCATAATGTCAACTTTTGAGTCTTATAATATACCCACCCAGAAAATATTCCAATAACAAAAGCCGCAACAAATTGCCAGGGATTCAAATGAACAACACCAAAAAGCAGGCTTGAAATTACAATAGACTTTAACGGTGAGTATATCTTTAAGAGCCCATTGAGCATAATTCCTCTAAAGATCAATTCCTCTAGGATTGGAGCCGCAATGATGATGGCAATGAATGAATATAACCCCTTCATCTTTGCGAATTCAATAAAAATCTTTACCAAAGATTCCGGCATTGGTATTAAACTTACAATCGGAGAAACAATCCCTATTTGAATTGCAATAGTAGCCACTGAAACAAGGATTGCTATTTTAATGGAACCGAATTGGAAATTATAGTCACTTACACTAGTCCATTTCCTCCTCTTCAAATGAGCAAACCAAAAGGTTGCTCCCATAGATAGGAGATAATAAATTAAAAAAGATACTTCCTTTCCTGCAAAAGTGTTTAGTGCCAAGTTAACAGGACTAAACAGTATCATAAAGACTATAGCGATTCCAACAATCACCCAACTTTGTTTAATAGTCGGGTAGGCCATTCTATTTTCTTTCATCATATACAACGTTCAGGCATGTAATTGGGAAGATGATTTCATTTCCTATAGTCAAGGTCAAGTTCTGAATTTATCACGACAAACCCAACACCTTACTTTTATCCACGCTTAAGTAGCAATTATAATACAAAAAAAAGGAGGACTATTGTCCCCCTCTTTTTGATCGCTCAGCGCCTGACCGCTGTTGGCTTTTGTTTTCTCCCGAACTTTGTCGGGAAGGCGGTGGTGTTGATTTTCGTTCAACACTGGGAGCAGGGCGTGTAGCCGGTTGCTGTGATCTTCCGTTTCCGGGATCAGAATACTTCCGTGGCTCACTCGTGCGTTGCACCGTTGGCTTCCGTTCGGGTTCGCTACGTTGCACCGTTGGCTTTCGCTCAGGTGTACTGCTTTGTACCGTTGGCCTACGCTCCGGTTGTGAAGTAGTGGGGCGCGCATTCTGGTTTTGCTGAGGCGTACGGTTTGCCGGTGTAGCTTCACTTCGCCTTGTTGTTGGCGTGTTGCCACTGTATTCACGCTTTGTTTCGTTGCTCCTCGTAGTCTCCTGACTTCTGCGCTCCGTTGTTGAACGGGACGTGTTATCAGAATACCTTCCCCGTGAATCACTTTGTCTTCTATCCATTGTCGCACTGTTTCGTGTATCGGATCGGCTACCGCTGTAACTGTTGTCACCACGTGTGGTTCGTTTTCTATTGTCGGCATATTTATAATGTCCGTTTCGGTCATAGTCAGGGCGCGTAGAACGGTACGTTGTAATCCGTTCGTTGTGCCTGTTGTATACAATTACAGAAGTTGTTCTATAAGGGCGGTACAACTGGTGCCCGTATGTTACACGGTGTGTATAACAAACCGTATAGTACGAACGGTACGGTCTCCACCACGGTGAATACACATGGTATGCAACGGGCCTCCACGGACGGTACCACACCGGATGGTAACTATAGTGCCACGGTGAAATCCAAACGTTGGTATAATATGGACTGTATATATATTGTACAGAAGGCCAGGTCCAAACGTTTACAACCCTGCGTGTAGTGGTAGCGCCTGCATTGATGCGCACTTCTTCTGTAGGCTCAATGATCGTTTCGATGCCATACACATCGGCATCCCCTGTAATTTGCAACACGGCTTTACCGTCAGCAAGTTTTTCCAATGTGATTACGGCCACGTCCTGGCTTTCGTTTTTGGAGATTACTGCTTGCAGAATAAAAGCATGTACATTTCCTTCGTTCTTGTCAATCACGCGGATATAATCAATATAGCCATCACCATTAAGGTCCAGGTTGTTCACCTTCGAATCGGATGAGTTCAATGATTTTTCAAACGCTTCCGGGGAAGCTGATTTTTTGAATAACTCAAGCGCACCTTCCAGGCTAAAGTTATCGCCCGGGACCGCTGCCTCATATTGCTGCTGCCCATTCACTGCTATTGATCCTATTGAAAAAAGGAACATCGCTGCCAGTTGTTTTAAACCACGTGTTTTCATGAGTTTAATATTTAGATTTAAAAGTCGCATGGAATTCGCATTGTGAGTTCACGCTGTTGGCAATGACTCTTTCTATGCTTATTTCATAACGTTTTTGTTTAGTCAGGTGTGTTAAAACAAAGAACGAGCCAAACTTAAACGTTGCTATTATCCCTTATTTTGGTTGATTTTAAGTATCATCGCGCTCATTGTATATTACGGCTATGAAATATTTCCTGCTTTTCTTAATAAGTGTAAATGTTGGTTTTACTACAGGCTGGTCGCAAGACATCAAAAACCTTTCTTTAACATCCCCACCAAAAACGCTTAGTATGCTGGGGGAAGATTTTATTTCAACAGCAATAAATGAACGCGATTTTGCTTTATCGCCTGACGGCAAGGAAATATTATTCACGATATATACTCCGAAGTCAACTTTTCAAACAATTGTTTATAGCAAACAGGTTTCAGAAGGAAAGTGGGGCCCGCTGGAAGTGGTTTCGTTTGCCGGAAACTTCAGTGATCTGGAGCCAGCATTTAGTCCGGATGGAAATACCATTTATTTTTCCTCTAACCGGCCACTTTCAGGAAACGTGGTCAAGGATTTTGATATCTGGAAAGTATCAAGAAAGGGCAGTGGCTGGGGGAGCCCGGAAAACGTAGGATCGCCAATCAATACGGAAGCGGACGAGTTTTATCCGTCCATCACAAAAAGTGGAAATTTATATTTTACTGCTACGTATACTGGCGGGCCGGGAAGGGAAGATATATATGTAGCCCATTATCAAAATAGACAGTATCAAAAACCGGTCGCGTTGGACACCACTATCAATTCAAAATTTTATGAATTCAATGCCTTTGTTTCAGCAGATGAAAAGTATATCCTGTTTACCTCGTATGGTCGCGCAGATGATATGGGGGGTGGCGACTTGTACATGAGCGCAAGGGATTCAAATGGAAATTGGCAGCCCGCTAAAAATATGGCTGCATTAAACTCAAAACAATTGGACTACTGTCCGTTCATCTCTGCGGATGGCAAGCGGTTATTCATCACCAGTGATCGGCACCAGTTGCCGACAACGTTCTCAATACAACATGCAACCTATCAGGATATTCAAAAACTTTCAGTAACGCCCTTGAATGGAAATGGAAATATCTATTGGATAGACTTTCAAACGGTGCTTGATCAATTCAACAACATGAAATGATCCGGCTCATAATACTTTTTGTTTTTGTAAGCGTTGGGTATGGAAGTAGTCAGGATACGGGCACGCATGAACCCAAACGAATCCTCTTTGTTGGCAACAGCCTTACCTACACAAATAATCTTCCGGAAATAGTGAAAGAGTTGGGCAAGGCAAATGGTATGGAAATAAAAGTGGAAATGCTCGCAGTTCCGAATTATGGATTGGAAGATCATTGGAATGGCAGAAAGTTACAGAAGTTGATACGCTCAGGAAATTTTGATTTTGTGGTCGTGCAGCAGGGGCCATCCTCACAAATGGAAGGAAGAACAATGCTGTTGGAGTATGGAAAGAAAATAAAATCACTTTGTAAAAAAAGCGAGGTGCAGCTGGCCTTCTTTATGGTGTGGCCGGCCCGGATGAATTATGGAACCTTTGATGGAGTGATCAGGAATTACACAGATGCTGCAAATGAAACAGGATCGTTGCTTTGCCCGGTAGGGAGGACATGGAAAGCATATTTTGATGCCACGAATGATTTTTCCTATTACGGGCCGGATGGATTTCATCCTTCACGAAAAGGAAGTGAGGCGGCCGCAAAAGTAATTTATGAAACGTTGTTTCCCAATGTGTAAAAAACCAAAAAAAGTTAGCCGAAGTTTTATGGAATCCTGCCAGCCTTTGCATCTGGTAAGAAAAAACCATAAAACGTATGAAAAATCTAAACTTAACAATCCCCAATGCATGCGCTGAAAACTGGCGCGGATTTACCCCGACCCACAACGGTGCATTTTGTGATTCCTGTAGTACGGAAGTAATTGATTTCACAAAAATGAGCGATGCTGAAATAGTTGCCCATTTTTCGAAAAGTACAAATCAAACCTGCGGGTTGTTTCAAGCCCATCAACTTAAAATGTATCCTTCACTTACGGGATCATTCATCAATCCGGGTTTTAAACTACTGAAAGCCGGGTTGTTGGTCTTGATGATGGGGCTTGTGAGTCATTCCGGTTTTGCAAATCATGAACGTGAAAAATCAAATCAAGTAGCAATCCAACGGATGGTTATGCTAGCTGCAGAACACATTGTAAAAGGGGTAATCAAGTCAGAAGATGGCGGGTTAATGCCGGGGGTCAATATTTACCTGAAGAATGGCGATGAAGGAACTATTTCTGATGAAGATGGGAAATTTGAATTTCCGAGGAAACTAAAACCAGGCGAGGTATTGGTCTTTAGTTTCATTGGTTATGAAAAGGTTGAGTATGTTGTTCAGGATGAACTTACCGAACCGATTGAAATCACGATGGTATTTGATACACACATCATTCTTGGAAAGGTGGCGATAGATGACGTCTATGAAGAACCAGGTGGGATTCAAAAAATCTTCAGAAAAGTAAAATGTGTATTCTAATCATCAAGCTTGAAATTTTTATTAACGATTATTCTGCCTATTGGCTTTTCCTTTAATCTGTATTCGCAAATCACGGATTTTCCGGATGCGGATTTCAGGAAAGCTGATAGCGTAGCGAATGTGTTCACCAATCATTCATTAAAGGATTTAAAATCCCTGGCCGAAAAACTTACCGGCAGTTTTTCAAAAGAAGAAGAAAAATTCAGGGCAATTTATTTTTGGGTGTGCAACAATATCGAAAGCGATTACCAGTATTATCGCTTGAATGAAAAACAAAGGACTAAGTTTCGCGATCAACCCGATCAATTGGATGCGTGGAACACCAGTTTTAGTAAACGTGTCTTCGACCGGCTATTGCATGAAAAGAAAACGGTATGCACCGGATATGCTTACCTTATTAAAGCACTTTCCTTTTGGGCCGGACTCGAGTGTATTGTGGTAGATGGTTATGGACGCTCCGTAGGTTCGAATGTTGGCGGAAGTGGTACTCCGAACCACTCCTGGAATGCTGTCAGGATTAAGGGCAAGTGGTATGTTTGTGATGCTACCTGGTCGAGTGGAACCGTGATCCCGGAAACGGGAGTCTTCATAAAAAATTTTGACGAAGCTTATTTTTTGCCTGCCCCGGAAATATTTGTTCAGCATCATTTTCCGCTGGACACCGCGCTAATGTTTTTGAGGGACAAGCCCATGCTTTATGATTTTCTGGAAGCGCCAATTGTTTATACAAAAGCTTATGCGTTTGAGGTGATCCCTGTTTTTCCGGAAACGTTCCATGTATCCGCAACGAAGGGGCAAAGTGTTTCATTCCAATTTAAAGCGGGGAGTAGCATACCCATTACCAACGTTGCGCTTCAGGTTAATGGAAGGATCATCCATCCTGAAATCCATATTGATGAAGCAGGAAGATATACCATTGAGCATCGGTTTAAGAACAAACGAAAACACATTGTTCACCTTTTGTTGAATTCCAACTATATCTCCTCGTATACCATTCGTGTCTGGTAGCGAGGTGCTGGCATGCTGGCACAATTAATGTCCTTTAAAAACAAGCTTCAAAGGTTTTAACCTACCTTAACATTTGTAATATTGTGCAGTAAACCAATTGGATGATGTTTCGTTTCTTGTTTTTCTTCCTGCTGCTGAGTACCAATGTTTTTGGGCAGTACTTGCTGGAAGGAACCATTGTGGACAAAGAAACAGGCAAGCCGGTTCCCTTGGCATCCATTGGTATTGTAGGCACATCAAAAGGAACGAGTTCGAACATGAACGGGGAGTTTTCAATTCTGGTTGAGCAACCCTTTTCCCTAAAAATAACCTGCATCGGATACGAATCGCGAATACTGGAAAACCCGATTGAAATTGAAACAATACAGCTCACCCCATCAGCTACCCAACTGAATACGGTTGTTGTGTTTGATAAAAAGGTGAATGCACGCAAAATCATGTCGAAGGTGTTTGCTAATGCAAAAAAGAATTATTTGAATGATGGATTCTTACAAAAATTATTTTATCGGCACTATTGCAAAGACAATGGTAGTTATGGAAGATTGATTGAAGCCTACGTTGATGTATGGAAAGAAAATGGGTATAAGGCTTCCCGGAAATCCGCTGGTAACAGGGAAGGGATCAAGATCACACAGTTGCGCAGAAGTTTAGACAAAACAATGGGGACTCAAGGACATGAGCCTATTTCTGTTGCTAATGTTTTACAAGCCGATTTAATGGGCTATCAAGCTGTAGAGCAAAGCAAACACATGTCCTTTTATACAGAGGTTAGTAATTTAAAAGCAGATTTTGCCGACTACTCCTTTTCCTTTAAGGGAATTACCTTTTATGATGGAGAAGAAGTTTATCTTATTGGTTATCGGTATAAAATGGACTCCGTATTGACAACAACCGGGGCGTACTATCACCTAACACAATCAAGCGGCACCTTGTATGTCACCACGGACAAGTATGCTATAATAAAATCGGAAGATGTACGGAAGTATGATGGCAACATTATCCGGACGGCTGCCTACTACCGCAGGTATGGAAACCGCTACTATTGCTATCACATGGTACGCGATGGGGAAATCCATGGCCATGATAATTTTCGCCATGACTTCCATATTGAATTAATGTCTGTAGAAGTAAGCATGAATGAGAAGTATAAATTTGAAAGCGCGATACCCGGCCGGGCAGGGTTGTTAAAAATTCCGTATGACCCTAATTTCTGGACCACGAATACAACTTTGAAAGCAACTCCCTTAGAGAATGAAATCATTGACGACTTAGGTGGTGGTGCTTCACTCAACAAACAGTTTGAACTTTATCAACAGTATGAAATCAATACACACGATGGGGGTGTGAATGGTGAGGAAAAACTTCAATGGTTGTTGGGGAACAATAAAAGCAACCGCATTGTATACCTGATCTTTTGGGCGCCTGATTTTCTTCCTTATTTACGGGAGTTGGAACTAGCCAAACAGTTAAATAAACAGTATTCACAAAAAATAACCTTCGTGATGGTCTCCATGGATGACCATGAAGAGAACTGGAAGCAGACCGTACAACGCTTTAATTTTTCCGCGGATGGAATGATCAACTACCGTATTGGAAAACATTCAAAAATCGCAAAGCAATTTGGCGTTAAAGGAATTCCCGGTTTCGTATTGATCGGCCCGAATGGTGAAGTGGTTGATGCAAATGCAAAACCACCAAGCGACCCTTTATTGGATCAGGACTTCGAAAAGTTGGTAGGACTGTAATCAGGAGATGCAGATGCAACAATAAAGCGGGTATTCCAATTTTTTGATTTCTGGTTTTGCTCTATTGCGGAACCGTTTGCGGAACCGTTCGCAACGTTATTCAGCAATCAGTTTTGAAATCGTTTTCCTAAACTTGTTATTATTGCACACATCGTATTAAAACTTAGCTTCATGTGCAAAACTATTCTGGCTGGCTGTCTATATCTCATTTTTTTAGTTAACCTATCGGCACAGCAACTTCAATCCCCGAACGGAAAATTGGTTATGTCGTTTTCATTGCAAGCAGATGGCACGCCCGCTTATCGTTTTGTATACGCTGGAAAGGAAGTGATAAAGACCAGTACACTGGGATTGGAATTAAAAGACGATAAAAAATCATTATTGAATGGTTTTACGATCCGGAAAACTGAAACAGCAATTCATGATTCCACATGGGAACCCGTATGGGGGGAAGTAAAAACCATTCGTAATCAATATAATGAACTGGCAATTACACTGCATCAAACTGAAACGGATCGCCAATTGGTAATTCGCTTTCGATTGTTCAATGAAGGACTTGGGTTCCGGTATGAATTTCCCTCGCAAAAAAACCTTGTATATTTTGTGATCAAAGAAGAACGCACCCAATTCGCCATGACAGGCGATCACACGGCCTTTTGGATTCCGGGCGATTATGATACGCAAGAATATGATTACACAACTTCAAGGTTGTCGGAAATACGTTCACGCATGAAGGCTGCTATTACCCCAAATGCTTCGCAGACACCATTTTCCCCAACCGGTGTGCAGACCTCCTTGATGTTAAAAACTGATGAAGGCCTTTATATCAACATACATGAAGCAGCGCTCATAAATTATTCTTGCATGCACTTAAATCTTGATGATGCGAACTTGGTTTTTCAGTCCTGGTTGACACCCGATGCAAAAGAGGACAAGGGATACATGCAAGCTCCCGGGCAATCACCCTGGCGCACGGTTATGGTAAGTGATGATGCACGCGACATCCTCGCAAGCAAGATGACATACAACTTAAACGAACCTAATAAAATTGAAGACACCGCATGGATTAAACCAATAAAATACATGGGCGTTTGGTGGGAAATGATCACGGGAAAAAGTTCATGGTCGTATACAAATGAGCTTCCCTCCATCCAAATTGGTAGTACCGATTATACAAAAGCGGAACCGAACGGTACACATGGCGCTACCACTGCCAATGTTAAAAAACATATCGACTTCGCTTCCGAGCATGGCTTTGATGCGTTGTTGGTGGAAGGTTGGAATATCGGATGGGAAGATTGGTTCGGCAACCACAAAGATTATGTTTTTGATTTTCTTACCCCTTATCCGGATTTTGATTTACCAATGCTCCGGGACTATGCAAGCGCAAAAGGGATTGAATTGATGATGCACCATGAAACCTCCGGATCCACCCGCAACTATGAGCGCCACCTGGATGCCGCTTTCAAATTTATGAATGACAATAACTATACTTCAGTGAAGACGGGATATGTGGGTGATATCCTCCCGAATGGATACTATCACTATGACCAGTGGACCAATAACCATTACCAATATGTAATTGAGAAAGCCGCTGACTATAAAATCATGATCAACGCGCACGAGGCTGTCAGGCCAACAGGGATTGCACGTACCTATCCCAACATGGTAGGAAATGAATCTGCACGGGGCACCGAGTATCAGGCATTTGGGGGCTCAAGGCCAAACCATGTTACGATCCTTCCTTTCACGCGCTTAATAGGCGGGCCAATGGATTATACACCCGGCATTTTTGAAATGGACATCAGCAAAGTCAATCCCAACAACAATAGCCATGTCAATAGTACATTGGCAAACCAGTTGGCATTGTATGTCACGATGTATAGTCCGCTTCAAATGGCAGCGGACCTTCCTGAAAATTATTTGCGGTTTATGGATGCCTTTCAATTTATTAAAGATGTTGGGTTGGATTGGGATGAAAGTAAATACCTCGAAGCAGAACCCGGACAATACATTACAGTGGCGCGAAAAGAAAAAGGGAAATCGACCTGGTTCCTTGGCAATGTAAATGGTGAAAGACCGCGTATTTCAAAAATACCTTTTGATTTCCTTGAAGAAGGCAAAACCTATATTGCCACACTTTATACGGATTCGAAAGATGCACATTATAAAACCAATCCTCAGGCATATACAATTCGTAAAGTTGTGGTTACTTCCAAATCCAAACTGGAACAGTGGTCTGCGGCTGGTGGTGGGTATGCGATCAGTATTGTTGAGGCGGATAAAAAGGAAACGAAAGGCTTAAAGAAATTGTAGGAAATTAAAACACACTACGCATCCGCTTTACTAATAGGAAACTGGATAGTGAAGCGTGTGAATTTATTTTGAACGCTCTCCACCAAAATGGTTCCGCCCATAGACTCTACTTGTGTCCGTGTTAAGAAAAGGCCAAATCCCTTGCCTGCAACTTCCGTATGAAAGCGTTGGTAGAGGTTGAATATTTTGTCCCCGGCATAGCGCATATCAATACCGATCCCATTGTCCTCGATGTCAATGATCACATGGCTTTTGGTTATTCTATTTGAGCATTTTATAAAAACATCACGTTCATTGCTGGAGTATTTCAATGCATTGTGAATAAGGTTATAAAAAACACTATAAATATAAGGGCGCAAACCATCGATGTATACTTCACTAAACCCATCGACATCCACAACGGCACCAACTTTTTTGATTTCATCTGTTAATGTTTTGATCACGAATTGCAATTGGGATTTAAGCTCCACCCGTTCACTTAAATTCCCTACACCTTTTCGAATGCTCAACACTTTGCTCAAATCAGATATCACTTCATCGAGGTCTTTTGCGCTGGTGTCCAATAATCTGACCACCTCTTCATCACCCGTATGGAGCAGGTTGATGAGCCCTTGTATCCGCGCTACCGGCCCGCGGATGTTATGGGCAGTGATAAACGCAAACTGTTCAAGCTTTGTATTTTGATCGATCAATTCTTTATTTAATTGCTGGAGCACCGTTGTTCGTTCAACAACCCGTTCTTCAAGGGAGGATTTCACACGCTCTAATTCTATATTGCGTTGATCCATCATTTCTGATTGAGATGTCAATTCTTCGTTTTGTGCAGCAATTTCCTCTTGCTGGATTTGTAGTGTACGGGTGCGCTCATTCACCAGTTGTTCCAATAACATAGTCTGGCTGCGCAAGGATTGTGTGCGCCAGCGAAAAATCGCAGAGATGATGACGATCAATACACCGATGACCAGGCCAATAAACCAGGGCGCCCTCCAAAGCGGGGGTTTTATCCGGATGGCCATTGCCATGCCATACGGTTCCCATTCACCAAAAGAGTTGGAAGCTTTGACACGAAAAACATAACTGCCGGGAGGGATATTGGTGAACTGTACCCTGCGTTCGTTTTCAATGTAGGTCCATGTTTTATCATACCCATCCAGAAAATATTGATACGAAGTATGTGCGGGATAAGAAAAGCCAAGGCTACTGATCTCAAACCCAAAATTACGTTCACCCCAGGAGAGTATCATGCTATTGTTTTCAAGTATCTGGCCAATGGTTTGCTGATTTCCTATTTGCTCTTGTCGCGCGCCATTCACAAACAATCCGGTAATAATACACTTTGGTATTTCGCTCACGATGGCCAGGGCCGCTGCGGGGTCGAATACTGTGAGGCCATTGACCCCACCAAAATACATCATACCAGATGGCGATTTGAAATATGCATTTGTGTTGAACTCATCGCCTTGTAACCCATGGGTTTTGTTAAAAACCCGGATACAACGGAGTTGGGTTTTGTTAAATACTGCAATCCCTTTATTCGTACTGAGCCATAGGTTATTATCATTGTCTTCCAGGATGCCGTACACTACATTATTGGGCAATCCATCCTTTTCAGTAAAGCTTCTGAATGTGCCCTTCACTTTATCAAACAAGACAAGGCCTTTGCCGGATGTTCCAATCCAAATTTTCCCTTCACTATCCTGAAAAAAGCATTTTACGATTGCGTCTGGCAAGCTATTCTTGTCGGCAGGATTGTTTTTGAAATTATTGAGCACTGCAAAAGGGTGAGCTCCTGTATCATATTCTAAAATACGTTCGTACCGGTCGGCCCATAAAGTATTGTCAATAAACATCATGGAGAGGGTCCCTGTGTATGCAACACGTTTAACTTGTTGGGTGCGGATATTATAAATAAAAATGCCAATGGAATTGGCTACCATTAATTCATCGCTGGAAATAAACAAGAGATCATTTACCAGGATGTCGGGGTTGTCGAATTGTGGGATGTTGGAGTATAGGATTTCTTTGCCGTTCCATTTTCGCAAACCCCTTGAGGTTGCCATCCACAATTCCCCGGAAGGGGACAGTGCCAACTTATTGATCCGTGCTTTTATTCCATCTTTCGACTGTATGTCAAAATGTGCCGACTTGCCTTCGGCCAGGTTGAGGACATCAAATCCGTCTGTTGTGGCAATAAATAACTTGTTGTCATCTTCTGTTACAATGGAGGCAATGAAATTATTGGACAATGAAAGGGGAGCTCCGGGAAAACTTCCAAAGTAATTGAACACCGAAAGCTGAGGGCTATATTTATTAAGCCCCATACCGTTTGTCCCTACCCATACTACACCATCCTTTGTTGCATAAAGGCTCGACAAGTAATCACTTGACAATGAAAATGGGTCTTGTGGAATATAGTGAAGTGTTTTGCAGTGCTGGAGGGTTGAATCAAATACAAATACTTCTTTCCGGATTACCCACAAATCGCCATTCTTCAATTTTAGAATTGCCTGATGTTGATCCGCTACGGTAGTGCCCTTTTGAAATGCAAAGAAAGATACAAAACGATTGTCCTTGAAGTTATACGAGTACAGGCTATCAACCGTCTGTACATACACTTCGTCCGTTGGCTTTGAATGGTGATATGCCAACCTTTTGTTTGATTTTAGTCTCAGCACGAATGGATTCCCGTCTTTGCTTGTGTATATCCGATCTTGGGTAGCGATCCATAGTGTCCCATCTTTTGTAACAGCATAACCCCTGGTTTCCAACAGGTCAAATGATACATAGGTTTTATCCCGTACAAATTCACCCGTTGACACATTGAATTTCCAGATACCCTTGTTTGTACTTAGCATCAAAACACTATCGGACTCCTGGTACAAATCATTGACGATAATACCACTTTTTGCCGGGTCTGAAGCAAAGCGGTAATTAATGAAAGCGTTCTTATCGGCCACAAACCGGCTAAGGTAATTTACGGTCGAAACCCAGAGGTTTTGTTGGTTATCAATAAAAAGTTTGTGGATATCATTGCGCGGGATGGAGGTTGGGTTATCCGGATTATTTTGAAACACATAGAATTTATTCCCATCATATTTATTGAGCCCATCCAGTGTCCCGATCCATAGATACCCGAACTCATCCTGCACCATGGATTTTACGGCCGATTGTGAAAGCCCATCTTCTACGGAGATGTGTTCAAACCGAACCTGATTTTGGCTAAAAATTGGCAAGGCAGCAAATAGTAAGGCAGCTGCCAATAATCTGTTCATAATGTTAATGTTACTAAACTACTTGCAATCTAAGGTAAGGATTGCAATTTCATTTTAAAAATTACATGACTAACGTCAATATTTAGGTCTATCCGGTGATACCTGTTAGGTGATTTAGCCAAAGGATTAAACACCCTGGGATGTTGGCACGCGTTGCTTCCAGGAAGTGATACAGAAACCCTACTGTTAAACCACTTGTTGCCTATTGGTATTGCTGGTTTGTTTTGGCCACCTATTTTTCAGCAGTAATGTTTACAGCGGATAGCTGCCTGATTGTTGCATCCGGAAATATTGAATAACCCAAGCGAAATGGCAGGAAGGGTAGTTTTAAGAAAAAGAAAGGCATTCGTATGATAATCTTTGATTAACAGCCCAAACCTTACATACGAAATAAATCCCATTGGATTTAAACTTTACAGGGACAATCACATCTTACTTTTGTGCGCCCATAAGAAAAAATGCCTGTTGAAATCAACGTATGGGCTATTGTTTTATAGTTGAAAATACCGTTATTCCAATGAATGATAAAATTAATTGGCCCACTGATAGCCATAAGTTGTTAAGTAGGCTTGCAGGTACTTATCAAGAAAAGGAGTTTTTGAAAAATTTTTGAATAGTATTGAGAAAAAAATATAGTTAACCGTCATGCACAATAAAGTCATTTTAGTTTCTGGTTTTGTCCTTTGTTCATTGACAAACCTTTTTGCACAAGAACCAATAAACAAGCCTTATCAAGATCCAATCTTCACCCTGTCATCGCCCCAAGCAGCAGCGTTTAAACGCTATGGTGATGTGCCGGTAAGCCTTTACACGGGTGTCCCGGATATCAGCATACCCTTGCACACGGTAAAGTTGAAAGACATGGAGGTACCTATTGGCTTGAGCTACCATGCCGGGGGCATAACAGTTGACCAGGAAGCAACTATTGTGGGGCTCGGTTGGAATTTGATGGCTGGCGGCAACATCACCGTTTCCCAGGTTGGGGCACGTGATCTTCCTTCTTTGTATGCTCTAACTGATTGGCAAAGTACCCTTAATTATATCGCGTCCTCTGGTACTTCTGCTGCGCTTATTGCTTCCGGGTCTGAAGATTGGTTTAGTAATTTTGGATGTGTAGAGGCTAATTCATTTAGGCAAACCGATGAACTGTCCCTTTCGGTTGCCACAGTCAATGGCCAGGGTGAACATGACATCCATTCGGTCTCCTTGCCACACCGGTCCTTTAAGTTTTTTCTAAGCCCCATAACGAATGAAGCTGTTTTTGTGGGGGAAAAGAACAAATGTAAGATTGAACGTTACATGACCCACGGTTTTGTAATTACTGACGAAAATGGTGTGCGGTATTATTTTGCCATTTATGAAGAAGACGGTGAAAGTAACCAACCTATATTATGGTATTTGACAAAAATATCGGATGTATATGGCAATGATATAAACTTTGAGTACGAAACATCCGAGTTTGGGGTGACGAGCGGGTCGGTATTGAATATTTATGAAAGAATGGTGATGCTTAGCGTAAATCACCGTTTTCCAGTACCTCACCCTAGGGGTTACACAACAGCAACCGATGGAATACCCAACATCCTTTTAAAAGGGATAGAAACCAATTCAGAAAAAGTTGTTTTCACATATCAGCAGGGAAGAAAGGATGGAGGAAGCAAGTTAGCGGGGGTTTCCCTCCTTGATAAAGCTGATAGCACTGTTAAAAAACAATACAGGTTCAATTACGGTTATTTTGAATCAAGCAATGTTGGTGGGGCATACTTTGATGGGGGCAATCCCTATCCTGCGGGATTGGAGAGAGATGCCCGGTTAAAATTGGAAAGCTTGTCACAAGTAAACCCGTTGAACAGCAATGATACAATTGCCCACATCTTCGCTTATGATGAGCGGTACAAGCTCCCGCCTAAATCCACTTTTGCCAAAGATTTCTGGGGATTTTATAACGGGCAACCAAACGCATCCGATTTGGTTTCTACCAACAACCGGACCTTGTTGCCCAACCCCTTTTTAATGCAGTACATAGAACCTGATTTTGCCAATTTCAATTGGGTAGCTTATAAAAATTCAAAATTTGCCAACCGGTTTTCTGATCCTGAATACATGGGCACTGCTACGATAAAATCCATTACTTACCCGACTTTCGGAAGGACAGAATATGAGTTCGAGCCTCATAGCTTCTACAACCAAAAAATGTTTGAAGCTGCAGACCAGTTTGCATTTATCCCAAAAGATATAATGATAAGTGTAAATGATATGAATGATCCATACGGATATTCCCAGACTTTCAAGCTCTTTGAACTAGTCGAAACAACTGAAGTACATCTTGTGGCTATTGGCGATTCCACGTTTAATTTAAGTGGTGGCTATGTTAGAATTATCAACCAGAGTAACGGAACAATTTACAATTATAGTTTTGGGGCGAAGAATCGATGGGATGTGGAGTTGACCCTTCCAGCGGGGCCATATAGGTTAATTTGTGACGCCCCTTCTAGCATACCTTTTCAGGATTATCGAAATTTTATTGGAGCAACCCTTAAATATAAAATAGTAAAGCATGATGAGATAAATGCTGTAGTGAGCAAAACCGGAGGAATTGGTGGAGGGCTCAGGGTCAAGAAAATTACTAATTATGATAGAAATGGCCTGGTGAGTGAAGCCAAAGGGTTTAAGTATGAGAAAGAGACCGGGGGAACAAGTGGCCGGTTGCTACGGAGGATGAACAATTTTAAGACGGAATCAATGCGATATGGGTGGGTTGATGTATCTGTTTGCGGAGATGATGATGGAATTTGTTATGATGATGATTACGCAGCTGCAATAGTACCGACTTTATATGCGGACAATATATTGCCCGTTCATAATGCTACATCAAACGCAATGGTAGGCTATGACAGGGTTGTTGAAAGAAAGGTTTCTGCATCGGGTTTCAATGGAGATGAAATTTCATATTTTAAAAATGAACCTCCAGAAAGCAACCAAGAATTTACATTTTACAAAATTTGCACAAACGGAAGCTTGGAAAAAAAGGTCTATTTGAACAGTGTTTTGGATTCTGTAAAACGCGTAGATTACCATTACGCTCAAAACCACTATTCTTTTCACAGGCTTAATATGAAAGTGAGGGATCAGTACATTGGGCCAACAAATTATTGTATACAGTTTATGAATCCTTTGTCCTATATCGGACGGTACAACATTATTGTTTATTCCTACACCAATTTTGTGAACCAATTAGTGAAGACCGAGACCCTTGATTATTCTGGGAACACAAAGTTGTTGACCACCATAGAAAATGTGTATGACACAACCAATTATCAACCGGACCAAACCAGCATAATGACCAGTGACAATAAGCTTAGGGTATCACAATACACATACCCCCATGATTATCCCAATGATCTGGTCTATCCGCTCATGGTCGGGGACAATATCATAAACCCAGTGATAGAGCAAAAGGAATACATAGATGACAAGCTGTTAAAAACCCGGGAGAACAAATTCTGGTTTTGGATAGATGACTACAATGCTATGCATATAGTACAAGGCCGGGTGAAGATAGGATTTGGTGACAACGTGCTTGAAGAAAAAATAATATTTGACAAGTACGACCTCAAAGGGAATGTGTTGCAATACCACATGCCTACCGAAAACATCAATACTGTTTTTTACAGAGGATATGGTGACAACCGGGTGGTGGCCAAAATAGTTGGCGCAATAAATTATGACCAGGTAGGCTCAACTGCGGCAACGTATCTGGACCAATTGGATGACAACCTCAGTGTTACACAATTGGAAAGTGTAAACACAACCATCAGGAATTTGCTGCCCGATGCGCTGATCACCACCTATACCTACGATCCATTATACGGTATTAAAACCGAGACCGATCCGAATGGAATGACAACCTCCTACGAGTATGATGCTTTCGGGCGGTTGATGTTGGCGAAAGACCACGATGGGAATATCCTGAAACAATTCAAGTACAATTATTTTAAGCAGCTGCCCGCTCAGGAATAGTTGCAAAGCCTAATTATAACATAGCGATACTTAAACCTTGAATCCAATGCTACATAAATTATCACATAAAAACGGGGCTGCCCCATGGTGCAAATTTCTATTGCTGTTTGCCCTCCTTGAGTATAGCGGTATTTCCTTTGCCCAGGAGACAAATGTTGCACAAAAGAACCTTATCTGGCATTCGGGACAATGCGTGGAAAAGCACTCCGGCACAACCATTAACTCACCTTCACGCATTGAAGTACAAGCGGGTGTTTCTGTTGACATGGTGATACAGGACCAGGTTATTGCTTTCAGCATCGAAACAATAACGGGTTCGTGGCAGAACGAAGAACAGGATGGCTCGCTGGAGTATGCCATAAAGTACGACAACACAATGCCCGGGAAGATGCTGATAAAGCGGACGGGTGGCCAGACAGTAATAACGATCGACTTGACAATGTCCAACCCCGATGGCATCCACTTTGAATTTTTTATCGACCATGTTACCAACAACTAAAGCATGAAAACACCTTCGTTAATAGCAACTATCTTCTTCTCTGTACTGGCAACATTTGCCCATGCCCAAATCACCGGCCCCAACCCAACTTATGCAGGCAGCACACAGGTATATACATGGAACGGCAGTACATTGACCAGTCCAAATTGGATGGTGGTTGTCAATGGTACCAAAATTTCAAATTCAGGAAACAATGTCACCGTTAAATGGAATGCAGGTGTGACCAGCGGGACCATTGTTTTGATAGATGCTGGCGTGCACAAAGGAACTGTGAGCATTACGTTACAATCGGCACCAGTGCCAACAGCACCAACTATTTCACCGGCCACATCAATCACAGCCACTTCTTTTGTGGCCAATTGGGGCAGTTCGCCAGTAGCGGACTCATACCAATTGGATGTTTCCACTTCAGGATCGTTTGACACTTTCGTTACTGGTTACAACAACCTCTTAGTCAATGGTACCTCACAAATAGTGTCAGGGTTGACGGGTGGTGGCACTTTCTATTACAGGGTACGTGCCGTGAATAGTACCGGGGTTTCTGCCAACAGTGAAACGTCCCCGCCAGTTGAAGTGTATTTACGATATCCCGGTAATATTTCTGTTACCCCATATTCCAACAGTTTTAGCATAAGCTGGGATGCCGTGCCAGGCGCCACCGGATACGTTCTTGAAGTTGACGAAGATGAAAATTTTACAGCACCTTTATTTTATTCCAGTGCAGGGGGCGGTACCAACAGGACTGTGAATGGGCTAACCCCATCCACAAATTATTGGATCAGGATCAAATCCTATTATGGCAGCACGTATTCTGAATACACTTCAGTTATACCACAGACAACACCGGCCCCAGCTCACATTGCTGGCCCCACCCTGGTCGATAAAGGCAGTACACATACGTACACCTGGACGGGCAGCCCGTTGTCAAGCCCGAATTGGATGTTTGGCAATGGTACCAAAGTTTCCAATAGCGGCAATTCGGTCACTGTTACGTGGAGTACCACTGCATCAGGGGGTGCAGTTATCCTGATTGCCGGGGGTACCCATATGGCCACCCTGAATGTCAGTTTCATCCCTACCCTGGATATCCCGACAAATATTACCATTACAGAACACGCCTTTAGTCTTGATTTGACATGGACTGCTGTTCCGGGCGCCAACTCCTATCTGCTGGATGTGGCCACCGATGCCGCTTTTGAAAATAAGGTACCGGGCTACGCTGCTGTGGTTATAAATGGTACAAGCACCGTGGTTGAAGGATTGAACCAGAACACAACCTATTGGATCAGGATGAAGTCTTCCGATGGCAGTACCGATTCCCCATATTCCAATGGGATACAAAAAACAACGTTGGACCAATTTGCCACAGTAAACGAGAACTATATCGTATCCAATACGGTGTTGGTTTCCGGTGTTACAACCACCGGTCAAATCAATACAATTCCCCGCGAACAGATTTCCCAAACGGTTCAATATTTTGATGGCCTTGGCCGGCCGATGCAAACTGTGGTGACACAAGGCTCCCCCAACAAGAAAGACATCGTGCAGCCCATCGCTTATGATGCTTTCGGAAGGGAGGCGGTAAAGTATTTGCCATACATTTCGGAAGAAGGAAACGGTTGGTTCAAAAACAATTTTGTGGCGAAAGGTGCCACGGGCTACACCACAAGCGACCAATATGTTTTTTACAACAATGCAAGCACAACCATAGCACAGGACACAAAACCCTATTCTGAAACCATCTTCGAGCCTTCACCTCTAAGCCGTCCAAGTAAGCAGTACGGGGCTGGAGAGGACTGGTATTTCAATGATAAGCATGTTGATATGGAGTACCTGGTAAATAAGCATGGCACTGGTGATAGCAACGAAGAAGAAAAAATCATTGCATGGGATTTAGACGAGAACGGCTTGCCTATTCGTCATGTGGCTGTTACAAACCATATTGTAAGTGGAGGTTACTTTGATAATGGCCAATTATTTGTAAATGTGACCAAGGACGAGGCCGGGAATGCAGTACGTGAATACAAGAATAAGCTAGGGCAGGTCATATTAAAGAAAGTGCAAGTTACCGATGAAGGAGCAAGCAACCTAAATGATGTTACTGGCAGCAATCCGGGCTGGGCATTGACATATTATATTTATGATGACTTTGGAAATCTTGCCTATGTGTTTCAGCCCGAGTTGAGCAGACAGATACATGAAGGTTCTGATGTCACACCAATATCAGATTTACAATTCACCAATCTTGCCTTCCAATACAAATATGATGGAAGAATGCGAATGACGCATAAGAAAATACCGGGGGCAGACTGGGTGTATTTAGTCTATGATAAACGTGACCGATTGGTATTGACGCAGGATGGAAATCAACGGACAAAAGATACAATTGAATGGACGTTTACAAAATATGATGTGAAGAATCGTCCCATCCTGACAGGTATCTACAAAGACGAAGAAGGCTTTGACCAACAACAAATGCAGGATGAAGTGAATTTATTCTATAGCACAAATCCTTATTATGAAGAATTTATTGGGGCAGAACCCGGAAATATCCATGGGTATTCAAATCAATCTTTCCCAAATATTCCTGATTCTGCGAACTACTTAACAGCTACCTATTTTGATACCTACCAATTCCGTGATGAGCTAATTGCTGATTCCAGATTTGATTTTGTCGAAGACGTTTTAGAAAATCAAAAAAATGCATTTTATAGGGTGATTGGACAAATTACAGGAAAAAAGGTCAATGTATTGAGTACCTCGGATTACCTCTGGTCAGTGAATTACTACGATGACCGCTATAGGACCATTCAGAGTTTCATGCAGAATAGAGATGGCGAAGTGGACTTCTATACCCATGTATACGATTTTGTTGGTAATCTTTTAAACTCGAAACTCACTAAACAAGATCAAGGTATAATTAAGAAATATACTTATGATCATGCCAGTCGATTGTTGAACACCAGCTATAAGGTGAATGATCAACAGGAAGTAATTATAAGTTCATTGGAGTACAATGAACTTGGGCAGCCTGTTAAAAAGAAACTGCATTCAGTTGATGAGGGAT
Source organism: uncultured Roseivirgaceae bacterium (assembly GCA_964398945.1). Taxonomy (GTDB): domain Bacteria; phylum Bacteroidota; class Bacteroidia; order Cytophagales; family Cyclobacteriaceae; genus JBGTGG01. The sequence goes on along the minus strand of CAYNOT010000012.1, from coordinate 93,094 downwards.
CTACTTTTCAACAGCATGTGGACTTTGACTATAACATCAGGGGATGGTTAACAAGGATCAACAATGCTGATCTTTCTTCTGATGACAGCAATGCACCAAAGGATTACTTTGGGTTAGAACTAGGATACAATAACGATCTTGGTGTTGGTACATTTAAGCCTCAGTTTAATGGAAATATTTCAGCTTCTAAATGGAGCGCCAACTTAGGACTAGTTTCAATTGACCAGCCCTCGCAACGAGCCTTTACCTATGAGTATGATCCGATGAATCGGTTTAAGAAATCAAACTTTTCAGTGATGATTTTTGGTGGATGGGCTCCTACAAATGCGTATGTGGAAGACGTCTCTTACGATTTGAATGGAAATATTCTGACCTTAAATAGAAGCGATGAGAATGCATCCTTCATGGATAGGTTATTCTATAATTATGGCGAAGGGGAAAATAAAAGCAATCGATTGTTATCCGTTTTGGATGTGGGGATTTTAACACGAGGATTTATTGATGGAAATACAGATGAAAACGATTATGACCATGATGCAAATGGCAACATGATAAAAGACCGGAATAAAGCAATCGATCAACTTACCTACAACTCATATTTAAACCTCACTGAGGAAATAGTAAAAGAAAATGGGGAAAGGATAAAGAATATTTATGACGCGGAGGGAATTAAGCTTGCCCAAGAAGTATTTGCACCCAATAGTGAAATACCTGTACAAGTAACAGATTATAGAGGTGAGTTCATTTATCAGAACGATACATTAAGTTCAATCCTTCACGATGAAGGCCAAATAATTGTCCCGCGCGTTGGTGGTACAGGTTCGCTGGAATATCAATACCAGATTAAGGACCACCTGAATAATATTCGACTCACATTTACCAGTAAGCAACGCAAAACTCAATTTATGGCCACGATGGAAGATAGCGGGGTAGCTGACTTTACCAATCCTCGTGTCCAGGAGATGGCCTATTTTGGAAACCTGTTTGAAACCGAAATCAGGAATGTAAACCAATGGCTCAACCATACATCCAACCAACAAGGTAACGCCATATACCTTGATGGAACTACCGACAAGAGGGTGGGGCCTTACACGATATTAAAAGTATTCCCCGGTGACACGGTGCGCATGGAAGTGTTTGGTAAATACGAGCAAAGAGAAACACATAATACGTTGCCTGTGGCTTCTATTCTTGCATCACTATTGGCACCCACTTCGGCAGCGTTCAACCTTGAAGCAGGAGGTTTAGGGAGTGGGTTTACCGATGCGCTAAGCCCATTTTTATTTGGCAAGAATGCAGATGAGAGCAGACCCGCAGCAGACCTGAACTATATACTTTTCGACAAAGATTTAAATGTAATTACATTCGACTATGACCGTATCGAAGAATCCGCGGGGTTTGCCCCCGCATCCGAGAATACGGTAGGCTTTGATAAGCTTGAGTTAGAAACTATTATTGATAGGGTGGGCTACCTTTATGTATACGTGAGCAATGAAAGTGAGGGCTCACGTGTTTGGATGGATGATTTAACAATCAATTACCATCATTCACCAATTGTCCAGGCAGAAGACTACTATCCATTTGGTTTAACGATGACGGGCACGGCCTTTCAGCACGGGAATGAAAACTATAAGGGGATGGTAACTACTGAAGGCATCGGACTAAAAGATCTGGGCTTCCGTCAGTATGACCCGGCACTTGGCAGGTTCCATGCAGTGGATGTATTATCGGAACTCCAATTCGATAATAGTTCTTATCAATATGCTGGCAATAACCCCATTCAAAATACCGATGTACTTGGACTGCTTCCTGATTGGTTGAAGAATTTTTTGAACAAATTTAAGAGCCATGCAAAAGAAAAGAATGGATACAGCATGTTTAAAGGTTTTAAAGGTTTTTTTACCAAAAAGCCCGGAAACAAGAAACCAAAACCAAAGCAGCCAACATCAACCAGTCCTCGTAACAACAACACTTCTGCAAAAGATTATGGTGAGAAAAGAAATCTTGTAGGAAAGGTCTCTTTAAATGAGAATTCAGATAAAGACGAAAAACCTTCTGCTTTTGGCCCTGTAATGCCCAAAAAAGATAAGGATTTAAATAAACCTACAGGTGGTTTGGTGAATAGTCTCCTAAACGGACAAGATGATGGGGGCATAACCAATGGTTTTTCCACGAATTCAAATGAAAAGAAATCAGATATCCCAAATCCTTTGATTCAGGAGTATAACAGGTTATTTAAAGTATCAAATGCTTCAAGTGAAGTGGAGCATCCAAAGATTACACTCACTGAAAAAAGGGCACTTGATCAATTAAAGGCCTTGACGAAGCCTGATAACCAGTTAACGTCAAGGGTAAAACTGATGTCAGCTTCACTAAATAATGAGGGCACTACTTATGATGACATCCTTTATCAGGATAGGAAACCACCGAAAACATCTACCCCTGCGGAAGCATTGGCAGAGATACCGGCAAATGGAACCCTCGCTCAAAGCACCCACTTTCCAAACGTTGACCCGAATGACTTTTTGGATCAGTTGAGAGCACGTGTAGCCGAAGGAGGACATGAAGGAACCAATCAAGGTGATGAAACTAATTTCTGTTGGGCTGCGGCCATTGCCAAGCATGCTTACGAAAAAGATCCAAAGGGGATGGCTGAAGCCATGATCAATTTATACGAAAACGGTACTTTTGTATATGACAATAACAACGGGGGTATGAGCGTTCCTGAGCCATCTCAGGCAGTAAAGAATGCCGTAGGAAGTAACGTGTTTGATAATAACCAAAATGAAGATGAAGGAAAAACAATCAATGAATTGGATCAGATGCTTTTCATGACCCTGGCAGACCACTATAAGGGGTATACGAATGCGGATTTGAATTATGACCCCCATGATGAAGAAAACCCTTTATGGAGTGGTGGTGTGCTGTCAAAAGCTGTTAGAGTCTGGAGAGAGTTTGGATTTGATGTTGATGTAATGGGCATAGACGCAGTTGGATGGGAGCCTCTCACATCAAAAATAACGTTGGCTAAGGATGCGCTGGAAACGAGTGATGTAGTATTGTTTGTAAATTCCGGTGCTTTTAAGGACGGTTCATATCTAAATGTATTTGGCACGCATTACATTCATGTATCATCGATTGAACAGATATCTGATAATGACCCAATGACAATCGATAGGATTGAGGTTAAATATTGGGATTATGGAGGCGTTCACACCAAGCAGATGTACCCTGAACAATTTCATCGATCTGTGTATGGGATTATACAAATACCTAAAATCAATGATTAACGTATTAAATAGAAAAGTTATGATCTTCGTAAAAATGTTAATGGTAACAATGATGCTACCGGGTTGCGACTCTGCTCAGTGTATGAAAGATTATTACACTGTAAATAAAGATAGTCTTGTAAGCATACGGACTTTAAGTAAAACACTAGCAGATAATTATGCTTTCCAAAAAGTAACTATAAAAAATACTGACGTAGGACTTGAATTAATGTTTTATGGAGGAGTACGTGACAATGTAACGATGTATTTGAATCCTACAGACTTAAGCTTAATATCTGAATCAGTAGTTGATGGATGTAGCACAGAGGCTTTGACAAGGTTCCGTACGATGTATAATGGAAACACTCTGAGAGAAATCCTGAATTTATTTGATGACGTAAATCCAAGGGCGTTGAAAATAACACATCGAAGTATCTTTGTGGCGCTTGGGCCACCATTAAAGTCTCCGAATCCGAGTCTAAATGGAGGCATTTTAATGACGTTTCAACCTGCAGTTACGGATAAGAAGATAGTTGAGACTATTGATACGAATGTTTATTTGTACGATACGTTGGTTTATTAATGGGTTCTTTCATAGATGAGTCGATTTGTGAAGGCAATGAAAATGTTAGTTGGAAATATGATGATATCCCTGATGTTGTTATCAGGTTGTGACTCATCTCAATGTATGAAAGATTACTACATGACAAATAAGGACAGCTTAGTTGAAATACGAACGTTAAGTCAAGCTCTGGGTGGCAACTATGCTTTTGTAAAATTAACCATTAGAAAAAAAAGCGGTGAGATTGAATTAATGACTCATGGAGAATCGCGTAATAACGTTACGATGTACTTGAATCCTGCGGATCTAAGTCTAATCTCTGAACATTTTGATGAAGCATGCGATCCGGCAGTTTTGCAAAGATTTAGAACGATGTACAATGATAATACCTTGAGAGAAATTCTGAACTTGTTTGAGGCAATCGAACCGAAGGCAATTAGCATATGGCATGGGGGTGTTTTTGTGGCACTCGGAGAAACTTTGGAGAGCCCAAATCCGAATCTGGAAGGAGGGATTTTGATGACAATTGAACCTGCGCACAGTAGAAGGATCGTTGAGCAAATTGATACCAATGTTTATTTGTATGATGACTTGGTTTACTAATAAGATTCTTCATAGATGAGCCATATAGTGAAGTGTATGAGTATGATATTCGGAAAAATGATGATAGCCTTGATGCTGTTAATGAGTTGTGACTCATCTCAATGTATGAAAGATTACTACACGACAAATAAGGCTAGTTTAATACAAATGAGGACTTTAAGTGATGCTGTTGCAGATGCTTATGAATTTGAAAGAGTAACGATTATAAAGAAAAGTGGAGAACTTGAATTGATGTTTCATGGGGCTGGACCGCGTAATAATGTAACGATGTATCTAAATCCTGCAAATCTAAGCCTGATCGCAGAATATCCTGTTGAAGGATGCGATCCAGCAGTATTACAAAGGTTCCGAACGATGTATCAGGATAATACCTTGAGACAAATTCTGCATTTATTTGAATCGATCGAACCGAGGGCGATTAAGATAACACATGCAGGAGTTTTTGTATCGCTTGGAAAACCATTGAAGCATACGAATGTCAATTTAGATGGAGGTATCCTGATGACGTTCGAGTCAGGGTTTACCGATAGAAAGATCGTTGAAGAAATTGAACCGAATGTTTATCTGTACGATACGTTGGTTTACTAACAATGATTTTACTTTTTGGAAACAGAAAGATTATGATATTTGGAAAAATGATGATAGCCTTGATGCTGTTAATAAGTTGCGATTCATCTCAATCTATGAAAGATTACTACAACACAAATAAAGTTAGTTTAACACAAGTACGCACGCTAAGTGAGTCGCTGGCGGATGATTATGCATTTTTAACAATAACGATTATTAAGAAAAGAGGGCAACTTGAATTAGGTTTTACTGGAGGATCGAGGAATAATGTATCGATGTACCTTAATCCTGTAGACCTAAGTTTAATACATGAATTCCCTGTCGAAGGATGCGATCCGGCAATTTTACAGACGTACCGAACAATGTATAACGATAATACCTTGAGAGAAATTCTGAACTTGTTCAAAACAATCGAACCGAAAGCAATAACAATATCGCATGGAGGTGTTTTTGTGGCACTTGGAGGCACGTTAAAATCACCTAACCCGAATTTATCTGGAGGCATTTTAATGACGTATGAGCCTGAGATTAATAATAGCAGGATCGTTGAGCAAATTGATACGAATGTTTATTTGTATGATGACTTGATTTACTAATAAGATTCTTCATAGATGAGCCATATAGTGAAGTGGATGAGTATGATATTAGGAAAAATGTTGCTGTCAATGATGTTATTGACAAGCTGTGATTCAACTCAATGTATGAAAGACTATTACACCACAAATCAAGATAGCTTAGTGCAGATCCGAACGTTAAGCCAAACCTTGGCTGACAATTATGCTTTTGTAAAACTAACCATTAGGAAAAAAAGTGGAAAACTTGAATTAATGTCTCATGGAGAGTCGCGAAATAATGTTACGATGTATTTAAATCCTACGGATTTTAGTCTAATTAGTGAGCATTCGTTCGATGAATGCGATCCAGCAGTCTTGCAAAGGTTTAGAACGATGTATCAGGACAATGACTTACGAGAAATCTTAAACTTGTTTGAAGCGATCGAACCGAAGGCAATTAGCATATGGCATGGGGGTGTTTTTGTGGCACTCGGAGAAACTTTGGAGAGCCCAAATCCGAATCTGGAAGGAGGGATTTTGATGACAATTGAACCTGCGCACAGTAGAAGGATCGTTGAGCAAATTGATACGAATGTTTATTTGTATGATGACTTGATTTACTAATAAGATTCTTCATAGATGAGCCATATAGTGAAGTGGATGAGTATGATATTAGGAAACATGTTGATGTCAATGATGTTATTGACGAGTTGTGACTCATCTCAATGTATGAAAGATTACTACAACACAAATAAGGACAGCTTAGTTGAAATACGAACGTTAAGTCAAACCTTGGGGGGCAATTATGCTTTTCAGAAAATAACCATCAGGAAAAAGAGTGGAGAACTTGAACTTAGATTTTCGGCAGAGGTTGGAGGAGTCTCAATGTACGTTAATCCAACGAATTTGAGTTTAATCTCAGAACACCCTAACACTAAATGCAGTGCAGAGACTTTGCAAAGATTTAGAACGATGTACAATGACAATACCTTGCGGGAAATCCTAACCCTGTTTGAAGCGATAGAACCGAAGGCAATTAGCATATGGCATGGGGGTGTTTTTGTGGCACTCGGAGAAACTTTGGAGAGCCCAAATCCGAATTTAGAAGGAGGGATTTTGATGACAATTGAACCCCCAATCTGGTCGTAGCGTCCCGCTACGACCCACACACTTTAGCGTCCCGCTACCTCTTTTATACTCGTAGCAATGAATATTATGAATCTCAACAATAACAATATTAAATTATGAAGTCCAATTATCTATGTGTTATTTTAGCCATTCTTTTTGTAGTAAGTAAAATCACAGCAATGGCTCAATCAATTAGTCTAGATGTACTGATAGAATATCAAAATAATCAGAGTCCAATTTTCATTTCGAATTCTCTTTCTACATCAGGTGAATGGATAACTGATGCGGAGAATTTTGAAAATAAAAAAGTTGATTACTTTTGGTATAAAGCAATTGATGGGGAAGAGTTTGAACCGCATACCAAAGATCAGATTTCTTTAAAAACAGGAGGCGGTTTCAAACGTATTGTAACTTATATAACCTTAACTAAGAGCAACTTTGATGCAATTAAATCTGAAATTCAAAGCACAATGGTTCTTAGTAGAATGATCATAGATGATCCAAAAGCAAAAATGTATCTATTCTCTAATGATAGTATTAATATTGAATTGATAGAGCCTTTTGAGCTATTGAAATACGATCTTATTAGATACGTAGTCCTTGTATATAATAAGCAAGATTATGAAAAAGGCTACAGGCTTAAGTGAATAAGACAATCCGAACCTCCACTTGAAGAATGTGATCTGAATGACTTTTTGGACCAGCTTGAAATGTTCAGAGAGGAGAATGCTACCGCTCAAGATTTGGAGTAGTATAGACAAGGTAATTATGAAGTACCAAACCCTTTACCAGAGGGAGTCACTAATTATCGATTACATGAGAACTATAGAACTCAATGGGGATTATGGGATAAAATTTTGAATGATAAAGGCTATCAGCGTTCAGAGATTACTGGTTATGGGCTGGACAATACCCTCACTGAGGAAAAGATTAAGAATGACTTTAAAGATATTCTAGAAGCTGGTGAAGGTATAATAATTGGAATATCTAGGTCAGATGATGCCGCAGCCGCTGCTAGTCCGGGAGGAAGTCCTCAGTATAAAGGTCATATGGTGAGAGTTGTTGGGTATAATGATAATGGTCTGATTATTGACGATCCATTCGGAGAAACTGATATTGTCAACTTCTATACTGGAGGGACACGTTGGTTAAATACGAACAGTAGTTCAAGTAGTAGTTCTGATAATATTCATGGTCATGGAATTACATGGTCATGGTCAAATATTATTCAAATACGATTTAGAAGTGTTCACAGAATTTATAAACAATAAAAGTAAAAGAAATGTTGAGAAGAAGAATCTTGGTGATTTTAAGTTTTATGTTACTTTCTAGCTTAAGTCAAGCCCAAACATTTGGAGACTATTTAGATGGTCTTGTAACAATGCCATGCCCTAAAAAATTTAAACCTGACTCAGTTGTAAATTTTAATCGTACTGACTTGCCAAGTCATTTGTTTAATGGTACAGATTTCAACCTTACAAAGCAAAAGGCATTCGCCAAATTGGAATTGGACGAAGACTATCCGATTATCTTAATTGGCAATATCTCTGATAGAGGTGATTACTTTGAAGTTGTGACAGCATGTTCATTTAATAATCAAGGAAATCTTCTTTCTAAAATAGTATTGTCACATGATTTAGTTGGCGAGGGAAGTTCGTATTCCATAACTCCTGAAAATAAAATTAGAGTTGCGAGTTATGGTGCATCAGATGCCGTTATAAATACGTATCGTTATGAGAATGGTCAATTTTTTAAAGAGGGGCCTAGGGAATATGCTGATGCTGATAATTTGCCCGATTATTGATTTGAACTATCAAGCCAGTCCAACATGATTTTATACCAAGTTGTTTCTAACAAGGAACATAGATTAAAAAGGAGGTCATGAAAAACCAATTAAATTAAGCAATGAAAACAATAATCATACTACTAAGTTTAATTACCTCTTTAAGTTCATGTATTGGGCAAACTTTTACGGATTACCTTGATGGAATTCCGTTGATAAACCACCCAAAGAAATTTAGCGAATCTTCTTACTCCAATTGGACAGGTTATGACATACCTACAAGTATAAGCTCCCTGCCAAAGTTTACAGGTTATAAGACAATTGCTAAAATCAATTTAGATGGAGGCTACCCTTTGTTATTGGTACGGAAACATTACAATAATGGATATGACAGGCTTATCAGCTTGATATCTTTTGACACAGATGGTAATTATTTATCTGATCTGGATGCTGAGTATACAGCTGATGGAGAAGGTGGTGAATTTGCTATTTCCCCGGAAGGTAAAATTAGAATTGCAACTTATAATTTATCTGATGCAAAAATTAAAACCTTTCGATATGAGAATGGATATTTTATACAGGAAGGAGTTGTAGAGGATCGCGATGCGGATAATCTTGGGGACTATTAAAAAATGAAATATATAAATATATTATTCTTAATTATTCTGACATATTGCGCATATAGCCAGCCAGTTAATTTTTCAGCATATAATAATATTTCAGATCCTAATTTTCGATCTTTTGTAGAATTGTTCCCATCGGGGCAATTACCCATTACTTCAGAAGATATTTTTGGATCAGATTTGGTACAACTTTCAATTGCGGATATTCCTGATTTGATGGAGAATAATTTTTTAAAAATTGATGGTAATTATATTATGCCTAAATTATATACACTTCAGACTGAATCGGGTGAGAGCACTGATGGGTATGGTTATTTTCAACCAGTCTTGAAATTACCCACTAATGGACTTTGTTTTGTTGGTGTTATTTCAATTTGATGTGAAAAGCGAATGGATGCAAAGGGCTCTTGTTCTAAGTTATGACCTTAATGGAAATTTCATAAAAAATCTTGACCCAGGGTTTCTGATGGATGGGTCTGAACCATATATTAGTTGTTCAATAAACGAACAGCTTGAAATTAAGTATACTTATATATTAAACGTAGGTAATAATCGTAGTACATTTTTTCAATGCAAGCCTTGTGAAAAATTTTACAAAACAGATACTTATCAAATTCAAAATTCTGGCCATGACAATCTAATATCAACTGTAGATCATGGTTTAGGTACTTTTGAATATATACCCCAGTCTGGTCGTAGCGTCCCGCTACGACCCTTCTCTGGGTTAAGTCTATGCCCCTTAGGTTAAGTCTCGGCATGTGCGTTGGCAAGCGCGCGACCAAATCTTCCTAAATAGAAAGAAGTTTGCAATGTGAATAAATCAAGCTATCGTTGAATTTAATAATCAAGGCGGAGAAATTGAATATTTCTAAAAGCGCAAAATTTCACGCCTTCAAACCATCGAAATCCCCTTTAAAATCACTACTTTTACGCACTCTTATGCGCCTTTTGTTAGCCACCATATTCCTATTGATCCTTGGCAAGGCCAGCGCCCAAATCTTACCCGCTGATAGTTTAATCAACAGCCTTTCCGATGCTGATTCATTGATCACCAAACCACAAGAAAAACTGGATTCCATCAATACCGGATTCCAACAAAAATCCGATAGCCTTCAGCAAGAACTTCAGGATGGATTAAGTAAAATTGAAAATGCAAAAGCATCAGTCCAAAGCAAAATTGATAGCCTTTCCGGCTTAAACCTTCCGACAGAAAAGTATACAGCCAAACTGGATAGCCTGAACGGAGAAGCAAACGAACTGGTAAGTTCCGTGAACGGGAAATTGGAAAAGCTTAAAACCTCAACACTAGGCAAGGTAAATGAATTACAGCTACCACCCGAACTAAAATCACAAGCCGATAAACTAACCGGTTCCATTTCTGGTTTTGACCTTCCGGGCATCGAAGGACTTGATCTTTCCAATCTCAAACTTCCTGAGGGGCTGTCCAATGTAGATATCGGCAACCTGGGTGATCTCAACATGGATGGAGTTTCAAAAATTACCGAGAACCTGAATTTACCGGAGGCAACATTGCCTGATGTCGGGAACGTAAGCCAATTGGGCACCGATCAGCTCGCAAAGATTGAAGGTCTTGAAAATGTGTCCGGGATAACGGAACAAGCAGGCGGCTATTCGGAAGATATCAAAAGCATAACCAACGGGGACATTGAAGATGTAAAACAAATTCCACAAGCCCTGGAAAAAGAAGTGATGCAAAGGGAAGAGTTGGGCGCACTCACAGAAGGAACAGCAGTGCTTGATGAATACAAAGGCATGGCCGAAAGCATCAAGGACCCGGAAGCCATGAAAGAAATTGCAATTGAAAAAGCACAGGAAGTGGCCATCGATCACTTTGCCGGAAAGCAACAACAGCTTAGTGCTGCCATGGAAAAAATCGCGAAGTACAAACAGAAATACTCCAGCGTCAACAGCATCAAAGACCTCGCAAAGAAACCACCCAACCCGATGAAAAGCAAACCATTCATTGAACGGATTGTTCCCGGGATCAATTTTCAAATCCTGAAAAAGAATGACCTGCTGGTGGACTTCAATCCGTATGCACTGTATCGCATTACAGGAAGGCTATCAGCAGGGGCAGGGTGGAACTACCGTCTGGCCTACAATGATCGTGACAATCAATTCAACAAAGCAGCACGGATCTTCGGACCGCGTGCTTTTGGTGAGTTCAAAATCGGTAAAGGGTTTACGGGCCACTTTAGTATCGAAGTCATGAACACCAACACACCACCGATCATTGGTTTAACCTCAACACCCCTTGATCCTGAACATCGCGAGTGGGTATGGGGATCATTTGCCGGAATGAAGAAAGAATACAAATTATTTAAAAATGTACGTGGCACAGCCACCATTCTCTACAACCTCTACAACCCGGATTACAAGAGTCCGTACGCTGACCAGATCAACATGCGGTTTGGGTTTGAGTTTCCGATGAAGAAAAAAGTAAGCAGGAATAAGAGGTAATAGATGCCATCTCAAAATTATTTTCGGCCCGATTAAAAATTGAAAATGATATCGACTTTGAGGTGCAAAAACTTTTAAATGCAATTTTTAGAAGGTACAGTTCATTTGCGGAGCAACTTATATTTACAAGTTGTTCTTTTTTTTTACTTTTAATTGTACTCCAAAAATTTAGGAAAACTAGCTAGCCAAGCCAATCATACAATTTTGTTAACTTTCTTTGGGATTAGGTGAAATGCAAGTAGGTCTAGTAGTCGAATTAATTGAAGAGAAAAAGAAGAAGGATTAATTATGATGAGCAGAGTGAAATCTTGGATTAAAAAGCCAGAGAACATTTTTTAAGCGAAGGGTATTTTTTTAGCCTGTTTGTCAAAAAGCGGTATGGAGGAAATACTATAACTCATCAAGAAACTCTTTTGCGGGACGGGCTTTCAATTTTCCTTGCTCCACGAGTTTAAGTTCGTTTACCGCTTCTTTGAGTTCCTGTAAAATCTGCTCTTTGGTAGGTTCTTCATATTCCAGAGCTTCCAAATCCTTGTACTGTTTTTTAAGCTCTTTCCATTCGCTGATGGGAATATAAACCCCGGTAGCTTTTCCCTTGCTGTCCTGTATTATTTGTAGTCTCATATCCGAAATTATTTGGTTGCAATGTTCTGCTGAAAGAAGTCCTGAAACTTCTTTTTGGTCAGCATAGTATCAAGCATTTTGTAAATCACGTTTTTATCTTCGTCCTCAAGCTGTTCTATCAGGCGTATTTTTTCGGTCACGGTTTTATCTTCTACCGTAACCAGGCTTGGTTGATTGTTGCCCGGGTTCAGCAAATCATCCACCATGACCCCAAAAATAACCGAAAGCTTCTGCAAAACTTCTACAGAAGGTTCACGCCTTCCGTTTTCGATTTTATTGTAGTTGCTTTGGTCTAGACCAATCTCAAGGGCTATTGTTTTTTGCTGTAGCCCCTTTTCCTTACGGACTTGCTTTATTTTTTCGCCTACTGTCATCTGTATTTGATTTATTACAAAATTATTTATTTTGACAATTATGGGCAAAAAATTAATCATTATGACCTTTTTAATTGGTCAAAAATAGAAATTTTATTTTGCCTTTGAGATGGTCTGAGATGGTCAATAATGACCAAAAATAGATTTTAGAACAAAAGTGCATACAGGTATGACCATAGAAGAAACCCAATCTGGTCGTAGCGGGACACATTTTGAGCGTCCCGCTCAACTGTTTGCGATAACACCAATAAAATTTATTACAACTACCTGGCTTTGCCACAGCCTTGACAGGTGCTTTCGGATTGACATCGGGCATGGGTGGTGAAGCAAGGCAAGCCTATGCCGGGCTATACAGTTATGGATCAGTCGTTAGTTCTGGTAATGACAGTGATATTGAAACCCATGGGTGTTTTTCTTTGCGAATTTTCAAGCATTTATTACATCGTCTTTATCCTCAACAAAGCGAACACAAAATGCAGCAATTAGCAGAAAGACACCCGCCATTACAATACTATAAATTGCCTGTGAATCGAAAAGATGTTTTACGATGGGTCCCCCTACAATTCCACTTACAATTTGAGGAAGGGTGATGAAGAAGTTAAACAGTCCCATATAAATCCCCATTTTAAAAGGTGGGATAGAACCCGCGAGGATTGCATACGGCATGGCCAAAATACTGGCCCACGCCATCCCTACACCAATCATAGGAAAGACCAGATAGAGGGGATCGCTTACAAAGAAAATAGAGATCAAACCAATGCCCCCGGCAATCAGGGAAACAGCATGTGTCCTTTTCCGACCAAGCTTTAAAGCAATGGTGGGTAAAAATAATGCGTAGATGGCTGAGATTCCATTGTAGATTCCAAAGATGATACCGACCCAGTCACCCGCTTCATTGTAAGCAGCGGAGGAATGATCGTTGCCGGAAAGTCCGTAGATATGCGTTGCTACCGCAGGGGTTGTAAACACCCACATCGAAAACAAGGCGAACCAGGAGAAGAACTGCACCATCCCAAGCGACTTCATTGCGGACGGCATTTTTACAAAATCTTTCAGGATATCACCAATGCCACCTCGTGGTTCGGGTATATCCGCATGGAGGGTTTTATCTTCTTTTGTTGTGAATACAGTCCAGAGAATGGCCATTAGGAAAACAGCGGCACCAACATAAAAAGACAAGGTTACATTAAAAGGGACTTCACCTTCGGCCACACTCCCTTTTCCTATGTTAAAAAAATTTGCAAAGATGTACGGAAGCCATGAACCAATAACAGCCCCAATACCTATTAAAAAAGTTTGAATGGAAAACCCAAGCGTCCGTTGATCGGTGGGTAGTAAATCTGCAACCAAAGCGCGAAACGGCTCCATCGCAACATTAAACGATGCATCCATAATCATTAAGATACCCGCGCCAACATACAACGGAGGCAATATGCCTGCGAGGAAACTTGCATTGGGCATAAAAATCAATGCGATGGAAGCCACAATGGCACCTACTAAAAAATAAGGCCTTCGCCTTCCAAGTTTTGTCCAGGTGCGGTCGCTGTAATGCCCGATCAGGGGTTGTACAATCATCCCGGTTAAGGGGGCGGCCAACCAAAACCACGAAAGGTGTTCCACCTCTGCACCGAAAGAGGAAAGGATGCGGGAAGCATTTCCATTTTGAAGGGCGAAACCAAATTGGATGCCGAGAAACCCGACACTCATGTTCCAAATTTGCCAGATGCTCAGTTTTGGTTTTTCCGCAGGGATGATACGCATTGTTTAATGATTGATTTATTGAATACGGGATTGATTGATTTGTGAACCAATGTAAAAATTCCAGATCATTTTACCACTTTATTTGAATAGCGCATGAAGTGCTTGCAATGGTTACCGTTTGAACAGTTTCATAGAAGTGAGGGGGTGGATCGATGACGGGATCAAATTTTTCAATGGGCGTAAAAAACGAATGCTGTTCTTCTTTCAACTTATGCTTTCCGCCATTAACGTTTAACTGTTGAAGTGGGGAAAAGTGATGGAACACGATTTTTATTCTTTTAAGGGTATCCACATAACCACCAACCTGCTCTTCAATGACAACCTGATTTTGTTGTGGGTTAAATTTTATTTCACGACTCGCAAAACTACCCTTTTCATGATCAAATGATTCACCATCATCTGTGTAGTGTACAAATGTTTTTTCTTTATTCCCGGCATACACATGGTACTCGATGAGGTCAATTTTTTCGGTTGTATTTTGAGTTGCTTTTTGAACCGGGATAATAGCACTTTCCCTGATAAAAACAGGAAGTTTGTGAACGGGTGCTTCCACAATCACCTCGTTATTCCCTTCATGTTTTTTTCCGGTATGCAACTCGTACCAGGCCCCTTCCGGAAGGTATACTTTTGCAAATTCTTGTTTACTATCAACAGGCGCTACCAGGATAGAAGGCCCGAAAAGATATTGGTTTTCGAATCGTTGCTCATAAATTTTCGGATCATGGGCATAGTCAATTGCGAGTGAGCGCTGCACGGGCATACCGGTTTGGCTCGCTTCAAAAAATACAGAATAGAGATAGGGCAGGAGTTGATAGCGTAGTTTAATATAATTTCTGGCGATATGCTCCACATCTTCACCGTATGCCCAGGGTTCTGAGTCGCGCGTGTTGATCATACTATGGCCGCGGAAGAAAGGGGACAAGGCACCAATTGAAATCCACCTTGCAAATAATTTCTGATCCGCATCACCAACAAACCCGCCTACATCATACCCGGCAAAAGGAACACCCGACAACCCAAGACTATTGACAAGGCGTACACCCAGCAATAAATGTTCATCGGTGGCAACGTTATCACCAGTCCATAATGCACCGTAGCGTTGGATTCCGGAATAACCCGATCGTGTTAAGTTGAACGGACGTTTCTTCGACAAAGCTTTTGAAGCTTCGTACGTTGCCCGTGCCATTTGAAAACCATATACGTTTCTTCCCTTTCGCATGGTGGTTTTATTCCCATCAAAGTCCAGTTCAATATTTTCAGGGATCATTTGCCCCCATGTGGCAATTTCGTTCATGTCATTCCAAAAGCCATCGATGCCCAGGTTTACATAACTTTTGAGTTGCTTTTTCCACCAGGCACGTGTTTCCGGTTTGGTAAAATCAGGAAAGTGGCACCAGCCCGGCCAAACCTGGCCTTCATAATTTGTATTGTCAGGATACTTCAAAAAGACATTCTCCTTTTTTCCGCTTTCATACGTGTGATATCCTTTTTCAATTTTTATCCCCGGATCACAAATCAATACCACTTTAAAACCCAACGAATTTAATTTCTTAAGAAGTGCCGAAGGATTTGGAAAATCCTTTTCGCTCCATGTGAATATTTTGTATTCATCCATGTAGTGTATGTCCAGTACAATTGCGTCAGCAGGAATATCTTTATCGCGGAATGTGTTGGCCGCTGTTATTACTTCCGTATCGGGATAGTAACTGTAGCGGCATTGTTGAAACCCCAAACTCCATTTTGGTGGTAGCTCCATCCTTCCGGTGAGGGCAGTATAGTGTTGTATTATTTTGCCCACAGCACCATCGTGGATAAAGTAATAATTCATTTCCCCGGCATCGGCATAAAAAGAAGCGAACCGGTTATTGGAGGCCCCGAAGTTGAAGAATGATTTATAGGGATTGTCGAAAAATATTCCGTAGGCAGTATTGCTATGGACCCCAATGTAAAAGGGGATGGTAGCATAAATGGGGTCGGCATCCACACCGTAACCAAAGTAATCGGTATTCCAGTTTTGATAGCCTTTGCCTCTGCGGTCCAGTGATCCTGTTTTTTCACCAAGTCCCAGAAACCGCTCATTGGGCTGAAGTTTTTTATACGTTGTTACTTGTTCGCCATTCCAACTGGTTCCAAATGCTGCATCATCTTCGTTTAACAAAACATCTTCTGCATTGTAGAATGAAAACCTGACCGGGAATTTTTGAACCACCAGTTTGACGGAAGTGGTTTTGATGATGAGCGCGCCAGGCGTATCATCGATTGTAAATTTGTTTTTAGCAGGCGATGCGATCACCGCGTATGAAAAATCATCATAGGAAGACCGGCTAACGGAAACGCGAATGGTATGTTGGGAAAAGACCGTTAACCGAAAGTCACCGCGATTTGTATAGCCGGTAATACCATCTTTCTCTATGAAAAAATCTTGTAAATCACCTAACCCCCCATCAGAACGATCTGTAGTTGCAACGGTAGTATTCAATTTTCTTAAAGCACGCATAATGGCTTAAAGTAAAAATAAATTAAGCTGATTATGCCAGAAAGTGCCTTAACAAATAACCGAAATCGATTGCGGTAACATATTAACCGTTGCGGAAAAGTTCGGTTTAAAAATTAATTTTTTGCTTTCTTCCCTTTGCGCAAAGAAGAATGGCGCACCACCAATCGTGTTTTTAATATTTTGGTTTCAGGTGGAAACTCTTCGTCATCATTTCCTTTTGCATTTTTTTCGATCCGGTCGATGAGCATACGTGCTGCCTCTTGCCCCATTTCGAAACCAGGTTGATCAACAGACGACAATGGTGGGTCCATCATTGAACTAAAGAACCAGTTGCTAAAGCCAATCAATGCGATGTCTTCCGGTATCCTCAATCCTTTTTCTTTTATTGCCGGGATAGCGCCCATTGCTACCGGGTCGTTGGAAGCAAAGATTCCATCGGGTGGGTTGGGGAGTTCCAATAGTTGCTTTGCAGCAATTTTGCCTTCATCGATGGTGCCGAGCGAACAGGTTACGATAAGGTCTTTATCAACCGGTAAATTTGCTTCCGCGAGTGCTTCAAGATAGCCTTCGAGGCGTTGCTTCGTGATTTCCAAATTTGGCGGTCCTTCCAGGTGGGCAATGCGTTTGCACCCTTGTTCGATAAGGTGGCGGGTTGCTTCTTTTGCCCCGCTTTTATCATCTACAATAACAGTACAGTTTTTTTCCGGATTGTATACCCGGTCAAAAAACACCATGGGCACACCTCTTGAGAGCGTTGATTCGATATGGTCAAAATTGGTGGTTTCCCTGGAAATGGAGATCAGCATGCCATCCACGCGACTGTTGAAAAGTGCTTTTATATCCGATACCTCCCGTTGAAGGGACTCATTCGATTGCGTGATGATAATATTATAACCTGCACCATACGCTACATCTTCAATTCCGCTAATGACGGTTGAAAAGAAGAAATGGACCAATTCCGGAATAATAACGCCTATGGTGTTGGTTTTGCTTTGTCGTAGGCTCAATGCGACAACATTGGGCTGGTAGTTCAGCTTCTCTGCAAGCTCATTGACTGCTTTTTTGGTTTTTACACTAATATCGGGATGATCCTTTAATGCACGGGAGACCGTGGAAGGAGAGATGCCAAGTTCTTTGGCGATGTCTTTAATAGTTACCTGATTATACTTCATACTGCAATTATAATCAGGAATTAGCTAACCATTTCTGCCCGGGCAAAATAAATGCAATATTTTCGCAAACGTTTGTGTTACCGTTTCCACTCTCGATTCCGTGAATATTTACCCGGATTTCGAAAAAATTAATCCTTTATGTTCCTACTTTTTGATGTTCAAAATCCATTTCAGCAAACGTTTTCATTAAAGGATGTTTATTGATATGGAGTGTAAACCAAACTTATAATTCAAACCAATACAGTATGATGAAACATTATCTAATGAAGTTTAAATGGTGTTTTGTTTTGCTGCTCTTTGCAACAACCGGTGCATTGGCGCAAAACAGGACAATTACGGGGACAGTCCTCGACTCGAGTGATGGGGCACCGTTGCCAGGGGTGAATATCCTGATCAAAGGTTCTTCTACAGGAGGGGTTACAGATTCAAGTGGAAAATATTCAATATCCGCATCCGACAATTCCATTTTGGTGTTTTCTTTTGTGGGATATGCTTCGCAGGAAGTAGAAGTAGGTACGCGTACGGTGATTGAAGTCACCTTACAATTGGATGCAACAGCATTATCGGAAGTAGTGGTGATCGGGTATGGAAGTGTTCAACGAAAAGATTTAACTGGATCGGTTGTATCAATTTCTGATAAGTCTTTCAACAAAGGTGTAATGTCATCCCCGCAAGACTTGTTGGTTGGAAAAATTGCGGGTGTTCAAGTAGTGCAAGGAAGTGGTGCTCCAGGAAGCGGAGCTCAAATTCGTATTCGTGGTGGTTCATCCGTAAATGCCAATAATGATCCTCTCGTTGTAGTAGATGGATTTCCATTGGATAACAACGGTCCTGCCGGGATGTCGAATTCATTATCAACGATCAACCCGAATGATATTGAGACAATGACTGTACTAAAGGATGCATCAGCTACAGCCATCTATGGCTCTCGCGCATCGAATGGTGTAATCATTATCACGACAAAGAAAGGATCAGCTGGAAAACCCAGGGTTTCTTACAATGGACAATTTTCAATAAGTCAGAATATTGGTCAGGTTGAGGTGATGGATGGAGATGAGTTCAGGGAATTAATTACAGGTCTTGAAGGATCCTATGGAATAAATGCCACTGCAGTTGCCAAACTTGGAAATGAGAATACCAACTGGCAGGATGAAATTTACAGGGATGCATTTTCCCAAGATCATAACGTGAGTGTAAATGGAACCACTAAAGATGTTCCATACAGGGTTTCCTATGGGTATACAGATCAACAAGGTATTCTGAAGACTACCTCCATGCAACGCCACTCGATAAACGTAAATGTTTCCCCTTCCTTTTTAAATGATGATTTAAAAGTTAATGCGAGTATAAAGGGCATGCATAGCAATAACAATTTTGGAGATCAAGGTGCTGTTGGTGCAGCTGTTTCTTTCGATCCTACTCAACCTGTAAGAAACGGTAACACCAGATATGGTGGGTATTTTGCATGGGTAGCCGATCAGAATAATCCAAACTCAAATCCAAATGCTATTGCTCCAAGAAATCCTGTGGCAGTGCTTGATTTAACTGATAATCAATCAACAGTTAATCGTTTTATTGGAAACATCGAAGCTGATTATCGTTTTAGATTTTTGCCTGAGTTAAAGGTTCATGTAAATGCAGGGCTGGACTACTCAAAAAGCGTGGGACATAACAATGTTTCGCAACTGGCACCATGGACGAGTGAGTTGGGTACTTTAACGGATTATACAGGTGAGAACAAATCACGGCTTTTGGATGTGTACTTTAATTATTTGAAAAATATTAACCAGCACAAAATTGACTTTACTGCTGGTTATTCCTATCAGAGTTTTGAACGTGATGGATCAAACTTTAGTCGTTCTGTAGATAGTTCAATTTATTATGATTATGAAACCGATAGTGAAGGAAACGAAATACCTCGTGTTTTTATCCCCAATCCAAATTATCTGATTTCGTTCTTTGGGCGATTGAATTATAGTTTTAATAGTAAGTATTTATTGACAGCAACGGTGCGTACCGATGGATCTTCAAGATTCTCAGAGGAAAATCGCTGGGGCGTATTTCCGGCACTTTCTTTAGCATGGAGATTAAGTGAAGAAGATATATTCGCTGATGTTAGCTTTCTATCTGACCTGAAATTGAGGGCTGGATACGGAGTAACAGGACAGCAAGATGTTGGGGGTGCATATCCTTACTTGCCTGTCTACGTTTCCAGTACAGAAACAGCCCAATATCAATTTGGTAATGAATTTTACACCACCTTCCGACCTTCAGCATATGATGCATCCTTCAAGTGGGAAGAGACAACGACCCTAAATGTAGGTGTGGATTTTGGTTTTTTTAAAGATCGTATCACCGGTTCCTTCGAGTACTATCAACGGGAGTCCAAAGACCTTATCAATACAATTCCAATTCCTGCAGGAAGTAACTTCAATAACTTTTTAACAACCAATGTTGGAAACGTGACAAATAAGGGTTTTGAGGTTACCCTAAATGGAAATGTTATTAAGAATGAAAAATTTGGTTGGGATTTAGGCATAAACTTAACACATAATGTCAATGAGATTACCAAGCTCACAGCAACCGATGATCCCAACTATCCAGGTAACGATGTAGGTGGAGTATCTGGTGCAGTTGGCAATACGATTCAAAATAATAACATAGGGCACCCTGTTAACTCATTCTTTGTATTTCAGCAGGTTTATGATGTTAATGGAAAGCCCATTGAAGGTTTGTATGTTGACAGAACCGGTGAAGGTGGAAATGTGACCAGTAATAGATTGAACAGGTACCATTATAATAACCCAGCACCTCGCGTGTTAATGGGTTTAACTTCTACATTAACGTATGGTAATTTTGATTTCTTCTTTGCGGGACGTTTAAGTCTTGATAATTATGTGTACAACAATGGAGCAGCAAACACCTACTATGCAGCAACATATAACAATAACACTGAATCATTTAATAACATACGGACCATAATTAGTGACACTGGATTTGAAGGTGTTGCGGGGTCTCAATTCTGGTCAGATTTTTATGTTGAAAATGCCTCATTCTTTAAAATGGATAATATGAGCCTCGGCTATACAAACGACAAATGGCTGAATCAAAAATTGCGTACGCGTTTCAGCTTTACTGTACAGAATGCTTTTATGATAACGGACTATAAAGGAATTGATCCGGAAGTTGCAGGCGGTATTGATAACAACCTGTATCCTCGCCCACGTACATTCATACTAGGTATTAATTTAACATACTAATTTTTTGAACGACATTATTATGAAAGGATATAAATTATTATTTACCTCCGTTTTTGCCATCACTTTATTGATGACATCATGTTTAGGTGATTTGGATCCCAAACCACTTGGACCACGTGTAACTACATCTGCTAATGTTTACAAAACAACAGCTGATTTTAAGAATGGGTTAGCCAAACTCTATGCATCATTTGCGATAAGTGGACAACAGGGGCCGGCTGGGGATAGCGACATCTCTGGAATTGATGAGGGATTTGGAACCTACTTGAGGGCATATTGGAATTGTCAGGAGTTACCTACGGATGAGGCAGTCATCGGATGGAATGACCAGACCATCAAGGATTTTCATTGGCATACCTGGACACCGAATGATGTGTTCATTTCTGCAATGTATTCCCGGATTATGTATACAGTGGCTATTTGTAATGAATTTGTACGTGCATCAGCAGGAAACGCAGATACTGATATTCAGCACTTTCACGCTGAAGCTAGATTTTTACGTGCACTTGCCTACTATCATGCAATCGATATGTTTGGAATCCCGCCCTTTGTAACCGAAGCGGACAAGCCGGGTGCGTATTTTCCGGCTCAGATTGAACGTGCTGATTTGTTCGATTATATCGAATCAGAATTGATTGCAATAGAGGAAGATATGGGTAATCCTAAGTTCGAATATGCAAGAGCGGATAAAGCTGCATTATGGATGCTGCAAGCGAAGTTGTACCTGAATGCAGAAGTTTATATCAACCAGCCAAAGTACACAGAAACGATTACAGCACTCAACAAACTGTTTGCTTCTGGCGCATATTCGCTTTCAACCAATGCTGATCCTGATCTGGCATACCGACACAACTTTGTTGCCGATAACCATACCAGTCCCGAGATGATCTTACCATTTACGTATGATGGACAACGCACTCAAACTTTTGGTGGAATGGTCTATTTGATTCATGCACCTATTAGTGCTGCGATGGATCCAATAGGTGTTTTTGGTGTGCAGAATCCGTGGAGTGGAATTCGGACCACATCAGCTTTTGTTGATAAGTTTGATGATATCAGTGGGGATACTGATCACCGTGCATTGTTCTACACAAACGGTCACTCAAAAGAGATCAATGATATCGGTGTATTTACGGATGGCTATGCATTGACAAAATTCAGGAATCGAAAGCTTGATGGCTCTATGCCAGCCAATCCCCATCCTGATTTTGTTGATACAGATTATCCCATGTTTCGTTTAGCAGACGCTTACTTAATGTATGCTGAAGCAGTTTTACGTGGCGGAAGTGGTGGCTCGCAAGCACAAGCCCTTGACTATATCAATGAAATTCGGGAAAGAGCATATGGAGATACCTCTGGAAACATAGTTTCAGGAGAATTGAACTTGGCTTTTATTTTGGATGAGCGTGCAAGGGAGTTGTATTGGGAAGGTCATAGAAGAACAGATTTGATTCGGTATGGATTGTTTACGGGAGGTGATTACCTGTGGCCGTGGAAAGGAAATGTTAAAGAAGGAGTGGCTACCGCAACTTTTAGAGATATTTTTCCGATCCCAGCTGCGGATAGGGTAGCGAATCCAACACTGGATCAAAATTTTGGGTATTAACATAACCGGAAAGGAACTATTATGAAAAACATTATAAATATAAATTGGAAGTCCTTGGCAATTATTTTGCTGATGCTTTCTGCTTGTGTTGAGGAACCCGTCAAACCAATATTGCCAGAGGCAACAACGTTTGTGGCTCCTCTTTTCACAAGCCCAGCTACTTCGACTACTGTAGAGTTACTGCCGGAAAATGAAAATTCAGTATATGAAACATTTAAGTGGGAAATAGCTGACTACGGTGTAAGTGTTTCAGTTCGGTATGAATTGGAAATTTCAAAAAATGAGGGGTTTACTAGTGTGGCTTCTTTAATTGTTACAGAAGGCAATGGAGTCTCATCTGTTCGGGAGGTTCCGGTTTCTGTAAAAACGATGAATGATAAGATGCTCGCATTGGGTCTCCCGGGGTTTGAGGAAGCCACCGTTTATATACGGGTGAAATCAATAATCAACGGTTTTGAAAATGCCCCCCTATTCTCAGACGCTATTGAGCGTACCGCAACTCCCTATCAAAATAGTGATTGCGGTGCTTTCTGTACTATTGGTTTAATTGGAGGGGCTACCACAGGAAGTGATGATACAGGTTGGAACAATGATATCGATATGCGGTTATTGGATGCGGAAGGAATAGACAAGAATACCTGGACAGTAACTGTTTACCTTCATGGCGGACTCAATGTTAAATTCAGGGCGCAGGATTCATGGGATTCAAATTGGGGGTCCAGTGCATTTCCCGCTGGAACGGGTACGCCAAATGGTGCGGATATACCGGTTTCAACCTCTGGTTATTATAGGATACTTTTCAATGATCAGACAGGTGAGTATAGTTTTACTTCCGCAGGAAATACTGAATTCCCAACTATTGGCGTTGTAGGTTCTGCTACAACCGGAAGCGATGATACAGGATGGTCAACAGATATTGATCTTACACAAGATAGTTCTGATCCACATATATGGACAGGAACAATATCATTGTTTACTGGCGCTGCAAAATTCAGGGCAAACGATGGTTGGGACGACAACTGGGGTGGAAACACCTTTCCATCCGGATTTGCAACGGGCGGTGGTCCAGATATTCCGATCACAGTAGCAGGCACCTATTTTATTTGGTTCAACGATGCTACTGGTGAGTATTTCTTTGGGCCTTCTGCAAATGCAAGTCCATTCGCTACTATTGGTTTAATTGGTTCAACATTGACCGGTGATGGTACAGGATGGGATGGATCGGATGTAGATATGATTCAGAACCCTGCAAACCCGTACAAATGGTCTAAAATCCATACCCTATTTGAAGGTGCTGGAAAATTCAGAGCGGACAATGATTGGGCTGTGAATTGGGGCGCGTCAGGCTTTCCTTCGGGAATTGGTGTTCAGGGTGGAAATGACATTCCTGTTCAGCAAGGTTCATATTTTATAACATTCAACTCCCTCACGGGCGAGTATAAATTTTTAAAGTAAATAATTAGTTAATCCATAGACCAAGGCTTAAAGGCCTTGGTCTTTACTTTATACGCCATGCAAAGACTGCTATTATTTTTAGTGCTACTTGTTCCGATTGTCTCATGGGCACAAACCAAGGTTACGATCAACCCAACAATTTCACCCTCTTCCTTCAAGCCAAGCGATGAGATTACCGTCACCTATGATGTTACCGGTACAACACTAGCCTCGTTAACAAATGCCTGGGCGTGGGTGTGGATACCTGGAAAGAATATTGATGCGCGCTATAATCTTAATCCCGCTACAACCGGGGCAGATCCCGCAAAATTTACGAAAGTGGTTGAGGCCGGAAAAACACTTTTTAGGATTACGTTTAAACCACAAGATTTTTTTGTTCAACCTATTTGTCTGGAAACCCAATTAGGAATTTTAATCAAAGCCAGTGATTGGGGTGGTGGCCAATCAACGGATTTTGTTGGTCCAATGACACCCCTGGCAAGCTGCTTTATTGTTGAATTGTCATCTCCTATGGCAAACCCCGTGTTCGTAAATCCGGAAGACAATTTGTTGGTTGAGGCTGAATCATCCGAGATTTCCACCTTTACCTTGTCTGTTGCGGGAGTACAAGTTGATCAACAAGTTTCAATAAAGGATTACTCCTTTTCGTATTCAATTCCTCAATCATCAGGAATATATGATGTTAGTTTAGCGGTTGGAAATGCTGAGAATGATTCCACAATTACTTTTAAGTATATCATCAGTACCCCTTCACTAGCAGCACCACGTCCTGCTGGCATCATCCCCGGTATCAATTATCATGACGACCCCACAAAGGCAACGCTATGCCTATTGGCGCCACTAAAAACATCCGTTTATGTGCGTGGGGATTTTACCAACTGGGAAATCCTGCACGACAATAAAATGAAACGCGATGGGGAATATTTCTGGATTGAGCTAACGGGGTTGACAGCAGGTGAAGAGTATGCATTTCAATATTTGGTCGATGAAAATATTTGGATTGCCGATCCCTATGCTGATAAAATCCTTGATCCGGAGGATCAATATATCCCAACTTCAACCTATCCGGGTTTAAAGCAATTCCCACCGCAGGCATTAAAATCAGATTGGTATTTAAACAGGGTCGCGGTATTACAAACAGCGCAAACCCCATACGAATGGCAGGTAACAAATTTTGAGAAGCCGGCAAAGGAAAAACTTGTTGTTTATGAATTATTGATCCGTGATTTCTTTGGTTCAAACAACCGCAATTACCAAAACCTCATTGACACGCTTTCCTATTTTGAAAGCCTTGGTGTCAATGCCATCGAATTGATGCCCATTATGGAATTCAATGGCAACGAAGGGTGGGGCTATAACCCCACGTTTATGTTGGCCCCGGATAAATATTACGGAACGAAAAATAAACTCAAAGAATTTATCGATGAAGCACACAAACGGGGTATTGCAGTGATACTGGATATCGCCTTAAACCATCAAGACTTACCAAACCCGTATGCACTGATGTATTTTGAATTTGGTGCGGACGGGGAATATGGAAAACCTACTGCAAACAATCCCTGGTTCAATCGTAACCCAACGCACCCTTTCAATGTTTTTTATGATATGAACCATGAGAGTGCTTACACAAAAGCGTATGTTGATACGGTCAACCACTATTGGCTATCTGAGTATAAAGTAGATGGTTTTCGGTTTGATTTATCAAAAGGTTTTACACAAACCAATAACCCCAACAACGTAGGGGCATGGGGCAACAAAGATGATAGCCGGATAGCCATCCTTACCCGTATGGCGGACAAGATATGGTCTTCCCATCCCGATGCATATATTATCCTTGAACATTTTGCAGATAATCCGGAAGAAAAAATATTGGCAGAATACCGTGCCAACGAAGGAAAAGGAATGATGCTATGGGGAAATTTGAACCATGCCTTTAATGAAAACACAATGGGTTACGCAAGTGATGTGAGTTGGATTTTGCACAACAATCGCGGTTGGTCGGTCCCGCATGTTGTGGGCTATATGGAAAGCCATGACGAAGAGCGGTTGATGTATAAGAATTTAATGTTTGGGAATGTGTTGGGATCCTATTCAACGAAGGATCGAGCGACTGCGCTGAATCGCATAAAAGCTGCCCACACATTATTTTACAGCTTGCCAGGTCCAAAAATGCTTTGGCAATTTGGTGAGCTTGGCTACGACAAAAGTATCAATACCTGTACGGATGGTTCGGTAAATCCCCCAGGCCCTGAGGGCGGTGAAGGTGATTGCCGGCTTTCAGCAAAACCTCTTCCGTGGAGTTATCTGGAAGACTTTCAACACGCGAGCCTTTTCAAACATACCGCAGACCTTCTTCGCTTGCGCAATACCTATCCGGTTTTCACTACAGGCACTGCTACGTTGGCCAGCTCTACTTCGCTCGTAAAACAAGCAACTGTAAGGGGTAATCCATATACCCCAACACCAACAAATGAAAATGAGATGAACGTGCAGGTGGTTGTAAATTTTGAGCTTGCCAATGCAAATGCAGGAGTGAACTTTCCGCACACGGGAACGTGGTATGATTACTATGCTTATGGACAAACACTCAATGTTACATCAACAAACCAAACGATTTCACTAAAACCTGGTGAGTATAAAATTTATACAGACTATCCAATCGAAAATTTAATCACGGGTATTGATGATGAATATTCATTGGAGAGTAGTATTGTTGTTTACCCGAACCCATCAAAAGGTTCCTTTTCTGTTCAATTGGAGGAACCTGTTTTGTCCTTGCAACTTTTAGGAATGGGTGGGAAAAGGATCACTCCGGGTAAGCTGGATGATACTACCTGGAGTGTTGATGGGATTTCTTCGGGGCTTTACATTGTTGAAATCCAAACCCCGAAAAGGATTGTCCGGACCAAACTAATAAAAGAATAACATGCGCAAATTATACTTCACTTCATTCATTGTATCTGTATTGCTGTCGACCAATTTATTAGCACAGAAAGAAATCAAGTTCAGCCATGTTGAGCCGCCCTTTTGGTGGGCCGGAATGAAGGGTTCTGAACTGCAAATTATGTTTCACAATGAAACCGCTGATTTCACAAACTATAAGGTATCGCTTGATTATCCGGGAATAGAAATCAAAGAAGTAACAATCCCGGAAAACCCGCATTTCATTTTCGTAACGTTGGATATTGCCAATGCAAAAGCAGGGGTTCTTCCTTTTTTATTCACCGAAGGGAAGAAGAAATTAAAGTATGCCTACACATTGAAGGAAAGGGAGAACACAACAAAAGCGCAGGGTATTACTTCTGCCGATGTAGTGTACCTGATCATGCCCGACCGCTTTGCCAATGGTGATCCAACCAACGACAATATCAAGGGAATGCATGAAGGGCTTGAACGGGATAAGCCTTTCGGAAGGCACGGTGGCGATATAAAAGGGATCAATGACCACCTCGATTACATTGAAGATTTAGGGGTGACCGCCTTATGGCTAAACCCGGTGTTGGAAAACGACCAGGAGAAAGGAAGCTATCATGGTTATGCGATTACAGATTTATACAATGTTGATCGAAGGTTCGGATCAAATGAGGGTTATAAAAAATTTATTGAAAGTTCACATCGAAAAGGTATCAAAATAATACAGGACATGGTGATGAACCATATCGGCCTGGGCCATTGGTTTATGAAGGACATGCCAACAAAAGATTGGATCCATTACTATCCTGACTATGTCCAAACCAGTTTCCGGGCACATGTAATTTCAGATCCGTATAAATCGTCATCTGATTCTGTGAAAATGAGCAACGGATGGTTTGTAAAAGATATGCCCGATATCAATCAATCGAACCCGTTGTTTGCAAAATACCTGATTCAAAATTCAATCTGGTGGGTAGAGTTCGCAGGTATTGATGGCATCCGGATGGACACACATCCATATCCTGATAAAGATTTTATGGCAGATTGGATCAACGCAGTCGTTGCAGAATATCCGTCATTTTATATTGTCGGGGAAGTATGGATGAACAATATCCCCCATATTGCCTATTGGCAAAAAGACATCCTTAATAAAGATGGGTATAAGCCTGAACTTGCTTCTGTTACGGATTTCCCACTGTGCTTTGCAATCGCACAGGCACTCACCGAAAGCCCGGGCTGGGAGACAGGCGTGAACAAATTATACAATGTGCTTAGCCAGGATTTTATTTATCCCGATGCTAACCATAACCTGACTTTTGTCGACAACCACGATATGTCGCGGTTTTATTTATTGGTGAACCGTGACCTCAAAAAATTCAAACAGGGGATTGGTTTTCTCTTAACAACCCGTGGAATTCCCCAGCTTTATTATGGCACCGAATTGTTGATGGATGGCGATGCTGCATCCCATCCCGATGTCCGAAAAGATTTTCCGGGTGGATGGAAAGAAGATGCCATCAATGCATTTGAAGCCTCAGGCCGTACAGCCGATCAAAATGAAGCCTTTGATTTTATGAAGGCCCTTTTGAATTGGCGCAAGGGTGAAAAGCTGATTCATTCAGGAAAGCTCACCCATTTCATTCCGGAGAATGATGTGTATGTTTATTTCCGCCACGACAAAGACCGGGCGGTGATGGTGGTGATTAATGGAAGCACTGATCAGAAAGAAGTAAGTACAAAGCGCTTTTCAGAAATCACAAGGAAGTTTACAAGCGCAACTGATGTCTTGTCTAAGCAAAACTATTCGGATATTGAATCAATAATCGTTCCCGCCAATGGGATTTTGATTTTGGAATTGGAGCGGTAAGTTCAGTATTTGAATTAGTGAATTTTCTTAACTTTAAGAAATATTTATCGAAATGGATATTCAGGAAGAAAAGTTGGACATTATTCAAATGGGTGACAAAGGTCAATGATAGCAGGGTTATCGGACAGCTTATGTTGATCAAAAAATCAAATGAAGAAGGTGGCACTATTAATTTAACTTCAGATCAAAAAGATGCGCTCGATAAAGGGATTCGATCTATAAAGGAAGGCCGCTTTAAATCCCATCAGGAAGTTATGGAAGCAACTCGAAAAAAGTATCCTGATCTCTATAAAATAACCCGGCATGACAGTCATCTGATCAGATGAAGCAATAGAAGATTACCATCGGAATATAGATTATTTATTAAACAATGGTCTATAGAGGTTGGCCATAGAATTCATTGACGATGTTGGCACCACAATTGAACTTATTGGTAACATGCCTGAACTTTACCCATTATCCGATTATCAAGAAATAAGGAGGGCAGCCTTTCGGAAGCAAATTACCTTGTTTTATAGTGAAGGATTCTGAATTGCATCTATTGAGATTTTGGAATAACCACCAGAATCCGAATAAGCTGGAACTCTAAATATAAATGGCAATCTAAAACAAAAACCACCATTTGATTTAACGATTCATCGCTACCGCTCTGAATGACGGGCCGTTCTTTCGTCACTCAGAGCGGTAGCGAAGAGTCTTTGGAGAATAGGGTTGTAATTTACTTTTTGAACAATAATACCTGGTTTGATTTCACCACTAAAAAGACCAGTAAAGCCCCAGATAAACAAACCTCCCAACGATTCATCGCTCCGCTCTGAATGACGGGCCGTTCTTTCGTCACTCAGAGCGGAGCGAAGAGTCTTTGGAATAAATAAATACCTGATTAGCGCAGATTTGATTTCACGCTGATTACGTCTATCTTTCATTGGTCAACCAGGCTGAATGTGTATGAACGTATATCTTGCTGAATTTCTCGGCACACTTATCCTTGTTTTACTGGGAAATGGAATTGTAGCCGGGGTCTTGCTTCGTGGATCAAAATCTGAAAATGCCGGATGGTTGACAATCGTAATCGGGTGGGGGTTGGCCGTAACGCTGGCAATCTTTGCCGTTGGGAATATTAGCGGGGCACACATTAATCCTGCAGTTACCATAGCGCTTGCCTATGCCGGTGATTTTCCCTGGGACCATGTGGCCGGATACATCCTTGCACAATTTGCTGGCGCTATTGCAGGGGCTGTTCTGGTTTGGGTCCATTACTATCCACATTGGAAACAAACTGAAGACCAGGGCAGAAAACTTAATGTATTTTGCAATACACCCGCTATTCGAAATTCGTTTACAAACCTGATCAGTGAAGTTATCGCAACAGCAGTTTTAATACTTGGGTTGCTCTTTATCGGTGCCAACAAATTTGCCGAAGGACTCAACCCCCTCGTGGTGGGATTGTTGATTATCGCCATTGGTCTTTCGCTGGGCGGAACTACCGGATTTGCCATCAACCCTGCGCGGGATTTAGGGCCGCGTATCGCTCATTTCATCCTGCCTATTGAGGGAAAAGGAAAATCAGATTGGTCGTATTCCTGGATACCGGTTGTGGGGCCGGTAATAGGTGGAATTCTTGGAGCAACGGTTTACTTGAGTTTATTTAATTAGTTTCTATGCCTTCTTTCATCATTGCACTCGATCAGGGAACAACCAGTTCAAGAACCATCTTGTTTAATGAGAAAGCTGAAATTGTTGCCGCTTCCCAACAAGAGTTCACCCAAATCTTCCCCGCTTCGGGGTGGGTGGAGCATGACCCGATGGAGATTTTATCTACCCAGATGGAAACACTTTTAAAAGTGGTTCGCGAAAGCAAAGTTTCGATAAAAGACATAAAAGGGATTGGCATTACAAACCAACGCGAGACGACTGTTATCTGGGATAAAAATTCCGGGCAACCGATTTACAATGCAATCGTCTGGCAAGACAAACGGACGGCAAGCATTTGTGAAGAATTGAAGGCAAAAGAATTGTCGGGTTATGTAAAAAACAATACGGGCCTGGTGATTGACTCGTACTTTTCAGGGACAAAAATCAAGTGGATATTAGACAACGTTGAGGGGGCAAGGGCAAAAGCCGAAAAAGGCGATTTGCTTTTCGGGACAATTGACACCTGGCTCGTCTGGAATTTGACAGGTGGCCAATCACATTGTACCGATTATTCGAATGCATCGCGCACGATGCTCTACAATATCAAAGCACTAAGATGGGATGAAAAATTATTGACTGAACTTACCATACCGAAAACATTATTGCCCGAGGTAAAAGCATCAGCCGCTCATTTTGGCGATTGGATCCATGAAGGAACTGCTATTCCCATTGGAGGCATTGCCGGGGACCAACAGGCAGCTTTGTTTGGCCAGGCATGTTTTGAGCCGGGCGAGGTCAAGAACACCTATGGTACCGGATGTTTTATGTTGATGAATACCGGAACGGATTTGAAGCTTTCCGACCATGGGCTGATTACCACCATCGCCTGGGGTTTGGATGGTAAAGTTGAGTACGCGCTGGAAGGAAGTGTATTTATTGCGGGGGCGGCCGTACAATGGCTTCGTGATGGGTTGCATCTGATTGACCAATCCCAGGATTCCGAATACTTTGCCATGAAGGCACTTGGTCACAATGATGTGTATGTTGTTCCTGCTTTCGCAGGATTAGGGGCACCATATTGGGATATGTATGCACGCGGTGCCATCTTTGGCTTAACACGTGATACGGGCAAAGACCATATTATCAAGGCCACACTTGAATCGATGGCCTATCAAACCAAAGATGTACTGGAGGCCATGAAAAAGGATTCCAAGCTTGATATCAAAATGCTGAAAGTAGATGGAGGTGCCTCCGCCAATAACATGCTGATGCAGTTTCAGGCAGATATACTGGATGTTGAAGTGGAGCGTCCAACGCTCGTTGAATCAACAGCTTATGGTGCTGCATATTTAGCAGGAATTCAGGTAGGGCTTTGGAAAAAAGAGGACATCCTGCAAAACAGGAAGATCGCTAAACTTTTCAAACCGGAAATGGAAAAGGCGAACCGGGAAAAACTCTATTCTGGTTGGTTGAAAGCAATCGAACGCACAAAAGGGTGGGTGGAATGAAATTCTCGTTCCTCCAGCGGCCGGAAATTAAAACAAGACTTGCGGGTACCCACTATGATTTATTGATTATCGGTGGGGGGATTACCGGTGCAGGTATTGCACTGGATGCTGCATCAAGAGGTTTAAAAACAGCCCTGCTTGAAAAAAGTGATTTTGCTTTTGGGACCAGCAGCCGGTCCACCAAATTGATCCATGGCGGCCTTCGGTATTTGAAGCAGTTGGAATTTGGACTTGTAAAAGAGGTGGGCAGTGAACGCGCCATTCTGCACAAACTTGCACCCCATCTGGTTATTGCCGAAAAAATGCTATTGCCGTTGCGGGAAAAGCGCGGGTTCGGAAGCATCCTTACTTCGCTTGGTTTGAAGCTTTACGATTGGCTGGCGGGTGTCCAGGAGGCTGACCAACGAAAAATGCTGACCAGGATGCAAACCATCAAAGCGGAACCGTTGCTCGATCCAAAAGATGTTAAAGGCGGTGGGCTTTATGCAGAATACCGGACAGATGATGCCCGGCTTACCATTGAAATCATTAAAAAGGCAGTGGAGCAAGGATGTGATATTCTGAATTATGCCCAGGTAAAAGGCTTTCAGGCCCAGGCTAAAAAAACAGCAGGAGTAATAGCACATGATTTTTTTACCAACGAAGATTTTGAAGTGTCGGCAAAAGTTGTTGTCAATGCAACCGGGCCCTGGGTTGATGACCTCCGCGAACTGGATGGCTCAAAAAAAGGAAAAACATTGCGCCTTACAAAAGGAGTACACATTGTCGTGGACCGTGCAAAATTCCCCGTACAACAATCAATCTATTTTGACATCCCTGATGGCCGGATGATTTTCGCCATTCCCAGAAATAACATCACATACATTGGCACTACCGATACAAATTATGATGGTGATAAAGATGAAGTACATGCAACAACAGAAGATGTTGCGTACTTGATCAATGGCGTGAATGAATCTTTTCCCGATGTCAATTTGTTGATGGAAGACATTCAATCCAGTTGGGCCGGGTTACGGCCGTTGATCCATGAAGACGGAAAATCGCCTTCTGAACTTTCCAGAAAAGATGAAATATTCGAATCGAAAAGTGGGCTCCTCTCAATTGCCGGTGGGAAACTTACCGGATATCGGAAGATGGCAGAAAGGATAGTGGACCTGGTAATAGAAAAACATTTTGAAGCGTTGACGTTGCAAGAATGCAATACCAAAAATCTAAAATTAGTAGGAGCTGATTTTGATGAACCGATTGAGGTAAGGGGTTATCTGGAGGATATAACGGCAAGGCTCAAGCACCACGATCTTGAAAAGTATGCCCGATACCTCGTCTATAACTATGGTAAAAATACAACGGCTATACTCGATCATCTCCAACAAACTTTTCCAGCATTCAATTCGGAAACACTTGCCAAAGCCGAAGCATGGTATTGCATCCATTTTGAAATGACACTGACCTTGGTTGATTTTTTCATCAGGCGCACGGGAATGCTCTTTTTTGATATCAATAGGGCGAAAATGCTGGTCGAACCAATCTCGTTGACGTTCAAAGGACTCTACAAATGGGATGCTGTCCAGTATGAAAATGAGCAGGAACAGCTCCAGAATGCCATTCGCGCAGCCACCCAGTTTAAGGGAATCAACACCCGGTAAAATTTAATTGAATTCACTATTTTGCGGGATTCGACAGAAGGCGCAAATAGGTATGGCTAAAAAGCTTGGAAAAATTTTATGGGGCATTGATTTAGGCGGGACCAAAATTGAAGGTGTTCTGATGAAGTCTAATTTAAAAGGTGATCCGTTGTTTCGCGAGCGTGTGCCAACAGAAGCTGAAAAGGGATATGAACATATTCTTAAGCAGGTTGCCCTGCTCGTCAACCAAATGAAGGAAGTTGCTGGCGGGATCCCCGACAAGATCGGTATCTCAGCACCGGGAAGCCTTGATCCGGTTACGCGCAGTATCAAGAATAGTAATACTACCTGTATTAATGGTAAGCCACTAAAGGAGGATTTAGAAAAGTTGTTGGGAACTACCATTGTGCTGGAAAATGATGCGAATTGTTTTGCACTTGCCGAAACGTTAATGGGTGTTGTAAAGGATGAGTATCCGGAGGCACGCAATGTTTTTGGCGTTATCCTGGGTACAGGGGTTGGTGGCGGTATCGTCATCGATGGAAAGATAATCTCAGGAAAACAAGGAATTGCCGGGGAATGGGGTCATAACTATCTCGATGAATCCGGAGGAAAGTGCTATTGCGGCAAAGAAGGATGTGTTGAGACAATTATTTCAGGAAAAGCATTGGAGCGTTATTATTACCAGTTTACCGGTAATCGAAAATCCTTTAAGGAGATTGCGGCCCTTGCAGAATCCAAAGTAGATCCTACGGCACAAAAGGCTATCCAACGGCTTGTAAAATATTTTGGATTAGGCCTGAGCACGGTCATCAACATCCTTGATCCCGATGTCGTGATCATTGGGGGTGGGGTTGGCAATGTGGATTTTCTTTATGATCTGGGTGTGGAAGCGGTGCGACAGCATGTCTTCAATCCTCAACTGGAAACACCAATCGTAAAACCGTATTTGGGTGACAGTGCCGGAGTGCTGGGAGCGGCCCTGCTTTCACGGTAAGATATATTTTTCGCTCGGAAATTTTATTATATCTAAATTAAAAACCCGTAAGGAAAATTAATTGGAAAAAGTCCTTGTTTGAAAAAGTTTACCCTTACTTTTTGGTCATAATGACTATAAGTTATACTTTGCGCCATGGATTATTTTTTAGGATATGATTTAGGGAGTTCTTCCATTAAAGTTTCATTGATTGAGGCAGCTACAGGAAAGACAGTATCATCCTTTATTTCCCCGGCCGTTGAAATGGAAATCTCCAGCCCGCAAAATGGCTGGGCAGAGCAAGATCCTGAAGTTTGGTGGTTGAATGCGATCCTGGCAACACAAGGTGTACTGAAAGGGTTTAAGGTTGATCCGCAAGCCATCAAAGCAATTGGAATTGCCTATCAGATGCATGGCTTGGTGCTGGTGGATTCAAATCGAAATGTGTTGCGCCCAAGCATCATTTGGTGCGATAGCCGGGCCGTAGAAATCGGACAAGATGCCTACCGGCAATTGGGCGAAAAGTACTGTATGAACAGGCTTTTAAATTCACCGGGGAATTTTACAGCTTCCAAGTTGAAATGGGTGAAAGAAAATGAACCTTCGGTTTATGCGAGTATCCATAAGATGATGCTCCCGGGCGATTACCTGGCCATGCGAATGACTGATCAAATCAACACCACCGCCTCTGGTCTTTCGGAAGGGGTACTGTGGGACTATGAGTCGGGGAATGTTCCTGATGAGCTGTTGGAATATTACGGTATTGATAAAAATTTAATTCCGGATGTTGTACCGACTTTTGCAGAACAGGGCAAACTAACAGAAAAGGCAGCAGGCTTTTTAGGCTTGAAACCCGGCACACCAATAACGTATCGGGCAGGGGATCAACCCAACAATGCATTTTCACTAAAAGTATTAAACCCGGGGGAGATTGCGGCAACCGCAGGAACATCTGGGGTCATCTATGGGATTGTTGATAAACCCACAGGTGATGTTTTGTCGAGGGTCAATACATTTATCCACGTAAACGATTCTGAATCCGATCATCGGTATGGTGTTTTGCTGTGCGTAAACGGAACCGGTATTTTGAATAGCTGGTTGCGTAAAACGCTATCGGTTAACGGGAGCATGCTTTCTTATCAAGAGATGAATGACCTTGCAGAAAGCGCACCGATTGGTTCGGATGGCCTTTCGATATTGCCGTTTGGAAATGGTGCCGAGCGTATGCTTGAAAACAAAAACCTAAATGCCAGTTTCCATGGATTAAACC
The DNA here is from genome assembly GCA_964398945.1 of uncultured Roseivirgaceae bacterium. GTDB lineage: Bacteria > Bacteroidota > Bacteroidia > Cytophagales > Cyclobacteriaceae > JBGTGG01. The sequence goes on along the minus strand of CAYNOT010000012.1, from coordinate 56,981 downwards.
TCACCCGGCATACAAATGCCCATCTGTGCAGGGCCGCACAAGAGGGTATCGTGTTTTCTATTGCGTATGGATTTGAAATCCTCAATAGTATTAAGATCAAAGCAAAAACCATCCGCGCAGGCCAGGCCAATATGTTCTTAAGTGATGTTTTCTGTGAAACGTTTTGCAACGTGACCGGGGCTACCATTGAACTGGTGAACACAGACGGTGCGCAAGGTGCTGCACGGGGTGCCGGTGTAGGACTTGGCTATTTTAAAAATGTAGAAGAAGCTTTTGATGGACTGGCGGTTTTAAGAAAATATGTACCGGATGCTAAAATGACAGAAGAATACATCAAGGCGTATGAAAACTGGAAGCAAATATTGAACAAACAACTATTAAACTAATTTTGATTATGAAAGTAATAACCGGAGACGAAAAATATTTTAAGTCCATTTCCAAAATTAAATTTGAAGGAAAGGACTCGGATAATCCACTGGCATTCAAATACTATAATCCGAAAGCGAAGGTGGGCAAGAAAACAATGGAAGAGTATTTCCGTTTTGCAATTTCTTACTGGCATACCTTCTGTGGAACAGGTGGTGATCCGTTTGGTGCACCGACAAAAGATTTTCCATGGTTGACAAACCCGGACCCTGTGCAACGCGCGAAAGATAAAATGGATGCTGCGTTTGAATTTATTACTAAACTTGGTGCCCCGTTTTATTGCTTCCATGATTACGATGTGGTGGATGAAGCGCCCACCTTAAAAGAATCAGAAAAACGTTTACAAATACTCGTTGACTACGCAAAGCAAAAGCAAAAAGAGTCTGGTGTAAAACTTCTTTGGGGAACTGCAAATTTATTCTCTAATCCACGCTACATGAACGGTGCTGCCACCAACCCAAATTTCGAGGTGGTATGCCATGCGGCATCTCAAGTGAAGCATGCACTGGATGCTACGGTTGCATTGGGTGGTGCGAACTATGTTTTCTGGGGTGGAAGGGAAGGCTATCTTTCATTGCTCAATACCGATATGAAACGGGAACGCGAGCACATGGCACAGTTCCTTCACATGGCGAAAGACTATGGAAGAAAGATTGGTTTTAAGGGTACGTTTTTGATTGAGCCAAAACCAATGGAGCCAAGCAAACATCAATATGATTTTGATGCCGCAACTGTGATCGGTTTTTTACAAGAGTTTGATTTGCTGGCTGATTTTAAATTGAACCTGGAAGTCAACCATGCTACATTGGCACAACACACCTTCCAACATGAATTACAAGTAGCTGCTGATGCAGGATTGCTTGGAAGCATGGATGCCAACCGGGGTGATTACCAAAATGGATGGGATACCGATCAGTTTCCGAACAATATTACTGAGTTGATTGAGTGCATGTTGGTAATTGTGGAAGCAGGCGGGTTCAAAACCGGGGGTATCAATTTCGATGCAAAGACCAGAAGAAACTCAACCGACCTGGAAGATATTTTCCATGCACACATTGGCGGAATGGACATGTTTGCGAGGGCTTTACTTGCAGCGAATAAAATCCTGAAAGACGGTGAGTATCAAAAGCTTCGTAAAGACCGCTACCGTTCTTTTGACAATGGAAAAGGCAAGCAATTTGAGCGCGGCAAATTGTCGTTGGAGCAACTGCGTTCTTTGGCATTGAAAGCGGGCGAGCCCGAACAAATCAGTGGTCGTCAGGAGTATTTTGAAAACCTGATCAATAATGCAATTTAGGTACTAACGGTTTGGTTAGTTTGGATTGAACATACTGGTGCGCCTTTGGTTTGAGGTGCACCAGTTTTTTTATGCGCGGGATTTTCCATAAGCGGAAAGGGCTGGAATTTTATTATTGGTAATTTGAAGCCGTAATTCAATTTCAAACCTAACCTATTCGTATGAACCGCTTTTATACACTTTCACTCATACTTCTTATTTGTTTTTCAGCCTCGGCACAAAACCGGGAGTTGGAAGCTGAATCTTCAGTCGTTACCAAACATGAAGTTACCGTAAAGGGTCAACGTTTTGCATACACCGCTACCACTGGCACACAGCCTGTTTGGAATGAGGAAGGTAAAGTCGTTGCATCCCTTTTTTATACGTACTATGAACGTGACGGTATAAAAGACCAGGCTTCCCGGCCGCTGGTGATTTCTTTTAATGGAGGCCCCGGTTCAGCATCTGTTTGGATGCACATCGCGTACACAGGACCAAGGGTATTGGAAATTGATTCCGAAGGATATCCGATCCAACCGTATGGGGTAAAAGAAAATCCACATTCAATTTTGGATATTGCTGATATCGTGTATGTCAATCCTGTAAATACAGGCTATTCACGAATCCTTGACAAGGAGGCAAAGAAATCAGATTTCTTTGGTGTGAACGCAGACATAAAATATTTAGCGGAGTGGATCAATACATTTGTGACACGCAAAACCAGGTGGCAATCCCCAAAATATTTGATCGGGGAAAGTTATGGCACAACCCGTGTTTCAGGTTTAGCACTTCAATTGCAAAATGCACAATGGATGTATTTGAATGGTGTTATTTTGGTTTCACCAACAGGGCTGGGTATTGAGCGTGATGGCCCTGTTGATATTGCAAACCGCTTGCCCTATTTCGCTGCGGCAGCCTGGTATCAAAAAGCGTTGAATCCAACATTGCAACAAAAAGACCTCGACCAATTATTGCCGGAAGTAGAAACGTATGCAATCAATGAATTGCTTCCTGCAATTGCAATGGGCGGTTTCCTGCCGGACGCAAAACGAAAAGAAGTGGCTTCAAAAATGGCATACTATTCCGGGCTTTCCGAGCAATCTATTCTTTCGCAGAACCTTGATGTTTCAACTTCTTATTTCTGGAAAGATTTGCTGAGGGACAAAGGCTATACGGTTGGCCGGCTTGATTCCCGTTACTTAGGAATTGATAGAAAAACCGGTGGTGATCGTCCGGACTATAATTCAGAACTTACTTCATGGCTGCACTCTTTTACACCCGCCATCAATTATTATGTGCGTGAACATTTAAACTATAAGACCGACATCAAATACAACATGTTCGGCCCTGTACATCCGTGGGACAGGAGTGGCGACAATACAGGTGAAAACCTTCGCCAGGCGATGGCGCAAAACCCATATCTCAATGTAATGGTACAATCCGGCTACTTCGATGGGGCCACCACCTATTTCGATGCGAAATATACAATGTGGAACCTTGATCCGAGTGGAAGGTTAAAAAACCGGTTGAGTTTTAAAGGCTATCGCAGTGGGCACATGATGTATTTACGTGCAGAAGATCTGGCGAACGCGAACGATGACATCCGTGAATTCATTAAAAAGACGTTGCCGAAAAAAGGGGAACCTGCCAAATATTGAGCGTCATAAAAAGGATGAACTTAGTGTGCCATTAGGGTAGTGTTTTTGCGTAAATTCATATCTTTAGGTTTGAAGATTGAATTAAATTTAAAATGAAAGACAGACGTTTACGCATGGGCATGATTGGTGGAAGTTCCGATGCATTTATCGGGGCCGTTCACCGAAAAGCTGCAGCATTGGATGGCCAAATCGAATTGGTATGTGGTGCTTTTAGCAGCAGCCCACAGAAATCAATATCCACAGGACAGGATTTATTTTTAGACCCTTCACGGGTGTATGGAAGTTTTGAGGAGATGATCCTAAAAGAAAAGGAACTTCCTGAAGATGTCCGGATGGATTTCGTTTCGATTGTTACGCCAAACCATGTTCATTTCGCGCCTGCAAAAATGGCACTTGAAAATGGGTTCCATGTTATTATGGATAAGCCCATCACTTTTTCTTTACAAGAGGCAAAGGAATTAAAAAAGATTGTCGATAAAACAGGATTGGTGCTTGCTCTCACACACACCTACACAGGTTATCCAATGGTGAAAGAGGCGAAAGCACTTGTTAAAAGCGGTGCCATTGGAAAAGTGAGAAAGGTATATGTCGAATATCCACAAGGATGGTTGTCCACCAATCTTGAGAAATCAGGGAACAAACAAGCGGGATGGCGAACCGATCCATCGAAGTCTGGTGCAGGTGGTGCAATAGGCGACATCGGAACACATGCTGCTAACCTGGCGGAATATATTTCCGGTTCAGCTATTACCGAGATCAATGCCTTGTTGAACATTACAGTGAAAGGAAGAAAGCTTGACGATGATAGCTCGATGCTTTTAAAATTTGCCAATGGGGCAACCGGGGTTTTGTTGGCAACGCAGGTAGCGGCTGGCGAAGAAAATGATTTGAACATTCGGGTGTACGGTGAGAAGGGTGGGTTGACCTGGCGCCAGGAAGAACCGAATTCGTTGGTGATGAAATGGTTGGACAAGCCCAAAGAAATCCTTCGTGCCGGGCAAGGTTATTTGAGTGATGCCGCGAAACAAAATTGCCGCACACCGGCCGGTCATCCGGAAGGGTACCTGGAAGCATTTGCAAATATTTACTTAGCCTTTGCCCGTGCTGTTAAAGCCTACAAGCCCGGAAAAAAAATCAATGCCGCAAAGTTTGATTTTCCTGATGTTGAAGATGGGATCCGGGGGATGGCATTCATTGATACGGTTATCAAATCTTCGAACTCAAACCGAAAATGGACGAAGGTTAAATATTAATTTCATTATATCATTATGGCGAAAACAATTCAAGGACCTGCAATTTTCCTCGCGCAGTTCATGGGGGACGAAGCCCCCTTCGATAATTTAAAAACGATCTGTAAGTGGTCAGCCTCACTTGGCTATAAAGGCGTCCAAATCCCGACATGGGATGCCCGGTGCATTGACCTGGAAAAAACAGCAAACAGTAAAGACTATGCAGATGAATACCGCGAAACGGTTGAAGCATGTGGTGTAAAGATCACGGAATTGTCCACACACCTTCAGGGGCAATTGGTGGCGGTCCATCCAGCGTATAATGAAATGTTTGATGGCTTTGCACCGAAGCGTGTTCAGGGAAAGCCAAAAGAAAGAACAAAGTGGGCTATTGAGCAATTAAAGCTTGCCGCAAAGGCCAGTCGAAATTTAGGACTGAATGCACATGCGACTTTCTCTGGTTCATTAATGTGGCACACGGTTTATCCATGGCCACAACGGCCAGCCGGATTAGTGGAAGATGGCTTTAAAGAATTGGCGAAGCGTTGGCTTCCAATTTTAAATGCATTTGATAAAAGTGGGGTTGATGTATGTTATGAAATCCACCCGGGTGAAGACCTTCATGATGGTATTACCTTCGAGCGTTTTTGGGAAGCAACGGGCAAACACAAGCGTTGCAATATTTTATACGACCCAAGCCACTTTGTATTGCAACAACTTGATTACTTACAGTACATTGATTTTTATCACAGCTTCATAAAGATGTTCCATGTTAAGGATGCTGAATTTAATCCAACCGGAAAAAGCGGTGTTTATGGTGGCTACCAGGATTGGATCAACCGCCCGGGCAGGTTCCGTTCATTGGGCGATGGCGATATTGATTTTGCTTCGATTTTCTCAAAGCTTTCGCAATACGGGTATGATGGATGGGCAGTGATGGAGTGGGAGTGCTGCATCAAACATCCGGAGCAAGGCGCGCTGGAAGGAGCCCCGTTTATCACAGACCATATTATCCGCGTAACGGAAAAAGCGTTTGATGATTTTGCTGCTGCGGGCAAAAACCCCAAGTTGAATAAAAAAGTATTAGGACTAATTTAAATTTATAATATGAAAACCCGTTTATTTTTTTGTGCATTGATGAGTGCATTTATTTTTTCATCGTGTGGCTCGAAACAGGAGAGTGCGAAGGATGATAGTTACGATTCGTATGAGGGTGGTTCAGGATCATCTGCCAGTGGCCAAACCGATTTGGTTGCTTTGGGAAAAGCATTGGTAGATAAATCAGATTGCAAAACCTGCCACCATGCTACCAATAAAATTGTAGGCCCTGCGCATGCAGATGTGGCTGCCAAGTATGACTTCACAACAGCAAACGTAAAGATGTTGGCCGGAAAAATAATCAATGGTGGTTCCGGTGTTTGGGGTGAAATCCCAATGAATGCCCATACTGACATTTCACAAACCGATGCTGAGAATATGGCGCGGTATGTATTGTCGCTTGATGGGGAAACCGAACAGTAGGAATTTTTCAACGTAGATAAAAAACAATGAACAGAAAAGAGTTTATCCAAAAGTCAGGCATGGTAGCTGCCTCGACATTTTTTTTACCACAGTTGATTTCGTGCGAAAGCAAAAAGAAATTTCCGGTTGGACTACAACTTTATACCCTGCGTGATTCAATTCCGAATGCACCAAAAGAAGTCTTGAAAAAAGTGGCCTCGTTTGGTTATCAGGAATTGGAAACATACGGTTATAGCGATGGGAAAATTTTTGGCCTGTCCTTTTCTGAGTTTATTGAATTTGTAAATGGCCTTGGTATGAAGACGGTGAGTGGTCACTATGGGTTGGACCAGATTGCTGGCGATACCTGGAAGAAAGCGGTTGAAGATGCACAAAAACATGATCAATCGTATATGGTGTTGCCGTACCTTAATGCAGAAGACCGTACGACCATCGATGATTACAAAAAGGTTTGTGAACAAATAAACAAGGCCAGTGAGGTTTGTAATGAAGCGGGTGTCCGCTTCGGCTATCATAACCATGATTTTGAATTACAGGAATTGGAAGGACAAATCCCGTATGACCTGATGCTTTCAGAGATTGATCCCAAAAACTGTGGGATGGAAATGGATTTGTATTGGGTGGTTCGTGCAGGCCATGACCCGGTAAAATATTTTGAGAAATATCCCGGAAGATTTGAACAGTGGCATGTAAAAGATATGGACAAAACCGATGGAAGTAGAAATGCCGACATCGGAACCGGATCAATTGATTTTAGTGCGCTCTTTGAGCAAGCTGAACTATCCGGGTTAAAACACTTTTATGTTGAACAGGAGTCTTATCCCGGTGAACCTATTGATAGTGTGAAAAATAGTATCGAAAATCTGAAGAAGATTTTGTAGCTATTAAATGTTGTCCATGAATTACCTGAGAATTTGCTTGCTGTTTTTTCTTGTCACTGCGTGTACGCAGGAAAAGGAAAAAATACCTCCATTGCCGATAGCGGACGAGCCGGAGCGAAAGCTTGTTATTTACCAGGTAATGACACGTTTGTTTGGGAATACCAACACTACCAATAAAACGTACGGAACCCTTCAGGAAAATGGTGTTGGGAAGTTTACTGACATCAGCAATGCCGCGTTGGCCGGGATAAAAGGGTTGGGGGCAACACACATTTGGTATACAGGAGTGTTGGAACATGCAACACAATCCGATTACACAGCGCATGGTATTCCTTTGGATGATGCGGATGTTGTAAAAGGATTGGCCGGATCACCGTATGCAATTAAGGATTATTACGATGTTAATCCGGATTTGGCCACGGTCGTCTCAGAGCGTATGGAGGAGTTTGAACAATTGATCAACCGGACGCATGCCAACGAATTGAAAGTAATCATTGATTTTGTTCCCAACCATGTTGCGCGTTTGTATCATTCAGATGTGAAACCGGATGGGGTTGAAGATTTTGGTGTGAAAGATGATACAACCAAAGCCTTTCACCCCAACAATAATTTTTATTATTTGATCGGTGAAGCATTTAAAGTTCCACGAGGAATTGAAGCGGGTGCAGGTGGCCCAACACGCGATGGGAAGTTTATGGAACGCCCGGCCAAGGCTACCGGCAATAATGTTTTTACGGCTTCCCCGGGTATCGATGATTGGTATGAAACCGTGAAACTAAACTATGGTGTTGACCTGCAAGAAGAAAATACACCACACGTTGATCAAATCCCATCCACCTGGAATAAAATGAAAGACATCCTTCTGTTTTGGACCTCAAAAGGTGTGGATGGTTTTCGGTGCGACATGGCCGAGATGGTTCCGGTGGAATTTTGGAATTGGGCAATCCCCCAGATTAAAGAAGTAAACCCTGCTATTATTTTTATAGCTGAAATCTACAACCCCAATGAATACAAAAATTATATCAGCAATGGTCAATTCGATTTTCTCTACGATAAAGTGCAGTTGTACGATACGCTTCGGTTGTTGACTTCAGGAAAGGGTAGTACTGAATTTATTGCGCCTATTCAAAACCGGCTTGCCACGATGAATGCGAACATGCTCCATTTTCTTGAAAACCATGATGAGCAACGTGTTGCCTCAAAATACTTTGCGGGGGATATGTGGAAAGCAGCACCCGCCATGACAATAAGCGCAACAATCGACAAAGGCCCCGTGATGATTTACTTTGGACAGGAAGTTGGCGAAAGAGGGGAAGGCAATGAAGGATTTCAAGGAGAAGATGGACGAACTACCATTTTTGATTATTGGGGAGTGCCTGCGCACCAGGCATGGATGAACAATGGAAAATTTGATGGTGCTTTGTTGACACAAGAACAAAAGCAGCTACGAATATTTTATCGTGATATTTTAACATTGGCATCCAAAAGCCAAGCCGTGGTGAGCGGTGATTTTATCGATCTTACTGCTTACAATATTGAAAAGGGGAATTTCAGTAATCAAATCCATGCATTTGTACGATACACTGACAAGGAAAAATTGTTGATTGTATCGGGCTTTAACAATCAAACCGAGGAAGTGCGGATTGAAATACCCAAAGTGGCAAGCACTCAAATGGGACTTGATACTGATGAGGCTTACATCGCCAGGGATTTAATCTGGAAAGAATTGGAAGTGGGCTTTGACCAAAATTTCAGTTTTACATTAAAGATGAAACCTTATAGTTGTTTTATCTTTAAGATTAAATGACAGAAAAAGAGCGGAAATTTTATCGCATCACTACTTGTTTTTTTTTCGCGGCCCTGCTGTGCCATGTTCTTTTGGCATCATTTCTAATCTTTAATCCAAACAAAAATTATTTAACAAATTCACGGTTAGAAAAGGCGTATCGGTTGTTTGGACTGACGGGCCCTTTTTTTTCGGAAGACCGGATCAACGTTGTTCCGCATGTATATGCTTCCGTAAAAAAGCATGATGAGGAGTGGGGCGAGGTTATAGAATTAGGGAAAAGGGAATTTGAGCGGTACCACATCAATTACCTCGACTATAGTAGTTTCACGATTAGTGGTCTGCCGAAATATTTATGCCGCCAACTCTATGTACATTCCGATAGTGCAGGTGAGGATGGGCAACTGACGTCTATTCGGAATTTTTTTGTGCATACCAATCCTGAAGTGGAAATTGATTCAGTTATTTTAACGTATACACTGAAATCACTTGTGAACGAAAAAACCGACACACTTTTTAGAAAGTCAATTGGTGGGTTTGAAAGGTATTATCGATGAGTTGGCGAATTCCATACATTGATCAGATAGGAGAGAAGGCAAGTTCAACCTTTCAAAATCAAAACGTCTATTTAGTTTTTACCCGGGCAGTCTACTTGTACTTCATCTTTAAAATAATTTTGGATTGGAAGGCAAGCCTTCTGCTTGGAAAAGTAATTGTGTTTGAACCAATCACATCCCCCATTATTTATTTGTTTTTCCTTCCGGGTGAAATCTTTATTTCGAACCCAATAGTATTTTTATTGATTGGCGTTTTCTTGTTGGTTATAAATTTCCCGAGGCCAAACTATTTTATAAGTGCGCTGCTATTTTGGTATTCGGTCAATTACTTCCGGGTACACTATGCAATCATCAATGGTTCGGATATTGTGTTGATAACATTCATGTTTCTTGTAATTGGATTGAGTATCTATCCTGTTTGGAAGCGTTGGGTTGGATTTCAGCGATTGGTATTCAATGGTGCTTCGCTGGTCCTTAAAATTCAAATCGCGATAATTTATTTGCTTTCCGGGGTAGATAAGTTATACGCTCAGGCTTGGAGAAACGGGGAAGCAATCCATTATATGCTTTCAATTGATTACCTGATGAATCCCCATTTGGCGGGTATTTTTCCGGATGTGCCGTGGCTTAATTTTAGTATCGCGTGGTGTGTAATAAGTTTTGAAATCCTTTTTCCTTTTTTGATTTGGTATAAGAAAACCCGGTTATGGATGCTGGCCATCGGCACCCTCTTTCACATAGGTATTTCCATACTGCTAAGCCTTGTTGATTTCGGCATGATCATGATCATCTCCTACATAATTTTTTTAAGGGATGATGATCTGGACCGAATTGGTATGAAGAAGTTTTTTAAAACTACGCCAGCTCTTTCTTCGCTTTGATATCCAGAAAATTCCAAACCAAGCTACTGGCACCTAGAATGGGAGCTGCTTGATTTTGTAATTTCGAAGGAAGGATTTTGACTTTTCCGCGAAACAAGGGCATCAGGTTGGCCTCCATGTGCGTAATGGTGGGCTCGAAAATCAAATCACCTGCTTTTGATAACCCACCCGACATAAATATCGCTTCAGGATCGGTATGCACAACCGTTTCTGCCAATTTCATTCCCAATATCCTACCGGAATATTCAAAGCATTTGTTTGCAACAATATCCCCACGAAGGGCTGCTTCGGTGATCATCTCTGTATTCAGATTATCAAAACTGATACCGCGCAATTCACTATCTTCTAAATGATCGGCCAGCAGTTTGTAAACCGTTCGCTTGATCCCTGTTGCTGAAACGTATGTTTCAAGGCAACCGCGTTTACCACAATTGCAAAAGCGGCCCGTAGGGTTTACCATGGTGTGGCCGACTTCGCCTGCAATACCATGCTTGCCATTTAAGAGTTCGCCATTGCAGATAAATCCACTCCCCAATCCGGTTCCCAATGTAATCACAATAAAATCCTTCATGCCTTTTGCAGCTCCGTACACCATTTCACCAACAGCTGCAGCGTTCGCATCGTTGGTAATTACTGCCGGGGTGTTGTATTTATCTTCCAACATTTTACCGATCGGAATGACTTCTTTCCACTTTAGATTTGTTGCGTGCTCAATGGTCCCGTGAAAAATATTTCCGTTCGCAGCACCGACACCTATGCCTACAAGTTCATATTCATTTTTCAAGACAGCCATGCCTTCATCGATCGCATCGGTTAAGGCATTAAAAAAGTCATTGAACGTTTCGTGGATTGGGGTCTCAATGCTGTTATGATAAAGTACTTCACCATCCCGTGTTACTATTCCGAATTTCGTATTCGTACCGCCAATATCAATTCCTACAGTTACCTTGTTCATGCTCTTGTTTTAGATAGATAGTATTTTTGCAATTCGTAATGCTTCCTGATCAATTTCATGGTGACTTGATTGAATCACATCGAATGCATTGTAAACAACTTTATTGTCTTTGATTCCAACCATTACATTGGTCTTGCCCGCCAGCAGTCCTTCCACTGCTGCAACGGCCATTCTACTGGCCAGTACCCTGTCGAAATACGTGGGTGATCCCCCGCGCTGTAAGTGGCCTAAAATTGTAACTTTTATATCGAAGTAATCAGAACGGTCTTGAATCATCTTGGCCAGTTCATTTGCCCCACCAATTTTGGATCCTTCAGCCACTACTACAAGGTTTGATTTTTTGGTAGTCTTACCACCCGCTACAAGCAAGTCATACAACTCGTCAAAAGATGTGTCAAGTTCGGGACAGATGATGGCCACCGCTCCACCTGCGATACCACTATTGACAGCAATGTAGCCCGAGTTCCTTCCCATCACTTCGATAAAGAAAAGCCGGTTGTGGGAAAGGGCCGTGTCGCGGATCCTGTCGATGGCTTCAACAGCTGTATTGGTTGCCGTATCAAATCCAATGGTAAAGTCAGTACCGGTGATATCGTTGTCAATCGTTCCCGGGATGCAAATGGAGGGAAGCTGATACTCTTCGTAAAATTTGGTGAGCCCGGTAAACGTTCCATCACCACCGATAGCAACCAACGCATCTATTCCTTCTTCTTTTAAAGCTTCGTATGCTTTCTTCCTTCCTTCCGGTGTACGGAATTCTTTGCTGCGCGCAGATTTTAAAATCGTGCCGCCACGCTGCAATATATTGCCAACAGAACGGACGTTCAGCCTGGTAAAATCCCCTTCAATCATGCCTTCATAACCACGCATAATACCCAACACTTCCTTCTTGTAATAGGTTGCAGTGCGAACAACTGCGCGAATGGCTGCGTTCATTCCGGGGGCATCTCCACCCGATGTAAAAACACCGATTTTATTAATAGAATTGTCCATTTTTTTCTCTAAAGCCCCCAAAAATACATGTCTACATTAACTAAGCAAGGAACAATTTAATCAATTAGATTTCAACCGTTTGAAATGGTTGATTAATCCATTTGTTGAAGCGTCATGACTGGTAATTTCATTATCGGAAGTCAGTTCCGGCAATATTTTTTTTGCCAACACTTTGCCGAGTTCCACACCCCATTGATCAAAGCTGTAGATGTTCCAAATCACACCCTGGACAAAAATTTTATGTTCATACATGGCGATCAACCCCCCCAATGTTTCGGGTGTTAATTTATCGATCAAGATACTGTTGCTGGGTTTGTTGCCATTAAAAATCCGGAACGGTGCCTGGGTTTTGATCTGATCATCGTTCATTCCCTGTGCGCGTAGTTCGTGTACAACTTCATCCCCTGTTTTTCCCATCATCAATGCTTCTGATTGCGCAAAGAAATTTGATAGTAGTTTTGTATGATGGTCGCCAATGGGGTTGTGGCTATTCGCTGGCGCGATAAAATCACACGGGATCAACTGCGTTCCCTGATGGATCAATTGATAGAAAGCGTGTTGTCCATTCGTGCCGGGTTCGCCCCAGATGATGGGGCCGGTTGCATAGTTCACATACGCTCCGCTTCGGGCTACGGATTTACCATTGCTCTCCATATTTCCTTGTTGGAAATAGGCTGCAAAGCGGTGTAAGTATTGGTCGTAGGGGAGGATGGCCTCAGAAGAAGCCCCGAAAAAATTGGTGTACCAGATACCGATCAGCGCCAGGATAACCGGAATGTTTTTTTCAAAAGGTTCATTTTTAAAATGGTTGTCCATGGCGTGGGCACCTTCCAAAAGTTTTTCAAAATTATCGTACCCAATGGTGCATGCAATGGATAATCCAATGGAAGACCATAAAGAATAGCGACCACCAACCCAATCCCAAAACCCGAACATATTTTCAGCGTCAATTCCAAAGGCGGTAACTTTTTCTGTGTTGGTAGAAACGGCTACAAAATGTTTGGCAACATCAGCTTGATCCCCCAATGCGTTGGTAAACCAATCCCGTGCTGATTCCGCATTGGTCATCGTTTCCTGTGTGGTGAATGTTTTGGAGGCGATGATGAACAAGGTTGTTTCAGCTTCTACTTTTTTCAGGGTTTCTGCTAAGTGTGTTCCGTCTACATTCGAAACGAAGTGTGGTGTGATGTTTTTCCAATACGGTTTAAGGGCTTCTGTCACCATATAGGGGCCAAGGTCTGAACCACCAATGCCAATGTTTACGATGTCAGTAATGGGTTTTCCTGTGCAACCTTTCCATTCACCATGGATTACTTTTTCAGAAAATTGTTTGACTTTCTGCAACACGGCATTGATGCCGGGCATCACATCTTCACCGTCAACTAAGATAGGAGTATTGGAACGATTTCGTAAGGCAGTGTGAAGAACAGCCCTGTTCTCCGTGCGGTTGATGGTTTCACCTTTGAACATCGATTCTATTGCCAACTTTAATTCAACCTCATTGGCGAGTTCACAAAGATTGGCAATAGTTTCTTCGGTGATAATATTTTTAGAGAAGTCGAGCAGGATGTTGTTGAATTGAACACTGTGATTTTTAAACCGGTCCGGGTCGTCATGGAACAGTTCACGCATGTGCGTGGCCTGCATCATGAGGAAGTGCATTTCTAGTTTTTGCCAGGCCCGTGTTTCAGTGGGGTTGATGTTTTGAAGCATATAAATTTAAATTTTCACCAAAGGTAGAATTCTTCCGTCTATTTTTTTAATGCCGTTGTACTTTCCGTTCTATCTGGGTCAAAGTCAGTCTGGTGTTTTATTAAAATGGGGCTACTTATCATTCTTGCTCAACCGACTTTCCAATTGCTCTACTGTTGGCAACTGACTTTTTAATTTTTTAGGCAAGGCATGTGTTAGTTTGTATTCGCTAATGCCAATCGGTTTTTGTATATCCCGCAGGGAATATTCCGCTTCTACTTTATCTTTGTGCTTGCACAGGATCAAGCCGATGCTTGGGCTGTCTTGTGGGTGCTTTAGCTGGCTGTCTATTGCCGAAAGATAGAAATTTAGTTTCCCGGCATATTCAGGCTTGAATTTCCCTGATTTTAATTCAATTACAACATAACACCTTAACTGTAAATGATAAAAAAGCAAATCAATAAAGTATTCGCTTTCGCTAACCATCAAGGAATACTGCCTACCTACAAAAGCAAAACCTTTGCCCAATTCCAATAAAAACTTTGTGATGTGCTGCATCATTGCATTTTCAATCTCTTTTTCCAAAGCATCATCTTCTAATCCCAGAAAATCCAAATTGTAAGGATTTTTAAGGGTTTCAACAGCTAATTGAGACTGGGGTTGTGGCAAGGTGTTTTCAAAATTGGTAATTGATTTACCTTTTGCCTGGTAATATTTGTTTTTGATTTGTATTTCCAACTGTTCCCTGCTCCAGCCATTTTCGACTGTAGCATTGCAATAAAACAAGGCTTCTTTGATATTTTTTACTTTAGAAATGATAAGACGGTTGTGCCCCCATGGAATTTGTGCCACAGGCTGTGGCACAAATTCTGAAACGGTGCTGTAAAACAAGTACCATTGACGTATAGCGTATAGATTACGCCTTGAAAAGCCATTTATATCCGGGAAGCTTAATCTCAGGTCGGTAGCCAAATGCTCCAAAATAGCATCGCCCCAATCAGCATCACTTTGTTTGTTTACAATATCTTTTGCCAAATCCCAATACAATTCCATAAGCTGGGTACTTACACTTATAGCAGCTTTCAGTTGGGCCGATTTTATTTTTTTCTTAATAGAGTTAAGCCACTTGTGGTATTGTTTTGATTGTATTTCCGAGGGTTCTATCATGTGCAAATGGCAGATTTAATAGTTTCGTTTTCTAAATTTTGTTGAATACCTCCAACGGGGCTTATTCGTTTATTCGTTTGCCTGTTATGTTTTGGAGCATATAAATTTAAAATTTTCACCAAAGGTAAATTCTTTCAGCAAGAAGGGAAGGGAGAAGGGTGGATGTTTTATTATATAATAAATGATCGCCAATAAATATAGACAATATTATGATGCGATTCTTTGGTGAAACCCGGAAACCCACCGTCTTTTGACGGGCCATTTGAAAAAATAGTGAAATAGTTAATATTTGACGTTACGCAGATTTTGCCACTAAGGCGCAAAGTCACGAAGAGAAGTAGTCCTTTTGAATGCAATCTGATAAAAAAAATTAGTGTCTTAGCCTTCGTGGCGTTTATACGTAAGTCCAGTTAATATCTTTTTTTTTATGCCTTAGCACTTCCCGTTCTACCTGGGTCAAAGCCGGGCAAGTCCGGACGAAAAATGACCCAAGAATTAAGTATATTTGAACATGGATTTAATGACTTTAATAAGGGAAAGGCACACCGACTTTGTTGACTTATGTCGTTCACACAAGGTGGACAAAATTTATGCTTTCGGGTCATCCATTACCGACCACTTTGACCCAGACACAAGCGATATTGACGTAGTTGTCAAAATTGACATTGACGACCCAGCCGACCGTGGAGAAGCTTTACTTTCACTATGGGACAAACTTGAAGCCCTTTTTAAGAGAAAGGTAGATTTATTAACAGAGGACTCGATTCGAAATCCATATCTCAAATCAAACATCAATCGGACAAAAAAGTTAATCTATGACCGAGAAGGAGAAAAAGTTTTTGTCTGACATTTCCAACTCAATCGAACTGATTGAGGACTTTACAAAAGATTTAAAATCATTTGGTGAATACGAGAAAGACCTAAAGACCAAAGGGGCTGTTGAGCGACATTTGGGAATTATTGGAGAAGCTGTCAATAAATTTTTGAAAGAATCAAATACGAACGACTTAAAAAATGCTTCACAAATAATAAGTTTGAGAAACAGGTTGATCCACTCATACGACAATGTTGACGACTCAATTATTTGGTCAATTGTAACCCGGCATTTAAGACCGCTTAAGGACGAGATAAACAAAAAGATTGAGTAAGGCCGACCAGCACACAAACAAAGGTGCATAATCAATGGCGGGGTTCAGTGTAAATTTGTGGTTTGGTTTCCCACTGACCACATTTTTTCAACCAATACTTCTTCCAATGGATAGCACAAAAGTTGATGTCCTGTCCTATCGGAATAGCTGATGTTTTAGTTATCTCTTATAGTGTAATTGTCAGGATAAACCTGATATATTGGATGCAAAACATCATTTAATGGTGCATTTCAAGTTTTTGCCAGGCCCGTGTTTCAGTGGGATTGATGTTTTGAAGCATATAAATTTAAATTTTCACCAAAGGTAAATTCTTTCAGCAAGAAGGGAGAAGGGTGGATGTTTTATTATATAATAAATGATCGCCAATAGATATAGAATACGTTGTGCGTCAGCTTTTCTGAGAAGATTCCTCCTCCGAAATAGTGAAAACAGAGTTTCTATAATTGGAAACTTTTATTATCTTTGCCTCGTTGAACTAGATATGGTTAATGAAATATTTTGACACGAGATTTTTAGAAGAAGCGGACGAGTTCATGGCCGCTTTAAAACCAAAGACTGTTAAGAAAATACTTTACAACATTGACCTTGTAGAACAGACAAATGACCCAAGACTTTTTAAAAAGCTAAAGAAAGAGATTTGGGAATTTAGGACGAAATACGAAGGGCTTCAAATTCGACTATTAGCATTTTGGGACAAGATTGACAACAAAGAAACTTTGGTAATGGCAACTCATGGTTTCATTAAAAAAGTTGACAAAGTTCCTGAAAATGAAATCGAGAGAGCAGTAAGAATTAGAGAACGATACCTTGCCTACCGGCAGGCAGGTTTTAATAAAAAAAACAAAAAATAAACCATTATGGCAAAAGGAATGAAAACGTACACACTTGCCGAGATGAAAGACAAGTACATCGGCAAAGTGGGGACAAAGAAAAGAGATGACTACGAATATGAACTTCGTATGGACGTTTTGGGAAAGATGATTAAAGCAGCAAGACTAGAACGTAACTTGACTCAAGAGGAGTTAGGAAAACTTGTGGGAGTTCAAAAAGCACAGATATCCAAACTTGAGAGCAGTACAAACAGCGCGACAATTGACACAGTACTTAAGGTTTTTAAAGCATTAAAAGCTGAGATAAACTTTAACGTAAAAATTGAGAAGAACTTCGTAACAATTGGTTGAAAGAAAAGTCGAACGCACAACAAAGGTGCATAATCAATGGCGGGGTTCAGTGTAAATTTGTGGTTTGGTTTCCCACTGACCACATTTTTTCAACCAATACTTCTTCCAATGGATAGTACAAAAGTTGATGTCCTGTCCTATCGGAATAGCCGATGTTTTAGTTATCTCTTATAGTGTAATTGTCAGGATAAACCTGAATTATTGGATACAAAAAATCATTTTAATAACGTATTGGCTAAGTGCATTCGTATGTTGATGTTTCGCTAAGGTTAAGAGCTTCTTTGAAGGAATACAGATTTTTGTCCTTGGAAATAAGGGGGTAGGGAGTGGGATCAATCCCGTTTCGTTTTAAGGAACTCCTTTAGAATACTTCCCTTTGAAATAAAAAACCCAACTCAAAATGAAATTTTGAGTTGGGTTTCAGGGAACCTAAGTTACCCTTTTATTTTATTCTTCAGGTACAAATACCCATGTCCAGCCACTCCTGCATGGTTCAGGTTCAGTACTGTTTCTATCTCCAGCCTCTTGAATATAAAGTACTAGTCTTTCAGCTGTCAATTCCTTAATTTCATAGACACCGAATGAGCTAATTGAAAGTGAGTTAGCGCAAGCATTAGCACCAGTGCCTTCACCGCCTAATATGTTCACTCCACCACCAATAGTCAGTTTTGTATAGTCGCTACTAAAGCTGAAAGAGCCTGAGCCTGTGGCTACTCCTCCTGCATCGGCATAATAGGTATAGTTAGTCCCACCTTCCAAATCGAAAACCATCTTGCCTCCTGTATCTGGCGGAGCGCAGCAGTCTGCTGCATTCCACCAAGCCCCCATATAGTTACCATCATCAGATGACATAAACCACCACAAAGGCTCACTTGTAGCAAATACCCAAGTTTTTCCTTCAAGGTTTTCTCCAACAAGTGGATAATAGACTTCAGGAAGAGGCTGATCGAGCTCATCGATCGTTACCTCAATGGTTTTAATTATAACATCACGGTCATCCGGATTACTTCCGTTAATGTAAGGTGTAGATACAATGTACTTAAATGTGAAAGTTCCCCGAATTGGAAAAATCACATTATTTACAACATCAGTATACTTTTTATCAATGACATAATCCCAGTATCCAATGACTCCTGGGGTGTTCATTTTTAGGGTCAAACCATTTCCGGTACCACCAGCGGTTTGTATTACCTCTATCTCGATGTTATCAGGGTTAAAACTGTTTTTCAACAGATCTCTATCTTCAATAGGCTCGCAGCCAGCTGAGAATAGCATTATTCCCGCTACGATTAATGTTGTTATATTTTTAGTCACTTTCATTTCTGTTAGATTTTAAGTTACATCAATATTACCATCCTGGATTTTGTTGATATACACCATTCGACAGCCTGATCTCAGACTCAGGAATAGACACCAGCCCTTTGGTTTCTGTACGATAAATGACTTTGTAAGTAGCAGGACTGCCAGTGTTACGCACATCTATTTCATTGTCATAAAAGTTTTTGGAATCATCGTCTACATCGCCCCAGCGTACTAAATCAAACCAGCGAAGCCCCTCGAAAGCCAGCTCGTGCAACCGCTCTTGTTTAAGCGCGTCCAATGAATAGGCCACGGCCGGCAAGCCTGCCCTGTCCCTTACCCGGTTCATATATTGGGCATCTCCGGTAAGTTCAGACAGCATTAGCAGCACATCCGCAAAACGCATGTAGTAGAAGTCCTGGGCGTGCCTGAGTTGCATATCAGTATTTGTCCAGTTGTAGATATAGTTGAACATTCCCTTCATTCCATCACCGGAACCATCATCGTATTCCAGGTGCATGTATTTCTTATTGAAAAGCCCTGTTTCATGGTCTCCCTTATCAGGCTGGTAGCCGTCTGTGCCCTCTTCTGCTACGCCTACCCGGAGCACGGATCCTAGTTTTCTGGAGTCATCATTGTCCCACTGGGCAAAGAAATCCGAATGAACAGTGCCCCATCCCCAACCCTGACCGAATGGAGTAAGGTTCGAGTTATCACGAAGCCCCATAAACAGGCAGGCCCGGTTTGTTGTTCTTTGTCCTTTAGTCCAACCCCAGTCAGCAAAGGAGTACCGGAGGGAAAACATCACCTCCGTATTACCTGTACCAACAGAACTATTAAATCCGTCCTGTCCAGCCCAGGATAAGCCTTCGGTATGAGCCCATGGATATTTTGTGGTATCTCCAGCACTTTGGTTCACATAGCTGTACGGCCACAAGTTGCGGAAGTCAGATAGTAAGGCAAAGCCACTGTTATTGACGCAGTCAGTCAATTCATCAATCACATCCTGTTTGGTTATGGTGCCACCATCCGGCAATGTAAACTCAGTAGTTGCCTGTCCTTCCATGTTGGTCATGTAGCCCGTGTAAAACAGATAGACACGCGCTAAGTAGGCCTGCGCCACCCAATGGTTGGTATGGCCAAATTCTGAAGCAGGAATAGCGGCAGGGCTAGTCCTTGGCAAGAGATCAATTGCTTGCTTTAAGTCGGCTGCTATTTGACCGAACGTATCTGTAAAGGATGCCCGCGGCACATCGCGAGGAGTTGTGGTTGCTGTAATCAATGGCATGCCACCAAAAAATTTGGCTGCCCTGAAAAACAGAAAGCCACGCATAAAATATGACTCACCTAAAACTTGGTTTTTATATGCTTCTACTTCTGCTTCACTACCAAAATCTGTAGATAGATTTGCATCTGCTATCTTCTCGATGATACTATTAGCGCGGAAAATACCGTTGTAGGCTTCTACCCACAAATCCCTGTATGTATCATCGTTTGGGTCTACAAAATTGTCCACATTCTTGGCGCCTTGGTCATCAGCTCCGCCTCCTGCCAGCACAATGTCACTCAGCAACGAGGCCGTGATATGCTCTTCAGCAAACACATTTCCACCAGCCAAATACAGGGTATTATAAACCCCAGCGAGCGCAGCATCAAAGTCGGCTTTCGTTTTGTAAAACGTATCGGTGTTTGACCCGTATCTGTTCGTCATATCCAGAAAGGAGTCGTCACACCCGGACACTATCAGCAGCACTATGACCGCCACTATATGTTTAATATTTTTCATCATGTTCATAATTCTAATCTTTTTAGAAAGTGATATTCACGCCAAACATTACTGTACGCGGTAAGGGATATAGCCCAAGGTCAACACCTGAAGCCCACGGCATATCATCATTGCCTCCATAGGTTACTTCAGGATCCATGCCATCATACTTTGTAAAGGTGTGCAGGTTGTTTATTGACATATACACCTGGGCACCGTTAAACCAGCCAGCCTTTTTTGCCAGGGTTCCGAAGTCATACCCTATCGTGAGGTTATTGATCCGTAGGAAGTCTGCATCATACATATAAATATCGGAGATATATTGCTGGTTGCGATGAGAGACTGAACTCAAACGTGGTATCCGGTTGGAGGTACCTTCCCCGTGCCACCGGCCAAATATCTCGGTAGTGTAATTCTGTTCAAACTGATCGGCAAATGATCGATAAGAACGCATTACTTGTTGGCCAAATTTACCGGCCATGGTCACATTGGCGTAGATGCCTTTCCATGATGCATTGAGTTGGATGCCCAATTCGAAATCCGGGATTGGGTTACCCAACATCACCTTATCTGCTTCATCGATCCGTCCATCATTATTCTGATCCACAAACCGTACATCACCGGGGCGAATTGGATTACTATCAGCAAATTGCATTGGGTTTCCTTCAGGGCCAACATAGGCGTCTACTTCGGCCTGGTTTTGTAAGATACCCGCGGTTTTATAACCAAAGAAGTAACCGATTGGTCGACCTACTTCCACACGTGATATAAAAGAGGTGCCCTGAGACAATATATCACCGAAACCATTAATAATACCTTCAGCATTGGCCAATCGGGTAACTTCATTTTTAACAGTAGCACCGCTTACTGTTATACCATACTGAACATCGCCCAACCTGTCTTTCCATCCCAGCACAAGCTCAATGCCCGTGTTTTTCACATCACCCCCATTGATCCAAGGCGCACTGGCACCCGTGGTACCCTGAACTGGGGCACGAACCAACCAGTCTTTGGTAAGTTTCTGGTACCAGTCCAGGTTTACCGTTAACTTCGAATTCAGGAAGGTAGCATCCAAACCAATGTCAATCTGTTCTGAAGTTTCCCAACCCAGGTCAGGGTTTGGCGTATTTTCAGGAATATAGGTTGTAACAGGGCTAAGTTTATCCGGACCGAAAAAATAGCCTTGCCCAACTGGAACAATGTTAGTTTGGTAACGGAATGCTCCTACATCCTGGTTACCGTTTTGTCCCCAACTAGCGCGTAGTTTACCGTAGTCGAAAATGTTGCCGAGGCCGGCCATGAAGCTTTCTTCCATAAAGTTCCAACCTCCGGACACTGCAAAGAAGTTGCCGTATCGGTTGCTGCCGATAAAGTTTGATGAACCGTCCCTTCTGGCCGTAAAATCAAGCATGTACTTTTCCTGATAGTTGTACGACAATCTACCAAAATAAGACATAATGCCCCCACCATTAGCGGCCCAATCTCGACCCCATGTATTCAAATCTGCCACAGATGTTGGTGGTTCAGTATTATCCAGATAGGCATAGTCTGAACCGTTGTAAAGCGGTTTTAGTCTGCTCCCCCCAACATTAACGTTCAAAATATCGTTTCTCACTTGCTCGGTTCCCACCAAGACCTGAACGTTGTGATCACTGAAGCTCCTTTCGTATGCGGCAGTATTCGTCCAGGTGGTGTTAACACCTTGGTACGCACTCTGCGAAATTGACACTGCTGATTGAGGTCTATTGTACTGGGAACTCAATCCATACGCGGGAGCGTAAGACCGGCTGTTGCCAAACCAGGAATTAATACCATACGAAGACCTGAACTTTAGGTTCTTGATGGGCTCCAATTCACCGTATACATTTCCATTGACAGAGTTGCCCCTTCCCCAATTAAAATTGTGACGGTAGAACATCGTGGCAATCGGGTTGGCCTGGCCGAGATTTACTCCTTCCAACGTAGGCGCAAAACCATATTCATTAGGGGAAGCACCATAATAGGCCGGCATTAGCGGGTTGATTACCAGCGCATCATGCAGGTCGTTCCAATAGATATTGCCTGTGCCAGTACCCCGGGTTTGGGAGTTAGTATATGTGAAGTTTTCACCTAATTTCAAGATTTTTCGACCACCAATTTCCACAAGCTTGATTTCCGTATTTAGACGAGCAGTAAGCCTCTTGAGGCCCGCATCTATAATATCGCCACCAATCATACCTGCCTGATCCAGGTAAGAAACACCAGCACCATAGACTATGTCCTCGCCAGCTCCGGTAATGTTTATAGAATGACTGGAGATAGGTGCATTCTTTTGTGTGATTTCATCGACCCAGTCAGTGCCCTTCCATCCATTTTGAAGCATGTTCCATACCTCCGTGCCATACTGTGTGCCCAAGCCAGCTTGCTGGGTATTCAGCCAGTTGTTGGTTTTGATTTCGGTTTCCCATGGTGTAACGGCTAATCCGTCATTGGCACGACCTTCATCGATGATGAACATGTACTCTTGTGCATTGAGCGCAGGGGGCTTTTTGTAAATGTTTTGCACACCCGTGAACCCGTTGTAGGTGACCTGCGGTTTCGAACCCGTTTTTCCCTTTCTTGTCGTTACAAGCACAACACCGTTTGCACCACGGGAACCATATATTGCGGCAGATGCAGCATCTTTCAGTACATCTATTGACTCAATATCAGAAGGGGCGAGGTAGTCAATATTTCCTACATATACACCATCAACAATGTAGAGTGGGTTTGAGTTGGCAATCGTACCGATACCACGTATACGTACACGGGTACCTGCACCGGGTTGTCCACTATTTCGAGATATACTCACTCCGGGGGTAATTCCCTGTAGTGCCTCCATTGCACTACTCGTGTTAAGTGCTTGAAGTTTAGCACCGTCCTGACGGATGTTTGCCCCTGTAACTAAGGCTTTCTTCTGTTCGCCATATCCAATCACAACAACCTCGCTTAACGAAGTAATATCTGGTTCCATACTTACATCAACTGTTGTGCGGGAACCAACGACTACCTCTTGGCCGAGGTAGCCGATAAAACTAAATACAAGGATGGAATTGTCATTCAACCCACCAAGTGTAAAAACACCGTCTCCATCGGTAACAGTACCGGCCGATGTGCCTTTTACGAGTACGTTCACGCCTGGAATGGCTGCCCCTGTATCATCGGTAACTTTTCCCGTAACCGTCCGGTTTTGGGCCATTGCCAATGATGAGAACAGAAATACAGCCAAGGCCGTGCAACTCAATTTTTTGTAGAGTTTTTTCATCATTTTAAGTTTGGTTTAGTTTGGTTTTTGTGATCTGTTTTGATAAACATTTTATGTTTATCCATAGTTTTTATTCTGTAGTTTTTGTTCAATCCCATAGAATCATTTGTTTGGTTTTACTGAATCAATGTTAGTAATTCAACAAATTACAGGGGTAGGACAGATTTCCCTTTGAAGTAGGGTATTTGTTACAAGCCCTCTTTTTGGCCACTATTGGCCGTACGGCTTCCATATAATGCTGAAGCGGCAGGGCCTTTCAACACTGAACTGCTCGTTACCATTTCCGTGATGGTTTGCGCCATCGCGTAAAGCGGTCCTACCAGCAGTATTCCAAGGTAGGGTAAACTTTTTTTCATTGGCATTTATTTTTGGTCAAATGGATTATTTCGTCCTCAACGCACCAGGGTTCCATGTGCAATTCTGAAGGATGAGTCTAGTAAATCTATCGAACAGAAACCAAAATAAAAAGAAAAATTTAATAAATGTGTACGCACACATACACACTGTGCGCGTACACATTTGTTTGACTATAGGGTTATTAGAAGGTTGTTACGCTTATGAAAAAATTTGTTACAAGCCCTCTTTTTGGGTTGTTTTAAGCGTTTTTCTGATCGCTTTCTATTTTTTCATCGCTTACAACGTACTCCGAAGGGTTTACCCCGAATTGCTTTTTGAAGCATTGACGGAAGTAATGGAGATCATTAAAGCCTACCATATAGGTCACTTCGGCAATCGTAAGCTTCTGTTGTTGAATAAGTTGTGCTGCACGTTTTAATTTAATAGATCGGATAAATTCGTTGGCAGACTGGCCAATAAGCCCTTTCAGCTTCCGGTAAAGTTGCATGCGGCCCAATCCCAGTTCCCGGCAAAGGTCATCCACCTGAAAGCTTGAATCGGCCATGTGTTCCTCTATACAGGCAACTATGTTCTTTAAAAAATCCTCATCCGCAGAAGAAATAACCACATGCTTCGGGTCGAGGTTTAACGTTTGGTTATTGAGTATTCGTTCTTTTAGCTGAACCTGTGACAAGAATATATTCTTGACTCTAATTTCTAAAAGGGAAGGGTTGAAGGGCTTGGTGATGTAATGGATAGCACCCATTTTAAAACCTTTCAGTTCACTGTTAGGGGAAACCTTGGCGGTGAGCATGATTACCGGGATATGGCTGGTCTTTTGGTCGTTTTTCAGTGCCTCACAAAGTTCATAGCCGTCCATTTCAGGCATCATTACATCGGTTATAATCAAATCCGGAATTTGTGTCCGGGCAATCTTTAATGCTTCCAACCCGTTGCTTGCCTTTGTGATTTTATAATTTAGCCTGAGGGTTTCCGAAACAAAATCAAGCATTTCTACATTGTCATCCACCAGCAGGAGCATAGGGGTCTTATTGCCAAGCTCAGAATCTTCAGGGTTGTCATCCTCCAGTTCATCTTCTTCAAGTAATGATAATTTTGTCAACTCATGTTGGTTGGTTTGATTGGAAGAATGTTTTTCTTCACCAATTTCATTCGATGACAAATGCGCGGTACCCAACTGTAACGTAATACTAAAGGTGGTGATTTTTCCTAACTCACTTTTTACTGAAATTTTTCCTTTGTGGAGTTCCACCAATTCTTTTGCAAGTGAAAGTCCAATCCCTGTTCCTGTTTTGCTGGTGTTTCCCTGAAAGAAACGATTGAATATCTGATCGATTTCATCTGGGGGAATACCCGGGCCGGAATTTTCAACATACATGTGAACAACCTGTTTGTCTTCTTTGATGCCTACTGTAATGGTGCCGAACTCCGGGGTAAATTTGAAAGCATTTATCAACAGGTTGTTAAATACTTTTTCCAGCTTCTCACGTTCGAAGTACACGTCAATTTCTTTTTTCGGAAACTCGGTTTTATAGGTAATGTATTTTTTATCAGCAAAGGATGTGAAAGGGTAGGTAACACTCCTCAGGAATTTCACAATGTCGTTCTTGGTCGTGACCAATTTCATGCTACCTGATTCGAGCTTCGATAAATCCTGTACTTGATTGATAAGCCCAAGTAATTGCTCGGCATTTCGAATCATCATCCTCGCCTGGTTTTTTTCCTGGCCTTTGTTCATGTTTTGATAAAGCCCAATCAATGGACCAATGATCAGTGTCAACGGTGTCCGGAACTCATGTGAAATGTTTGCAAAGAACCGCGACTTTAACTTTGATAGTTCTTGCGTCTTGGTCAATTCAACATGCTCAAGTTGTAGTTCACTTTTGAGCCGCTCCCGTTTTATGATATTGTCCCGGCTTATAATCAGTATCAGGACAACAATACTACTATAGAGCGCATACGCCCAGTAGGTTCGATACCATGGTTTATTGATAATGATCACGAGCTCCCGCGGGATGGGGTTCCAAACCTTGTCATTGTTCGACCCTCTTACTTTAAATACATAATACCCCGGAGGAACATTGGTATAGGAAGCATCATTGCGATCATCGGCCTGTTGCCAATTATCATCATAGTTCTCCAGTTTATATTCAAACTTGTTTTTTGTGGATTGTGAAAAGTTAAGGGAAGAAAACGTAAGGTTGAAATCGTTTTGATCATAATCAAAAATGATCTCCTCTGTGTTGATAATATTTTTCTTTAGCGGTTTGGTGCTGCCGGGTGAAAGTGGTTCCCCGGAAAGGGATAGCCCGGTAATGTAGACAGGGGGGGCGTTTGGGTTCCTTTTTACATTGCCCGGGTTAAATATATTGAACCCCTTAATCCCCCCAAACAATAACTGGCCATCCCGCGCACGAAAGCAGGACGCTTTGTAAAATTCTTCTGACTGTAAACCATCCAACTCATCATATACATGGATCGCCCCTCTCTCTATTTCATATTGCACCAGCCCTTTGTTTGTGCTAACCCAGAGGCTACCGTTAAAATCCTCCTCAATTCCATAAATAACATCACTGGGAAATCCATCCTTCTTGGTTACTATATCAAAATTATTGTTGGTGAAATTGAATTTGTTCAGCCCTCCGCCTTCGGTGCCAATCCAAAGGGTTTTGTTTTTATCTTCAAAGATATGGGTGACCAGGTTGCTCGAGAGACTTGTTCTGTCACCCGGAATATTTAAAAATTTTTGTACGCGGTTTATCGAGTTATCCTGGTTCAGCGTGAGGCATCGCAACCCTGCGCCTTCTGTTCCAATCCAAATCCTTCCTTGAAAATCTTCAAGGATGGTCCTGATTTTGTTGTCATTACTATTTTGGTTGTTGTTGGAGTTGGAAAAAAAATGATAGAACGAATCTGTTTTCGGATCATACATATCAAGGCCGCCACGGAAGGCACCAATCCACATTCTGTTTTTTGAATCTTTGTAGACTTTATGGATATCTTTTCCGCTCAGTTGGTTTTGACCATCCGGTTGGGATGTTATCCTTTTGAATTTCTTTTTACCATGTTCTAAAATTGATACACCACCTTCCCATGTACCAATCCATAAATTATCATTTTCATCCAGGGCCAGGCTTACTACCGCATTGTCACCCAAACTTGTAGGATCACTGGGATCATGTTTAAAGTGTTCAAAAATTTTTGTCTGGGGATTAAAGTAATTGAGCCCGCCACCATCGGTGCCAATCCAGAAATTCCCATTTTTATCTTGCGCAAAAGAACTAACAACATTGTGGCTTAAGGAGTTGGTGTACGGATTGTTCTGATAGAGCTTTGTGAATTTTTCTTCATACGGATCAATTTTGAACAGCCCTTTATCATACGAGCCGATCCAAACGGTGCCAAAATCATCGACAAACAATGACCAAATCGAATTGCTGGGCAAGCCTAAGGGCTTCCTCGAATCACGCAGGTATTGCTTTGCTGAACCGGTTTTTGTATTTAAATAAAAGAGCCCTTCATTCTCGGTGCCTACCCAAATATTGCCCACTTGATCTTCGACTATCGAAAGGATCCTGACACTTGATAATGCAGGGTCAATCTTCGTGTTGTCGTTAAGATCGTCAGAGAACGAATAGGTATTGTTAGCGTATTTTAGTTTTTTAAGGCCGTTGTGGGTGCCAACATAAAACTCTCCACTTTTTGTTTTGTGGAATTGCCTGACGACATCGCTATGTGCATCGTTTCCGGTTTGGGTGGTGAACTTGGTGAACCTTTTGGTGTTCCTGTCAAATAGATTAATACCACCTCCCCAGGTTCCGACCCAGATATTGCCTCTGGAATCTTCATTGATTGCCGTTATATTATTGATGCTTATGCTAAATGGATTTGCGGAATTGCTCCGATAACATTTAAAGACATTGGTTTTTACATCGAGCATGTTCAACCCACCTGTTTCAGTGCCCACCCAGATATTTCCTTTGCTATCCTCAAAAGCACAGAGCACAAAATTATCGCTCAGTGAATCTGGTGAATTTCCTTCATTGTATTGTCGGAATGTATCACTGATATAATTGTAGTGGATAAGGCCATCGCCTGATGTCCCAACCCAGATATTCCCGGAACGGTCCACCAAAACATGCTGGATAATACTGGTGCTGGTTGACGGGTTGCCACCAAAAGATTGATCGAAGTTTTTAAACTGCTTTCCATCATATCGGTTTAGGCCATGGCGTGTGCCCACCCATAAAAAACCTTTCTTATCCTGCGCAATAGCAGTAACGGAATGTTGGGACAACCCTTTTGACTGATCATAGAACCGGACATCACCTGCTTGGGGAAAGCATTTCAATGGTCCCAGGAATAACAACAAAATCACCCAATACCCCTTCATAGCATCTCCAATCTCAGTAAATCCCATAGTTGTAACAATTACCCATCACTATTGTGATAATACTCACCGTTGCAAGTCGCGTTGATTTGCAATTTTTGTACAGGCTCAACAACATTTTGTTGAACGCAAATTAAAACATTTAAAATTAAAATTTACCAATGCGATATTTCATTCCACTTATACTTGTACTTGTTGCGGTTTCCCTTCAATCGTGCAAAACAGGAACAAGTTCATCTTCTTCCGACCAACGCGTAGAGTCTTTGCTTGCAAAAATGACAATTGAGGAGAAGGTTGGCCAAATGACCCAAGTCACCATCGATATGATTTTGCAAAATGATAAACTTGATGAAATCGATGAACGTAAATTGAAGGCTGCCATCCTTGAAAAAAAAGTGGGGTCTATTTTAAATGTAAAAGGTCAGGCCTACAGCCGGGAGAAATGGAATGAGATCATCACCCGGATACAGGATGTTGCAACAAAGGAATCTGCTTCCGGCATTCCTGTTCTTTATGGAATTGATGCGATCCATGGTTCAAGCTATTTAAAGGGCAGTGTTCTATTCCCACATAACATTGGGATGGCCGCTACCCGTAACCCAGCTTTGGTTTCAAATGCAGCTTCCATTACGGCAAAGGAAACCCGTTCGCTTGGTATCCCCTGGAATTTTGATCCGGTATTGGATTTAGGCCGCCAACCATTATGGTCACGTTTTGAAGAAACCTTTGGTGAAGATGTTTACCTCGTGTCCACCATGGGGGCAGCGGCCATTAGTGCCTATGAAGGGGATGATCTTTCAAGTCCAAACAGTGTAGCTTCAACCATGAAACATTTCCTGGGATATTCGCACCCTGCTTCCGGAAAGGACAGGACCCCGGCTTACATCCCGAACAACATGCTGCAAGAATTTTTTCTGGTCCCGTTTAGGAAAGCTGTAGAGGCAGGTGCATCAACAGTGATGATTAATTCAGGGGAGGTGAATGGTGTGCCGGTCCATGCCAGTAAATATTTATTGACAACCGTACTACGGGATCAATTGAATTTTAAAGGAGTAGCCGTTTCCGATTGGGAAGATGTAATCCGGCTACATACACGGCACCGTGTTGCTGATTCACCGAAAGAGGCTGTTCGCATGGCCGTTGAAGCAGGTATTGATATGAGTATGGTTCCATTGGAATATTCTTTCTATGATTTGTTGCTTGAACTTGTAAAGGAAGGCACCATTAATGAGGAACGCATTAACCTTTCTGTTCGAAGGATATTGAAATTGAAATTTGATCTGGGATTATTCGATAATCCATATCCACCAACGCAAAAAATTTTAATGAGCAACAGCACTACGGAAGAAGCTGCATTGTCCGCTTCATTGGAATCATTGACATTGCTTAAAAACCAAGACGATATACTTCCCTTAAAAGAGGGAGCGAAAATTTTGCTTGCAGGCCCGGCAGCCAACAATGTTACCTCGCTTCATAGTAGTTGGTCCTACACCTGGCAAGGAAATGATGACCGTGCGTACCCAAGTACCACGCTTACTATAAAAGAAGCTTTTGAGAAAAAACTGGGCAGTGAAAATGTCCTCTCCAAAAGTACGCGTGGTTTCCAGGATCCAGAAAATTATGAAACGGCCTGGATAGCACCGGCCGCAAAGGGCGTTGATTACATTGTACTTTGCCTGGGGGAACAGGCGTATGCAGAAGGCCCGGGTGTTATTGATGACCTTAACTTGGATGAAAAACAAATTAAGCTGGCGCAGGCTGCGATTGCTACAGGCAAACCTATTATCCTGGTGTTGGTAGAAGGACGCCCACGAATTGTTTCCATGATCGAGCCGGACATAAAAGGGGTTTTATTGGCCTACCGACCGTCCACAATGGGAGCAACTGCTATTGTAGAGGTGTTGACAGGAGCGTATAATCCAAATGGTATACTCCCGTTTACATATCCAAAAAAATCAGGTGACCTGCTTACCTATGACCACAAGTATTCTGAGGGTGTGCGGGAAGACGTACCCAACGTTTATGGCAATGGGGCCTACAGGCCACAATGGCCTTTCGGACATGGCCTAAGCTATACGCAGTTTGAATACGCGGACATGAAAACAGATAAAACCACATACCAACCAACTGATTCTATCCACGTTTCTGTACAGATAAAAAACAGCGGTGATAAAGAAGGAAAAAAGAGTATTGAGCTTTATTCGCAGGATCTGTATTCCACGATCACACCTAGTTTTAAAAGGTTGCGCGGTTTTGATAAGGTGTCGTTAAAGCCCGGAAGTAGCCAGGGAGTAAACTTTGTAATCCCTGCATCAGACCTGGCATTTGTGAACGAACAAGGTGAGTGGGTAACAGAAGCCGGTGATTTTAATTTACTGATTGGCAATCAATCCGTGACTGTTCGAATTCAATAGACTGGTTAATAGTTGTTTCATAGAGAAAAAAGCACGGAAGCGATTCCGTGCTTTTTTTGATCCATGAAAATTGATGATCCAGGTAAGGGCAAAACCTATGATAATCCGTCAACATACCCAAGCTAAAATTTAAGGAACACCTTTTTATTAGCCTGGGATTTATCGTTCTAAAGTAGTGTACAGTTGATGTGCTTCATAGCTGGCATGTTACAACTAGTTGGCAGTCGCACATCAAAATACAGTAGTAGACATAGTGGTCCCTGGCGGTTGGGTATCTTTGCGGACTATCATTAAAACCTAAATGAGTTTTTGTTGATCAATTTTTTCCTTTATATAGATTTTGAATTCTTTCGGTTCAACGATCTTGATTTCATCCGCCAATCCCATCACAAATCTTCCTACCCCTTTGTACGTAAGTACGGGGCCATGGAAGATAAAAGTTTTAGGGTCTTCATTTTCTTTTTCAAGATAGGGGAATGCCAGCGGGTATTCTTCACGCAAGAGCACATAAGCACGTAAGCTAAGCCGCATGGTGATCCAGGTTTCTTTGCGGCCACTGATTCCAAAAATATCAGTGCTTGATTTTTTATGGAGTTTTTGAAATTTGTAGGGTTTGTCAAGTACCACCACATCACCAATGCGCTCCAGCTTAAAAAATTTATTCTGTTTATCTTTTGTGTCGAGCGCCTGGATTGATTGAAATCCTTCGCCAAATTGGAAGGGCTCAACCAAACGATCAGTAATCTCAGCGCTATTTGCGGAGTGGTAACTTTTTAAAATCACCTGGCTACCACTTTCAATAGCCTCGTTTACTATCCTGAATATTTTAGCCACCCGCAGCTTAAGGAATTGCTCAGGAAGCTCTTTGGCTTCAGAATGAAATGCCAGTTTTTTTAACAGCGTCCCTTTAAGGGGATGGCCCGAAGCTGCACTTTGGATAAGTTGCCGGAGGATTGAAACCTCTTCAAGCGTAAACCGGTCCTCCGGGCTTTCCCCATCTTCGCGATGGACAAAATATCTTCCGTGGAAATCCTGGTCGATTATAAAGCCGATTTCTTCGAGCAATTTGAAATAGCGGTAAATGGTCCGTTCGGTTGTATCGAGCTGTTGCGCCAGTTGACGAATGGTCCTGCCCCCGCTTTTCAGAAGGCCTATCAATTGGAATACACGTAAAATTTTTGCCTGCGGGATCATTCGGGATGCTACTTCCCAACAAAACTAATTCTTTTCACCAGTCAGCCAACCGATTAAATGGGTTCCTTGCCTTCAATTTAAATTGGATAAACTCTTCATAGGGTAACTTAGGAACCTGCAAAACTTGCTGAAATAGTAAAAACTAGTGATTTAAGGATTGGTGTCTTAAATATTTTTTTGTTTATTACCTGCTTGAAACGTTATGCAGAATCCCAACCACGATGTTAACTGAGATACTTGTCCTTCTATTAGTGGCCGCCATTGCAACAACCATTTTCTTCGTTGTAAAGAACAAGCAAAAGATAATGGAGTTTAAGGACCTTCAAAAAGGGAAAGACCAGCTTAATCAAGAAATGCTTTCTATCGCCTTCGAGACACAAGAGGCAGAGCGAAAAAGGATTTCAGAAGACTTGCACGACAGCATTGGCAACAGCTTGATGTCCTTGAAAATCAATTTGTCAGTACTGGAAAGACGAGGGCATTTTTTGAGTGAACCGATCCTTCGGGACGAAATGAATGAAACAGTGATCATGCTCAAGGAAAAAATCGATCGGATTATCAAAGAGATAAACCCGATGGCATTGGAGAGGTTCGGATTAACGAACGCAATACTTCAACTGATCGACAAGAAAATCAATAGGCTCTACACCGTAAATATCAGCTTTAGCGAAGCTGGCAAAAGCAAGCAATTGGCGCAAAAAAAGGAATTGATGATTTACCGGATTGTGCAGGAATTGATCAGCAATTCAATCAACTGTAATTCAGCATGGTATATGTGGATTGAATTTGATTGGCAGGAAGATTTTTTAGTGGTACGTATTAAAGACGATGGACTTGGCTTCAGTAAGTATTATCAAAATCGGTATGATCCTTATAAAACCGGGGTTGGCCTGTTGAATATCCGAAACCGGCTGAAAGTGCTAAATGCAGAATTGAGTATCTTTACAGAAGAAGGAAAGTCGTGTGCGGCCATCTCGATCCCCTATATCGAAAATATATGAGTATAGATGTTTACCTCGCGGACGATCACACGCTTTTCCGTAAAGGAGGCGGCCATCTATACCTTATATGACTCCCATTTTTACTCGAATAATATGATGGCAAAAATCGGGGTACACAATTTCAAAAAGTAGGTAACCTGATAGAGCACCCTATGGGACAGGTACTAAGGAACACTCAATAAAAAAGCCGGTCCTGATATAATGCGGATAAACTTATTCAGTACATTTAGATATGCAAATATGCACCTACTGCCAACAGCAACTTACAAATTCAGTCTCCCGTCATAATGTTTTTTGCTCACGGTTTGAAACCGACATGGAGCACAAGGATACCAATGCAGTACTGATTTCTTCTAAAAGCATCTATTCCGAAGAACATACATCGCGCTTGACCATACGCCTGATGTTAAATGGGTATCAGTATTATAAAGTTGGGAGTACTGAACATATTGTAAAACCCGATAATTATTTGATCACCAACCAAGGGCAGACTTTCCGTACCGAGTTTGATGCAGACATCGATTTAAAGATGATGCTGGTGGCGTTTAAGCCCCACCTTGCCGAACGGTTGCTGTATTATTTGAGTACACCGGAAGATAAATTATTGGATGACCCTTTCCTTGAGGCAAAGGAGAAAGTAAACTTTTTTGAAACAACGTTCGACCATGATGAGCAGATCAAAAATATCTTTATGCAACTGGGAAATGTGATTTTGAATAAAATCCAGGACGAAGAATATTTGGGGACACTTTACTCGCAGTTGCTTGAACGCATGCTCCATAATCAAGGGCTCATCCTGAAAAGCCTGGACCAACTTAAGTCCAAGAAGTCGTCTACCCGAATTGAAACGTATAAGCGTGTTAGTCTTGCTAAAGATTATATCGATAGCCATCTCAATAACCGGCTCGACCTTCAAAAGATAAGCAGGGAAGCGTGCCTGAGCCCCTTTCACTTCCTTCGTCTTTTCAAAGAATTATTCCATATCACCCCACATCAATATGTTTTGCAAGAGCGTTTAAAAAAAGCACTCTTTTATTTAGACACTTCATTCAGTACCGTTGAAGCGATCTCCAGGAAAGTTGGTTTCGATGATGCCAGTTCTTTTGGCAGGTTGTTTAAAAGCCGGTATCGTATTACTCCTTCAAACTATCGGAACATGATCGGCAATGATATGGGCTGGATGCAATAATAAAAATTATCCCCCAACGGTCTTTCGCAAGGTATCCACAAGACTATCCCACAAATCACTTAATTCTTTCTGATCATCAAAATCAGAATAGTCTTCAATTTTTAGAAATATGGATTGTGTTAGTTCATTTGCTTCAAGGCGAAGCTCAAGATAGGAAGGGTCTTCTTTGTCATTTTCATTTTCGGGAAAAAATTCAAAGCGAACAAAATGATTGGTGCGGTGCGCAACTTGCCGCGCCCTGTGCTCTTCATTGTCCCAAAAAAATGTCAAAGATTTATCGTTGTTATTGATCTTCACATCATCTGCAAACCATTCCGACAAACCACTGGCAGATTGAATATAGGGGTACAACATCTTGACCGATGCATGAATTTCGTAGTCTGCTGTGAATAGTGATTTGTTTGCCATGATTGCCGCTTTCAAATTAGGCTTTTTTTTAATACTTAAAAATAAAAAAAGCCATTTGGTGGATTATTAAACAAACTTTGTAAGTTTGCGATCCTTTTCAAGGAAACCCAGAATATAGCTAAATCCAGCTTGTTTGGCGCGGTAGCTCAGGTGGTTAGAGCGTTGGATTCATAACCCAAAGGTCGGGGGTTCAACTCCCCCCCGCGCTACAAACATATTTTTAGATTAGGACAAAATTAAATAACTGCTAAAAAATTGCTTACTTATTTCTTTGTGTAATGTCTTTTCAGGGAATGGATTCTTATCCTGTTCCCGACAACTTCGTATATAATACGATGTTCTTCGTTTATGCGCCTCGACCATTTGCCTGCTAAATAATATTGAGTTGTTCCGGTTTCCCTATTCCCTGATAGGGAGTGGTTTGAATGGAATTAACTAATGTACTTATTCGTTTCTGAATGGCCTTCTTGCCAGATTTTTTCCAAAAGGCTATGTCATTCAATGCCTGTTCGGAATAATCTACTTCCACAAATCCTCTGTCTTAACGGTTTTGAATTTTCCCTTGCGAAATGAGGTTTCACTGTCCTTGATTTTCTTTACAAAATCAGAGTCATAGTATTTTTTCTTCTCAAATGAAATGTTCAGTGCTTTCAGCACAGCTTTTACGGCAGTTAACTGAGCCTCATTATCGGGATGTACGATTAAAGTTTCCATAGTAAATCGTTGTGAGAACAAAAGTTACAAAAAATAGAATTAGTCCCTAATTCAGTCGCCCAGGTAATAGCTTGATAAGCAAGTGATTCGGGGTTCAACTTTTATAACGTTAAAAATTTTTTCTACTGAGGGTTTTCTCCATCCGTTCTTTTAT
The DNA here is from genome assembly GCA_964398945.1 of uncultured Roseivirgaceae bacterium. Classification (GTDB taxonomy): domain Bacteria; phylum Bacteroidota; class Bacteroidia; order Cytophagales; family Cyclobacteriaceae; genus JBGTGG01. Next base: position 21,462 of record CAYNOT010000012.1, on the reverse strand, counting down.
TTACCGTTTCAATAGTAAAACTGGTTCAAGATTTGTTCTTTTGGGTTGCGCATGAAGAAGATCGACAAACTTGTATTCTCCTCTTTTATAGGCCCTTTCATCATCACTTTCCTGGTTGTTGTCTTCATTTTGCTCATGCAACACATGCTCCGCTACTTCGATGATATCATCGGGAAGGGGATTGACATAGAAGTGATTGGTCAATTGCTATTCTACTTTGCAATATTTATGACACCGATAGCACTTCCTTTAGCGGTATTGTTGTCTTCCCTGATTGCCTTTGGAAACTTAGGCGAACATTTTGAATTAACAGCCATTAAAAGTTCTGGGATTTCACTTGTCCGGGTACTTCGTCCGATTTTCATTTTTGTATTGTTCATCACCGGGGTCGCCTTCTTTTCAAACAACTATTTTGTACCCAAGGCAGCACTGGAAGCGTACAGTCTGCTGTATGATATCCGCCAGAAAAAACCCGCTTTGGAATTACGGGAAGGGGAGTTTTTTAACGGAATACCCGGGATCAGCATTAAAACCGATAAAAAATTTGATGATAAGGAAACATTAAAGGGCATCAAGATTTACGATCATCGGGATAACAGTGGGAATCAAGACGTTACCACAGCTGATTCTGGCAGGATGTATACCATTCTAAATGAACGCTATCTAAAGTTGGAACTTTTCAATGGTTTGAAGTACAAAGCGGGTTCATCCTCTGAGGCAAGTTTAGTGACGCAAAACCGGAACCAGCAAAAAGAAACGTTGAGCCGGAGCAAATTTGATAAATCACAAGTTGTGTTCGACCTGTCTTCTTTTGATTTAGAACGCACCGATAAAAAGTGGTTTGCTGGCAATCGCATTATGCGCAATGTCCTGGAATTGAATCGTGATATTGATTCCATTAAACGAAGGGAATTGCAACAACTTGTTAGCTATTATCGCTACAGGCCAGCATTTTTTGCGTACTATTTGCAGGGTGATTCAACTGTTATGCCGCGAGCAGTCTATCAAATGCAGCGGGAGATTGACTCAATCAACACTATAACAACGGATAGTATTTCAAGAAACTACACTACAAAAAAGGATGACTTCGTGGCCCGTGACCGCCCGGATTCTGGCCTGGTTGAGCGCCCTCAACTGGCACAGGAGCGAAAGCGGGAAAAGGAGCAGATTAAACCTAAAGCTACTATTGCTAAAGCTACTATTGATAATCAATCAAAGAAAAAAAAGAAGCCTGTCCTGTCATCTGACTCAACAAAGATAATATTGGACAGTATTTTCGCTATTCCTCCAAGCGTGGCGAATTATCAAAGTGCGGCAAATATGGCCCGTCAGGTCAAAGCACAAATTAGCACCACGAATTCAACGCTCGAAAATTTTCGGGATGAGACCAAAACGTTTGCCATTCAGTGGCATAAAATCATCTCCAATTCAATTGCTTGCATCGCCATGTTTTTGATCGGTGCCCCACTTGGATCAATCATAAAAAAAGGGGGCTTGGGAATCCCATTTCTGGTGTCGATCTTCTTTTTTATTGTTTTTTACCTGCTCAATATGCAAGGGGAGAAGTGGGTGAAACAGGATTTGGTAGCCCCGGTCCAAGGTATTTGGACGGCCAACTTTGTATTGTTTATCATTGGGTTTTTCTTTTTACGCCAGGCGCGGATCGATGCCCGGCTTTTTGATGCAGATGTATATCTGGTATTCATGGATAAGCTTAAGAGGCGATTCTTCTCAAAGCAGTAGTTTTGTTAAAGTCCGGTACAGGCAAGCCAGTTCAGGCTATAATTTGGAAAATTCTTCCAATTTAACGTATCTTTGCCGCCTGAATAAAGATGAAATAACAATTTTTTAAGATGTACTTGACAACTGAGGTTAAACACGATTTATTTTCTAAACACGGTTTCGCTAAGAAAAAAGAAGACACCGGCTCTGCGGAATCGCAGATTGCCCTTTTTACCCACCGGATTAATCATCTAACTGACCATTTAAAGGTTAATAGAAAGGACTATGCAACCCAACAAGGTTTGTTAAAACTTGTAGGAAAGCGCAGAAAGCTTCTGAATTACCTTTATAAGATTGATATTGAGCGGTACCGTTCAATATTGGCCGAACTTGATTTAAGAAAATAATACGATATTAAGGGAACCAAACACATTGGTTCCCTTTTACTTTTTACCAGAAGGCAACTGATCTTACCCATGCCTTCTATAATCTATTTACTATGAACTTTAATGTAATTACAAAAAGCTGCCAACTACCTGATGGTAGGGAAATAACTGTTGAAACAGGAAAATTAGCACGTCAAGCAGACGGTGCGGTTGTTGTACGCCAAGGGGATACCATGTTGCTTGCTACGGTTGTGGCATCGCAAGAACATAAAGAGGGGGTGGACTTCCTTCCACTTTCCGTTGATTATCAAGAGAAATTTGCTTCTACAGGAAAAGTACCGGGTGGTTTCTTAAAACGCGAAGGCCGTCTTTCAGATTATGAGATTTTGATTTCCAGATTAGTTGACCGTGCAATACGCCCTTTATTTCCAAGCGATTATCACGCTGATACTCAAGTAATGATCTATATGATTTCCGGTGATCCATCTGCGTTGCCGGATTCGCTTGCGGCTTTTGCAGCCTCTGCTGCATTATCGGTTTCCGACATTCCTTTCAATGGCCCTATTTCTGAAGTTCGTGTTGTCCGGATCAATGGACAATTTATTGTCAATCCATCCATGGAGCAAAAAGAATCTGCCGATATCGATTTGATTGTGGCCGCTTCCCTAGACAATATCCTAATGGTGGAAGGGGAAATGAAAGAAGTGAGTGAAGATGATATGATTGACGCATTAAAGGTTGCGCATGAAGCAATCAAGGTTCAATGCAATCTTCAAATTGAATTAACAAAAGCCGCAGGAAAAGAAGAGAAGAGGACCTATAGCCACGAAAATGATAACGTTGAATTAAAAGAAGAACTTTGGAAGTTATTCTATTCCCCGGCATTTGAAGTCGCGAAACTTCAAACTAAAAATAAGGATCAACGATCAGATGCTTTTTCTAAAATTTTAAAGGATTATCTGGAAAGCATTCCGGAAGACTCATTGATTGACAGGGACCTTGTAAAAAAATATTACAAGGAGATTCAAAAGAAAGCCGCCCGTGACCTTGTACTTCTGGAAAGGGTTAGACTTGACGGTCGTAAGACTAATGAAATCAGGGATATAGATTGTGTTGTGGATTTACTTCCATCCCCCCATGGATCAGCGTTGTTTACACGGGGCGAAACACAATCGCTAACAACCGTAACATTAGGTACAAAACTGGATCAGCAATTGATTGACGGAGCTATGTATTCTGGCTCCAATAAGTTCATGCTGCATTATAATTTCCCGGGCTTTTCAACGGGCGAAGTGAAACCAAACCGTGGTCCTGGCAGAAGGGAAGTAGGCCATGGAAACCTGGCGTATCGTGCTTTAAAGCAAGTACTTCCAAAAGATGAAAAGAACCCATATACCATTCGTGTTGTCTCTGATATATTGGAATCCAATGGATCCTCCTCTATGGCAACCGTTTGTGCCGGATCAATGGCATTGATGGACGCAGGTGTTCCAATTTCGGGACCTGTATCGGGAATTGCAATGGGAATGATTTCAGATCCCGAAACTGGTAAATATGCGATCCTTTCTGATATCCTGGGTGATGAAGATCATTTGGGGGATATGGACTTCAAAGTCACGGGTACTGCAAAGGGGCTTACGGCTTGCCAGATGGATTTAAAAGTAGAAGGATTGACCTTTGAAATACTGAAAGAAGCGTTGATGCAAGGTCGTGAAGGAAGGCTTCACATCCTGAATGAAATCAACAAATGTATTTCACAGTCCAGGGCAGATATGAAGCCACACGCTCCACGTGCACAAACCATGACGATCGAGAAAGAATTGATCGGTGCGGTAATCGGCCCCGGTGGAAAAATTATCCAGGACATCCAAAATACTTCAGGGGCAACTGTGGTAATTGAAGAAGTTGATGGCAAGGGTATTATCAATGTATATGCCACCAATCAAGAGTCCATGAACATGGCCTTAAAGCGTATCAAAGACATTACGGTTACACCTGAAATTGGTGAGGTGTATGAAGGCAAAGTTAAATCCATCGTTCCTTTCGGTGCCTTTGTTGAGTTCTTGCCAGGAAAAGACGGATTGCTCCACATCTCTGAGATTAAGTGGGAACGCCTTGAAAATCTGGAGGGTGTATTGGAAGTTGGAGAAGAAGTGAAAGTGAAACTTGTGGAAATTGATAAGAAAACCGGAAAATACAGACTTTCAAGAAAGGTTCTTTTGCCTAAACCTGAGCGCAAAGAAACCAGTGCAAGTGAATAAACGTTGTAAATCAATGTAACATGATTTAACTTTTCGGAGTATATTGTTACACAATTGATAACTCACGTGCTGAATGAGACAACTAAAGATCAGTAAACAGATAACCAACAGGGAAAGTCAATCACTCGACAAGTACCTTCAGGAAATTGGTAAAGTAGATTTGTTAACACCTGATGAAGAAGTTGAATTAGCCAAACGAATTAAAGAAGGGGATCAAATTGCTTTGGAAAAACTAACCAAAGCAAACCTTCGGTTCGTAGTTTCAGTGGCCAAGCAATATCAAAACCAGGGGTTGTCGCTTGGTGATTTAATCAACGAAGGAAACCTCGGCCTTATAAAAGCAGCACAACGTTTTGATGAAACCCGCGGGTTCAAATTTATTTCGTATGCAGTCTGGTGGATTCGTCAATCAATCTTACAGGCGCTTGCCGAACAATCCAGAATCGTAAGGCTTCCCTTAAACCGGGTGGGATCGCTCAATAAAATTTCCAAGACATTTTCTGAACTCGAACAAAAATTTGAGCGCGAGCCATCCGCTGAGGAACTGGCCGATGTGCTGGAAGTAACAACGGCAGAAGTTGTTGATACCATGAAAATTTCTGGTCGCCATGTTTCCATGGATGCACCGTTTGTTTCAGGTGAAGAAAATAGTTTACTGGATGTGCTGGAGAATGATGGTGAAGAAACACCGGATTCAGGCCTGATGGATGACTCCCTGCGAAGGGAAGTGCAACGGGCATTATCAACACTTACCCAGCGCGAAGCGGATGTCATCACATTATACTTTGGATTAAATGGGGAACATGCCATGACACTGGAAGAGATCGGGGAGAAGTTCAATTTAACGAGGGAACGGGTAAGGCAAATTAAGGAAAAGGCAATCAGAAGGTTACGACATACCTCCAGAAGCAAAGCTTTAAAACCTTACCTGGGTTAATAATCAGTATTTAAAGAATAATTTAAAAGGGTCTCGCAAGGGACCCTTTGTATTGGAGGATTTTAGCAATATTTGAAAATGGAAAAAGAAATCGAAAAAGTAGTCATCATCGGATCAGGGCCTGCAGGCTATACAGCTGCCATTTATGCAGCAAGGGCTGGCCTGAACCCGTTGTTGTATACCGGAGGTGAACCCGGAGGCCAACTTACCACCACCAATGATGTTGAGAATTTTCCGGGGTATCCTGAAGGCATTAATGGACCACAAATGATGATGGATTTGCAAAAGCAGGCCGAACGTTTTGGTACGCGGGTAAATTATGGATTGGTTACACAAGTGGACTTTTCATCACACCCGCTGAAGTTAATCGTGGATGGGACCAAGGAAGTGATTACTGAGTCGGTAATCATTGCGACAGGGGCAACAGCAAAGTATTTAGGGATACCTTCAGAACAGGCTTTTGCCAACAAAGGTGTTTCAGCCTGTGCAGTTTGTGATGGGTATTTTTATCGCGGTAAGGAAGTTGCCGTTGTGGGTGCTGGTGATTCAGCTGCAGAAGAAGCAATGTACCTTGCAAAACTTTGCCCCAAGGTTCATTTGATAGTAAGACGAGACGAGATGCGAGCTTCCAAAATCATGCAACAGCGGGTAATGAAAACCGGGAATATTCAAATCCATTGGAATACGGAAACCGAAGAAGTGCTAGGGGATGATACGGGTGTAACGGGCGTACGCGTAAAAAACAACAAAACGGGCATTTCAACTGAAATTCCGATAGAAGGATTCTTTTTGGCAATTGGCCATAAACCCAGTACAGATCTTTTTGAAGGTATTATTGATATGGATGACACCGGATATATCAAGGTTATCCCGGGCACTACGAAAACAAATATTGAAGGTGTTTTTGCAGTAGGTGATGCAGCCGATAAAGTGTATCGTCAAGCGGTCACGGCAGCAGGAACAGGCTGCATGGGGGCACTCGATGCAGAGAAGTATTTAGCGGCAAAGGAAGCGGAAGTAGCAGCTTAGTAATCATCAACCCTAACAAATCACAATAGTGAAACTTGATATCCTTGTACTGGCTGCCCACCCTGATGATGCTGAATTAGGATGTGGCGGAACAATTGCCAAACATGTGAAGTTGGGCAAGAAGGTTGGAATAGTTGATCTTACAAAGGGTGAACTCGGCACCCGGGGAACGGTGGAGATACGCGCCAGTGAAGCTGCTGAAGCAGCAAAAATCCTGGGTTTAGCGGTGCGTGAAAATATTGGCTTGCCGGATGGTTATTTTTCGAATAACGCGGACGCACAGCAAGCGATCCTTCAGGTAGTCCGCAAATACCGACCAGAAATTGTGCTTGCCAATGCCATCAGGGACCGTCATCCTGACCACCCAAAAGCTGCAACCTTGATTTATGATGCTTGCTTTTTGGCGGGCCTCAAGCAAGTCAATTCCAAGGACGAAGCCGGAAATGATCAAGCAGCATGGAGGCCAAAGGTGGTGTATCATTACATTCAATCGCAATTGATTCAACCCGATTTTTTAGTGGATGTTTCTGATTCATGGGAGACTAAAATGCAGGCAGTTCGTGCTTTTAAAAGCCAGTTTTTTGATCCCAACAATAATGGACCGCAAACCTATATTTCCAATCCCCAGTTTATGCAAATGATTGAATCGAGGGGAATTGAATTTGGTCATGCAATAGGAGTGGGATATGCCGAAGGTTTTACGGTTCGGAATGTTATTGGTGTGAACTCTTTGTTTGACCTCAAATAGATTTAAGGCGCCAACAAATTTATTTTCCAGTTCTGGCCATCCCTGGTATAAAGGATGCGATCATGTAATCGATTTGGCCGGCCCTGCCAGAATTCAAGTAAAAATGGATCGACTGCATATCCTCCCCATTGCTTTGGTCGTGGCAAAGTTTCCTGACCTTTAAAACGGGTTTCCATCTGTTTCACCCGTTGGTTTAACAGTTCACTATCCTCAATGATTGTACTTTGTGGGGAGGACCATGCCCCAATTTGCGATCCCCTTGGCCGGCTTTTGAAATATGCTTCCGATGCACTTTCTTCCACACGTGTTGCGACACCTTCAACGCGAACCTGGCGTTCTAATTCCGGCCAAAAGAATGTTAAAGCACAGGCAGGATTGGCCTCCAGGTCTTTTCCTTTTGCACTTTGATAATTCGTGAAAAACACGAACCTTCTTTTTTCAATCCCTTTTAGCAAAACAATCCGGCAAGAGGGTCTATTATGCTGATTTATAGTTGCTAACGACATGGCGTTCACTTCCCTGACCTCCGATTTCAATGCTTCGCCAAACCATTGGCCAAATTGATCAATAGGATCTTTCGAAACACTTGAAATATGAAGGGAGGATTTGGAATATTCACTTCGAATATCTGCTATATTGCTCATTGTCTTTGGAAGTTGGTAATCTCGTTGAATAAAATTTGGACGGGTCGTGGTTTAGTATTTTATTGGAGATTGAAAATTAATCATATTTTTTACGTTATACAGCCAGAGTAGCAACAAAAGTAATTTGATGGACTTTTTTAAATACAAAAATCAATTTGCTCCGGAAAAGGGGAGGCTGTTAATTTCGGAGCCTTTTCTTCCCGATCCGAATTTTGAACGCTCTGTTGTATTACTTTGTGAGAATAATGAGGAAGGGTCATTTGGTTTTGTTTTGAACAAGCCATCGCTATTAAGCTTAGGCGAAGTGATAGAGATGAATGATTTAAAAGAGAAAGTGTATGTGGGCGGCCCGGTTCAACAAGACACATTGCACTTCATCCATCGAAATGCAACTGTTGTGGATGCCCGTGAAATACATGAAGGCGTGTATTGGGGCGGAAATTTTGAGAGCCTTCTGGAGTTGATTGACACCAGGCAAATACAAGCGAGTGATGTCCGGTTTTTTCTGGGATACAGTGGTTGGGAACCCGGCCAACTTGATGAAGAACTGGAGGCCAACTCCTGGATTGTTTGTGATTATGTGGACGACCGTTTCCTTTTTTCTGAAAACACTTCGGAAATGTGGAAAAAGGCATTGGAAAACATGGGAGGGCGTTTTTCCGTGTACTCTAACTATCCAATTGATCCTCGGCTGAATTAGCCGATTTTTGTAACTTTACTACTTGAGAGATATATAACCATGGGAACGGAGAAAGAAATACAGGAAGAAACACAGGAGGATTTGACTGTGAATGGTGTGGAAACCCCTGGAAAAAAGAGTTTGGAGTCTGAAGTGGATTTGACCGAACATGGCGAATTACATGAGCAGGAAGAGGATCATGATGAAAAAGAAACTATTGATTACACACAATTCAGTAAGGCCGAATTAGTAGAAGTTATCAAATCACTTTCAAAAGAAGATGACTTTAAAAAGGTTGATCGCATTGTGAATGAGATCAGGCCTTTGTTTGATTCTTATTTCAACAAGGAAAGGGAAGAAGCGTTGGCACGGTTCATTTCAGAAGGAAGTCCGGAAACTGATTTTGAATACCGTGGCGATGAATTTGATTCTGCTTTTGATGCAAACTTCAAATTGATCAAAGACAGAAAGCACAAGCATTATAAAAACATTGAAAGCCAGAAGCAGGAAAACCTGGCGAAGAAACAAGAACTGCTGGAAAAACTTCGGCTGCTGATTGAATCCCAGGAGACCGGTGATCAATTTGATTCCTTTAAAAACCTTCAACGCGAATGGAAAAGCATTGGCCCTGTTCCCACAGCCATGGCCAAATCTATTTGGGCAAATTTCCATGCCTTACAAGATCGCTTTTACGATAACCAAAGTATTTATTACGAACTCAAAGAACTTGACCGTAAGAAAAACCTCGAGCTTAAAGAAGAGCTTTGTGTTCGTGCGGAAAAATTGTTAGAGGTTACTATCCTGAAAGATGCTATTCGCGAATTGAATGAATTGCACCACGAGTTTAAGCATACAGGCCCGGTTCCGTTGGAAGAAAAAGAAAACATCTGGCAACGTTTCAAAAAGGCTTCGGATGCGCTGTACGAAAAGCGCGATGGATTCATGGAGACCTTACAGGTGGAGTTGAAGGAAAACCTGATCAAGAAGAATGCGCTGTGTGAAGAAGTGGCCATCTACACCGGGTTTACTTCCGACCGGATAAAGGAATGGAATACAAAAACGAAAGCCATCCTTGAATTGCAAAAGCGGTGGGAAGCGATTGGTGGTGTTCCGCGGTCGCAATCAAAAGAAATCAACCATAAGTTTTGGGGCGCATTTAAGCAATTCTTTAGTAATAAAAATAGTTTCTTCAAAAAGCTGGATGAAACGCGTCAGGTCAATTTGAAAGCCAAAAATGATTTGATTCAGCGCGCCTTAGAGCTTAAAGACAGTCAGGACTGGGACAAGACCACTGAGGACTTCAAACGCCTGCAACAACAATGGAAAGAAATGGGGCCGGTACCCGAAAAGTTTAGGGAAAAAATCTATAAAGAATTTAAGGAAGCGTGTGATTATTTTTTCGAACAAAGGCGTAAAGAACACGGCAAGGTTGAGAACGATCAATATGATAATTTGGTAAAGAAGAAAGCCATTTGTGATGCGATGGAAAAACAAATTGCAGAAGGCACCGTTTCACAAGAGCAACTTCAAAACCACTTGCAGCAGTTTAATGAAATCGGTTTTGTTCCCCGTAAGGACATTAATAAAATCAAGAAGCAATTTCATGATGTGATGACCAATTATGTCGCAGCCATTCCAAATCTTTCCAGTGACGAGCGTGAACGCGTCTCTATGGAGAGTTCGTTGGAGGAGCTTCGCAACGACCCACGGGCCGATCAAAAGATTTTCCAAAAAGAACAGACCATTCGCAAGAAAATCGGAAAAGTAGAGAATGATATTGCCGTTCTTAAAAATAACCTCGAATTCTTTGGCAGGTCTAAAAATGCCATCAAATACAAGGAAGAATTTAGTGGTAAAATTGAAGAGGCCAATGACCACCTGAAGCAACTTAAGCAACAACTTAAAATCTTGCGCACAGTTTCTTAGGCCTAAGTTTGCAAAGAATAGAACATCCATTATTTTTGCACCTCCTTAAGGAAACAGGCCTCCTTGGCTCATCCGCCAGTTGGCGGATACTGACTTGTAAAAGTTGATAAACGAAAAGGATGGAATTAAAATAGGCCTCCATAGCTCAGCTGGTAGAGCAACTGACTTGTAATCAGTAGGTCGCTGGTTCGATCCCGGCTGGGGGCTCTTAACAATCAGGCAGTCATGAAAATGACTGCTTTTTTGCTTTTAAGAAGTTTCGCTATAAGATGGTCATTGGTATCCTTATTCGTTTGATTTATACACAGAGAGGATGATAGGTTTTGCTTTATGGTTGAACTTCCCTGTTAAACATTTGCAGTCAATAATCAAGAAATCAATTGGTTATACCCTCACAAAACTATTGAAGGAAACTTCAAATTAATGTTCTTGCTTAAGATGATTCCGTGTTGTTACTTTAATATATGGAAGAAGTAATGTCAGCCACAAGGTTAATTCAAATAGCCGGCATCCAAAACGACCGCTTATGTTCATTTCTTGAAAGGTCAATCCGTTATGAAGAAGATTCTACCGCTCCCGACAATCACCAACGCCAACTGGGGATTGCACAAGCCCGGATGTTGTTGGCGGTGATTGAACCGAACGATTAATACCTGATTTAGCCAACTAAAATTCAGTCTATTCCATTAAGCCTTTCCGGCCCTATTGCAGAGGTAAATGTTTTTTTAATGTAAAAACCCTAAAAATTTAAAGGGCTGTCCCTTTTAGACAGCCCCTTATTCATTTAGATTAAAGCTTACTTTTTGTTATCGTAGAACACTCGCCTTTTTTGTGTAATTCTTCAATGCGTGTTCAATAAATGATTCGGGTTGACTGGTTTCCATGGATAGGATTTTGACAGATTGTTGATAGGATTTTCCCATCTTCCTTAATCTTACAAGGTTGTCAACTATGTACTTTTCATCGTAAAAGAGGATTTCTTTGATCATGGTCTTTTTGTTTTTTCGGGTTTTGATGCCATTAATCGAAAAATCAGGCCACAAATATGAAATGTACTATTCGGGCTGAAAACGAAGTTTTTCATTTTCATTTTTCCAAATTTGGGAATTTTGAATCCCATTTAACCGATTCAATCTACCATTCACAGAACCTTGTGAATAAAAAAAGCCGTACTTACGATGAAGCACGGCTTTTTAAGGATAAGTTGTAAAACGCCTATTTAAGCGATTTAATTAAATCCTCATTACGCTTCACATAACCAAAATCATTGTCTGCTTTTTTGGCAATTTCTATGGATTGTTTGGCGGTAGCCTCGGCACCTTTCTTATCTCCCATAGCTTTTTGAATTTGTGCTTTGAAATATACATTCCAAAATTGCTGCGAGTTATTGCCCACGGCTAAATACTCATTCGTCCATTTTAGTGCTTGCGCCAGGTCTTTGTTCGTATTAAAGTAATACTGTGCTGCAGCAATCAAATTGCCTGGATTTACTTTGGTGTTGGCTTCAATAGATTTCATTACAGTAGCATCGAAATCTACCTTCACACCAAATTTAACAGAGGTATTTTCCCACGCGATTTGAACTTTTGCACTCGTGTTATCTTCACTGATATCGCCAATTGCCACCGTAAAGGTTTCTACTATTGGACTCGCCTTCTCAGGTTTTACTGTGAATTTTGCGGCTTCCTTTGAAGCATCATATCCACCTGTGTTTCCGCCAATTGATAAGTCGCTATATAGGGAAACAGTCCATTCACTGGCGCCCGGCCACGAAAAGATCAAATAAGATCCTTTTGCTACTTTCTTTCCTTCCACTTCAACATCATCCGAAAAGGTAATCTTGGTCCCGGCATTTGCCCCGGTTCGCCATAGTTCACCATACGGCACCAGGAAATCACTACCTGCGCCATAGATTTTTCTTCCTTTTGCTTTCGGTCGTGCATAATCAATGGTGATATCAGTTAAGCCAACCACAGAACTGACAGAACCTGAAGAACTTGGTTGTGGAGTACGGATTTGTGCCTCCGCAATCCAAATCAATGCGGTCATTAGAAATGCTGTTGATAGAATTTTTTTCATCATAATTAAGTTAGTTTTATTTCTTGAAGGGCGAATTTACAAAACTCCATTCCAAATCACCTATTCATTTGCGACTAACAAAAGATTTTTTCGAGCACGGGGATGTTGTGCAAATCAGCAAACAATTGCTTGGTAAAGTATTGGTTACCAATTTGAAAGGGACTATCGTTAAAGCCAGAATTGTGGAAACTGAAGCCTACTCCTGGAGGGAAAAGGGCTGTCATGCGTATGGGTCTAAAAAGACCAATCGAAATGCAGTGATGTTTCAGTCGGGAGGCATTGCGTATGTCTATTTGTGTTATGGCATCCATCATCTTTTCAATATTGTGACCAACAAAAAGGAAGTGGCCGAAGCGGTTTTGATCCGCGCTGTTGAACCTATTGACGGAACCGGTATAATGCGATCGAGAAGAGGGGTTTTGAGAAATGATTTTCAACTCACCTCAGGTCCGGGTAAACTAACCAAAGCCATGGGGATTGATCGAACATGGAATGGAAAGTCGCTCGTTGATGACGAAGTTTGGATTGATGATGACGGATATTTTATTGCTGAACAGGCTATAATGTCGGGGCCACGAATCGGCATTGATTACGCAGGGGAAGATGCAAGCCTCCCGTGGCGATTTTGGTTGCGCGACAACAAATGGGTAAGTGTTTAGCGGAAGTAAAATGTTGGTCTATATTTGTAGGATAAAATTTTATAATGCGGAATATATTTTTTGTTTTTTGTTTTGTCGGTTTTGGTAATCTGCTTTTTGGACAAACGACTAGTAATCCCTTTCAACTCGTGAACAGTGCGTTCGATGAACAGAACCCGGTACTCTCCGCAGACGGTCAAACACTTTACTTTACAATTGCCAACCACCCACAAAATATTGGCGGGCTTCGTGACCCGGGCGACATTTGGTTCGCGAAACTCATCAACAATCAATGGTCGGCACCCATACATGCAGGATCAATTTTGAATAACCGTGGATACAATGGGGTGGCAGGGATTTCTGTTTCAGGAAAGGAATTGTACTTGTTGAGTCACTATGGGGAAGGGGATACGCCAACCAAAACCCAGGGCATTTCCGTTTCTGTTGATCGCGGAAGCGGTTGGTCACAACCTGAAAATATTTCAATTCCATATTTTCAAAATAAGTCAGCGATGATCAGCGGAAGCATGGACATTACAGGTGCGGTTTTTATCTATTCCGCGGAAACATACGGGACACATGGTGTTGAGGATATCTATGTATGTATAAAAGAAGGTGATGGAAAATGGACAGCACCCAAAAATTTGGGGCCAATGATCAATACACAATTTCAAGAAGTTGCGCCCAGCCTGGGTGAAGATGGCAAGACGCTTTATTTCTCCAGTAATGGAAGGGCAGGGCAGGGAAGTTTTGATGTCTATTCTGCAAAGCGCTTGGATGATAGCTGGACAAACTGGTCGGCACCGGTAAACCAAGGTACAAGTATTAATTCGGAAGGAAGGGAACTTGGGTTTCGAATGTATGAGCAATACGGTTTTTCAATCTACACCAGTACAATCAACAGTGATGGATATGGGGATATAAAAATTTTCAGAACAAATGATCCGTTGCCAGCAAAACCTTTAACAGAAAAAATTGATACGGTTATTGCGATTGTTCCGGTAATTCATGAACCAGCAAAAAATGATTCGGTTGTTAGTATCTATGGCCGGGTTACAAACGCCAAAACGAGTGAACCTATTTCCGCAAAGGTTACTTTTTCCGGGGCAACTTTAAATCAATCCATCTATGCTTCTTTGTCTGGATATAAAATAGATGTCAATTCCACGGATCAATTTAAAATTCAAGTAGAGGCCGAAGGCTTTATCAGTACACTCGAAGAACTGGACATCAACACAATTGAGATGAAAACGCTGGAGATGAATTTTAAACTGGAACCCGTTTCTGTTGGTACAACCGTTAATCTCAAAAGTGTACTCTTCGAGCAAGGCTCCACCAATCTCCTTCCGGGATCGTATCAGGAACTTGATTTGGTAATCGCTTTTTTAAATGCCAATCCATCCGTACGAATTGATTTATTGGGCCATACCGATAACCGCGGTGTACATTCCCACAATGTTAAACTTTCGCAAGCACGTGTTGACAGGGTTAAACAATACATGGTTTCAAAAGGGATTTTATCCAAAAGGATAAAAGGAAAAGGCTATGGAGGAACGCAACCAATCGCTGATAATTCCAACGAAGAAACCAGGATGTTGAACAGAAGGGTTGAGTTTAAGATTACGAAATATTAGATAATTAGATAATTTGTTGATTAGTGAATGTGTAAATTGAAGGTTCCCGTTTCAATTTACACATTCACTAATTTTCAAATCATCAAATCTATTTTAAGTTTTCTTCAAAGAGTTTAAGGATGCGCCTGTACTCATCCGTCCAACTGGAAGGCTCCACAAAACCATGATTCTCCAATGGATAAACGGCCATTTCCCAATTCTCTTTTTCCAACTCAATAAGCCTTTGCGCGAGTCGCACTACATCTTGAAAGTGCACATTCGTATCGATCATGCCATGCAAAATCAACAAGTTTCCTTTTAATCCTTCAGCATAATAAATCGGGGAACTCTTCCTATACGCAAGGCTATCTTCAACCGGGGTATTCAAAATATTGGAAGTGTATCCATGATTGTAATGCGACCAGTCTGTGACAGAACGCAACGCAGCCCCGGAATTAAAAACCTCTGGCTCGGTAAACATCGCCATGAGGGTAATAAAGCCACCATACGATCCACCATATATCCCGATCTTCTTCGGATCCACATCATGCTCCTCTACTAAAAATTTTGCGCCATCAATGTGATCGCTCAAATCTTTACCACCCATGTGTTGATAGATGCCCGTGCGCCAATCGCGACCGTATCCGGCACTTCCTCTGTAGTCAATATCCAACACTGTATAACCAAGGTCAACAAGCAGATTGTGAAACATGTATTCACGGAAATAACTGCTCCAGCGAAAGTGGGCATTTTGCAAATATCCGGCACCATGCACAAAGACTACCGCAGGGCCTTTTTGTGTTTTTGTCCCGGGCTTATAAATCCTTGCATGCACGTCAGCTCCATCAGTTGCTTTAAAGGTGATTACTTCTGGTGCGCGCCATGGATATGCTTTAAAATCGTTTGTTAATGATTCAGTGATCTTTTTTGGTGCCCCACCTTTGGCTACGATCGGATTACTCTGAAGATATAATTCCCACGGTTGGTTGGTGGTGGAATGCAGCAAAGCAATTTTTGATCCGTCTGGGGAAAGGAGCGCAGTGTTGCCCCCTTTTTCAGTAGTCAACTTCGTGATTTTCCCACCATTGATCGGCATGGAATAAAATTGCTGGTCACCCGGATGCTCTATGTTTGCTTCAAAATACCAGCGCTTCTTATCCCGTGAAATTTGTGGACTGCCCACTTCATATTTTCCGGATGTCAACGCAGTTTTCTTTCCTGAGTTTATATCGAGTGTATATAAATGGGAGTAGCCGCTTTCTTCCGATTGGAACCAGATGGATGTATTGTCTGGCATCCATCCCAGTTCACCAGAGCCGAATGACCAACCAATCCCGGGGCCGCCAATCCAGGCGTCATCATGCTGGCGGTCGAGTTCTTTTACAGTACCGGTTTCTGGCAATAGTTGTGCGATCCAGCGGTCTTTGTTGTCCTTAGAGCGGAAAGAGATAACTGCATAGTTCCCATCTTCAGACCAAATTGGATTGTGCATGATGATCTCGCGCTTCTTTTTGGATTTCTCCGGTTCATCTTTCTTGACCTGGTAAGGCTGCACATCATCCAATCCGGAAAGGTTATCAGCTTTTACCAGATAAATGGTGTCCCTTAAAATATCATAGATGCCAACTTCCTGATCCATCTGGTCACTTCCAACAAATGGCCGTGTTGCAATATCTTCTGTATAGGAGGATTCGGTCACATAATTTGGAACATTGGCCCTTTGCGCATCACGCGCAAATTTTCGCAATACAAATGTGATATACTGCTCGTTGGGACTTAACGTGATATCACTTACACTTTTATCATCTAAGTAAAATGCTTTCGGGCGCTTTACTTCATTGGATTTGTTAAAGGCTTTTCGCTGTTCTGCTTCTGCGTTCCGTTCCTGCAGGATTTTGCTCAACGCGATGGCATCCTTTTTCAGCCATTCGTCTTGCCCGGAAAGCTTTTTATCTTTCGACTCTTTTCCTTTTTTGAAATTGGTAAGCTGCACAATTGTACCTGTTTGCAAGTGCATGGTAAACAAGTTGTCGCCATTTGAAAATTGAATGCGTTGTTCATCTTTTGTAAAAGCTACACCGCTTTCGTTGTCAAGCGTGTTGGTAAGTTGTTTTTCTTTTTTTGATTTGACATCCAATAAAAAAATATCCCCATTTTTGGTATACAATTTTTTTGAATAATCTTTTGAGTATACACCGTAGCGGGAGGGGAGGGATTGCCTTTCTTGTTTCGAAACTTTAACAGGGGCAGCACCATTGGCTGTTGTTTTGTACAATGAGTCGCCCGGGTTTGCTTCGGGGTTCCAGTTGAAATACAATGTGGTGCCATCCTCAGACCAAAAAGGATTGGAAGGTGAAGTGCCAATCCATGTTTTTGGATCCTGCATTATTTTCTTCACCGTTAAGACAGGTTTGTCTTGTGCTGTCGCGGAAAGTATTCCTGCTACCAGAAAGAGAAAAGTGTTACGTAAAAAAATTTTCATGGTTATTTATTATAGTATTGAGTAGTTAGTCTTGAGCCTTGTGTCCAATGTCTAGTATCCGATTGCAGTGTCATCACCCCGGGGATCCGCTCCGCCTTCGAGCTTGCCATCGCCTAAAACCAAAATTGCATCGACACGTCCTATATTGCCGCGGAAGGCAAACGCGTGGCCCATCGCTTCCAATGCTTGAATGGTCAAGGTGTCCAGTGAATTTTTCTCGGCAGTAATAACATCCGGTAGCCATTGACTGTGAAAACGCCTCGCGGTAACGGCTTCTTGCATGTTCATTTTGTGTTCAACAACATTTAAGATCGTTTGAAAAACAGATGTGATAATGGTGGAACCACCAGGCGTTCCTACCACCATGAACAGCTTTCCATCCTTTTCAATAATTGTTGGTGTCATGGAGCTTAGCATTCTTTTGCCAGGTTCAATTTTATTGGCTTCACCACCGGTTACACCAAACATATTCGGCACGCCCGGTTTCACACTAAAGTCGTCCATTTCATTGTTCAATAGAAAACCAGCACCCCCCACCACAACGCGCGATCCATAACTACCATTTAAGGTAGTGGTAACAGCAACTGCATTTCCAAATTTATCAACGACCGATAAATGCGTGGTCTGTTCCGATTCAGTCATGGTCTCCAGGCCTTCCATCACATCACTGCTCGGTGTGGCGTGTTCCCAATTAAAAGTACTCATCCGTTCATCGATATACATGGGGTTGGTAAGTTCTTTGGTTGGCACGTCAAAGAAATCGGGGTCACCTAAATATGCAGCGCGATCTGCATAGACCCTTCGTTCTGCTTCGGTCATTACGTGAACTGTTTTCACCGTGTTCCATCCCCAGTCTGCAATCGGATAGGCTTCAACGGATTTTAGCAATTGCACCAAGGCAATACCACCGCTTGATGGAGGTGGCATCGAAATGATTTTATATTCTTTATAGTAATCAACAAAAGCATCCCGCCAAACGGCCTTATAATTTTTCAGATCTTCATGTGAAATCAATCCTGTTGATCGTTTCATTTCTTCAACAATTTTACCGGCAACCTCCCCTTCATAAAAACCAGCTTTGCCATTGTCGCGAATTCGCGTAAGTGTTTCTGCCAGTTCGGGCAACTTAAAAATATCACCTTGTTTCCATTCTTCTTTCAGCATAAATTCCGGCTGCACTGAATTATATTTGATCAGGTCTTCCTGAATCCAATTCAAACCACTCGCTTCTTTTTCGGTAAGTTCAAAGCCATTTCTTGCGAGATCGATAGAGGGCTGGACCAACTCCTTCCAGTCAAGTGAACCATGTTTTTCGTGCGACTCAATCCATCCGGCAACAGAACCCGGTACACCCGATGCCAGTGCGCCCCGAAGGCTCAGGTCTGTGATCGCCTCACCAAGTGAATCCAGATACATATTTTGGGTTGCCTTGCCAGGTGCTTTCTCGCGATAATCCAATGTATGGTAAGAACCATCGTTTTTCCGTAAAACCATAAAACCGCCACCCCCCAGATTGCCGGCACTTGGGTGAACGACCGCTAAGGCTATTTGTGTTGCAATGGCTGCATCTACAGCATTCCCACCTTTTTTCAAAATATCAACACCAATTTGTGAAGCCAGCGGATGGGCTGAAACCACCATGGCAGAATCAGCTTTTACACCAACAATTAGTTCTTTATCCGTTTGGGGACCACAATTAAAAAGGAAGGAACTAACAGCTAGAAGGAAAATTAAACGTTTTATCATGCAGCTTTTTGGTTTAGTCGTGCTAAAAGTATTAATTCAATCCAAACTATGGCAACAGAATTATATGGGCATTAGGAAAGAGAAGGCTGCACGGCTAAAAATCCAGATACTTGAGAATGCCATTAAGCTCATTGCAAAGAAATCATTCGATGATTTGTATGTTGACGACCTGTGTGCCAAGGTGAAAATATCAAAAGTTACTTTTTTTAAATATTTCCCGCAAAAAGAAGATGTGCTTTTGTATTATTTCCGGGTATGGCTGTTGTTGCGTTCGGTTGAGTTGCACGAGAAGCCCAAAGAAGGAATGGCCGGGATTTATTTTGTGTTTGATAAACTCAGCGAAGAGTTTGAAACACATCCGGGTTTGGTGCTTAGTTTGGTGAGCTATATTGCCGATACAAAAAAGATACCCAAACCATTTCCTTTCCGGATCGAAGAAAAGATTTTATTAAACCCGGGTAAAATTGATATCAACTTGGTCGAGCAACTTTCCCTTGACCAATTATTGGAGAAATTCACGTTGGAAGCAATTTTCAAAAAAGAAATAACGAAGAGTAGTGCAACACGTGATATCACCAACTTGTTGATCACAACATTTTACGGCTCGATTGTATCTGCCCACGTGTTACAGCAGCATCCTGTAAAGTTATTCTTTCGTAAAAACCTGGACATCGTAATAAAAGGACTGGCTTAATTTTTCATACGCACCATTTTAGTACGTGGTTTTCGTTTGTCCTTTTTGCGGTCGTAAAAGCGGTTGTATGTTTTGGGTTTTACTACGGTGGTGGTTCCTGCCGATGAGCGACTGCACCCCGTTAGCAAAGGCGATAAGAAAATAATTAGGGCCAGGAGTTTCTTCATACTTTATGGAGTCGCTAAAATAACATTTTCTACTTGAAACAGGCTCTATCAGTTCCCGTGGGACATTTCCCTAACGGGGGATGGGGGTATTAAGTGTTCAAACCGAACTTTAATCTCCCGGCTTCTTTTCAGGATTTTCTTTAAATTCCAAGTTTTGTAACTTTAGACCATGAAAAGGCTTGGGTTTGTTTTTTTTCTATTGATCAGTACGAGTGGGTTCGCACAGTATCAATACTATGAAAATGGTCTTAAAGAATATAAAGCAGAGAACTATGACAAGGCCATTATACTGTTTACCCAATATTTTTTAAAACCCGGGAGGGAAGCAAAAACCGATGTTGAGGTCTATTATTACCGTGGACTTTCCTTTTTTAAAAAGGAAGACTACAAAAGGGCATTGGGTGATTTAAACGAAAGCATTGCATTAGGGCATCCCAACAAAGGGAATATCCATTGGTTCCTCGCGCAGAGCAACATGAAATTAGGGCTTTACGGACAAGCGGTGAATGAATACTCGCAAGCCATTCCGGTTCTGTCCGGTGATAAGGCCACCCATTCAAAACTGTTGTACGAGCGGGCATTGGCTTATGAAAAACTCCCCGACATTGATTTAGCGCGTAAGGACCTCCAGGCAGCAGCTAAGCTTATGCCTTCCGATCGTACTATTCAACAAGAACTTTCAAAAATTGGGACAGCAACCAACGCTAACACGCAACCAAAAACTGTTTTAAACAGTCCATCTGATCGACCAGCAGAGTACATTCAACCTGACAAAACCCCATCCACTAAAAAGGAAGTGGGTCAACCTGTTAATACCCCCATAGTTGTATCTACCACATCTTCGCTTGCCCAGATTTATTCAAATGAGAAAAGATATGCGCTTGTAATTGGCAATGCAAATTATACAAAAGAGGTTGGCTCGCTCAAAAACCCTGTAAATGATGCAACTGATGTAGCGAAGGAATTGGAAAATTCAAATTTTGAAGTTCAACTGATCACCAATGCTACCTATATTCAAATGCGTGAAGCCATGCGGAAGTTTCACCAAAAGCTTAGCAGTGGCCCGCGTGATCAAACGGTAGGTTTGTTTTACTATGCTGGTCATGGTGTTCAGTATGAAGACGAAAATTACCTCGTGCCTGTTGATGCCATTGTGAAGTATGAGGATGATATTGTGCGAATGTGTTTTCCGGCACAAAAGATGGTTTTATCAAGTATGGAAAATTCGAATTCGAGAATGAATATTGTGGTGTTGGATGCTTGTAGGAACAATCCATTCCCTGCAACTTCGCGTTCAGTTTCTTCCGGATTAGCGGAGATGAAAAAGGCAAGGGGTTCTTTTATAGCCTATGCTACCGCGCCCGGATCGGTAGCTTCCGATGGATCGGGAAGGAATGGGCTTTATACACAAGAACTATTAAAAGCACTTCGTAAACCAGGGCTCACCATTGAACAAGTGTTTAAGGAAGTTCGACTGAATGTTATGCGCCTTTCCGGTGACCGGCAAAACACGTGGGACAGTTCCAACATCGTGGGGGACTTCTATTTTAAGTTTAATTAAATTATTTAGCTGTTTTTTTGGATAGAAGGCACCTAGCGCTATATTTGCACTCCGTTTTTAAGCACAGTCGCTTTAAAAATTGGAAAAGTAAGGTTCGGTAGTTCAGCTGGTTAGAATGCCTGCCTGTCACGCAGGAGGTCGCGGGTTCGA
>CAYNOT010000011.1:39686-165057 GCA_964398945.1 uncultured Roseivirgaceae bacterium | reverse complement strand
AAAGGATTGCTGCAAAGACAAATAATGGTGAGCCATTAAGCAGGTATGCGACCCCCTATGGCGCAAGCATCCGTGCTTGCACCATAGGGGTGTCAGCCTTGCCATTGTTGGAGTTCGCACGTCTTCGGCCTTTGTTGTGTTTTCTTGACCGACAAACAAGATGAACAAAGACTAACTGGTTTAATCGCACAAAACACAACGGCCACACTAGTCGACACACATCCAAAGCCTTTGCATCCGTGCTCAATGTTCCCAATGGCGGGCACGAACCCACAACAACATATTTGTGTAATGCCAGGAACCTCTACGCCACCACCAAATTCTTCTCAACAATATATTCCGCAATCTGAACGGCATTGGTGGCCGCACCTTTTCGTAAGTTATCGGCAACCACCCACATGTTCAATGTGTTGGGTTGGGATTCGTCCCTGCGCAAACGGCCCACAAACACTTCATCTTTTCCGTGGCTGTTGATCGGCATCGGGTACACATTGTTTTTTGGATCGTCCTGAACAACTACACCCGGGGTTTTTGAAAGAAGGTCGCGTACTTCATCCAAATCAAAATCGTTTTCGAACTCCACATTTACCGCTTCACTGTGGCCACCCACTGCCGGTACACGTACAGTAGTGGAAGTAAGCCCGATGGTTTGGTCATCAAAAATTTTCCGGGTTTCATTTACCATCTTCATTTCTTCTTTGGTATACCCGTTATCCAAAAACACATCAATGTGCGGGAGGATGTTCATGTCAATGGCATGCGGATAAACTTTCGGGCCTTCAACACCATTGCGTTCGTTCATCAATTGCTCCACTGCATCTTTTCCTGTTCCGGTTACGGATTGATAGGTAGACACAACAATCCGTTTGATTTTATAGGCAACATGAAGCGGTGCCAATGCCAACACCATTTGAATGGTTGAGCAATTTGGGTTCGCGATAATGCGGTCATCAATCCGGAGGGCGTGGCCATTCACTTCGGGTACAATTAATTTTTTGGTGGGATCCATTCGCCAAGCCGAAGAATTGTCGATTACAATGGTTCCTTTCTCCGCAAATTTTGGTGCCCACTCTAATGAAATGCTTCCTCCCGCAGAAAAAATGGCCACATCAGGGGCAAGCGCAACTGTTTCTTCC
This sequence comes from uncultured Roseivirgaceae bacterium, assembly GCA_964398945.1. Lineage (GTDB taxonomy): Bacteria > Bacteroidota > Bacteroidia > Cytophagales > Cyclobacteriaceae > JBGTGG01. The sequence goes on along the minus strand of CAYNOT010000011.1, from coordinate 163,921 downwards.
ATGCTTTTGATGGAATACGGTTTACCCTTAAAGGTGATCTGCTTGCCTACTGATTTTGCCGAAGCAACCAGATAGAGATCATCAAAAGGGAAGTTGCGTTCTTCCAACACTTTAAGCATTTCCTGGCCAACCAATCCGGTGGCACCTACAACTGCGAGTTTCATGTGTTTATAATTGGTTTTTTTTAAGGTCATACGGAATACCCATGCCCCAGTTACCATTTCATTGGTGTGTGGAGGCTGATGGATATTTCATGTTTTAATAATTTTTTTTAAATTTCAACAAAAATAGTGTTTTTATTTTCCGTTATGCGAAATCAAACCTGTTCTATGAATAAAAAAATTGTAATTCTCCTGCTAACAATTGTTCACTGGTCAACAACACAAGCACAATTCACGGATAATTTTTCGGATGATAACTTCAACAACAACCCAAGTTGGTTCGGTGATGAAGCAAAATTTATTATTGAAAACCAACAACTACGGTTGCTCGCCCCTGCTGAATCGTCATCCGCTTACATGGCCACAAGCAGTACTGCTATTGTAAATGGCTCGTGGGGGTTTTATGTGAAAATGAATTTCAATCCTTCTGCCGGTAACCTGGCACGTGTTTACCTGGTGTCCGATCAACAAAACCTTGGTGGGAATTTGAATGGCTATTATGTACAACTTGGCGGTACAGATGATGAAGTGAGCTTGTATCGCCAAACCGGATCAACACGGACAAAAATTATTGATGGACAAAATGGAGCGCTTAATCTCCCGGCACCTGAACTGAAAATTCGGGTAACACGTGATGAAAACGGAAAGTGGGAATTGTTTTCGGACGTAAGTATTACGAATTCATTTTTCAAAGAAGGGGAAGTTGTGGACACCACACACCCGGTTTCCAATTTTTTCGGGGTGTATTGTTTGTACACATCCACACGCTCCACTTCTTTTTATTTTGATGATTTTGTGGTGACCGGTGAGGCCTTCACACCACCATCACCTTCCGAATGGAAGGATGTCATCCTCACGGAAATTTTCGCTGACCCATCTTCTTCAAACGGGCTGCCCGCTGCTGAATTTGTTGAACTTTTCAATCGGGCCAACACAGCGATAAACTTGAACGGGTGGCGTCTTTCCGATCCAGCGAGTGGAGGAAATCTTTCGGGGGCCATTGGACCAAACGAATATATTATCGTAACGACCACTGCTGCCAAAAGTGATTTTGAACCGTTTGGAAAAGTGCTGGGCATAAGTGGTTTTCCAACACTCAATAACGCTGGCGATGTATTGGTATTGAAAGACAATCTTGGCAATACGGTTGATTCGGTGAGCTATTCCGATTCATGGTATAAAGATTCAGGAAAAAAATCCGGTGGCTGGTCATTGGAGTTGATTGATCCGGAAAACCCATGCGGGGAAAGTGATAACTGGATTGCCTCAGAAAATCCAACCGGAGGAACCCCTGGAAAGCAGAATTCAGTTTTTGCAAATAAACCCGATCTAACCCCACCCTTTTTAGTGAGTGTGATCGCGCAAAGCCCAACACGCATCATGCTTACTTTCAATGAAAAACTTAAAGATGAAATCCCCGATGTCGTCAATTTCCGAATCACACCGGATTTAGAAATTGCGTCCCTGCATGTTGGGAATACAGCCCGTACACAACTTGGATTGACATTAAATCAAACGCTAAAAAATGAAATTGTTTATACCCTTGTTGTTTCAGGAATCCGGGATTGCAACGGCAACACGATGGGGGAAAATGTTTTTACGTTTGGTTTACCGGAGGAGGCAGCGCCACTGGATGTCGTGATCAATGAAATCTTGTTCAACCCACGCCCCACGGGTGTCGACTTTGTTGAGTTGTATAACCCAACCTCAAAGTATTTTAACCTGAAAAACTGGGGCATTGGAAATTGGGAAAATGACCATGCCACTAACGTACGCACAATCACGGGCGAGGATTTAATCTTAGGCCCGAAAGAGTATAGGGTAATTACCACAGATCCCGCCACCATCATAAGCCATTACCCGTTGGCGGTCAGAAAAAATATTGTACAAGCCCCCTTGCCATCCATGCCGGACAATGAAGGAAGTATTGTATTGATGGATCAGGATCAATTATTCATTGACAATTTGAAATATAAAGACGACCAGCATTCCATTTTTATAAAGAACGATGATGGTGTTTCCTTGGAACGGATTGATCCCCAAAGCCCATCGGAAAGTTGGGCAAATTGGAAATCTGCAAGTTCAACTGTAGGATATGCAACGCCCGGGTACTTAAATTCCAACAGTCACGCAAATCCCGTATCGCTACAGGGCGAAGTTACGGTTACCCCGGAAATTTTTATCCCCATCACGGGCCAACCGGATTTTACCGAGATCCATTATCAGTTTGACCAGGGTGGCTGGGTTGCCAATGTAAAGATTATAAACAGTCAAGGCGTTTTGATAAAGCAAATTGCGAACAATGAATTATTGGGCACACAAGGTTTTTTTCGTTGGGATGGAGACCAGGAAGGAGGATCTAAAGCGCGGGTTGGCTATTACGTTGTCTGGTTTCAGGTGTATCATACCACGGGAAAGGTACAGACTCTTAAAAAGCGTGTGGTGGTTGCGGCAAAATTTTGATAAATGACCCAATCCAGCGGTCAGGAACCCTTTATTTTTTTGAGTGTAATTATAGGCACGATAACATTTTTTGTTTTAAGATGGGAACCTTAATTTTGCGCCTGTTAAAAACCCCGGTAGGAATTATGGCAAAAAAGAAAGCGCCCGCAAAAGCAGCAAAGAAGAACACAAAAAAGGCTAAGCCTGTAAGTAAGAAAAAGGCTGCAAAGCCAGCAAAGAAAGCTGCCCCCAAAAAGGCCAAAAAAGCCGTAAAGAAAACGACAGCTCAAAAGAAGGTAGCGAAACCGGCCAAGAAAAGGGTTGTTAAAAAAGCTGCGCCTAAAAAAGCAACGAAAGTTGTGAAAAAGGCCGCTCCGAAGAAGAAAATGGCAACCCCGAAGGAAAAAGCTACACCTAAAAAAGCCACAAAACAGAAAGAAGCTAAAACTGTAGTTGTTGAGCAACCGGTTGTAAAAAAGGAAAAACCCCTAAAAAAGAAAGCATTGAAGAAGGCAACAGGAGAATTAAAGGATACGAAAACCCTTACACCATCAACACCGGCACCAAAACCTGCGCCACCAGAATTAACGGTGTTCAATGTGCCAACACAACGGCCTATTGCACATAAACCAGCAAACCCTTCATCTACACCGGATGATAAGACGCGGTATTCAGATTCTGAATTAAAAGAATTTGAGGAGCTGATCAACCAAAAACTGGAGAAAGCAAAAGGGGAATATAAAATCCTGAAAGAGACGTTGAACAGGAACAATGATTCCGGTACAGACGCTACTTCAGGTGGGAATACAAAAGTATTGGAAGACGGAGCTGAAACCGCTGAAAAAGAAAACTTGAGCCAGTTGGCCGCCCGTCAGCAAAAATACATCGCGAACCTTGAGAATGCCTTGGTCAGAATCAAGAACGGGACGTATGGGATTTGCTCCGTTACCGGGAAATTAATTCCAAAGGAAAGGTTAATTGCAGTTCCCCACACTACGCAATCAATCGAAGGTAAGTTAATGCAAAAAGACTAATGGATTTCCTACAGAACCATATCGAAGCTTTAATTTTTTGTTCACCCTATCCCATCAAGATTGCGGAAATTATTTCCTGCCTTTCAGAAATGTTTGGTGCAGACGTGCCCGAGGAGGATGTGATGGGGGCAATCCAAAAGATTGACGAAAAGTATAAGCACGATGATTTTTCGTTTTCTTTGAGCAAAGCAGCGGGTGGTTATCAATTTCTTACAAAGCCGGCATACCAAGCCAGTATTAGTATTTTGTTGAAGCAACAATCGAAGAAAAGGTTGTCAACATCTGCTATGGAAACCCTTTCGATTATTGCCTACAAACAAGCAATTTCCAGGACAGAGATTGAAAATATCCGTGGCGTTAATTGCGACTATGCTGTTCAAAAACTGTTGGACAAAGGATTGATTGAAATCAAGGGAAAAGCAGATACAATTGGGCGGCCTATGCTGTATGGTACTTCGCCCAAGTTTATGGAATATTTTGGTATCAATGACCTGGCAGAACTCCCAACACCAAAAGATTTCGCCCATGAAGTAAACACCATTGGCGAGAATACAGATTTAAAAGATACCGATGCCCCGGAATAGCGAATCTTCTTCACGAAGAGGAAAACCAAAATCCGGAGCCCCCGCCAAAGGAGGTAAGCGTATCGATAAGTCAAAGCCCAAAGGTAAGCCTGTAAAGAGGAGCGCAGCAAAGAAAAGTTCTGAAAAGCAAAAAGACGTTCCTTCAAAAGCTTTTTTCAGAAAGGGAGGCGCACCTTTAAAGAAGACACGGAAACCATCTACTGTTTCAACGACACCGCAAGCTTCATCAGGGCTTATCCGGCTGAACAAATACATTGCAAATAGCGGTATTTGCTCGCGAAGGGAAGCTGACGAACTGATCAAAATGGGGTTGGTCCGTGTGAATGGTGAAGCGATTACCGAACTGGGTTACAAAGTCCATCCAGGCGATGAAGTACGCTATGAAGAACGGGTACTTAAACCGGAGAAGAATGTTTACATTCTCATGAACAAGCCGAAGGGGTATATCACCACTACAAAGGATCCGCAAGAGCGGAACACGGTGATGGATTTGATCGGTAAGCAAGTGAAAGAGCGCTTGTACCCAATTGGCAGATTGGATAGGAATACTACCGGCCTCCTCTTGTTTACCAACGATGGTGACTTGGCAAAAAGGCTTTCCCATCCTTCCTATAATGTGAAGAAGATTTACAAAGTAGAGCTTGATAAACCGTTGTCGAAACTGGACTTTACCAAAATACAGGAAGGCATTCGTCTTGAAGAAGGGATTGCAAAGGTTGACGATCTGGCAATTTTAACCGCAGACAAAAAATCCATTGGAATCGAAATCCATGTTGGCTGGAACCGTATCATCAGGCGTATTTTTGAAGCCCTTGAGTATGAAGTAGTAAAATTGGACCGCGTTGTTTTTGCCGGCCTCGATAAGAAAGAACTTCCGCGCGGAAAGTGGAGGCACCTCAAGCCAGAAGAAATAATTAGGTTGAAGCATTTCAAATAAGGAACTTCAAACAAATTTCTTTCTATCGAAAAGAAATCTTTCGATGAAATCCATTAACATTGGTGTAAACAAAAAAGTCCCGGAGGGACTTTTGATGTGGTGATGGACGGAATCGAACCGCCGACACAAGGATTTTCAGTCCTTTGCTCTACCGACTGAGCTACATCACCGAAAAATGAGGCACAAAACTATGTAAATTTACTTTCGAAGCAAAAAAATGGACGTTTTACAACAGGTTTTATTTGTCATGGTCTTGGGGGCAACCGCCTTCTTCCTTCGAAAACGTATACTACAGATTAGCAACAATATTAAATTAGGGAAGAAACCGCTTCCTTATGCTATTGGTGGCATGAAAAGTATGATGCTGGTTGCATTTGGCCAGAAGAAAATGTTTAAAAGGATTATCCCGGCCATTCTTCACCTTTTTGTCTATATCGGTTTTTTGGTCATCAATATTGAGGTTCTGGAGTTTGTTATTGATGGCATTGCGGGGACACACCGGGTTTTTGCCCCCTTTTTGGGCGGGTTCTACAATGTGCTCATGAACATCTTTGAGTTTCTCGCAGTAGCTGTGTTGATTTCATGCGTTATCTTTTTGATAAGAAGAAATATCATCAAATTGAAAAGGTTCTGGGCTTATGAGATGACTGCCTGGCCCCGGTTGGACGGTAATTTGATTTTGATCACCGAGATCGTGCTGATGATTGCGATTTTGAAAATGAATGCAGCCGATCAAATCCTTCAACAACGGAACCCTGAGTACTACGCGTCAACGGGCCCACTTTTTTTCAGTTCGTTTTTGATCCCCCTGTTTGAAAATTTTAGTACAGGATTTTTAATTTTTGTGGAACGCGCTGCCTGGTGGTTTCACATTATCGGTATCCTTGGTTTTGCTATTTATGTTACATACTCCAAGCACCTTCATATTTTCCTTGCTTTTCCCAACACCTATTTTTCAAAAGCAGGACCAAAAGGCCAGATGAACAATATGCCGGTAGTTACAGCGGAAGTAAAATCCATGCTTGGATTGGGGGAAGCCCCGGCTAGCGCGGAGCCAGGAAGGTTTGGGGCAAAAGATATAAATGACTTAAGCACTACAAGTCTATTGGCAGCCTATACCTGCACAGAATGTGGACGGTGTACAGCAGAGTGCCCGGCAAATATCACCGGAAAGAAATTATCCCCGCGAAAAATCATGATGGATACGCGCGATCGCATGGAGGATGTAGAAAGGGGTTTGGCAAAAGGGGGCAAGGGTCTTGATGATGGAAAATCATTGTTGGGCGATTATATCACGAAAGAAGAAATCAATGCTTGTACAAGTTGTAATGCCTGTGTTGAAGCATGCCCTGTGTTGATCAACCCACTCGAAATTATTTTGGAACTTCGCAGATATGTTTCAATGGAAGAGTCTGGTGCACCAGCATCCTGGAATGCAATGTTTCAAAATATGGAGACTAGTTTTGCGCCCTGGAAGTTTGCTCCATCCGATCGGTTCAACTGGGCAAATGAGTTAAAGGATAAAAGTTAAACGGATGTCTTCAGAAAATAAAGTACCAACACTTGCGGAATTAACACAAAAGGGGGAAACACCCGAAATACTTTTTTGGGTTGGCTGTGCCGGCTCGTTTGACGATCGGTACAAGCGTGTTACGGTGGCATTTGTTAAAATCCTAAATGCCGTTGGAATTAAGTTTGCGGTTTTAGGGACCGAAGAAACCTGCACGGGCGATCCTGCCCGAAGGGCCGGCAATGAATTTCTTTTTCAAATGCAGGCGATGAGCAACATTCAGGTGTTGGATGGTTATGGTGTAAAAAAAATCGTAACCGCTTGCCCGCATTGTTTTAATACCATCAAAAATGAATACCCGGAACTGGGTGGGAATTATGAAGTCATCCATCATTCAGTATTTCTCCAACAATTGATTGATGAAGGAAAAATAAAAATGACGGATGAAGGCGGTTTTAAAGGAAAGAAAATCACCTATCACGACTCCTGTTTTTTAGGAAGGGCCAATAATATTTATGAAGCCCCAAGAAAGGTCCTTGAAACCTTAGATGCTGATCTTGTTGAAATGAAGCGGTGCCGCACAACAGGCCTATGTTGTGGTGCGGGTGGTGCCCAAATGTTTAAGGATGCTGAAAAGGGGAAGAAGGAAATCAACACAGAAAGAACGGAAGAAGCCTTGGCCACCGGGGCAACGATAATTGCCTCGGCCTGTCCTTTTTGTATGACGATGATGACGGATGGAGTGAAGGGAAAAGAAAAGGAGAATGAAGTGAAGGTTAAAGATTTGGCAGAACTTATTGCAGAAGCAACGGGTTTAAAGTAATACTATTTGTCCGCTTATGTTTGTTCCCTTTGATTCATTGCCCGATACCGCCCGCATTTGGATATACCAATCCAACCGGGCATTTACTGCCAATGAAATAGATTTTATCCAAAATAACCTCAGCATATTTTGTGAACAATGGGCTGCCCATGGAACACCTATAAAAAGTGCGATTAAAATTTGTTACAATCAATTTATTGTGCTTTGTGCAGATGAATCATTTACTCCTGCAAGCGGCTGCTCAATTGACTCAACGTTGCGGTTGTTTCAGGAGCTGGAGACCAAACTGGGATGTTCGCTATTGAATAGGACCGAGATTGCTTTTTTTGAGAACGGTACAGTAAAACTATACCCGCAAAAAACCCTGAAGGAATTATTTGCTTCCGGGATATTAAACAAATCCAGTTTAGCGTTTAATAATGTTGTTGCCACAAAAGGCGAACTTGCAAAGGACTGGCTCGTTCCAGTGGAGGAAACCTGGATCAAAAGGTTCTTGCCAAAAGATGTGGTAGCCTCGTAAGAAGAATAAATTTTGTAGTTTTATAAACCGAATTATTACTATGAAGTCCAAAGCACTGCTTTTTTTCATTCCGTTTTTGATATATGCGTGTGGCATAGAAAAAAAAGCCAATAAAGCTTTCCTGCACGGAAAATATCAAACCTCTATAGATTTATATGAAAAGATATTGCAGACAAACCCAAACGATGGAAAGGCCAATTATTTCGTGGCCGAATCATATAGGCTTTCAAACCGCATAAAGGAGGCTGCCCCCTATTATGAAAGAGCCAAAGGATTCGGAATTGATAAGGACTCTGTAAAATTCTTTTTGGCGCAATCGCTCAAGGCAAACGCAAAGTATGATGAAGCCCACAAGTATTTGACGGAACTCTCGGCCAATGCAGGTGAAGAAAAAATGAAGGATAGGGCTAGTGCCGAAGCACAGGGGTTAATGTACATCAAGAAATTAAGTGAGGGCTCAAGCTATTATAAAGTAAGGAACCTTGAACTCATTAATACACCAGCTATTGAATACGCCCCCGTTTTTTTGAACAATGAATTGTACTATACTTCATCGCGTGGTTCCGGTAAAATATACGAAGCCACCGGAACACCCTTCACCCACATATATAAAGTGGCATCGCGAGGTGCGAATGTGGACATCACAACCCTTCAACCATTATCAGCCATTAATACAGAGGGTGTTAATGATGGGACCCTGGCCTTCTCGCCTGACGGAAAAATTATGGTTTTCGGCAAAGGAAACAGCGGACGCAAAAAAGATGGCTATGATATCGATTTGTACATGGCGCGCTTTCGCAATGGTGAATGGCAGGAGCCGATCCCCATCAACATCAACACACAAATAAAAGAAGCCGATCCGAATATTGCCCGGGTGAAGATGGCAAATTACACATGGGATTCAACACCTGCTTTCAGCCTGGATGGCAAAACACTTTACTTTGCGTCCAACCGGGAAGGCGGATATGGCGGAACAGATTTGTACTCTGCGCGCATGGACTCAAGAGGCCGTTTTTCACGTGTAACAAATTTAGGCCCGGAAATCAATACAGCCGGCAATGAAATGTTCCCTTATGTTGCGGAAGATGGCCAGCTCTATTTTGCATCGGATGGTCACCCTGGCTTTGGTGGCCTGGATTTGTTCTCGGTTAAGCGCGTAAACGGAAAGAATTCGATTGCGAACCTTGGTCAACCGATGAATTCAAATGCCGATGATTTTGGTATTTTCCTCTTTCGTCCCGACCGCGGATTCTTCTCTTCCAATCGCGAAGGAGGAATGGGCGATGATGACATTTACACATTTGTGAATGAAGATCCGAACCTTAAAATTATTAACTATTATCTACAGGGAGTCACGTATACACCAAATTCAAAAGGGGAATTGGAAATACTTCCCAACACAAAAGTTTCTTTATCGGATGCCAGTGGCGAAGTGCTACAGGATTATGTGACAGGCAATGATGGAAAATTTTTGTTCCGCGTTTATGAAAATGAAGATTATGATCTCCTTGGAGAGACGGAAGGCTATCTGGTAAAGCGCCAATTGTATTCAACGAAAGGCAGATCGGTTGACCCGACAACATTAAAAGATCTGGTGACCAACATTACGTTGGATACAATTCTTGTTTTGGATAAAATCGAGATCAATAAAATATTTGCGCTCGACAATATCTATTTTGATTTTGACAAATACGATATCCGCCCGGATGCCGCCAAAGAACTTGACAAACTGGTGCAAGTACTTATTGATAATCCTGAAATCAAAATTGAAATGGGTTCACACACGGATAGTGTAGGAACGCATGCCTACAATATCGAACTTTCCCAAAACAGGGCGCAATCAACAGTGAATTATTTGATCCGGAATGGAATTTCCCCGGATCGATTAACAGCGAAAGGATACGGTGAAGAAAAGCCAATTGCACGGAACACAAACCCGGACGGAACAGACAATCCTGCCGGCCGTGACAAGAACAGGCGTACTGAATTCAAGATTTTAGAAGTGGGTGTGATGCCAAAACCTATAAGTGATGAAGTGGAGGAGTTTGATGAAGACAAGTACTTTAAAAGGGACGGGAATTAAATTCAATTGAAAGTTTATAAAAAATGCCGGTAGTTTCCGGCATTTTTGTTTTTAGGCTTACTTTTGATTCAAATTTTTTAAAACATGAGCTATAGAATCGAAAAAGATACCATGGGCGAAGTCCAGGTCCCTACCGCCAACTATTGGGGGGCACAAACCGAACGGTCACGAAACAATTTTAAGATTGGCCCGGAGGCAAGCATGCCCATTGAGATCATTCACGCTTTTGGATATTTAAAAAAAGCCGCTGCCCTTGCAAACTTTGAGCTTGGTGTGCTTTCTGAAGAGAAGAAGGAATTGATTGCCAACGCATGCGATGAAGTCATCGCAGGGAAACTGGATGCAGAATTTCCATTGGTGATTTGGCAAACCGGATCGGGTACACAAAGCAACATGAATGTCAATGAAGTGGTAGCGTACCGTGCGCATGTAATGCAGGGAGGTTCATTGGCCGATGAAAAAAAAGCATTGCATCCGAATGACGATGTCAACAAATCGCAATCATCCAACGACACATTTCCCACCGCAATGCACATTGCCGTATACAAACAAGTTGCGGAAATAACCTTGCCCGGATTAAAAATGCTGCGCTCAATTTTGGAAGAAAAGGCATCTTCTTTTAAGGGGATTGTAAAGACCGGCCGCACACACTTCATGGATGCAACCCCGTTGACATTAGGGCAGGAATTTTCCGGATATGTTCAGCAGATCGACAACAGTATTCGCGCCATCAACAATGCGCTGGAGATGGTAAAAGAATTGGCACTTGGTGGCACCGCTGTTGGCACAGGATTGAATACCCCGGAAGGATATGATGTTTTGGTTGCAAAACATATTGCAGCATTGACAAACTATCCTTTTGTTACTGCACCAAACAAGTTTGAGGCACTTGCCGCACACGATGCAATGGTTGAGATATCAGGTGCATTAAAACGCACGGCAGTTTCCTTGATGAAAGTTGCCAACGATATTCGCATGCTGAGTTCAGGACCGCGATGTGGCATTGGTGAACTTGTTATTCCGGATAATGAACCGGGGTCTTCCATTATGCCGGGCAAAGTAAACCCAACACAACCGGAAGCATTGACGATGGTGTGTGCCCAGGTAATCGGAAATGATGTGGCTGTTTCTGTAGGAGGCATGAATGGTCATTTTGAGCTTAATGTATTTAAGCCATTGATTGCTGCCAATGTGTTGCAATCCGCACGGTTGATTGGTGATGCCTGTGTTTCTTTTTCTGAAAAATGTGCAGTTGGAATTCAACCCAATCTTCCCGTAATCAAAAAGCATTTGGAAAACTCATTGATGTTGGTGACAGCGTTGAATACACATATCGGGTATGAAAAGGCAGCCAAAATTGCCAAGACTGCACATCAAGGAAACAAAACATTGAAAGAGGCAGCCATCGAACTGGGCTATTTATCTGCTAAAGAATTTGACGAATGGGTGCGACCTGAGGATATGGTAGGGAGTATAAAACAATAGGCAAAGGTCGTACATTTAGTGCATAAAGCAAGATAGCACACTATAATTCAAAATATTTTGTACTTTTAATAGGATTTTTTAAACATAAAATGATGAATCGCCCCGCAACCCACTTCACTAATGGAATTCTGTTTGGCGATTGCAAATCCCCACTAAAAACAAATTACTAACACATGAAAAACAAGTTTTTGATTTTTTTATGTCTGGCAGTGTTTTCATTAAGCACAACCAGCTATGCCCAACTTTCTAAGAGTGAGAAAAAAGAATGGAAAAAGAAAGCCAAAGAATACGCTAAAAACCCTGGCAACTTAAAGCAGATGAGCGAAGATAAAGCTTCTGCCGATAGCCAGGTATCAAGTTTAAACCAAAAGGTCACGCAATTGCAGTCTACTGTTAGCAATAAGGACGCACGCATTGCGGAACTTGAGGACCAGCTTTCACAAACCCGTTCGCAACTTACAGCAAGCCGTGCCGAGATTGCACAAATGAAAGAAAGCCCGGTTGTAAACTCAATGGACTACTCAAAGGGTGTGGTTTTTAAGGTTCAGATAGGTGCCTTTAAAAACAAGGATTTGTCAAAATATTTTGAGAACAACGAAAATTTTGGCGGTGAAAAAGCTGAAGACGGAACGCAACGATTGACCATTGGTATTTTCCGCGATTATTGGGAAGCGGATACATTCAAAAAATATATGCGCGAGATGGGTGTAAAAGATGCTTGGATTGTTCCTTTTAAAGATGGTGAGCGCGTGGAAATCAAAGATGTATTGGAGGGGGTTGTTAATGAAAAGCCACAACAAGGCGCTAATTAGTATTACACAGTATTTAAAAAAGACAGCTGATGCTGTCTTTTTTTATGCCCCAACATAATTGTTATTATTACATTCGCTTATCATACCGATGGAATGATACTTGCTTTAAAATAAATTTGCCGGTTGGTTCTCGCAACCCTGATACCAGATTTTAAATCACAAATGAAGAAGATAGCGTTATTTATTGTTTTTGCACTCCTATCAGGTGCTGCAATCTCACAAGTTCGGGTCAGTAGATTGGTTGTGGAAAAAGGCCAGACCTATTCGCTCGGTCAATCGGATATCCTGGTAGCGGATACCATTATTATGAAAGATGAGTCCCGTATCGTTTTGAATAAACTGGTCCGCGAAAATGTAATCCGTTCAAAAGTCATTATAGTAGGAACGAATTGCTCCATCGATGGAACGGGCATCAACGGTACGGAGGGGGCCAAAGGAAGGGATGGGATTACCCCGCAGGGGCCTTGCAAGAATGGGACCGATGGAAGAAATGGCGGTCGGGGACTTGACGGTGGCCAGGGCAATCATTTGTTTTTGTATGTGGATGAGTTACGGGTCAATGGCAAATTGACGATCAATCTAACGGGTGGCAATGGTGGCAATGGTGGCAACGGTGGCAATGGCGGTGGCGGTGGCCCCGGCACAATTCATTGTTCGGGGGGGGATGGCGGCAATGCAGGCAATGGTGGCGATGGTGGAAATGGTGGCAATGGTGGAACACTCGAAGTGGACTGCACGAAATGCACAAACATTCGCGGCCTTTTTGGGCGTGACATTATTGTGCATTATGGAAGCGGCAATTTTGGTTATTATGGTACTGCCGGATATGGTGGCGCCCCCGGCCTCTCCCCAACCCGAAAGAGTGGCAAAAGCGGCCTCAACGGTGTAGATGGCGTTAACGGAAAAACATCAGAAGCAGGAACCGTCAAATTTGAAGGAAATTGATCATGCAAAAAAGATGGTTGCTAAAAGAAACACCATCCGCTGATGAGGTGGAATCCCTTTCAAAAGCCATTAATGTCAATCCCTTTCTTTCGCGGATATTAATCCAACGCGGCATTTCTTCTTTTGAAGAAGCAAAAAAATTCTTTCGGCCCTCCCTGGCCGATCTGCATGATCCTTTTCTTATGAACGGGATGGACGCTGCCGTAGAAAGGTTAAACTCGGCTATCCAGTCCAATCAAAAGATTTTAATCTATGGCGATTATGATGTTGATGGCACCACGGCCGTTGCATTGGTTGCCAGCTACCTTACTACCTTTTATCCGCACTGCAAAATCTATATTCCCGATCGTGAAGGAGAAGGATATGGTGTATCACGGCAAGGTGTACAATGGGCGATCGACAACGATTATAAATTAATAGTGGCACTTGATTGTGGTATCAAAGCCATGGAAATGGTCCATTACGCAAACCAGCATAATGTTGATTTTATTATTTGTGATCACCACGTACCCGATGAGAAAATACCGGATGCCGTTGCGGTATTGGATCCCAAAAGAACGGATTGTAATTATCCGTTTAAGGAATTAAGTGGATGTGGGCTGGGGTTTAAATTTATGCAAGCCTATGCAAGGCGCTACCGTGATGAATCGGTATTGCATCTTTACCTTGATTTGGTTGCGGTAAGTATTGCTTCCGACATTGTTCCTATTACTGATGAGAACAGGACGCTTGCTTACTTTGGATTAAAAAAACTAAATGAAAACCCCGTTCCCGGGCTTAAAGCACTCAAAGAAATTGCCGGAAGGCGATCCCTTCTTGATATCTCCGGAGTGGTGTTCACCATTGGCCCGCGAATCAACGCATCGGGCCGTGTTGCACATGCGGATGCGGCTGTGAATTTACTGATGTCCAAAACGGATGATGAAGCGTACGTACTTGCTGAATCGATCAATGTCAAGAATGAAGTACGCAAACAATTTGATACCGACATTACAGATGAAGCCATCCTGATGATTGAGTCAAACGATGGTTTGAAGAACGCCAAATCAACGGTACTGTTTAAAGACACCTGGCACAAAGGCGTGATTGGAATTGTTGCCTCACGATGCATCGAAAGGTATTACCGGCCCACTATTATTTTGACGGCATCAAACAATAAGATCACCGGCTCTGCGCGAAGTGTTCATGGGTTTAATCTCTACAATGCAATTTCAGATTGTGGGGAGTTGCTTGATAAATTTGGCGGACACATGTATGCTGCCGGTTTAACCTTGAACCCGGAAAATCTAATCCCTTTTCAAAAGAAGTTTGAAGAAGTTGTTGCGGCATCAATCACCAGCGAAATGCTTACCCCGGTCATCCATGTTGATCTGGAGATGGATTTTGATCTGATCACACAAAAATTTGTAAACATCATTGTCCAGATGGCCCCCTTTGGCCCTGAAAACCAACGCCCGGTTTTTGTTTCCAACAACGTAATTGCATTTCGTTACCTTAGTCTGGTCAAAGAAAAGCACATCCGGTTTATCGCAAAGCAAAAGCATGGCGCGGAAACATTTAATTGTATTGGTTTCAACATGGAAGAATTTTATGATCCCATCCAAAATCAAAAGCCTTTTCGAATGGCCTATACCATTGAGGAAAATGAATACAATGGGAAAACCTCGATACAATTGGTGATAAAAGATATTAAATTTGATGAGGAATAGGAGGTTATGAAACTGGAAGCACGGGAGTTGATCAAAAAGTATAAAACCAGAACGGTTGTCGACCATGTTTCCGTGGAAGTAAACCAGGGGGAAATTGTTGGATTGTTGGGGCCTAACGGTGCCGGAAAGACAACAACCTTCTATATGATTGTCGGTTTGATCAAACCCAATGAAGGAAGTATTTTTTATGATGATAAAGAAATAACCCCCTTACCGATGTATCAACGTGCCCGATTAGGAATAGGGTATTTGGCGCAAGAAGCATCTGTTTTTCGAAAGCTGACCGTGGAGGAAAATATCATGGCAGTGTTGGAGATGAAAAAGATGACAAAAGCCGAGCGTAAAGACAAGGTAGACCAAATGATAGAAGAATTCAGTTTGCAGAAAGTGCGCAAGAATTTCGGAATGTCTTTGTCGGGAGGTGAGCGCAGAAGGACGGAAATAGCCCGCGCGTTAGCAGTTGATCCAAAATTTGTTTTGTTGGATGAGCCGTTTGCCGGAGTAGACCCCATTGCTGTGGAGGAGATACAATCAATCGTAACGAAATTAAAAAGCAAGAATATCGGTATCCTGATTACCGACCATAATGTTGATGAAACACTTTCCATTACAGACCGGGCTTATTTGATGGTAGACGGAAAATTGTTTAAGTCGGGAACAGCGGAGGAATTAGCAAATGACCCGCAGGTCCGGAAGGTATATCTTGGCCAAAATTTCGAATTGCGAAGGGCAAAAGTCAACACGGAGAACAATTACCTTTAAAAAACCCCCCGGCATTTCAATCCCATTTTTTCTATCCGAATAAGCCCTTATTTTTGAGAAACTGACTTTTCAAAAAATGGGGATTATCAATTCAATTTTAACCTGGATGATGAAGAAACGAATTCATCAGATTGAATTGTTTATGAAATATCCGCATGATGTACAGGATGAACTTTTCAAAAAATTAATCCAGCAAGCGCGGCACACCGAGTTTGGAATGGCGCATGACTTCTCTTCCATTAGTTCCTATGAGAAGTATGCGGAACGGGTGCGCGTCAATACCTACGAAGAATTCTTTCCGCACATTCAGCGCCTGATGCGCGGGGAACAAAACGTATTGTGGCCAACCGAAATAAAATGGTTTTCAAAATCTTCGGGCACAACAAACTCACGGAGCAAATTCATTCCTGTTTCTGTTGAATCATTAGAGGACTGCCATTTTAAAGGGGGAAAAGATTTGCTGTCGATTTACGTCAACAACTTCCCGCTTACCAATATTTTTGATGGAAAAGGACTCGCGGTTGGAGGCAGTTTGCAAATCAATGAATTCGATCCTACAGCAACTTCTTATTATGGGGATGTTTCAGCCGTGTTGATGCACAACCTTCCGCATTGGGCACAATTTATCCGTACACCCAGTTTGGAGACTGCCTTGATGGGCGATTGGGAAGAAAAGATTGAGAAGCTGGCATTGGAAACCGCGGATGAAGATGTACGCCACATTGCGGGAGTGCCTACCTGGACCGTCCTTTTGATCCAGCGAATTATGGAATTGAAGAATAGGCCCATAAAAGAAGTTTGGCCTGACCTCGAAGTTTTTTTTCACGGAGCAGTTGCATTTTCACCCTACCGGAAACTTTTCAACGCGATAATTCCAGATGCAGCCATGCGCTATTGGGAAACATACAATGCAAGTGAGGGTTTTTTTGGGATTCAAGACCGCGATGGTTCGGAAGAGTTGTTGTTGATGCTGGACTATGGGATTTTTTATGAATTCATTCCCATCGAAGAAATTGAAAATAAAAATGCGAAGGCTGTTACACTCGGTGGGGTCGAGCTTGATAAAAATTACGCAATGATTATTTCCACCAATGCAGGCTTGTGGAGATACAACATCGGGGACACAATAAAATTTACTTCATTGGCCCCCTACCGGATAAAAATCACCGGAAGGACCAAACATTTTCTCAATGCCTTTGGTGAAGAAGTGATTATTGAAAATGCTGATGATGCGATCAGCTACGCTTGCAACAAAACAGATTCCATTATTGACAATTTTACAGCAGCGCCAATTTATTTGGAGACGGACAAAAAAGGAGGGCATGAATGGATAATTGAATTTAAGAGGCAACCATCAAGTATTGAAACGTTTATCGAAATGCTTGATAACCGCTTGCGTGAAATCAATTCCGATTATGATGCGAAGCGGGCACACAACCTTGCATTGGTGAAACCGACCGTACATGTTGCGCCACAAGGGACATTTTACAAGTGGATGAAATCGCGGGGAAAATTAGGCGGACAAAATAAAGTGCCGCGGTTATCAAACTCCCGGGAACATGTTGAAGAGATTTTAGTGTTGATGGCCATAAAAAATTGATTTTACCTATTCCCGTCTAATCGAACGCAACCAGGAACTCACCCCTTTTCTTTCGGCCACAGCAATCCCCGGATTGTCTTCCGTTGCGCGGTTTACTTTTTCCACGGTATAGAATGCCGTTGGAAGAATGTTTTTTAAATGCGTCAATAATTCATCCAACCGCTCCCTTTCCAACACGGTAAACACAACACTTTCTTCCCCTTCAGGGCCTGTGGATTTTAGTACTGTAAAGCGCAGCTCTTTTTTCAACAAGTAGGAATTTAACTCATCTATATTTTTTCGGGTAATAATTCGAACGATAACTTTTCCGTAGGCGATCCTTTCTTCCAACATCATTCCTACCAAAATACCGGAAGCAAACCCCGCAGGGTAGGCAATGTACGCAGCCCAGTTATCAAGGTGTTCAAAAATTTGCCGTATTGCCAACAACCAGATCAGCGACTCAACAAACCCGAGAAGTGTGGAGGTCAATCGCCTTCCCCCCAGTACATAAATGATCCGGATTGTATTAATGGAAACGTCTGCAATACGTGCGAGAAAAATGAAAAGCGGAAGGACAATCAATCCGAAGATGTTGTCAGGGATCCCTAAGGTTTCTGTAAAAAAGTGTTGCATAATTTTTAGAATAAATCTTGAAATACATCCGCAAGTTTTCCAAACGATTTTACTTCAATGTTGATCTTTTTTAGGTCCAATGATTTTTGGTTGAACTTCGAAATATAAATTTTATCAAACCCCAGTTTCTCTGCCTCTGAAATACGTTGTTCAATTCTGTTTACAGCGCGAAGCTCCCCACCCAATCCTATTTCTGCCGCAAAGCAAAATTTATCCGACACAAAAATTTCTTCGAAGGATGATATCAAGGAGACACAAACAGCCAGATCAATGGCCGGGTCTTCCACCCGAATCCCCCCTGCTATATTTAGAAACACATCTTGCGTTCCCATTTTAAAACCAACGCGTTTTTCGAGTACGGCCAGCAACATGTTCAATCTTTTTTGATCGAAGCCGGTGGGTGTCCGTTGAGGTGTTCCATACGATGCCGGGCTCACCAACGACTGGATTTCTATAAGCAATGGCCGATTGCCCTCAATCGTTGCCCCAATGGTCACTCCACTTACTTGTGAATCCTTTTGTGAGATCAATATTTCGGAGGGGTTGTTTACTTCGCGCAAACCCGTTCCCAACATTTCATAAATCCCAATTTCGGCTGTGGAGCCAAACCGGTTTTTTGTTGTGCGCAAAATACGGTACGCCAAATGACGGTCCCCTTCAAATTGTAAAACCGTGTCCACCATGTGCTCCAACACTTTAGGTCCTGCCAGCATTCCATCCTTGGTAATGTGGCCAACAAGAAAAACAGGAGTGTTGGTTTCTTTTGCGAACTTCATAAACTCCCCGGCACATTGCCGCACCTGGCCAACACTTCCTGCTACAGAGTCCATCATAGGAGAATGAAGTGTTTGAATCGAATCAATAATTACCAATTCAGGTTGGAGCGATTCAATGGCGAGAAAAATATTTTTTGTATTTGTTTCCGTAAGGATGTAGCACTCCGGATTTTGAAAAGAATGCTTTGACTCCAACCGGTCCGCACGCATTTTTAATTGTTGCTCACTCTCTTCCCCGGAGATGTAAAGAATCTTTTGTTTGGCCAGCATCATGCCGAATTGCAACATGAGTGTTGATTTTCCGATGCCGGGTTCTCCTCCAATCAACACCAAAGAACCGGGAACAATCCCGCCACCAAGCACGCGGTTTAATTCCACATCGGGGGTCGAAATACGGATCTCTTTTCCAGCGGCAATTTCGCTGAGCACTTTTGGTTTGGCAACACGATCTGTTTTCCGCTCTTGTCGCCACTCATTTTTGGCGGGCTCTTTTTGAACGGTTTCTTCAACGAATGTATTCCATTCATTGCAAGACGGGCATTTCCCTAGCCACTTCGCAGACTCATGTCCACATTGCTGACAAAAATAAACGGTGCGTGCTTTGGCCATTAATCCATATTTATGGGGCAATCAAAATTAGAAGAATTTCACTTCTTGCAATGTAGACGGGTTACTTTTAAAGCAGTTTTGTTATTCTTACCGGATTGGATTGGATAATTATATTATTCCCATATTTTTGAGGCCATTAAAACCAATATATTACAAACACAAGTACCGCTGCCATACAGTTGACCTCTCAATTGCAGCCGTATCCAACAAAAATTAATTATATGAAGAAACTATTGACGTTGGCATTGATATGTCTATTCCACATGGGGTTTTCCCAAAAGCCGCCCGCAAAATTTGGAGGCGTTTCCAAAGAAGAAGTTGAAATGAAAGTATATGCGGCTGACACATCAGCTGCTGCAATAAAGTTGTTGGACTATGGAGGATCACATATATCATACAACCAAAGCATAGGCTTTACACTCACCTTTGATCGATTGATCCGCATTAAAATCCTTAAGAAGGATGGATATGATTGGGCCAATTTTGAAATCCCATTGTATCATCAGGGAGGTCGGGATGAGAAGGTGGTTTCGCTCAAAGCAATTACCTATAATTTAGTGGATGGGAAAGTGGTTGAAACCAAGTTAAAAAAGGATGGGATTTTTGATGAGAAGCGGGATGATCATTGGAACTTAAAAAAAGTTACCATGCCGGATATCAAGGAAGGCTCAGTGGTGGAAATTGCTTATTCCGTGAGTTCTGATTTTTGGTCTAATTTGGAGGATTGGGCTTTCCAGTCTACAATCCCTATTGTCTGGAGTGAGTACAGGGTAAGGATACCTGAGTATTTCAGTTATGATAAGTACATGGAAGGGTATATTGCCTTGAGTACACGGGAAGAGACCTCTGTTCCTATAACGTTTGTAGTAGACAGTAAGAGCAATGAGGTACTGAACCTCCAGGAAAACAGGATGCGGTACGTTGCACAAAATGTTCCTGCATTTAAGCCTGAACCATTCATCACTACTCCATCGGATTATATTTCGCGGATCAATTTCGAATTGGCGTATGTGAAAATGCCCCACCAACCCATTAAAGCTTACATGGGTACATGGGATGATATCAATAAGACTTTTTGGGAGGATGCAAATTTCGGTGGGCAAATAAAGGGGAATAACTTTCTGAAAAGTACGGTAGCAGAAATTACTACGGGACAAACTTCGCCCGAGCAAAAGATCAACTCCATTTACAATTATGTAAAACAAAATGTTGCGTGGGATGGATCGTATCGCAGATATGTGTCTACCCCTCTAAAGAAAGTATTGGAAAACAAAAAAGGTAATTCTGCCGAGATTAATTTTCTCCTCGCATCTATGTTGGAGAAAGCCAATTTTGAAGTGTACCCGGTTTTAGTAAGTACACGAAACCATGGTTTTGTCCGGGAGGGTATTCCTGTTGCAAGCCAATTTAATAATATGGTTTGTGTGGTTTATGTTGATGGAAAGCAAATCCTTTTGGATGCGACTGTAAAATTCCTTCCCATTGGTGTGCTGCCTCAAAATTGTTTGAACGGAAGGGGGCTTGTAATTTCAAAGGAGCGATCATCGTGGGTGAATTTGGAGAGTTCTTTGAAATCAAGGTTTTTAGTGAATACCGAATTCACTATTTCTGAAGATGAATCCCTGCAAGGAAAGATTGCCTTTGAAAGGACAGGGTACGAAGCACAGAAGAGCAGAAACAATTATTTTATAGAAGGCGAAGAAAAATATATAGAAAGCCTAAGCAAAGAAAGGGGATGGGAAATTTCGAACAGTGCTTTTGCCGATGCGAAGGAAATCGGAATGCCTTTTAAGGAGGAGCACCAATTTGAAATTGTTGATGAGATTACATCAGCGGCTGATATCTATTATATCGATCCTTTTATAACTGCAAAAATGAGCGAGAATATTTTCAAGCTAGAAGATCGGCAATATCCTGTTAATTTCGGCAGTCCTTTTGAAAGGATCTATATGGCAAAGATTACGATTCCGGAAGGGTATGAAATGGAAGAACTCCCGCAAAGCAAGGTGCTGAGGCTACCGGAAGATGGTGCACGATATTTCTACAGTGTCAATCAGATGGGCAACGTAGTTAACATCATGAGCAACCTATCGGTAAACAGGAGTATCTTTTCGCAAGTTGAATATCCAAATTTGAGGGAGTTTTATAATCAGATAGTTGCCAAACAGGCAGAAATGATTGTCATTAAAAAGAAATAGGTATGAGAAAATGTTGGCCAACACTATTGTTTTTTTTCGGACTATCAACGCTATCGATAGCGGCAGACCCGAAATATCCTGTCAGTGAAATTCCTGAAGAGTTAAAAAAGGGAATGTATGCGGTTGTCCGTGACAGTAAAACAGAAATAAAAATTTCCAGCAAGAGCAAAGTTGTGTGGCGGGAATATAAAGCCATCACGATTTTCAATGTGAAGGGAAATGACAGTGGCCAAGAAGCTGTTTACTATGAACGGGGAATCAAAATAAATTACTTTAAAGGTACTGTCTATGATAGGGATGGAAATGTGATCAAGCGTCTGAAGGGGAGTGATATAATTGATCAAAGTGCGGTATCCGGATACAGTCTTTTTGAGGATGGTAGATATAAAATTGCAGACCTTAGGCAAGGTAAGTACCCATACACTGTAGAGTTTGAATATGAAACGGAGAGCATGTACTCTTTAGGAATCCCGGCATTCTACCTTTATCGTGATGACGAGATCAGTATTCAAAAACAAACATTCGAAATACAATTTCCAGAAACCAATGAACCAAAATATAAATTGTATAAACTGGCAGAACCTGATCGAACCATCTCTGATGGAGTTGGAAAAATATCCTGGGAGTTTCTAAACTTCACTCCCCCAAAACATGAAAGGTTTTCTCCAGACCGTTACGAAGTCATACCAAACGTTCAGTTTTTATCAAATGAATTTGAATATGGAGGGTATAAGGGAAAAATGGATAGTTGGGAGAATTATGGATATTGGCAGGCTTCACTTAACAAGGGGAGGGACTATCTTCCAGAAGAGACCGTTAAAAATATTAAGAACCTAACAAGCAATGCTAAAACAATTGAAGAGAAAGCAAGAATTGTGTATGAACACTTGCAAAGTAAGACACGATATGTAAGTATACAATTAGGGATAGGTGGATTGCAACCATTTCCAGCATCTGTGGTGGATCAATTAGGCTATGGTGATTGTAAGGCACTTTCCAATTATGTTGTTTCCCTATTGAGTAAAGTTGGAGTTAAAGCATACTATACAGAAATCCGAGCAGGAAAGGGAGAATCTGACATTGACATCAATATCCCTGGTGCTTATCAGACAAACCATGTAATTGTAGCCATTCCGAATGAAGAGGATACGATATGGTTGGAATGCACGAGTCAAACGAATCCGTTTGGATATTTAGGGAGTTTCACTGGCGATCGCTATGCACTTATGATTACAGAAGAGGGGGGCAAGATTGTGAGGACCCCAAACTATCCTCAAGATATTAACATCCAATCAAGAACCGCGGAAGTTGTAGTAACAAACACTGGCGATGCAAAAGCCACCGTGAAAACCCGATATGCCGGACTTCAATATGAAAATGGGAACCTGAATTTTGTGCTCAACAATAATTATGACGATCAGAAGAAATGGGTTACAAACAACACAGACATACCAACATTTGATGTTGTTGGTTTTTCGTTTGTTGACCACAAGGAAAAAATACCATACGCGGATGTTTCATTGGAGCTTTCACTTCGAAAACTGGCTTCCGTTAGCGGTAAGCGCTTGTTTTTAACACCTAATTTGATGAACCGGTCTACGTATGTTCCGGAAAAAACAGAAAAGCGTGTAAACGACATCGTTTTTAGAATGGGATATATTGATTACGATACGATTAAGTATCAAATACCAGACGATATTTATGTTGAGCATTTGCCCAATCCCATTGAAATCAAATCACAATTTGGAGCGTACGAAGCTTCGTTCTCGATTGATCAGGGAAGCGTTGTTTACATTCGAAAAATGAAACGCAACAAAGGAAGGTTCCCAGCGGAATCGTACAAAGAACTCACGGATTTTTACAAAAGCATCAATAAAGCGGATAACACGAAGTTGGTTTTTCTTACTAAGACTTAGTCTTTAAGAGGAGAGTCGTTTTCTTTTGCCATTGCATTATGTACGATGTTGTCCATAACGCGCGGCAACCACTTATTGAGAAAGACAACCAATTTTCCTTTTACTGTTAAAACGATATCGCGCTTTTGTTTTTTTGTTGCCCGGTAAATGGATTCGGCCACAGCTTCGGCACTCATCATATTTTCCTCATCCCTGGGTGATTCACCTTGCTCATGGCCATTGGCTGTGTAGGCATTTAGCCGGATATTGGAAGTAGTAAACCCCGGGCAAGCCGCCAATACATGAACACCTCTTTTCATCACCTCCATGCGCAGGGCTTCAAGGAACCCCTCCATCGCAAACTTAGAAGCTGAGTATGCGGTTCGTGCGGGCGTACCGCGTCTGCCAATTATGGAGGAAACACCAATTATGGAACCCTTGGATTCAAGGACATGCGGAAGGCAGTATTTTGTTGCATAAACGGTTCCATAGAAGTTGATTTCGATTACATTTTTGAAAACCTCGAGGTCCGAGTCTTCAAACAACGCGCGCATAGAAACACCAGCATTGTTTATCAGGATGTCGATGCATCCAAACAACCGGATTGCCTCATCGGCCATGAGTTTATTGTTTTCTTCAATACTAACATCCCCTTTAAAGTAATGGATCACAATTCCTTTTTCTGTCAGTGAAGCCACAACGGATTTTAACCGATCTTCATTTCTTCCGGTAATAAGAAGTTTTGCCCCATGTTGGCCAAATTTTTCAGCAAGGGCTTTTCCTATACCCGATGATCCGCCTGTGATTATTACTACTTTATCCTTCATTCTATGAAAAATCAAATCTCTTGGAAAAAGTTCTGTCAAGATCAATCAGAATTACGCCAATTTACAACCAAAAAAAGAATTGTTCTATTATCTTTCGGATTCCATCGGTACCTATGTTGCTATTACGATTATTCTCCCGACTTCCCTTTTTCATTCTGTATCTTTTTTCTGATTTTCTTTTTTTAGTTGTGTATTATGTTGTTCGCTACCGCAGGAAAGTAGTGAAGGAAAACCTGGGAAGTTCTTTCCCGGATAAAAGCAGGAAAGAATTAAAAATAATTGAACGCCAATTCTATCATAACCTTTGTGACTATGGCGTGGAAACCCTTAAGTTATTAACAATTGAGGAGGAAGAATTAAAGAAAAGGTTTTCTTTTGAAGATGAAAAACCTGTGCTTGAGTATGCAAAGCAAAACCAATCTGTGATCTATCTCGCTGCTCACCAATTTAACTGGGAGTGGGGAATGGTGTCTGCAAGCACCGAACTTCCATTGGCATTGGATTTTGTATATCAGCGCGTGCACAATAATTTTTTCGACAGGTTGATATTGGAATGCAGGACACGTTTTGGTGCGTATGCTATTGAGCGAAATAAAGTAGCACGCGAAGCCGTATCGCGAAGGCACTTGCTTCGGGGCATTGCCACTGTGACCGATCAATATCCGGGCAGATCAAAGAACAAAAGGTTTTTTTATCCCTTTATGAACCGGGAGACCGCATTTTTTTATGGCGCCAATCACATGGTTCATTTGATGCAGTACCCTGTTTTCTTTTTTAATATTCAAAAATTAAAACGCGGCTTTTACAAAGGCTCCTTTGTTCAGCTAGGTGCACCTCCGTATGAAAAAGGGGATACAAGTGTGATCGAAACGTATATACAGGAACTGGAAAAGCAAATCAGAAAAAGCCCGGCAACGTATTTATGGACGCATGATCGCTGGAAAACGCGGCACCTTAAGCAAGCATAGACTCAATGTCTTCTTTTGTAAGCTGCTTCATAAAAGTTTCCTCCGTTGTAATTAAATCGGTGCTCAATTTCAATTTCTTTTGCTGGAGCTGCAGGATTTTTTCTTCTACTGTATTTCGTGTGATGAACTTATAGGAGAATACGGTTTTCTTTTGTCCGATGCGGTGCGCACGGTCAACCGCTTGTGCCTCTACGGCCGGGTTCCACCAAGGGTCAAGGATAAACACATAGTCGGCTTCGGTTAAGTTCAACCCCAAGCCCCCTGCTTTGATGGAAATCAAAAATACTTTGATGTTGCTATTTTTGTTGAATTCTTCCACCTGGTCTTTTCGGTCTGTGCTTGATCCATCCAGATACGCGTAGGCAGTTTTTGTGGAGTCCAAATAACCCTTAACAATAGCAAGGTGTTTTACAAATTGGCTAAAGACCAGGATTTTGTGGCCTTCTGCAATTGCATTCTCAAGCATGTGTGAGATGTCTTCCATTTTGCCCGAATCACCATCATAACCAGGCTCGATCATTTGCGGATGGTTGGCGAGCTGGCGGAGTTTGGTAAGCCCTTCGAGAATCATAAACCGGCTGCTGCCCAACCCTTCTGTTTCAATTGCATTCAGGATTTTGTTGCGGTAGTATGATTTTGTTTCTTCATACTTTTTCTCTTGTTCCACCGTCATTTCCGAGTATTGAATGTTTTCAACTTTTTCGGGAAGCTCGGTTGCCACTTGCGATTTGTGCCTTCTTAATATAAAAGGTTTTATGATGGCACTTAATTTCTTCGATCTGGACTCGTCCCCTTTTTTCTCTATCGGGTTTTGATATTCATTTCTGAAATAGGTTTGTGTTCCAAAAAGCCCGGGGTTGATGAATGTCATTTGTGACCACAAATCCATAGTGGAGTTTTCCATGGGCGTACCGGTAAGCACCAACTTATGTTTGGATTTTAATTCGCGCACCGATTTCGCAATGTTGGAAGATGGGTTTTTAATGACTTGCGATTCGTCCAGAATGATATAATTAAAAGGGAATTGTATCAACACATCAATATCCAATCGCGTGATACCATAAGAAGTGAGTATCAAATCGTAGTCATTGAAACGGCCTACATTTTTATCGCGGTGGGTTCCTGTATAGGTTAAAATACGGAGATCAGGTGCGAATTTAGTTGCTTCCATTTCCCAATTGTAAATCAAGGAGGTTGGCATGATCAACAAGGAAGTACCCGCTCCTGATTCTTTTTCCGCTTGTAAATGCGCCAGGGTCTGTACTGTTTTGCCAAGGCCCATGTCGTCTGCAAGGCATCCGCCTAAATGATATTCTTTCAGAAAACGCAGCCAATTGAAACCAGCTTTTTGGTATGGCCTTAGTTCACCATTAAAACCGGTCGGCAAGGCGTAATTTTTTATCCCGTTAAACTCACCAAGCGTTCTGAATTTTTCGCTCAAGTGTACTTTGGCCAGGTTTCCATTCTCAAGTTCCTTTACAAGATTGATATGGTGCTTCTTTAAAACAGGTTTTTCGTTTTTGCCTTCTGTTTCGCTCAACGAAAACAAATCGCCATATTTTGAAAGCCAGGCTTCCGGGATGATTGCAACTTCCCCATTGGGCAACTTGAACTCAACTTTTTTGCGCATGATCAATTTGCGCAAATCTTTAAATGGGATTTCAAATTCACCAAAGTGGATCTTGGCATGGATGTCAAACCAATCGATACTTTCTTTTACTTCAACTTCAATGACTGCCTTCCCAACAAAATACTTTTTATCACGGCTTTCGGGCTGGCTTACCTCAAATCCCATGTTCAATAAGTTCACACGGTTTTCATTCAGCCAACTGAATGCTTCAGATTTAGGGATCGCCACCCGGAATCCCTTTATCGGCAAACCAATTTTTTGCAGTCGTTGGAGAAAGTTTTTTTCCTCATCGATTTTTCGTGTTACCCGATAGAAAACAAAGTCATCGCCATGCTTTTCAAGGGCAACATTTACCGTGCCGCTGGTATCGCCTTTGAATTTATGTTTTCCGTATTTGAATGAAAGGTCAAAAACAATTTTTCCGGTTTCATCACTGTGGTCTTCTGTTTTCTCACTGAATAGATTGGTGGAGGAAGATGCATTTTGGTGAAGCTCAGAAAGTGTAAGCACGGGGTGCGGATCATAATCGGTTTTGTTGATTTCAAAACCCGTAGCTTCGATATCATCAAAACTGGCGATCAACGCCCCAACAAAACGTTTGTAATAAGTCTCTTCCATATTTTTAGGGATGAGCACAAATTTCTTGGTAAAGAAGGGCAACAATTTTTTTCCATCAACATACTTTTCGAACCCAAAGAGCTTTCCGTTTACGACCATCCACGCAGGGTCAGCACAAATAAGATAAGCAGCGGTATTCGGCATTTCAATTTTTTTGCCCTGGAAGGAAAGCGTTGGATAATACTTGGTGTGGTCCGGGCCACGCATAAAATGAAACTGTATGGAAGCCTTTTTTTCCATCACTTCAATTTTGCGCCAGGCGGGCTCACCATCGTTGCCCATTTCAAAGA
Organism: uncultured Roseivirgaceae bacterium; assembly: GCA_964398945.1. Classification (GTDB taxonomy): domain Bacteria; phylum Bacteroidota; class Bacteroidia; order Cytophagales; family Cyclobacteriaceae; genus JBGTGG01. The sequence continues at coordinate 136,088 of CAYNOT010000011.1, read as the reverse complement.
GCATTTTGCCCCTGATTTTTTCAAGGATTTCCGCCCGCCTTTTTTCCATGTAGGCATTGATCTGTTCCTGAACAAGTTCGTTGCCTTTTTTGTCAGTAAAAATTTTGGAGAAGAATTCGCCTGCCTTCATCGCTTTGGCAGAAAATTTTTTTACAATCATATCCTGATGGATCGAGTCCATTAAGGCAATCAATTCAAAATCACGATCGTCAAGGCCTTTCGTGAATTCGCGGGCATTCTTGGAAGAAATGTTTTGGTGCTGGTACGTCAGTTTTCCGTGATCGTCCAGGTGGATGATATAGGACTCAAACATATAGCCCAGGTACTCGTGTGTGTACAACGAGTAAATAATTTGGAAGGGCTGTGAAGCAGAGACTTTCATGTGCTTTATGCAACTTTTATATCGTTACATGCCTGCCTGCCGGCAGACAGGGAATTCGCATGTCCAACATTTGGTCCTTGTTAGGGGCTTCTTTCAACATGCTCATTTCATCTAAAAATCCGTTTTTCCTAAAGACGGAATTCGAAAATTAGGGAAAATTGACTGAAAAACCTTGGTTTTTTTTCTAATTCAATTCGTAAACTAGAGATTTTGCACAGAAACCGAACGAGCGGCCAATATTGCAGGACGAGTGGAAATGGCGAAAGTGATCAATGTTACAACAAGCAGGATAACCCCGAAATCCAAGGCCACAATTTTCATCGGATACCCTTCGGTAATGGATGATTCCATCCCCATCGAGATGATCCCAAATTTGATGTGGAGCCAACAAAAAAACCCCCCCAAAACAAGACCGCTTATTGCACCAATCAAAGAGATCAGCGCGCCTTCAACCAGGAAAATTTTACGGACTAATTTGCCATCAGCCCCTAATGCTGCCAAAATGGAGATGTCTTTTTTCTTATCGATGGCCAACATCATTAAACTGAAAAAAATATTGATGGAGCCAATCATCAATAATAAAGTGAGCCCGAGAAAAGTAAAGAGTTTTTCCATTTTTAATAGCCTGTATAGATCGCGGTGCTGCTCTTCGGGGTTTAATACAGAAAATGAACTACCTAAAATTGCTTGCAGTGATTTTTGAACAGCGTATAAATTATAGCCTTCTTTTATTTTTACTTCGAGGGAAGTTCGTTTATCGCCATAATCCAACAAGTCTTTTGCAAACTCAAGGGGAACAAGGATATAGTTTTCATCAAAATTTTGAACGATGGAAAAGACACCGCGTGGCATAATTGTTTTTTGCGTGTAGAGTTTTGAAGGGTCAATGGACCGCGTTGTAGAATTTTTGATATAATAAACCTGCAGCGCATGGGTTTGATCGGTCAGGTCCACTGTCAGTTTATATTGCACCCCTTGCCCGATAACCGCATACGGAATACGCCCATCCATTAATGTGAGCTCGCCTTGTACGATACTGTTTTCCAAACGATGATGATCGACAAAGTTGGAGCCTACCCCCTTTAACGTTATCACTTGATTGGCATCGCGATACCGCACATACGCGTAGTCTTCTATTACTTCTGTAATGATTTCAACGCCATCGATTTTTTCCAGGGAATCAAGCATGGGCCCGGATACCTCAAAGCTTTTTCCTTTGGAAGCCTCAATCTTGATCTGTGGATCAAAAGCATTGTTGAGCGATTGAAGCAGTTCTTCCAGTCCATTGAAAACGGATAGGACAATAATCAATGCGGCTGTGCTCAGCGACACACCCAGAATTGATAAAATTGAAATAATGTTGATGAAATTCTTTTTCCTTTTCGAAAGCAGGTATCTTCTTGCGATGAAAAAAGGCAGGTTCAAAATGAGGCTTTGTTATTTATTTGAAGAATCACCCTCGGGGGCGGCAGGCGGTATGTGCAGGTCGTCAATAAGTTTTTCCAGGCGACTGGCCCTTTCTTCCACCTCGTCAATATAAAAAATTATTTCAGGAACAATGCGGACATGCTTGCCAATGGAATTGCCCAACGCTTTTCGGATCTCACTTTTCCTTTCGTTTATCCTTTCAAGAATGGCAGCCTTGTCTTTTTCGAGCATCATCGTCAAATAGATTTTCGCGACACTTAAATCCGGGCTAACTTTTACCTCTGCTACCGTAATAAAGGCATTTTCCAGTATGCCTTTTTTGTCGCGCTGAAAAATGTCACTTATCTCCTTCTGAATAAGGCGAGCATACTTTTGTTGTCGAGTGGATCCGGCCATGGCGCAAATATACTACCAAAATATTTGGGGGTTTGCTTCCTTCTTTTAAAAAACCTGTTCTATTTTACGGACTACCATTTACTGTTTGATTTGCTTTCATATTTTAGAATAAACGATCCTTACCGACTCTTGGGGCTGCTCTTATTGATGGCACTGCTTTATCTGCCGGGCTTTATTGACCCTCTCCCCCTTACCCTTCCTGAACTTAAGAATTTTATCTGGGGCGAACGGTTTCATGAAGGCTTCATGCCGTATACCGGAATTGTGGATTCGGTGGCACCACTGAACGCCTGGTTTCAAGGGTTAATGGATTTAATCTTTGGCCGGTCTTTATTGGCCCGCCATAGTATTGCATTCATTTTGATTTTTTTTCAAAGCGCATTTTTCGGGGTTTTGTTGATTGACAAGAAAGTGTTCACGGAAAACACCTACATTCCTTCTTTGTTGTTTTCCTTGTTGTTTTTCTTTTCCTTCGATACCATTGCGCTAACGGGGGAATTGCTTGGCGCTGGAGTGCTGTTGTTTGCCTTGAACAAGCTGTACAAAGAACTTGAGTTTCGCGCGCAATTGGACGAGACGATATTTAAGTTGGGGTTGTTCATCAGTATTGCCACCTTGTTCAGTTTTTCTTTTTTCATTTTCTTTCCTGGTGCACTGCTCCTCTTGGTTTTATTTACCAGGAGTACACTGCGCACCTACTTGCTATGTGCAACAGGTTTTTTGTTGCCGCATGCACTTTTGATTAGTGTCTACTATCTAAACAGTGCCACCAGCTCCATTTGGGAATATTATTATATCCCGGGTTTTAGTTTGTATGGTGCGATGCTGGTTGGGGGGAAAAGCATTTTTCTTTTGGCGGCAACACCCTTGTTGTTCCTCTTGCTGTCGTTTGTTGTTCTGAACAGGGAATCACGCCTTACCAAATATCAATCGCAGTTGGTGCAGCTGATGTTTCTATGGACGCTGTTTGGTTTTGTCCATGCATTTTTTACCGATGACTTCAGGCCACAAAGTTTTATAACCCTGATTCCAGGATTTAGTTTTTTTATTACCCATCTGTTTTTAACTATTAGAAGGAAGCGATTCTTGTTGATTGGATTTTGGGTGTTTTTTATTGGGATGACCGCCCCCTGTTTTTTGATCAGGTACAAAACAGTTGACCTTGTTTCGTATGATCAGTTGTGGATAAGCACGCCAACAATCAAAGGGAAAAACAAAAGGGTTTTGATTCTTGGCGATGAGATAGCGGGCTATTTGGAAAACCGGTTGGCAACACCGTTTTTTAATTGGGGTTTAGCTTCCCAAATCTTTAAAGAAACAGATCGTTACGAAAATATTATCACGATCAACAAATATTTTGAACGGGATGCGCCAGAAATGATCATTGATAGTGAGGAGGTAATGCCGAAGGTATTCGAGCGAATTCCAACCCTAAAGAAAAAATACAAGCGCACCCCGGAGGGGAATTACGTGTTGATCAACAACTGATTTTATTCACACGGGTGGCATGGCGCCCACCTTCAAAACCAGTCGATAAAAAAAGGTATCAACAATTTTTAGTGCAAGTTCGACAGGGATGAAGCGCGCAGGCAAACAAAGCACATTGGCATTGTTATGTTGCCGGGCCAATGCGGCAAACAACCCCCCAATCTGGTCATAGCGTCCCGCTACGACCCTACACATTTTGAGCGTCCCGCTCAACTGTTTGCGCCAACGCCAACAGGATTTATTACAACTACCTCAACCTCCCCGAGAAAGTACAGAAGTCTCTGCATTGGTGGGGGGGGGTAATCATTGATAGTGAGGATGCAATGCCGAAGGTATTCGGGCGAATTCCAACCCTCAAGAAAAAATACAAGCGCACCCCGGAAGGGAATTACGTGTTGATCAACAACCGATTTTATTCACACGGGTGGCATGGCGCCCACCTTCAAAACCAGTCGATAAAAAGGTATCAACAATTTTTAGTGCAAGTTCGGCAGGGATGAAGCGCGCAGGCAAACAAAGCACATTGGCATTGTTATGTTGCCGGGCCAATGCGGCCAATTCCTCTGTCCAGCAAATAGCGGCACGGATGCCTTGATGCTTGTTGGCGGTAATCGCCACTCCATTGGCACTTCCACACACCAGAATGCCTAAATCAAATTCACCCGCTTCAACTGCAAAGGAAACAGGATGTGCAAAGTCAGGATAGTCAACCGAACCGGGGCTATTGGTTCCGAAATCTTTGAATGCAAACCCCTTTTCTTGAAGATGGGATTCCACCAATTCCTTTAATTCATATCCTGCATGGTCGCCTCCGATTGCAATTTTCATCATTGACTTGTTTGATTTTTTAAATTTTCCCGCGCTTCTTCTTTTGCCTTTCGCCTTACCACAAATGCTGAAATGAAGATACTGAATTCATAAAGCATGTACAATGGAAATGCAATTAAGACCTGGCTCAACGGATCGGGAGGCGTTACAATAGCAGCAATTACCAATATGATAACGATGGAATGTTTCCGGTACTGTCTCAAAAATTGAGGTGTTACAATTCCTACCTTGGAAAGGAAGTAAACAACAATGGGCAGTTGAAAAAGCAGACCACTGCCAAGCACTAATGTTGTAATGGTGCCGACATACGAAGTGATATCGAATTCATTTACGATCATATCACTGATCGAATAATTCGCCAAAAAATAAACAGACATTGGCGCCATTACATAATACCCGAATAAGACACCCGTAAAAAACAAGAATGAAATGGAAAACACGGCCCCTCGCGAATACTTTCGCTCGGTAGGCTGAAGCCCCGGCTTCACAAACCGCCAGATTTCCCACGCTACATAAGGGAAAGATACGATGAGGCCCATTACGAGTGAAGCAGTCAGGTGCATGGTAAACTGACCAGTCATGAGCCTGCTTTGGATTTTAACATCCATACTCTGGAGGCACAGGGTATCTTCCATATTTGCTAACTGCCCAAGTTTGCACAACCATTGGAATGTAGGAAAACTTGTATAGGTTGGTGCGAATATGATGTTTTGAAAAATCCAAGGAGCCGTAATAAATGCAGCTATGGTAAGTGTGAGTATTGCAATCAACGAACGCACTACATGCCAACGGAGTTCTTCCAGGTGGTCAAGGAAGGACATTTCTTTTTCACTGCTCATACTCAAAACTTTTTCCTACCCCAAACTATTTATTAATACAAAGGAAACTTCTTCATGAAGCGGTTCACCTTTTGCTTTACGCTTTTGATATTCTTTTTGTCATCCGGTTTTTGAAGTGCTTCATCAATCAATTCAACAACACGCACCACATCTTTCTCTACTAATCCACGGGTGGTAATGGCGGGTGTGCCGATGCGCATCCCCGATGTTACAAACGGTGATTCCGTATCAAACGGGACCATGTTTTTGTTGATGGTGATATCAGCTTGTATCAACGCTTCTTCAGCTTTCTTGCCCGTTAATTTTTTTGAACGCAAATCAATCAACATTAAGTGGTTGTCGGTGCCACCGGAAATTATTTTGTAGCCACGCTCCACAAATGCATCGGCCATTGCTTTTGCATTCTTCGTTACCTGGACAACGTATTTGAAGTAGTCATCCGAAAGTGCTTCCTGAAATGAAATTGCTTTGGCTGCGATTACATGTTCCAACGGGCCGCCTTGCGTTCCAGGGAAAACCCCGGAATCAAGGATGGAAGTTATTTTTCTCAATTCCCCTTTAGGGGTAGTCAACCCCCAGGGGTTATCGAAATTCTTCCCTACCATGATCATTCCTCCTCGTGGCCCACGCAAGGTCTTATGTGTTGTAGTGGTTACGATGTGGCAATGTTCCATCGGATCATTCAACAACCCCCTTGCAATCAAACCTGCAGGGTGGGCAATGTCTGCCAGCAGCAATGCACCTACGCTATCGGCAGCTTCCCTTAATTTTTTATAATCCCAATCGCGACTGTAAGCGGATGCCCCGCAAACAATCAATTTGGGTTTTTCTTTTTTCGCAACTTTAATAACATTGTCAAAATCGATAAGCCCGGTAGATTCTTCTACACCATAAAAGGATGGTTTGTAAAGTTTGCCTGAAAAATTAACAGGCGACCCGTGCGTAAGGTGTCCGCCATGGGAAAGATCAAACCCTAAAATTTTATCGCCAGCTTTCAATACGGCAAGCATAACAGCAGCATTGGCCTGGGCGCCAGAATGTGGTTGAACATTCGCCCACGTTGCCCCAAAAAGTTCTTTTGCACGATCAATAGCGAGTTGTTCAATCTCATCGACCACTTCGCAGCCTCCATAATACCGCTTTCCGGGAAGTCCTTCCGCGTATTTGTTGGTGAGCACGGTGCCCATTGCCTTCATTACTTGTGGGGAAGTAAAATTTTCAGAGGCAATTAGTTCAATACCATCTTGTTGGCGTTTTTTTTCTTTTTCAATAAGATCGAAGATGACTTTGTCGCGTTTCATTAAGCTCTTTGGGTTTGGAATCGGAGGGATTGAACAATGTTTTAAAATTCGCCCAAAATTAAGATAAGCAGGCAGAATTACTAAACATTTGAAGATTGGTTTATTTGGTGATTTGAAGATTGGGGGATTTGATGGTTTTATGCGAAAGCACAAATCAATCAAGAATTCACCAAATCATAAATAAAAGCCTACCAGGATCCGCTGGAACCACCACCACCAAAGCTTCCTCCGCCTCCTGAGAAGCCACCCCCGCCACTTGACCATCCTCCACCGCCAGAAGACCATCCTCCACCTGATGACCATCCACCTCCGGACCGGCCACCACTATTGTTTTTCATTTTTTCAGAAATCTTTTTGCCCCATGCTGATTTACCGATAAGGAGCTTTAGAATAGGAAATCCAATGGCGTAGGTGATCAAGGTGATTAGGCCACCTTGTATACCAAAGATGACCATGGGAAAAGTGGCAAAGAAGACCATTAGGAAACCGTAAAGCCCCCAACCGGCACAGCCCGGGGTAAAAATACCGACAGCAACAAATACCCCGAGGATGCCGAAAACAAAAAGCCCCATGAAAATGCGCTCACTTGTGGACATCATATTGTTAAGCCCAATGTCTCCCCCGTCAAAATTATCAGCTACATATTCTCCTGCGATGGATTTCATTATCGCATCGACACCCGCCAATACGCCTGCATCAAAATCTTGTCTACGAAAGTTGGGGGTGATTTCATTACGGATAATCTGGTTGCAGATGGCATCCGGCAAGGGGCCCTCCAATCCATATCCAACTTCTATCCTCATTTTTTTATCTTCAATCGCGATCAAAAGCAAGACACCATTGTCTTTATCTTTTTGACCGAGCTTCCAGGTTTCAGCAACGCGCAAAGCGTATTCTTCCAATACTTCCCCGTCAAGTGATTTAATTATGAGAATGGCAATTTGATTGGATGTAGAATCCTCAAATGCTTTTAGTTGGGATTCAAGTTGGGAAATTGTAGATGCCGAAAGGATTTTTGCATCATCGTGAACCGGGGTCCCCCAGAGTTCGGGAACAGCTTTTTGTGAAAACGATAAGGATGGAATCAAAAAAAGCAAACAGAAAATATTCTTCATAGAAATAATAGGCTTAATCGATCCGAAGGTCATCACGCAATTCATTAACATCGTCTGCGGTTTTTTTGAATCCATTTTCGAGGAGGATTTCCCCACATTTTTGAATGGTGGTCTCCAGTCCTTCCACAACCCTTCCAAGACGGATTTCATTGATAAGTCCTTCCACCAGTTTGTCCCAAACTTTTTGGTCAACTACTTTGCTGATCCCGCGGTCGGCCATAATAATTACTTCGTGTTCAAAAAAAGAAATGAAGATCATAATGCCTGTTCTGTGACGCGTATTGAAAACTTCTTCTTCGAGAAATGCATTTTCGGCACGTTGTTGTGTGGCATGATCGAGGTGCGCTTGTGCTACCAGCAACCTTCTCCAGGGTATAACAACCAGAGGAACCAATGCTCCGATGATTCCCGCTGCCATTACCGTAATAAAGATCAGCAAAGGATCGTAGACTGCGAGTGCAGGAACATACCGGTCGAAAACAATGATCAACAAAAAAACAAGCGATCCAAAAATCAACCCTGACTTATAACTAGCGATGGAGTAATACCCGCTTTGACCAACAACAACCGGAACAATTTCCCCGGAGATTTGACTTTCTGCTTTTCGAATGGAGGCTTTAATGCGCTCCAAATCGGCATCACTAAATTTTTGCCTGACTGTCATGATGTAGATATCTTAAAGTAAAGATAATCCAATTTCAGATTTGAGCATGTTTAAATATAATCGGAATTACCTGCTGACATTGAAAATGTGAGTTTAAACTTTGTCTATTTCAGATCTAAGTTTTTTTCATTATCTGATACAATCAATTATTCCGTTTGCTATCTTTCGAAAAGGTTGTACTCCATTATGAAAAAACAAACTGAAAGAAGAGGCTGGTTTATCAGGATGATAAGCCCCCTCATGTTAGCCCTTATTATTTTTAGTTGCAATGACGATGTTTTAGAGAATCCAATATCAGAGCCGCCTGACATTTCAAGCAAGAAGAACCCCTTCACTGTTGAGAACGTGGCACAAGCCTTTGAAAACTTGGTTAGTCTAACAAATCCAAATGGACGTGTGAATTTTGTTGCACCATCCCCGGGCGCTGGAAGGGCGGCTGTAGTTGAAGCATGGGGATACTTTATTGGGCCGACTTTTAATAGGTTGAAGTATACTGCATTCACCTCTAGTTTAGCAGTAAACATTAGAGAAGCTGACCTTAGGAGATTAGAGAATCAAATAAGAGATGATAGTACCCCTTATGGATTTGATGGTACTTATTCGTATGGTTGGATACCTGCCGGCTTTTTGCATGATTGCGTTGATGCGGGCGAACTTCCAACAACTGGGATAATTGACCAGGTAAATGGCTATACAATAAATGGGATTTTTAAAGGGTTTGACTCTGGATCAACCACTATTCAAAGTCTGAAAAACGCGATTCTCACAAATAACGGGAATAGTCAGGCAACACAAGTAAACAACTTAGTAACCAGTTATGGGTGGTAAACAAAAATGGAAATCAATAGGCATTAAGAGCCTATTGATTTCATTTAGCATACTTATCATTGCAGTACAATGCGATGAAAAACCTTTCGTAGCTGAAGAAGTTACCTTTGTTTTACCGATTTCCGTGGAGCCATCGGATAGTATTATAACAATAGGTGACACTCTTTGGATAGAAGCCAACTTTGAAGATTCCCTGTATGATTTTCAATCAAAAAAAAAATACAAAGTGACTAATTTTGATTTTGGTCAAACCAGTATTGTGGTGCGGAGGCTGCTTGGGAATACTACAAATTTAGGTGACCAAGCCAGCGGTGGTTTGGATTTTACAATCATTGATGAAAACAATGCGGTGACCTTTCCGGGAGAGACATTAAATTTTATTATGAGGAAAGCCCAGGGGTTTATAGATTAAAAATTGGATTGCGTCCAAACAGAGCTGCTGTCTACTGCCTTCGGTTTCTTGGAGCTGAAAGGTTGGACTACACCGGGGTTGTTGATTTGGGAAGGGCAAATAATGGGACGGTGGTTATACCGATATATAAGGGTGTTTTTTTTCCTATAAATGAGAAGGGTGCCAATAATTACGAACTATTTAAGGCTCATTGTCTTGCCTTTTATGATGGAATAGATTCTATCGAATATTATTTAGAGGCTAAAGGTACATTTACTTTTCGAGTGGTTGAATAAAGGGTTGACCAACAAGTAAACAATTTAGTAATAGGCTATGGATGGTAAATTCATCACAGCAAAAGGCTTCACAAGCCTTTTGCTTCTCTTTTTAACCTCAACTTCTGCCTTTCAGTGTGATCCTGAAAAGAACCCTGAATTTGTGCCTATGATATTCACCATCCCATTGTCCACAGAGCCTCAAGATGATGAGCTTATTTAGGTGATACTCTATGGCCGACAGGTAGTTTTTCTGATTCTTTACCTGAGCTTTATTCAGGGAAATTCTACAGGCTAGCGGATTTTGATTTTAAATCGAAGATTTGTGTAGCAAAAATTTCTGATCAACCGGGCCTAAACGAAATTCATTTTGAAAATGAAACGGGAGGCGTTAGAAATTCAGGAAGTCTTTGCGGAAGTCTTGATTTAGTATACGATGCAAATAACTATAGATACAACATTGGATTAATTCCGAAGTCTGTTGGAGTATACAGCATTAGCCCGCTTATGCCTATTGATCTACACGGGTTACCAGAGGAGAAAATCGATCTAAGACAATTTGTTGACTTGGGAAAAACAAGTGATGGAAGAAAACGTATCCCTATTTATGAAGCATTTTTTTTGTTATAAATGAGGGCAAAACAAATTTCGAACTGTATTGTTGGGCGACCTCACTGCATAATCCTAACGCCTTTAATGTACAAGCTGAACAAATAAGGAACGTTTACTTTTAGAGTAGTTGAGTAATGGTGTCAACCATATTAATAGTCAGGCAACACAAGTAAACAATTTAGTAACAACTATGGATGGTAATTTTAATAAAGTAAAAGGTATGACAAGCCTTTTACTTCTTTTTTTTATCGCTACTTCTGCGTTCCAATGTGATCCTGAAAAAGATGCTGAATTTGTGACTATGTCTTTTATAGTTCCAATAAAGATTTATCCGGATGTAGAAGAATTGCACGTAGAAGATACGCTTTGGATTGAGGGTGTGTTTCCGGATTCATTGCTTGAACGCTATACAAATAGCTATTACAATTTTCCAAATTTTGACTTCAAAACAAGAGTATGTATTCAAAAACTTGAAAATCCCACGGACTATCTTTCAACCAGGTGGCTTAGATAGGTTTGATACGGTAAATAAAGTGGGTCATTTTAATTCCTCTACTTCAATGTGTGGATATTTTAGTTTTAATTATTCCCAAAATCAGTATCGTTATAAAATCGGGTTAATTCCAAATTCCACAGGTATTTTCAGTTTGAATTTCTTATGGCCAATTGATCTTCATGGCATACCGGAAGAGCAAATTGATTTAACTACGGTAATTGATTTGGGGGTAACACCTGCTGGCAGAAAGCGGATCCCGGTCTATGAGGCTTTTTATTTTTTTATAAATGATGGGAACAACAATTTTGACCTGTTTAAAGAAAATTGCAAAGCTGCATCGGTTGAACACCCAACCAACATAAATGTTTTTTTATGAACAAAAAGGTGGCTTTGCTTTTCGGGTTGTTGAGTAATTTTTAATTGAGGGCATCTCTAAAGGACCAAACTCTGAATGTCATGTGATTGGATCAACACGCAAACAAGTCAATCTTTCAGCTTGCTTAAATATAATTGAATGGTGTTTTCCAATCCCATGTAAAGGGCATCGCACACCAATGCATGTCCGATTGAGACTTCATCGAGAAAAGGAATCGCAGTTTTGAGAAACACCAGGTTTTCCAAATCAAGGTCGTGGCCTGCATTGATTCCCAGTCCCAGCTCTTTTGCAATGGTTGCACATTCAAGGTATGGCTTTATGGCTACTTCTGGTTGTACCAGGTATTCGCGGGCATACGGTTCTGTGTACAGTTCAATTCTATCCGCACCGATCTTTGCTGCCCCCTCCACCATTTTCGGGACGGGATCTACAAATAAAGAAACCCGAACACCTTGTGATTTTATCTTTTCAATTATAGGCTTAAGGAACTCAGCATTTGAAATTGTATCCCACCCACTATCAGAGGTGATCACATCAACGGCATCAGGTACAAGCGTTGCCTGGGTGGGATTCACCTCTTCAATTATTTTTAAATAGCGTTCGTCAGGGTAGCCTTCAATATTGAATTCAGTTTTAACCACTCGCTTCAACGCGATAACATCTGTGTACCGGATATGGCGCTCATCCGGACGTGGATGAACGGTAATCCCTTGTGCACCAAAACGCTCACAGTCAATGGCTGCCTTCAACACATCGGGATTATTTCCGCCACGGGCATTCCTGAGTGTGGCAAATTTGTTAATATTGACGCTTAATCGGGTCATTTTGTCGACTGTGATAACTATTGGTTTTTAAAAATCGTTTCGAAATTAACATATAAATGCCTTAACCCATGAGCCTAAAAGAACAAATTGACGCGGCCATTAAAGCTGCGATGCTGGCAAGGAGCAAAGATGAACTGGATGCACTTCGTAGTATAAAGTCGATGATCCTTTTGGCCGAAACAGAAAAAGGGGCTAGCGGGGAGGTTGGCACCGATGCGGAGTTAAAATTATTAATGAAAGCCGCAAAGCAACGGAAGGAATCGGCAGATGTTTTCAGGGCTAACGGACGGCCCGAACTTGCTGAAAAAGAAGAGTTCCAATTGGAGATCATCAATCGATACTTGCCTGAGCAATTATCTGAAGAAGAAATAAGGCTCGCACTATGTGAAATAATCGTGCAGACAGATGCTGTCGGCCCGCAGGATATGGGAAAGATAATGGGGATCGCCACTAAAAGGCTTGCCGGCAAAGCCGATGGTAAAATGATTTCTGATCTTCTTAAAAAGCTTTTAAGCGTTTGAATACGGTTGACTTTGTTCTGATTGCATTTGTCCTGCTTGGTGCCTTTTCAGGATACAAAAAAGGTTTCTTGATGGAGCTCATAACACTCTTCGGGCTCATCTTAGGGGTGTTGGGTGGTTTTAAATTAATGGGCCATGCCATGCTGTTGCTCGATGACCGGTTCAACATCAATGAGAAGGTACTTCCATACCTTGCATTTGCCGTGGTTTTCGTAGTTATCATTGTTGTGGTTTCTTTGATTGGCAAGATGATCCAATCCTCTCTCGCTGAAACGTTATTGGGAAGTGCTGATAAAATTGCCGGGGGGGTACTTGGCGTATTGAAGATGGCCTTTATGGTAAGTGTTGTGATTTGGATATTGGATGCATTGCAAATATCATTTTTCGATACCATGGGCGAAGACTCGAAATTGTATGCACTTACGGCCACAGTGGCACCCACCGTTACTTCCTGGATTGCTGAAGTGATCCCCGCTTTCCGCGATATTTTTTGAATTGAACACATTGGTGATCAAATAGATAGGGCAGTTGTTTTCATACTCACTTTTTTTTTAGTTATTTATCAAGGATTAAACTCATTTTATGACGCTTAGCGTAAAAGAAGAGAACGGATTTAAGTTTGTTGACGAAGGTGAAGGCCAGGTGCTATTGTTGTTGCACGGATTGTTTGGTGCGTTGAGCAATTGGGAAGGTGTGGTAAATCGTTTCTCCAAAAATTATAGAGTGGTAATACCCATGCTTCCCATCTATGAAATGCCAATTAAAGAAGCAGGCCTGGAAGGGCTGCAAAAATTTTTAGAGGATTTTGTTGCCTACAAAAAAATCGAAAATATGATTTTGATGGGCAATAGCCTGGGCGGTCATGTTGGTTTATTGTATACGCTCAGTAATGAAGATAAAGTTGAGAAGCTGATCCTCACAGGAAGTTCGGGATTGTTTGAAGATTCGATGGGCGGGTCTTATCCAAAGCGCGGAAACTATGAATATATAAAGGAGCGGGTTGCATATACATTTTATGACCCCAATGTAGCAACAAAGGAGTTGGTCGATGAAGTATTTGATACTACCCGAAGCATTCCAAAGTGTTTGCGCATTGTTGCCATTGCCAAGTCGGCACAGCGCAATAATTTGGCAGATGATATCACCCGGATAAAGACCCCAACGTTGTTGGTATGGGGATTGAACGATACGATAACACCGCCCATCGTGGCGCATGAATTCAACCGCCTGATCCCTAATTCTGAATTATATTTTATTGATAAGTGCTCACATGCACCAATGATGGAGCATCCCGAAAAATTTAATGAGATTGTAGAAAGTTATCTGAACAAGCCATAGTTGCAAACAAAAACGATATTGTGATAGCGGAAGATTTGATAAACCACATGATTCCCCCGTTGAAATCCACGGACGATGCGCATAAAGCAATTGTGTGGATGGAGGAATTCCGCTGCAACCAGATGCCCGTTCTGGAAAACGGAAAACTGCTCGGTTTTATTTCTGAAGATATAATACTGGAAGACAACAACGTTGACAAACTGCTCAGTGATTTTGAATTGGTTGGGGAAAAATGCTACGTGCGAAAACAAACCCATTTTTATGATATACTGAAAGTCGCGGCCGACCACAAACTGCAACTTGTCGCGGTATTGAATGAGGACTTTTCTTATGAAGGTGTGATCACCCTGCAAGACACGATAGCATCTTTTGCGCAGAGTGCGGCCGTACAACAGCCCGGAGGGATTCTGGTCTTGTCGATGGATTTAAAAGATTATTCCCTGGCGCAAATCAGTAGGCTGATCGAGGAAAACAATGCCAAGATTTTAAGTTGTATCGTGAAAGAAGATCCGTACGACCTTGGTAAGATCAGGGTCAATTTAAAAATCAGCGAACTGGACCTTTCCCGAATTGTGGCAACCCTTGAACGCTTTGGCTATAGGGTAGTGGGCCGCTACCAGGAAGCTGCTATTCAAGGAAGCGAAAAGGAAAGGCTTGATATGTTGTTTCGGTACCTTAATATTTAATTGAGCAAAGTAATCTGCCAGAATAATGAATATTGGAATCCATGGTAAGGAGTTTTCGAAGCATTCCCTTCCTTTTGTGCTGGATCTATTCTCAATACTTAAATCCCAAAAAGCCACCGTTGTTGTTTCTTCAAAGTTCTATAAGAATTTAAAGAACCCGGCTTTTGGGAAATTCAAACTTGATGTGTATGAACCGGGGGAAAGCCTGGAAAAGCTGGATGTGATGTTAAGTATTGGTGGTGATGGAACCATGTTGGATTCTGTGACACAAATTGGTAAAACGGGTGTTCCCATACTGGGGATAAACACAGGCCGCCTTGGGTTTCTGGCCACCATTAGTATGGAGGAAATGGAACGCTCCATGGCAGAACTCTTTGATAAGAATTTTAAACTTGATAAGCGTGACCTGCTGCAACTCGAAACCGATCGTTCCCTTTTTGGGGACCTCAACTTTGCGTTGAACGATTTTACCGTGGTAAAGAAAGACACCAGTTCAATGATTACCGTACACACCTTCATAGATGGTGAATTCCTGAACTCATACTGGTCTGATGGAATCATTGTTTCAACCCCCACGGGGTCAACCGGATATTCATTGAGCTGTGGTGGCCCCTTGGTTTTTCCAAAGTCAGGAAATTTTGTGATCACCCCCGTTAGCCCCCACAATTTAACAGTTCGCCCCATTGTGGTTTCAGATACTTCTGCAATCTCATTTCAGGTAGAAGGCAGGAGCAAAAAATTTTTGGTTTCACTGGACTCCCGGATTGCCACGGTTGATTCTTCAGTAACACTAAAAATTGTTAAAGCGAAGTTCAAAGTGAACCTGGTTCAATTAAAAGGACAGCACTATTTCAAAACACTAAGGCAAAAGTTGAACTGGGGACTTGATATTAGAAACTAATAATTTGCTACCTTTGTAGTTCTCTGATTTTTAATTTCTTACAGTGATGAGGAAAATCCTATTCTTTTTAGTCGCAGTTATACTTTTAGCCTCTGCCGAAGATGCATTTGCCCAAATGAACAGGCGGAATATCAAAAAGAACAATAGGAAGATTTCAAGTTTTCGAGGCAAGAAAAACACTTTCAACAAGCAGAAAAAATACAATACCCTCGGATTGTCGTTAAGTGCACTTAATTACTTTGGGGATCTTGCGCCCAAACCACACTCATTCAGTACCGATATTTCTTTTACAAGGCCCGCCATAGGACTATCATTTGCACATCGGATTGGACCACGCTATTCTGTCAAGGCAAACGCAATGTTTGGTACATTACGTGGTTCCGATACCAATTCGGCCGATCCAAACGATCCAAATGCAAAGAGCAGGTATGTCAGGAATTTAAGTTTCAGGAATCATATCCAGGAACTTTCAGTGGTTGGCGTTTTTGATGTGTATAAAAATGAATCTACCTATATCAGCCGGGTAAAAGGAACCCCTTATGGATTTATTGGGCTGGCAGTATTCCATCACAACCCACAAGCAAAAGCCCCCGATACCGATCTGAATGGCCAGCCCCTTTCAGCAGCAGGGCAGTGGGTAAATTTGCGTCCATTGGGCACTGAAGGACAGCACGCCAACCTTGCGCCTACAGATGCAAACAGCGGAATAAGAAAATATAGTCCTATCCAGATCGCAATCCCATTTGGGGCAGGTGTTCGCTTCAGGATCAATGAAGTAATGGATTTTGAAGCAGAAATTGGCTTTCGGTATCTTTTTACGGACTACATAGACGATGTGAGCCGAAACTACGTTGATCTTTCCAGACTGAACAGTGAATTGGCCCGGGCAATGTCATACAGATCGGGAGAGTTGTCGCCCCCAATAAGCGCAGGGGTAGATGAGATTCTCGCAAACACGTATGTGGCAGCTTCCGGCTATACGGTTATCCGTGGCTATGGTGATGAGCATTCGTCTAACGTAAGGGGAAACAAAGACAACAAAGATATATTTATGGTAACAACCTTTAGGCTTACATACATCATCGGTAAATCCTTCCACCGCGCTAAGTTTAGATAATGACTTCCAAAAGAATCGGGCTGTGCTTGTTATTCTTTTCGCTATTTCACGCGGGGTTTGCACAACGCTCTGAAGTTGGCTTTGGCCTTGGAACTTTGAATTATACCGGTGACTTGGTTCGAAATTATAATTTTGCGTACTCCAAACCCGCAGCTACTGTTTTTTATCGGTCAAACTTTAACAACGCCATAAGCTTTAAAGCCTCACTGGTCGCGGGCCAGATTGGCGCAAATGACAACAGGCCTGTTGATGCGTTTGCTGATGAAAGGCAAGCATCTTTCGATTTGTTTTTGTTTGAAGCGGCCACAACATTTGAATATCATTTTCTCGATTGGCGCGATTCCAAAAGGATGATCCGGTTCACCCCATATTTGTTTGGTGGATTGGGCCTTTTCGGAATCTCCGGAACCCAAAACAAAGCAGCAGAATACAGTAACGTACAATTGGCTATACCGTTTGGAGTGGGGTTTAAATACGTTCTGAACCCGAAGTGGTATATGGCAGTGGAGATAGGTGCAAGAAAGACTTCATTCGACTACCTCGACAATGTTTCTGATGGGGATTTGACCAACAAGAATTACCAATATGGAAACCCACTCGACAATGACACTTATTATTTTTTAGGGATTACCCTTACACGTACATTCTATACAATACCTTGCCCCACCAATCCCTATAAGTAAGTAACCTGTGGTAACACACCGCTTCAAATGGATTCCGTAAAAATTTTAATGGATTCACAGAAAATACCCTAATTTTGCACCCCTTGTCTACATTTAAAGACCATATTGACTTTAATAACTTGCCCAATCATGTTGCCGTAATAATGGACGGAAACGGAAGATGGGCCAAGAAGAAGGGGGCAATGCGGATTTTTGGACATAGGAATGCAATTCAAGCTGTGCGCGAGGTGACAGAAGGATGTGGGGAAATAGGAATCAAATACCTGACCCTGTATGCTTTCTCCACCGAGAATTGGGCGCGTCCGAAAAAAGAGGTGGATAGTTTGATGGAACTTTTGGTGCAAACCCTTCGTGATGAGATTAGTACACTTCAAAAAAATGAGGTGAGGTTATTGACCATCGGTGACACCACCTCGCTGCCAAAAGAATGTCAGGAAAACCTGGCCTGGGCAATAGACCAGACCAAGGACAATACAGGTTTGACACTGATAATGGCGCTGAGCTACAGCGGAAGGTCAGAAATTATAAATGCTGTTAAGCACATTGCAGAGGAGGTAAAAAATGGCAACCTTAAATCAGCGGCAATAAATGAAGATCTTTTTAAGAACTATTTGCAGACCGCCAACATCCCAGATCCGGAGCTGTTGATCAGGACTAGCGGGGAAATGCGCCTAAGCAATTTTCTTTTATGGCAGGTGGCATATACAGAGCTTTACATTACACCTACGTTGTGGCCAGACTTCCGAAAGGAACATTTGCATGAAGCAATTATATCATTTCAGCAGCGTGAAAGAAGGTTTGGTAAGACTAGTGAACAATTGAATCCAATAAATTAAATGAAGAGGATTGTACTGTTTTTGATTTGTGTGATAGTGGCGGGACAAGCTTTTGGACAATTTAATCGTTCAAGGGGCAAGACAGGAACAACACCTACATCCGGCAAAGCACTAAATTATGCCAATCCCCAGGAATACTTTATTGGTGGGATCGAAATTACAGGGCTAAATGTCCTGGATAAAAATGCAATGATTTCCCTGACAGGACTTAAGATTGGTGATAAAATCAAAATTCCCGGAGATGAGATTACCGGGGCAATCCGCAAACTTTGGAAACATGGCCTGATAGGGGATGCAAGTATAGCGGTCTCAAAAATTGAAGGTGATAATGTATTCCTGTTATTGCAACTGGCGGAACGACCACGCTTGCAATCATTCTATTTTACAGGAATATCCAAGTCGCAAGAAACTGCCTTAAAAGAAGACCTTAGCCTTATCCGGGGTAAAATCGTAAATGATGCCCTGATCAGAAATACGGAATTAGGTGTGAAGAAACATTTTGTCAGTAAGGGTTTTCTTTTCACGGAAGTAAAAGTTGTCCAGGAATCCGATACTGGCAGGTCCGATATCCGGTTGCGGATCAATGTGCAACCAAAATCGAAAGTAAAAATCAACAAGATGTACTTTGAGGGAAATTCAGAGGTTTCCCAAACCGTGTTGAAAATGCGGATGAAGAAAACAAATGAGCATCCCCGGATCACGCTGCACAGGGCAATCATTGACGAAGCCGTTCACGTGAAAAGAAATGGTTTTTTCTCCAATACATTCAAGACCTCCTGGGAAGATGTCAAAAATTTTATGGACGATAACATCAAGCTTAATGTTTTTGCCAGCACGAAATTTATTAAATCAGAATATGAAGCTGACAAGGATGCTGTGATTGCATATTACAATTCGAAAGGATATCGTGATGCAGAAATTTTAACGGATACTTTTTACCGCTACGATGACAAGAACATTGACCTGCGCTTTTCCATACATGAAGGACCAAAGTATTACTTCCGCGATATCATCTGGACCGGAAACTATATTCATAATGACCGAACACTAAACGCAATACTCGGAATTAAGCGAGGCGATATTTATAATAATGAATTACTACAACAGAAAATAACGTTCAATCCAAAGGGTCCGGACATTAATGGCTTATACATGGATGACGGGTATCTGTTTTTCCGTGTAAACCCGATTGAAATTGCTGTGTCAGGGGATTCAATTGACGTAGAGATGAGGATTTTCGAGGGCGATCAGGCCACGATCAATGCAGTTACCTTTACAGGCAACGACCGCACCAGCGACCATGTGGTAAGACGTGAATTGAGCACGGTGCCTGGAAGGAAATTCAGCCGAACAGATATTATTCGCACGCAACAACAACTTGGGCAGTTGGGATTTTTTAATCCGCAAACCATTAACCCGGATTTAAAACCTAATCCGTCAAACGGAACGGTTGATGTTGAATGGCAACTGGAGGAACAATCCAATGACCAAATCGAACTGTCTGGAGGTTGGGGTGGATTCTACGGTTTTGTTGGTACACTAGGTTTGACTTTTAACAATTTTTCAGCACGGAATATCCCGCACTTTAAGAAATGGAAGCCGCTACCCGTTGGTGATGGCCAACGATTGTCATTGCGGATGCAGGCCAATGGACGTTCATTCCAGAGTTATAGCTTCTCCTTTAGTGAGCCGTGGTTGGGAGGACGTAAGCCACAATCATTATCGATAAGCTATAGCACATCCATTCAACGTCAGGCTTTCGATTTCCGTGATCCTACCAATTTTAGTTCCTCATTGAAAGTACATAGCATTTCGGTAGGATTGGGAAATCGATTGGAGTGGCCGGACAATTATTTTACACTCACCAATTCCCTTGCTTATCTTCGGTATGAACTTGACAATTGGCAATCCGGGTTAGGGTTTTCAGATGGCCCTTCAAACAGTGTAACATTTAATGCAACACTTTCAAGGAATAGCATTGACAATCCGATGTACCCGGCTTCAGGATCAACACTTTCATTGAGTGCTACGTTGACGCCTCCATTCTCCGTTTGGAATGACATGGATTACAATGATGTTCCCAATTCGCAAAAGTATTTGTGGCAAGAGTATCACAAATGGATGTTTGATTCGAAGTTCTATTTGCCGCTAGACAGTAAAAAGAAATTGGTGATTGAAGCTAAAGCACATTTTGGGTTTATTGGATCCTATACAGATAAAATTGGAATCGGTCCTTTTGAAAGGTTCTTCCTCGGTGGGGATGGACTGGCCGGTGGGTTTAATTCCTTCTTGCTTGGGCAAGAGGTCATCGGCTTACGTGGATATGATAACAACGCCATCACACCTCCAAATTATGGACAGCAAGTGGGTGGGTACAATCCAAACCTGATTGAAGGCGGAATAGTATATAATAAATTCGGGTTGGAGTTACGCTACCCTGTAACCACTGGAAACGCAGCCACTATTTATGGGTTCGTTTTTACAGAGGCTGGAAACAACTGGAATAATTATCAGGACTTTAATCCGTTTAACCTGTATAAATCCGCTGGGTTTGGAGCCCGTATATTTATGCCTGCGTTTGGTTTAATAGGTCTAAACTGGGCGTATGGTTTTGATAGGCTGCCTTACTCGCGTGATATTAGTGGATCTCAATTCCATTTTACAATCGGTCAGCAGCTTAGATAATTATGAGGTTTTCTTTATTTACATTTTTTTTTCTCATTTTCGGCCTGACTTTTGTCAATGCTCAGCGGTTCGGGTATATAGACACAGATTATGTGTTGAACAAGATGCCGGAATATGCGAAGGCAAAGGATGAGATCAACCAGCTTTCAAAGGCGTGGGAAATGGATGTGCAGGAAATGGCCGCCAAGATCGAATCGCTTTACAGTGCGTTGCAGGCTGAACAGGTATTGCTTACCGAAGCAATGAAAAAGGAACGGATGGAGGCGATACGTACAGAAGAAACAAAGTTGAAAGAGTACCAAAAGAAAGTGTTTGGTTTTGATGGACTGTTGTTTTTAAAAAAACAAGAACTAATAAAGCCTGTGCAAGATAAAGTCTGGGAGGCTGTTGAAAGAGTGGCCAAGAAAAACAACCTGGATATTGTCTTTGACAAAGCAAGTCAATTGGTGATGATATATACCAATCCGCGATTCGACTACACCGATTTCGTATTGGATGAACTAGGGCTTGGTGACCCAAATGATGTAATTAAAAACTAAAATAGAAGAGTGATGAGAAAAATGTTTTTTTTAATGGTTTTTGCAGTAGCTGCCATAAGTGCACAGGCTCAGGAATCAAAAATAGGGTTTGCAGATGTTGACTATATCTTCAGCCAAATGCCGGAGGCAAAACAAATTGATGCAGAGTTACAGTCTGTTCAAAACCAATTGAAAAACCAGTTGGACAATAAAGTAAAAGAGTTCCAAACTTTATTGGCCGATTATCAGGCCAACATGAACAACATGCTTCCTGCTATTCGTGCCAACACTGAAAAGGAGCTGGAACAGAAACGCGCCAACATTGAAAAACTACAGCAAGATGCCCAAACCACCATCCAGCAAAAGCAAACACAGTTGATGGAACCGGTGTATTCAAAAGTTGGAAAGGGGATTGAAGATGTAGCAAAAGAGAATGGCTTCACGTTGATCCTTAACCAGCAAATCGGTGGGTTGGATGTAATCCTGTTTGGGGACGAGAAAATGGATGTATCCGATTTAGTATTAAAGAAAATGGGCATTACACCACCAGCCCCTGAAAAGCCAAAGAATTAATTTTAAACAAAAATATTGGAAAGCCTCTGCTCTTTGAGTGGAGGCTTTTTTTGTTTTTGTTAATTTATGGATATTGATGGTATGATCGCACACCTTACCGCTGGAGATAAAATTTGTTTGGTAGCACCGGGCCGTAAAGTTTCTGAGATTGATATTGAGGAATCCATTTCGGTTTTTAATACGTGGGGATTGAAAGTTGAACCCGGTAAAAATATTTTCAGCACGCACCATTCGTATTTGGCCGGAACAGATGATGAGCGTGTGGCGGATTTCCAATGTGCATTGGATGACCCTGAGGCGAAGGCGATAATTTGTGCGCGCGGTGGATATGGGAGCAGCCGCATAATCGATCAACTTGATTTCACAAAATTCAAAGCAGGCCCGAAGTGGATTGTTGGGTTTAGCGACATTACGTGCTTTCATTTAGCGTGCGCGCGCATGGGCATCAATTCTATTCACGGGGCAATGCCCATTCAATTTTCAAAAAAAAGGGCACATGGTTCAATTGAAAGCTTGCGCAAAATTCTTTTTGGGGAGCAGGCTGAAATGACAGCCTTTCCAAATACCCAAAACAGAATGGGCAACGCAGCAGCCCCATTGATTGGTGGAAACCTTTCCTTGTTAGTTGATTCTTTAGGGACAAAAAATGAGATCGATACAGAAAATAAAATATTGCTGATTGAAGAAATTGATGAGCCCCGTTATAAAGTCGACCGGATGTTGATGCAATTGAAACGTGCTGGTAAATTCGATCGCCTGGCCGGATTGGGCATCGGGCAAATGACAGAGATTGGCGACCCGGGCTTACCTTTTGAAGAAACGATTGAGGAGATTGTATTGAGCAAACTATCCGCTGAAATCCCGGTGGCATTCGATCTTCCCTTTGGCCATGAGCATCCAAATTATGCCTGGGTACAGGGTAAAACAACAACGTTTGTTGTTAATGAATCAGGAGCTGTATTGAATTAGACACAAGACACAAGACATGAGTATCAGGATATATGAGAGGAAATTTTAATTTTAAAAGTTTTGTCTAATGTCTTGCTACTAACATCTGATTATGACAATTGATTTAAATGCAGACCTGGGGGAAGGTGCGGGCAATGATGCACTGCTCATGCCGTACCTGAGTTCATGCAATATTGCCTGCGGTGCGCATGCAGGGGATGAAGAAACAATTCAAAGAACCGTAGTTCTTGCATTGCAAAACAAGGTGAAGATTGGTGCCCATCCTTCTTTTCCAGACCGTCAGCATTTCGGAAGGCTTCCGATGGAAATCCCCGAAGAAGAACTAAAGAAGACTATAACCGATCAGATAACACGTATAAAAAATAGTGTTGAAAATGAAGGTTCAAAACTTCATCATGTAAAACCACATGGCGCATTGTATACCATGGCAGCGACACGGGAAGATATTGCGCGAACCATTGTAAATGTTTTGAAAGAGTTTACTTTAATTATTTTATATGCCCCCTTTGGATCGGTTATCTCGAACATCGCAAAATCCGAAGGGATACAAGTTCATTTTGAAGTTTTTGCAGACCGAAATTATAACGATGATTTAACACTGGTATCCCGTACGGGGAAACATGCGATATTACAAGGCCCCAATCAGATTGCGTTGCATGTGTTGCAAATGATAAGGGAAGGCACCGTTAAAACGATTAGTGGAAACCATCAATCCATTAAAGCGGACACGGTCTGTATACACGGTGATAATCCCAATGCAGTCACAATTGTTAAAGCATTGCGATTGAAGTTGAATGAAGCAGGAATTGAATTACCATAGTTGAAAAAGTTTACGGTAACATATAAACCCTTTGGAGAAGAAGCCCTTTTGATTGAATGGCCCTCCAAAATCGATGAAGAAATTCTTTTCGATATACTTTCTTTTCAAAAAATAATTGAACGTACACTTTCTGAAAAAATTGAGGGGACATTAAACACCTATAATTCGCTGGCGGTTTTTTTCAATCCTGAAATCATTTCATTTACGAAGTTGTTGGAGAGCATCAAGCAACTTAGGAATGGTGAACAAATCGTTGATTCGCATTCGGGAAATGTTTGGGAAATGCCGGTGTGTTATGATCCGTGTTTTGGAATTGACCTAGGGGCAATTTCAAAGGCGAAAAAATTAACCATGGATGAATTAATAAAACTTCATTCAGGGAATACATACACCGTTTATTTCACAGGTTTTTTGCCCGGCTTTTTATACCTGGGGGCACTCCCTGAAAAACTTTTCATACCACGAAAGGAAACCCCGCGACCAAAAATATTAAAAGGCGCTGTAGCAATTGGTGGATATCAAACAGGAATCTATCCACAGGAAAGCCCGGGTGGGTGGAACATTATTGGCAATTGTCCTATACCATTGTTTGATGCAAGAAAAGACCCACCAACCAAAATACACGCGGGGGATAAAATCAAGTTTGTTCCGGTTTCAAAAGAAGAACATGGTTTGTTGAAGGGGAAAATGAGGTCGGGCGGTTTTGTCCTAAATGCATTGAGCAAATGAATTCGATAGAGGTTTTATCCCCAGGATTGCTTTCTACTTTTCAGGATCGCGGAAGAAGAAGATATCGAAAATTCGGTGTGCCCCTTTCGGGGGCGATGGATGCATATAGCGCAGGATTGGCAAATATGCTTTTGGATAATCCTGAAGATACGCCCGTTTTTGAATTCAGTTTACAAGGCCCAACGCTAAAATTTAATTGCTCCACTTTGATTTCATTGACAGGTGCTGATATGTCACCAACGATCAATGGTAAAGCTGTTGATCGCAACAAAGCCATAGCTGTGAAAGGAGGGGATCAATTATCGTTTGGCAAGTTGATCTCCGGTTGCCGAAGCTACCTTGCAGTAAAAGGTGGTTTCGAATGTGAAAAGATTTTGGAGAGCTGTTCTTATTATCCGGGCATTTCCGACAATAATATTTTGAAAACTGGGATGTCAATAAATATCAGTGGACAAAGACATCAAAGTGAAATCCACGCAAGTGTAAAGATTGATGAAGACCATCTTGCTTCAATTCAGATTGAGGTTCAAAGAGGCCCCGAATTCGAATGGTTGTCAACGGACCAACAAGCATTGCTTTTTGAAAAAGATTTCAAAGTTGGTTCCGCAAACAACAGGATGGGGTATCAACTTGAAGGGGCACTTTTTAAAATTGAAAAGGGGTTCGATATGCTTACCGCTATCACTATTCCGGGCACAGTACAGTTAACACCATTCGGCCATCCGATTGTGTTAATGCGGGATTGCCAAACCACAGGAGGCTATCCTCGAATTTTACAATTGACAGAAGGGGGGATCAATCGATTGGCACAAAAGAAAACAAATGACCTGATTCGTTTTCAACTTACATAAGATAACGCACAAGCGAATAGATGCCAGCATTGAAGTATTCTTAAATCTTAGCCAAGGGTATGATTATGGATTATCAGATAATCTTTTGTAATGGCTTATTTCCGGATACGAATACAATTTTTGATTAGGGAAGAAGAACCTTTATTTCCTGCCAAACCAGTTCGGGCTCGTATCCCCGCGATATGGCATAGCGGCCAACTTTGTCGCGGAGAACAAAACGGTTTTCGTTTTCAATGCTTTCCAATTTTTTCTTTAGGATATTTCTCAAGGTTTCCAGGTAATCCGCCTCATCTATTTCCCGCATTCCAATCCGTATACAATTGGAGGTAACACCTTTTGATTCCAGCGTGTTGATGATTTTTAAACGGCCCCATTCTTTTATCCTGAACTTGCCCCCGGCAAAAGATTTCGCAAAACGTTCTTCATTAAGAAAGCCTTCGGTAATGAGGTGGGTAAGCAATTCTTCTACATCATCGCGAAACAAACCATATCCATAGAGTTTGTTTTTTACTTCTTGATGTGACCGCTCCTGGTATGCACAAAAATTATAAATCTTTTCTTTTGCTTGCGAAGGGGTTAATTTGACTGGCTTCTTGTCCACGTTTCGTTAAGGGCTTTTCTTATTTCAGCAGCCCCTTGTTTTTAAGAATACTGCCTACAAATTTTCGTTCATTGTCAGAATTGAAAATCTTGAATGGAAGGTGGATAAACTGGGCTTTGTTTACGACCAATAGATAAAAATCTTTTCCGGCAGATGCGCTTTTGATTTGGTCCCATTTCATTGGCATCCCTTCCCGCGGGTTGATCTTCATTAAAATTTGCTGGCTGTTGATTTCATACGAAAACCGTTCGAACAACATTTTGCCTTGCTCCAATTGGGTTACACCATAGAATTGTACCCACCAAAAAAGAAGGAACAATCCAAGGGCTAGTGCTGCCGAGATAAACCACCAGATGCTTGCTACCCAAAAATATCCGGAGCAGATCACTACAAAACCAAGGGCAGCCATCCACCATTGCTTTTTAAGGATGTTGTTAAACGCTAATTTGATATAGGTCTTCTTTTCCAGCTTGTAGTTTTTTGTCTTTACGTTCATGATATGCTAATACTCTTTTAAACTCAAATCTAAACTCTTGTACGAATGGGTCAATGCCCCAACAGAAATATAATCCACTCCGGTTTTCGCAATTTCTGCAATTGTTTTTTCGGTTATTCCTCCGCTAGCTTCAGTCATAAATCTTTTATCTATACGTGAAACGGCTTCGGTCAGGGTAGGAACATCCATATTGTCAAGCAAGACATTGTCAACACCCCCAACTTCCAGCACTTCTTTTAGCTCAGCAAGTGTACGGACTTCAATTTCTATTTTTAGGTTTTTATTTTTTTCGCGAAGATACTCTTTTGTCTGAAAGATTGCCCTTGAAATTCCCCCCGCCATATCAATATGGTTGTCCTTCAACATAATCATATCATACAGGCCGATCCTATGGTTTTGTCCGCCACCAATTACGACAGCCCATTTTTCCAGCAATCGGAAATTGGGGGTTGTTTTACGGGTATCGAGCAGCCTGGCCGGTGAGCCGGAAATTAGTGTATTCAGGAAATGCGTGTAGGTGGCGATGCCGCTCATCCGTTGCATACAGTTCAAGACCAAACGCTCACACGTGAGAATTGATCGTGCCGGGCCCGCTATCGTAAAGGCGATTTCCCCCTTTTTGATTTTAGAACCGTCTGCTATGAATGGGTTAAAAACAAGGGTTGGATCAAAGTGTTTGAAAATAAGTTCGGCAAGTTCGGCCCCGGCCAAAATGCCCTCATCTTTTATGATCAATTGTGCCCGGCTTGTTGCCGTTTCCGGAATGGAAGCAAGGGTTGAGTGGTCACCATCACCAATGTCTTCCGCGAAAGCGGAGGTAATAAAATGATTCAGAAATGCAGGTGTAATGTATGCAGGTTTCACCCTGCAAGGTTACAAATAAACATTACTCTTTGGCAAATCGAATTTCATGGACCAACTGCTGCTTTCCCACGGTTTTGATTTTAATGAAAACACGAAAAGTTTCTGTTTCGCTTTTGTACTGTCCTATGGAATAGGGCTGGCCTCCCTTTGAAGAACCCTGGTGTATAATGGTGAATTCTGTAGGAACGTGGGCTTTAAAAAAATCGCGCAATACAAATTCTGCCTGGGCCTTGCTATACGATTCAAGTTTTTCGTCAATCATGATATCAACGGTTTGATTGAGGTAATTGGCCAACTCTTTTGCACTTCCTGCCTTTATCGTTTCCTTAACGTTATTGATAATATCGGCCTGCCCAAAGGAAAATTGAGCAGATCCAAAAAGACAAACGACTGAAATTAAGTAGTACCTGGCTTTTATCATTGCGCTTGTTTTTTGTCCAAAATTATGCCACAACAGAAAGATAATGAAATGAATCGATGATTCTTTATTGAGATGCCGGGATTAGCATCCTATCCTTCCACAATGTCGGTAAAGTCGCTAAAATAAGTCTTTACTGGCTATATTTGGTGCCTAATTCAAGGATATGGACAAGAAAGTGCTTTTAATGATTTTGGATGGATGGGGAATTGCTAAAAACAAGAAAGTTTCAGCAATAGATGCCGCAAACACCCCTTTTGTGGATTCGCTTTATAGCCGATATCCAAATTCCAGGCTGGAAGCTTCCGGATTGGCTGTCGGGCTGCCGGAAGGTCAAATGGGAAATTCAGAAGTTGGCCACATGAACATTGGCGCTGGCAGGGTGGTTTACCAAGACCTTGTTAAAATAAATAAAGCTGTTGATGAAAAGACCCTGGATGAAAACCCGGTGTTGGTAAATGCTTTTCGCTATGCCAGGATTAAGAACAAGCCTGTCCACTTTATTGGATTGTTATCCGATGGAGGTGTGCATTCCCACATCAACCATTTAAAAGGACTTTTGACCAATGCGAAAAACCAGGGTGTAGGCAAATTTTTCGTCCACGCTTTTACGGATGGACGGGACACCGATCCGAAATCCGGCTTGGTGAACCTACAGCTATTACAAGACCACCTTACCACAACCGGGGGTGAGATTGCATCGGTGGTGGGCAGGTATTATGCAATGGACCGCGACAAACGTTGGGAGCGTGTGAAGTTGGCGTATGATTTACTGGTGAAAGGTGAAGGAAAACCATGTCTTGATTTGTTGGAAGGAGTAAAAACATCTTACGGGAAAAATGTTACGGATGAATTCATCATGCCACTCATAAAAGTGGATGCAGTTGGAAAACCTGTAGCAACCATTCAAGATGGGGATGTAGTAATCTGTTTCAATTTCCGCACCGACCGCGGAAGGCAAATTACCGAAGCGCTTACCCAACAAGACTTCCCGGAATTTGGAATGACGAAGTTGAACCTGCATTATATAACACTTACCTCCTATGATGACTCTTTTAAAAATGTAGGAGTTGTTTTTGAGAAGGACAATTTACGGAACACCATTGGCGAAGTTTTGGCGAATAAAAACAAGAAACAAATTCGAATAGCGGAGACAGAGAAATACCCGCATGTTACCTTCTTTTTTTCAGGGGGAAGGGAAGATGTGTTTCCGGGGGAATCAAGAATACTTTGTCCGTCACCAAAGGTTGCCACTTATGATCTTCAGCCAGAGATGAGCGCTGCAGATATTCGGGATGCGATTATTCCTGAATTGAAAAAAGGGGAAGTGGATTTCATTTGCTTGAATTTTGCCAATCCGGATATGGTGGGGCATACAGGTGTTTTTGAAGCTGCCGTAAAAGCCTGCGAAACTGTTGATGCCTGTGCGGAGGCAGTCACCAATGTTGCGCTTGAAAACGGATATACCAGTATAATCATTGCAGACCATGGCAATGCCGACATGATGATCAACGAAGATGGATCTCCAAACACAGCCCACACAACCAACCTTGTGCCATGCTTCCTTGTTGATAAAGAACTAAACTTGAATTTAAGAAACGGGAAGCTTGGCGATTTGTCACCCACGATTTTAACGCTGATGGGAATCGCAGTTCCACCTGAAATGACCGGTGATGTGCTTTTATAAAAAAATTTTCCAACTACTTTTTTTTGTGGCAGTTTCCTCTTCCTGTAACCAGCCTATGAAGGCAACAGAGGAACTGGTTGCGATTGAAAGCTTGCTTGACGCGCAAATTGAACGATTGTCAAATCAAAAGCCAAGGTTGATAAAGGAAGCGGGGATTGGCACCAGTGTTGAAAGTTCTGTTTTGGAACAGAAAGACTCAACTTCATGGGTGCGCGAACTGGATGTGTTTCGGAAAATACACCTGGTCAACAGTCCGGTTTATGCAGGCAAATATAAAGTTGAAGACAACCTGCCCGACCCCAACAGCAACCTTGCGATCCTTTCCATTTCAACGGATGAGCAATTTCCTATTCGTTCTTTGAAACTGTTTTTTCAGGGAAGGCATGATAGGGTTAGAAAACTGGAGGCCACTTATCGCGAATCAAATTCCATTTTTTCAAGTACACGAAACCTGACAATGGAGTTTCAGGATTTTCAAGGGGAATTGATGTTAAGCCGGTATCGAATTGAGGGAGGGCAAAAAATGATATTTGGGGACTCGGTAGTATATGTTGTCCAGGGTATTGTTGATTACGATTGATCCCAGGTGAGAGAGGTACACACGATCTTGAATAAATTTAAACTGCGCGTGACCCCTGTGCGCCAGTTTATTTTGGGCCTTTTTATGGAGCGGGAGTTTGCAATTTCCCATACGGATATTGACAAAGAAATCAAGGGTTCCCTGGATAGGATTACGGTTTATCGGACCTTGAAAACCTTTCTGAAAAAGGGGCTCATACACCAGGTGCCTGACGATAAGGGGGTGATGAAGTATGCGCTTTGCAGTGAGGCGTGCTCGCCGGCAAACCACCGCCACGATCACGTGCATTTCAAATGCTTAAAGTGTGGCCAAACCAATTGCCTTAATATTTCGGTACCTGCAATTCGGTTGCCCAAGGGGTATGCTTCAAAGGACACGAGCGTTTTGATCCAGGGGGTATGCAGGCACTGTTCCTAAATTTTTATTGACCAATCTTCTTTTCGATCTTTAATGTCATTTTTTTCTGATGACCCGGAACCATACCCTGGTCTAAATTAAAGGATTACCTTTTTATAGTGCGGGGGTTTATTGTTCCAAGTAGTGGAAAGTTGATGTGCGCTGCATAGGTGGCGTGTTACAATTGGCTGGGGGCCTTACTGTATTTTTGCTCGGCCTGCCCATTTTGAAATATCTGATACAAGTCATTTCCGCGCAATAAGCAATAACGCCAGATCGCCCCGCAAAAGAATTCCTTTGCATGAGTAGATATGGCAGTCTCTTGCGGTTGGGTATCTTTGCTGACTTATCATTTTATTTTTTTTTGCCCATTTTGGGGAACAATTATATTGCTTAGATTTGAAGATTGCACACCGTCAAAAACACATTTTTTTATCTTTTAGCCTATTTACTTAAAGACTTCCTTTGCAATACTTAGCTGACATACTTTCCTTTTCAATATTTGACAATGATCGGGAGACTATACTTTTTGGCGTCTTTGGAATCGTCATTGGTCTTTTTTTAATTTTAGACCTTGGTTTTTTTAACAAATCCTCCCATAGGATCACCACCAAATCTGCCTTATATCAGTCGATTTTTTGGGTGATGATTTCCGTGGGATATGGGATCCTGATTTACTTTTTTGACGACCCTTCGGGTGAAACCAGTAGTGAGAATGCGGTTTCATATTTCTCTGCATACCTTACAGAAAAGGCACTTTCTATTGATAACATTTTCGTAATCCTCCTCATCTTAAAGTATTTCAATGTAGATGAATTGTATTACCACCGCATCTTGTTTTGGGGGATCATCGGGGCAGTTGTGTTCCGTGCAATTTTCATATTTATAGGGGCATACGCAATCCACCGTTTTCATTGGCTATTATACATTGCTGGGGTCTTCCTGATTTACTCAGGTATCAGAATCTACTTTGAAGATGGTGGCGAAACGATTGAGCCCGAGAAGAACCCGATTCTTCGCTTTTGCAAAAAGTACCTGCCACTAACCACAGAAGACCAGGGTGGCCGCTTCATGGTAAAGGAAGGCGGAAAGTGGATGTTTACACCGCTATTTCTTGTGATAGTTTTAATTGAGACAACCGACTTGATTTTTGCTGTCGATTCAATTCCTGCTGCTTTTGCAATTACTACGAATGAATTTCTGATCTATACTTCCAATATTTTTGCGGTAATGGGACTGCGCGCCATGTTCTTTTTGTTGGCCGGGATCATCGATCGTTTTTATCTATTGCAAAAAGGCCTCTCCATTATCTTGTTCTTTATTGGTGCCAAAATGATGCTCGAGATTTTTGATTTACACATCAATGTGTTTGCTTCATTTGCTGTTATCATTGCCACCCTTTTCCTTTCGATTGTGCTTTCTGTAGTGGTGCCACGAAAGGAAAAAGAGTAAATATTACCTTTCCATTTTAAAGATTTCCTTCGGTAGGATTTTTAGCAAAATAGGCAATGTCAAGAATCGATTGGGCAAGGAAGTGATCACAAACGTTGGAATCGTTTTTAAGATTATAATTAATTCTTTGCGCATAAATTCCATTTCAGCAGCTGAAAGTTCATTTGATCGCGCCTTTCCCAGCAGGCTTAAGATCTCGGTCCGCCCATGAATACCGTGCACGAGTTTGCTTTGGTTTTTCTCGGCTATCCGGGCGACCCTTTTTATAAATTGTTCGCTTACACTGTCAAAGTCCTGCTTGTCCTGGAGGTACTCAAGCTGTCCCCAATGCTCCAGCACAAACCCTTCTATGGCGATCAGGCTATTCTCCATATCCTCGTCACTAAAATTCAGGTATTCACAAAAACGCTTCAAAAAATCCTGCTCACTTTGCTCCACTTTTTTATCAGCCCAGAGCGTTAGGATTGCCATTTCCAAAAAGAATTTTTTTAGTATCCATGAATTTTCTGACGGCAGGTCAATCGACTCGATCTCGATCCCCTCTTCAAATATTTTATGTGCTTCGATTTTTTTCGCTGCCGGGAGATTGGTGCTGTCGAGAAATAAATCAAAAAGTTTTTTTTCCTCAACAGCGATTTCATCATTTGCATGAGCAGCCACTGCAATTACTTTCAATACTGAAAAGCGAAGCTCATCCCTTTCAAATCGGAAAAAATCCTCAATGATTTTATCAGCATTGGTATGGATCCATTGGCCAAAAATGAAAACATCCAAAAAAAGCAAACTGTTGTGGAAAAAAGAAACCCAGAAGTTGTTCGTGAATTCTTCGGTATGTTCAATACGTTTATCCAGGATTTTTTCAGCCACTTCCAATGCTGATTTTTTCCGGCCGAAAATAGTGCGTGAGGAAGTTGATAGTTCGGGGAAAATCTTGTTGTAAAAATGGCCGATGTTATCCAGTGTTTTAATGATCACATCACTTAATTCATCCGGTGTGGAAGCGGGCTTGTCCTGAAAAAGAAGCGAACTGCTAATAAGGCTTTCCGCCAATAAAATTTTCATTTTATCGCGGTGGTCCCAGACGTGTTCATCCGGATGCTCAAGATGGCCAACCGACTGGCCATACATTAACCCGGTAGGTTGAATGATGCGGTATAATGAATGTTCGGGGTGGGAACCTTTATTGCCATTAACACCAAGGTCTTTGTGTAACTCTTTGCGAAATTCCAAATAATCCTTTAGCCAACCTTTCTTTGCAGAGTTCATCTTCACAAGATTATAGACAGATAAGTTAATGACTTTTTATTCACATAGTAATATAGCTTACTGCGAATTGTCTTTCCAGCCCTTTGATTCGATTTTTTTAGCGGTCGACTCAACAGCAGACTTCAATGATCGTTTATATTTATCGATTTTGTTACCGATGTGCTTGTCATGAGCCCCCAATATTTGTGCTGCCAGGATACCTGCATTCTTTGCACCATCCAATGCTACAGTCGCCACGGGTACACCTGCAGGCATTTGCAATATCGAAAGCACAGAATCCCAGCCATCAATTGAGTTTGATGATTTAACAGGAACCCCGATTACCGGAAGGGAGGTAATAGCAGCCACCATGCCCGGTAAGTGGGCGGCACCACCGGCTCCAGCAATGATTACTTTTAATCCTCTTTTACGCGCAGCGGTAGCATACTCAACCATTCGAAGCGGGGTTCTGTGTGCAGACACCACCGTCAATTCAAAAGGGATTTCAAATTCTTCAAGTATCAAGGCTGCCGCTTTCATAATGCGAAGATCGGATTGGCTTCCCATAATAATTCCTACTTGTGGCTTCATAGATCAGGCGATTACTTTTAATGTTTCTTTTACAAACTTGGCTTTTCTTTTTAGTTGATCAATGTCTTCATCAACAATAGTGACATGGCCCATTTTCCGAAAGGGTTTTGTTTTCTTTTTACCATAGAGATGTACGTGTACACCTTTTTCGCTGATGACTTTATCAAATCCTTCATACAAAGCATCACCGCTGTAGCCCGCTTCGCCAAGAAGGTTGACCATTGCGCTGGGTAAAATAATACCGGTGTTGCCCAACGGTAGGTTCAATATCGCACGCAAGTGTTGTTCATATTGTGAAGTTACATTTGCTTCGATGGTTTGATGGCCACTATTATGGGGACGCGGTGCAACTTCATTTACCAAAACTTCACCTTCCCTGGTCACGAACATTTCAACTGCGAGCAACCCAACCAATCCTAATTTTTCAATGACGCTTCGCGCGATCTTGTCTGCTTTTTGTTGAAGGCCAATTGAAATTTCTGCAGGCGCGAACAGATACTCGACAAGGTTGTGGACCGGATGGAACATCATTTCCACGGCTGGGTATGAAACAATCTCCCCGTTTGCATTTCGCGCTACAATGATCGCAATCTCTTTATCAAAGTCGATTAGTTTTTCAAGTAAGCCCGGGGCGTCAAAAGCGTTTGCAACATCTTCTTTTGATTTGAGGATTTGAACGCCCCTCCCATCGTATCCTTCTTTGCCAAGTTTGTTTACCGCGGGCAAAAAATCAATATTGTTTCTTACTTCTTCGGCATTTTCGGTCAAAATAAAGGCTGCCGTGGGTATGTTATTGTCGAGATAGAACTTCTTTTGAATGCGTTTATCCTGAATCAGTTCAATTAATTCAGGTTGGGGAAAAACCGTCTTCCCGGCTTTTTGCAAATCCTTTAATGCGTTCGTGTTTACATTTTCAATTTCGATTGTAAGAATGTCGCACAGTGCGCCAAACTTCATTACTGTATCATAATCCGTGAGGCTTCCATGATGGAACTCGGCAAGTGATGAGCACGGTGCGTTTTCATCAGGATCTAAAATCGCAAAGGGCAAATTATAATCAATGCCTGCCTGTATAAGCATTCTGCCGAGCTGGCCCCCACCCAATACTCCAAGTTTAAAATTCTGACTAAATGTGTTCACGCTAATCAATTAATGCAGCAAAGTTAACCAACGAGGATACTGAAACAATCTAAAGCCGGTTAAATAGGAGGTGTCGTATTTGCCGCCTTTACAACATCATCAAACTCAACGCCTGTCATTTTGATGGAGTAAAGAAGAAGCCTAACCTCTTTAACATGGAGATGGCCATCGACTTCTGACATTTTATAGAGCGCGACAAATGTTTTGAGCTTCTCTTCTTCTGTACACGCATTGATAAGTTTGATTCCGGTTTCGTAAATCCCCCGTTCATTTTTATTGGCGATGGAGGATTCAAATTCATGAAAGACTTCATCTGAAATGTTTTCAATCTCCCTTAATTTTTGAATGGCCTTGATCTCATTTTTGTCGATGACTCCATCAGCACTTACCAACAGGTGAACAAGGTGCAATAATCCCAGGTGATAATCAGCGCTCATGTGTTTCGTGTTTTTTTTAAAGATAGTGGAAACAACATCTTCTATAAAAATAATGGCAGTACTTTCTTGGTATCAGCTTAAGGTTTGGTAGGTGATCAGGGCAGACAAATAGGCCAATACGGTCATGTAAAAGAGTTGAATGATCGGCCATTTCCACCCATTTGTTTCGCGGTACACTACAGCAATGGTGCTCATACACTGCATCGCAAAAGTATAAAACAGTAAAAGTGAAAGGCCTACAGCAGGGGTAAACCGCGGCCCACCCGTATCGGGATTGATTTCTTCCCGCATCCGGTCCTTTATTGTACTGGCTTCATCTTCCCCTGCACTTCCAATGCTATAAATAGTTGCCATTGTTCCTACAAAAACTTCCCTTGCAGCAAAGGAAGTAATCAATGCGATGCCGATTTTCCAATCATATCCAAGGGGTTTGATAACGGGCTCAATTGCCTTTCCGATAATTCCGGCATACGAATGCTCCAACTGATAGGCGGATACGCGGTTGTCCAATTCAGCGGGGGTGGTGAGGAGTTCTGGGGATTGCCTGAGTACGGTTTCCCGTGCATTTTCTATGTTGTCGCCAGGGCCATAACTTGCCAGTACCCACAAAACAATGGAAATGGCAATAATGATTTTTCCGGCCTCGAAGACAAACGTTTTTGTTTTCCCTAAAATCGTAAGGCCAACATTCGACCACTTGGGCCACCGATAGGTTGGTAACTCCATGATGAGAAAACTACGTTCTTTAATTTTAATAAGATACTTCATTGCAAGTGCTGAGAGTATAGCACCAACAAAACCGATAAGGTACATGGCCATTAGCGCAAGGCCCTGCAGATTGAAAAAGCCGAGTGCTTTTTCATCCGGAACAATAAGTGCGATCAAGATGGTGAAGACGGGAAGCCTTGCAGAGCAACTCATGAGTGGTGTCACCATTATCGTGATCAACCTTTCTTTCCAATTATCGATGGTGCGAGTGGCCATAATGGCCGGGATAGCACATGCTACCCCGGAGATCAGGGGCACAATACTCTTGCCGTTCAATCCAACCTTGCGCATAATTTTGTCCATCAGAAAAACTACCCGCGCCATGTAGCCAGACTCTTCCAGCAGTGCAATAAACCCAAACAGTATTGCAATTTGAGGCACAAAAATTACAATCCCGCCAATGCCGGGAATAAGGCCTTCGGTTAACAACGCAGCGATGGGCCCCTCAGGCAAAAGGCGCGAAAGACTTTGGCTCAGGTTGGCGAAAAGACTATCGATGAGGTCCATGGGAACAGTGGCCCACGCGAAGATCGATTGAAAAATCAGGAACAGGATGGCTAAAAAAATTACATAGCCCCAAATTTTATGTGTGACAAACCCATCTATTTTTTGTGAATATTTTTTCCAGCTTTGGTTGGCAGGTTTAAGCAATACCTCATCAATTAAATCTTGTATGTACGCATAGCGTTGTACAATTTCTGCACCTTGAAATTTTCCCGGAAAGAATTCATGGTTTTTTCGAATAATTTCCAATTTGCTCAGGTCTTCTTTCGCGAGAAAAGAAACCGATTGTGGTTGCTCTAAAAAAAGATAGGCTTCATAATCATTATCTACATTAAGCTTATCACGCACTTCTTTAACGGCATCTTTTGTTTCATTCCAGACCGGGAAAATGGGGTCTTTTACAGGGGATATTTTTTCTGAAAGGGATTTTTTCAGTTCATTCAAACCAATCCCATTTCTGGCGATGATGGGGATAACAGGAATGCCCAATTTTGAGGAAAGCGCCCGTAGGTTATAGTGAATACCTGCTTTCGCCACCTGATCCATCATGTTTAAAACAAGGATAACAGGAAACCCCAGGTCGATGATTTGTGAGAGCAAGAGCAACCCTCTTTTTAGATTGGTTGCATCTGCGATTACAACTACTAGATCTGGGCACAGCGGACTTTTGTGATCAAGGAGGATTTGTGAAACAATACGCTCATCCATGCTGCGCGGATAGATGCTGTAGATTCCGGGCAGGTCGATTATTTCGACTGATTCACCATCCGGAAGAGTGGATAGCCCCGATCGTTTTTCAACAGTAACACCGGGAAAGTTTCCGATTTTCTGGTTTAATCCGGTTAGATAGTTGAAAAGCGAGGATTTCCCGGAATTGGGGTTTCCAACCAAAGCGATTTTTTTTCTTTGGTTGCTGCGCATTACTGAATAGAAATAGTGGCCGCTTCCTCCACCCGCAAGGTTAACTCATATCCAGAAACGCTTATACAGATCGGATCACCGAGTGGGGCTCTAAAATTGAAAGAAATTGTTGACCCGGGTAAACAACCCATCTCCATGAGCTTTACAGAAAGAAAATCATCGGAAAAACCCACTACAATCCCCACTTCCCCAGGCTTCATGTGAGCAACACTTCTCATTTATTTAGATTAAATTTAAAGAGAACAAATATATAGGCTTGGGCATTGGTGTGCAATGATTTGGATCAGGTTTGTGTTGTCTGGTCACATTTAGAAAGATAAGTATGAATGGCCATGTAAATACTTTCACCAACCGAAATGATTATTTCAGCCATTCCCCCGCTAAGACGGGACAGGCATATATCCACTAAAGCAAATTATTAACAGATGAAATCAAAAAAGGAAAAGGAAAAAGCGAAGAAGAAAATTGCCAAATCGCTGAAGGACGGGAAAGCAACCCCTAAACCTGATGGTTTTGATTATGGAGGAATATCTGAACGCGATTTGAAAAAGAATCTAGGATGCGGTTGATCTAAATTGACTCTGCAACAAAAACACGCTTTACACGGTCACTTGTATTGGTAAGGATTTCGTAAGGAATCGTATTGATTTTTTTTGCCACACCTTGTATGGGAATCCCTTCCCCAAAAATGATAACCTCGTCCCCTTCCGATGCGTCAATCCCGGTAAGGTCAACCATCGACATATCCATACAAACATTTCCAACGATAGGTGCCAGTTCACCTTTGACCAAAACACTTCCAACGCCATTGCTGAATGCGCGATTAAAACCATCGGCATAACCTATTGCAATAACCCCAATTTTCATTTCATCTTTTGCCTTCCCCATACGGTTGTATCCAACTGTTTCCCCGGCTTTGATTGTTTTGATTTGTGATAGTATTGTTTTCAATGAAGCAACAGGTTTCAAATCTTCAAACCCATCTTCAGTGGGGTCAATTCCGTACAGCCCGATCCCCAACCGGATCATATCAAATTGAAATTGAGGCAAGCGCAAAGCCCCCGGGGAATTTAGAATATGCAAGATTGGTCTATACCCGATTGCAGCAACAATCGCATCGGATTGCTTTGTGAATTGTTCAACTTGTGTTTTTGAAAAACCATCATGCGCAGCGGCATCTGCACCTGACAAGTGACTAAAGATTGACGCAACTTTTACGTTTGAGTGTGCTTTGAGTAATCCAGTAAGCACGGGCAAGTCATCAGCATCAAAACCCAACCGATGCATTCCGGTATCCAACTTAATGTGGATACTGCACGTTTGTTTTTTACCTAAAAAATTTAAAAAAGACTGAAGTATTTTAAGGCTATATATTTCGGGCTCCAGATTGTAAGGGAGAAGTTGCGGAAAACTTTCTTCGGAAGGGTTCATCACCATGATCGGGATCGTGATATTATTTTCACGGAGCATCACCCCTTCATCAGCATACGCTACCCCCAGGTAATTGATGTTGTGATATTGCAGCACATTGGCGATTTCAACACTTCCACTACCATACGCAAAGGCTTTTACCATCGCCATGATTTTTGCAGTGCCTTTCAATTTGGATTTGAAATAATTTAAGTTGTGAATAAGGTTTCCCAGGTTCACTTCCATAACGGTTCCGTGCACTTTTTGCTCCAGTTGCTGAACTATCTTTTCAAATGCAAAAGACCGGGCACCTTTTATTAAGATCGCCTCATTCTGAAATCCCGAGAGGTCACAATTGGAAAGAAACGCTTCCGTGGTGTGATAGAATTGGGCAGGTATTTGAAAGGAGGTTTTGTTTTCAGGGAACCCAACCCCCACAAAAGAATCGATGCCGCTTGCATTCACCATTTCGGATATTTCTTCAAATAGTTTTTCTTGTGTTAACCCGGATTGAAAAATATTGGATAAGATCAATCGCTTATGTGTTACCTGTTGAATGCTTTTAAGAAAGTCCAAACTTATTTTCAATCCCGCAAGGTCATTATTGTATGTGTCGTTTATTAATTGGCACCCATTTCTTCCGGCCTTCAGTTCAAGGCGCATAGGTATTGGACGGATTTGTTTAACACGTTGTGCAATTTCATCCCCGGAATAATTGAAGTGCAGCATCATTGCAATGCAATGCAAAATATTTTCGGTAGAAGCAGGATCCGAAAACGGTAATTCAAGGTTAAACGATTTCGATTGGTAGACAACATGAAATTGATTTCCTGATTTTTTTAGTTGGATGTCGGCACCTTTAGAAAATCCCCATGATAAAGTTTTCAAACCAGCATCAGCGAAAGCTTTTGAAACACTTTCCTGGTCCTGGCAATAAATAGTGATGCTGCAATTTTTAAAAAGTTTTAATTTCTCGTCAAGCTTTTCAGCATAAGATGCAAAGCCTTCATCGTGTGCTGTTCCGATAGTTGTAAACAGGCCGATGGTTGGTTGGATTTGGTTTGCAAGTTTTTCCATCTCACCAGGTTGAGAAATGCCGGCTTCAAAAACCCCCATTTGGTGGTACGCCTGAAGTTGCCAAATGGAAAGGGCTACACCAATTTGCGAGTTATAGCTTCCCGGGTTTTTTGCAATAAAAAAATCGGGTGAGAGCAATTGAAATAGCCACTCCTTTACAATCGTTTTTCCATTGCTCCCCGTTATCCCAATGACGGGGATATCAAATTGATTGCGATGGAATGTTGCGAGTGCCTGGAGTGCTTTTATGGAAGAATCTACACGGATTATATTTGCTAAAGGCAGGTGGGCAGTTTCAATCGGATGTTCAATTACAAATTGCCGTACGCCCGATGAATATAATTCTCCAATATGGTCATGGCCATCGTTTCGCGGTCCTTTAATTGCAAAAAATAAAGCATTGCTATCAGTTGTTTTTTTTCGGCTATCCAGCAGCAATGTGTTGACCGGGCGATCCTTTGCCAACTGGATTTGCTTTCCTTCCATGCAAGTAGTAAGTGTGGAGAATTGTAGCATATCAAAAAAGCCGGGAACCGTTCGGCACAGGTTTATTTGGTGTACACAAAACTATGTGTTGATCATGATCGGGGAAACCGGTGACGAGGACTTCGGAAATAAAAGTTGCGATTTGCTTGGGTTGGAAATTCACTACACAAACAACTTGTTGGTTTATCAGCGATTCAATGGTATAGTGATGGGTGATTTGTGCACTTGATTTTTTGATCCCCAATGCGCCTAAATCAACCCACAGTTTAAAAGCGGGTTTTCGGGCTTGATCAAAAGGTTCTGCTTTGATTATGGTACCTACCCGGATATCAACTTTCTCAAAATCACCCCATGAAATAAACATAGATTTCAATTATTTTAAATAAACGATTTAAAACTTACACAAACATTACACTTTATAGTATAATGTTTCGGGATTTAATACAATTGTGGTGAAAACTTTGTGTATATTTTCTTCCTTTTCCGAAACAAACTAAAAACACTGACGTTTCAAAAGGAGCCTGGGCATGAGATTAAAACCTAACCATATTTATCTAATCATAATTGCTGTTTTGTTTTCGGCAGGTTATTCAATTGCGCAAGAATCTGTTTCCCCTGTATTGGAGGGCATGGAAGCCGAAAAGCCAAATGGTGGGATTGATTATAATCTTACAGAGGGCGAGGGGAGCGCGCAACGGATCCAATCAACATCCCCCAATTCAACTCCATCTTCGCAACGGGATAGTATTCGAACGAAAGCTATTCAGACAAAACCAAAAACAACCCAAAAACCATCGGGTGAAGCCCAACCAAAACCGGAAGAGTCCATGCTTGGTTTTAATTTCTTATACTACATCTTTCAGAAGTACAAGATGTCAGACATTATTGATTGATGATTATACTTCTTTCTTTACCAAGAATTGCTCCAATTCTTTAAGGTTAAGAATCCCCTCATAGTAGGCCTTTCCAAAGATGACAGCAAAAATCCCCATGTCATTCAACTTTTTGATATCGTCTACCCCCCGGACCCCACCACTTGCTAAAATGCATAGTTCCGGAAACTTGTCAAGTATATCCTGATAGTATGAAAAAGCAGGCCCCTCCAATACTCCATCGCGGGACACATCGGTAGACTTGACATATTTGAGTCCGCGGGAGTAAAAATACTCCAGGTGCTCGAACAATGTGACTTTCGATTTTCGTTGCCATCCACGAATCAATAATTCTTTTGATTCCATATTCACAACATCCGACCCCAATGTCATTCTTTCCCGGCCATAAGAAACAATCCAGGATGCAAACAATTCAGGTTCTGTAACCGATATACTGGCGGCTGTAATATATGCCGCACCCGCTTCAAATGCTTTGCTGATATCCCCATCGGTTGAGATTCCCCCCGTAAAATCAATCTTTAATGCAGTGTGCCCGGCAATCGCTTCTATTACATGGTAGTTTTTGGGGCTTCCTTTCTCTGCGCCATCCAAATCCACCAGGTGGACAATACCAATGCCATGATCTTCGAACCGTTTCGCCAGGTCAAGTGGGTTTTCGTCATATGCTTTCTCACTGGAGATATCTCCTTTGCGCATT
The DNA here is from genome assembly GCA_964398945.1 of uncultured Roseivirgaceae bacterium. Taxonomy (GTDB): domain Bacteria; phylum Bacteroidota; class Bacteroidia; order Cytophagales; family Cyclobacteriaceae; genus JBGTGG01. Next base: position 93,955 of record CAYNOT010000011.1, on the reverse strand, counting down.
TTTACGACCTTGCCCTTTCGAATGGCGATAGATGGGATAATTTGGATCATTGTTTTCTGCTTTTAAACGGGTCTGCTAAAGTACAATTCATTCTTGAAATTTGCCCAACGATTTTCCCGCCAAGGCAAGGGTTTTGCAGGAATAGAGAAAAATAAATTAGTTAGTTTTATAGCAACCAATCGAAACAATGAAGAACATACTTTCAATTCTTTTATTCGCTTTTTTAGTAAAGGCGGAGACAGGTATGGCGCAGCCTAAAGTAAAGAAGCTACCAGCAGTAATAAACCATCCTTCAATAAATGTTTCAGCACCCTTTATGAGTGTGGATGGAAGCGGGTTGGTATATGTTTCAGACTATGCCCAGGATTTCGCATTGACCTTGTTTTATACGTATAAAGATCGCGCCAACTGGTCGGATCCAACACCATTGCCGAAGAACCTGTCGAAGTTAAACTTCATTTACGGGGCCACCTTAAGTGCCGATGGGAAAACAATTTATTTATCAAGTTTCAAATCGCCCGGTGCAGGGGGTTATGACATTTGGATGAGTGAGTCGCGAGGCACATCCTGGACAGAACCTGTAAATCTTGTAAACCCAATCAATACAAAATCAAACGAAGCGAGCGCTTCCTTTACTCCGGATGGAAAAACAATTTATTTTATGCGGTGTGAAAAGATGAATGAAAAATCAGCATCGGACTGCAAAATTTTTGTCGCGAAAAAGAAATCAAACGGCCAGTGGGGCGAACCGGAAGAATTGCCGGATTTTATCAACACCGGAAATTCCCAGTTTCCACGGATACTTGCCGATGGGGAAACCCTGTTGTTTTCGTCTGATAAGTTTCCGGGAAACAAAGGCGGCCTGGATTTATATGAAACAAGAATGGTAAATGGCAACTGGACTGCCCCTGTTGCAATGGAATTTGCCAATACAGAAAAAGATGATAGAAATGTTAGTGTAAACGGCATTGGAAGGTACCTTCTTCGTGATTCCCCGGGTGCCCGTAAAACGGAATTAGTGGAGTACTTAATCCCCCAGGAGCTTCGTCCCAGGGGTGTGACAAAAGTGGATGGCAAAGTAGTGGATCCATCCGGCAACCCGGTGGCTTCTTACATTTCGGTGGTCGATGTGGATTCAAAGAAACGTGTGTACAATGGAAGGCCTGAAAAAGATGGGTCATTCACACTTTATCTTTTGGAAGGAAGCCGATACGAGGTTGGCGCTGACCCTGAACAGGGCAATTACAGTTTTTTTGTTGATATTATAGATTTAACCACCGAGGAAATTCCACAATTCGAAAAGCTAAATCCTGTATTGAAACCCATAGCTGTAGGTGATAACCTGCCGCTTGATGTGGTTTCTTTTAAAGACAATAGTTCGATATTGAAAGAAGAATCCCATGCAGGACTTGAGCGGTTGGTGCGGTTGATAAAAAGCTGTCCGGATTATACTTTTCAAATTCAGGTTTTATTGAAAGGATATGAGGAAGATTCAGTTGCATCAAATGCAGATCTTACAGAAGTTGTGTATGACTCCATTCAAACAACATATACAGAGATTGATTCACTTGGACAACTCTATGAGCAGGATACACTTGTGACAAAGAAACGCTATCACAATGATCGAACCTTGAAACAAGGCGAACAAATTGTCAATTACCTGAAGAATAAAGGTGTCGATACGTCAGGCACAATTGTGTTTGGGAATGCACGGCCTGAAGCGATCCTCGAAAATCGAAAAACCACAGTGAGTGTCTATGTTGGAAAGAAGGGGAATTAGCGTGAAAAGGGGATGACCACTACGGTTTTGTCCCAGAGAAGGACCATGTCAGTATCGGTGCCCATTTTTTCAAAAGCAATTGTAAACTGTTCGAATTCTTTTTCATGTTGCACAGCCAAAACATCTACTGTCAGTACATCTTTTTCTGGCTTTCTGTTGGGTTCTCCGGCAGGGTTTACGCCCCATTGCCCATATTCTGAATTGAATATAATGCTCCAGGTGTTTTCATTGGGGATTGTCCAAAACGAATATTTACCAGCCTTCAAAAGCTTGCCTTTTACTTGCAATGGCGTTTTCGTTTCAAAAGTAGTTGCCTCATTTGCACCCGTCCGCCAGACTTTTCCATAAGGGACCAATCCACCAAAAATTTCCCTTCCTTTTTTAAACGGTCGGTTATAGAAAACTTTGATTTCCAAATCACCATCCGAAAAAGAAACTGTCTCCTCGGGACTAAGGGCTTTTGTCCGGTTTTTATCCATTGAATTTTTGCCCCACACAATGAGTGCAATTGCAGCAACACCAATTCCCGCGATTATCAGAAAACGCTTCATCCTTGATTATTTGGTATGATGTAAGATCATGTTAAACTCTATTTTCACGAATCAGGATGCCAACATATAAACAATTTTTATTCTTTCTATAAGAATTGAACAAAACGGACTAATTTTAAACCCTAATTCAAATCGAAATACTTATGAGTTTAGATTGGTGGCCTTTTTATGTAGTGATTGCCCTTTTCATCCTCGCGATTGTATCGCCTTGGATATTTCCAAATGATATGGTGAGCAAAAACAAACACGACAACAAATTCTAAGGGGTTTTCCTTTATGAATGTTTGCGTTTTCTGCGGATCGAGTCCAGGTCATTCAGCTGAATATGCAGAAGCCGCAGCCGCGCTGGGCATTATCCTTGCCCGGGCTAACCACACACTTGTTTATGGGGGCGGAAATATTGGCCTCATGGGAATCCTCGCGGATGCCGTATTGGCGAACCGTGGCGATGTTGTTGGGATCATTCCCGGGTTTTTAAAAGATAGCGAGGTGGGCCATCGTGGTATCACAAGGCTTGAAGTGGTGCTGTCCATGCACGAACGAAAAAAAAGGATGGCCGATTTAGCGGATATTTTTGTGGCCATTCCCGGTGGGTGGGGCACGTTGGAAGAATTGGCTGAAATCCTCACATGGAAACAACTCGGCTTAATTCAACAACCTGTTTTCCTGATCAACATCAACCATTTTTTTGACCCACTTTTAGGCCAGATGGACCGTATGGTTTCAGAAGGCTTCTTAAAGCAGGAATGTCGTGATTTCTTGCAAGTTGTAGACACTATACCCCAATTTTCAAAACAGATAAATACCAAGTGATGGGGGATAATAAACTCTGATCAAAAAACTCTATATTGAGGTTGCCCTCAATGTATGTATGGTTAAGAGCTTACTTCTTTTTGCATTAATTTTTTTCCCGCTTGGTGGCCGAAGCCAAAACAACCTTGGTTTCACCATAAAGGATGGCAAGAATAAAGCGCAAATACCGATTGAGCTCCATAATAATTTAATTGTGGTTCCCGTGGTACTTAACGGAATGCTTCCATTAAAATTTATTGTGGATACGGGGGTTCGCACGGCAATACTCACCCAGAAAACCTTTACCGATATCCTCAATCTCACCTACTCCCGCAAATACAGTATTGCAGGCCCTGGTGGGGAAAACATTGTTGATGCCTATATCACCAATAATGTTTCATTGGATTTGCCGGGTGTTTCAGGGAAGGGTCATGCACTGCTTGTACTTGATCAGGATTTGCTTGAACTAAGGAATTACTTAGGCTCGGATGTCCATGGTATTTTAGGATATGAAATGTTTAGTCGCTTTATCGTGGCAGTGGACTATGAGAAAAAAGTACTCACGCTTTATGCTCCGGGAAAATTCCGCAAAAAAAGAAAGTATGATAAGCTTACCATGGAGATTGTAGACACTAAACCTTTTATTTATACAGAAGTAGAAATGAACAATGGTGAAACATTGAATGCCCGGCTGCTGGTGGACTCTGGTGCCAGCCATGGCCTCATGTTGGAGCCTGCAAGCAATTCGATTATTGTAGTGCCCCCAAAACAAGTAAGCACCGTGATCGGAAGGGGTATAGGAGGGGAAATATCAGGGAAAGTTGGAAGGATCAATCAGTTGAAGCTGGGTACATATAAACTGGATAAGCCGATTGCGAACTTCCCAGACCCCAATAGTTATATCGATAGTTTAAAATTAGGAGGCACGTTTAGGAACGGTTCCCTTGGCGGGGAAATCCTTAGCAGGTTCACAACGATCTACAACTTCTCAAAAGAAGAATTGTATTTAAAGAAAAATTCTTCTTTAAAGAAAAAGTACTATTATAATTTGAGCGGGTTAACGATTAAGGCAAAAGGCTCCCGGCTAAATGTGTTTGAAGTGGATGACATAAGGGATCAAACAGAAGCTAAAAAAGCCGATGTCCGGATTGGCGATCAAATTGTATCGATCAATGGCATAGCGCTTAGCGGCCTTGACCTAAACATTGTAAATGGTTTGTTAAACTCAAAACCCGGAAAAAGAATCAAGCTTGAAATCAACAGGAGTGGACAAAAACTGAAAAGGGAATTTATATTGGTGAGCGATATTTAACCCCCCACCAATCTCATTAACTGACCCTTTCTGCTTGCGTATGCCTTATGCAGATAAAGCTGTGTTCTTCTGAACTTGAGTGCGTTTTTGATGGCACTGTAAAGCGCTTCTACCGAAAGGTTTTTCTTTAACAAGTAATCAATGAAGCCATTCTGTCCAGCCGTCTCTATAAAATTTGAATTCTTCAGGACTGTGATTGGTAAATCACGTGTCTTCTTGTTTCGGGACAATGCCTGTATAGTTTGAGAAAATTCCGGCTGGCCAATATTATCATCTATTAAGATAAAATTGGGGGTAAAGCGGACTAATCGCTCAATCAAACTTTTGGTATCAAAGGCAATTTCAGTATTGACAATCCGTCCCCGCAACTGCTTGATTTTATCCATAACATTGCCCATTTCAATAGGATTGTTTCCTAATAAAAGCACGTTCAATGGTTCTGGACTTTTCATTTTTTCTTGTAAAATTTTCTCTGCCAACATCGTTTTTAAATTAAAGCCTATGTAAGATTCACGTAAGAAACAACGCTAATAACGCAAAAATTGTTGCTATTGTAATTTCTTATTACTCTATTTTTTTCAACAATTTGTACACATATTGTACCAACCTCTAAAAATGAACGAAAAAGCCATCATTATCGGTGGAGGCATTGCCGGACTTCTGTCTGCAATTCAACTTCAGGCCCAGGATATTCCGTGTTTGGTGGTAGAAAAAAAACGTTTCCCCTTTCATCGGGTGTGTGGTGAGTACATATCAAACGAAGCAAAGCCCTTCTTAAAAAAACTTGATTTATATCCGGGGTTATTGAATCCACCTTCGATTTCGCGTTTCCAGCTTTCATCAGTGCGGGGAAAAATTTCAACAATGAACCTTGACCTGGGTGGGTTTGGGTTAAGCCGGTTTAACTTCGATAATTTTCTTTATGAAAAGGCAATGGCGCTCGGGGTTGAGTTTTTGTTTGAGGAAGTTACCAATGTTTCATTTGAAGATGACCGGTTTGCCATTTCCACCACCAACACTACCATGTTCTCCAGAACAGCACTGGCGGCTTTTGGTAAAAGGTCATTGTTGGATGTAAAACTAAACAGGGAATTTGTTAAAAAGCGGTCCCCCTTTGTTGGTGTAAAATATCACATCAAAACGGACCATCCTTCTGATCTTATTGCTTTGCATAATTTTGATGGTGGATACTGTGGCATCAGTAATGTGGAAAACGGAATAACAAACCTATGCTATCTCGTGTCCGCGAAAGGATTAAAGGAGAATGGAAATATCGAGGCTTTGGAGCAAAATATACTGTATCAAAATCCTTTACTTAAGTCCATATTCGTTAATTCTGATTTTATTTTTGATAAACCTGAGGTTATTGGCGAGGTTTCTTTCGCGACAAAAGCACCCATTGAAAACCATATTATAATGGTTGGCGATGCAGCCGGGATGATAACACCATTGTGTGGCAACGGCATGGCCATGGCGATTCATGCTTCAAAAATTGCGTGTGAGTTGATTTTAAGATTCTGGCATTCAGAAATTGATCGGGCGACCTTGGAAAATTCATACAGGGAGATGTGGGATCAAAAATTTAAGATACGCTTGCAAGCCGGCAGGTATGTTCAGCGACTGCTTTTCGGAACCCCCCTTGCATCTGAAATTGCAACGGGCTTGGTTAGCAATCTTGCACCGCTTCGCAATTTCATTATGAAGCAAACGCATGGCGCGCCTTTTTAATAATATTATGTGCATCTTTAAATCATTAAATCCTTTTAATAATGAATCGTAAAAATTTCATAAAGAAAATGGCAGTGCTTGGCGCTTCTGTTGGTGTGTTCAACAATGCGCTTGGTAATTCCCTTATATCGAAAGAAATGTTCTTTAAAATATCACTTGCCGAATGGTCATTGCACAAATCTCTTTTTGCAAAAACGATGACGAACCTTGATTTTCCGGCAACGGCAAAAAATGACTTTGATATTGATGCGATCGAATACGTTAATCAATTTTTCAAAGACAAGGCCACTGATAAAGGTTATCTGGGCGAATTGAAAAAACGGTGTGATGATGTAGGTGTAAAAAGCTTGTTGATCATGTGCGATGGTGAAGGTGAGCTTGGCCATCCGGAAACTACGAAGAGAAGAACGGCAGTCGAAAACCATTTCAAATGGGTGGAAGCGGCAAAATTTTTAGGCTGTCATTCGATCCGTGTGAATGCAGCCGGCAGTGGTTCAAGAACAGAACTCGCCAAAACTGCAACGGATGGCCTGCACCAACTTTCTGTATTTGCCAAGGACCATAACATCAATGTGATTGTCGAAAATCATGGCGGGTATTCTTCTGATGGTCAATGGCTTAGTAGCGTTATGCAGGGCGTTGGATTGCCAAATTGTGGCACCCTTCCTGATTTTGGTAATTTCTGCATCGCGCGAAAAGACCCTGCGAATTGGGCTGCGGGATGTGGTGAAGAATACGATCGTTATAAAGGGACAACCGAACTGATGCCGTATGCCAAAGGCGTAAGTGCGAAAGCGTATGATTTTGATAGCGAAGGAAAATGCATCGAAACGGATTACACAAAAATGTTATCAATAGTAAAAGCGAGTGGATATACCGGATACATTGGAATCGAATATGAAGGCAATAATTTACCAGAAGCGGATGGTATAAAAGCAACAAAAGCCTTGCTTGAGAGCGTTGGATCAACGCTATAACTTTCTTATTGGAACACTTGAAGTATTTGTGTTGAACTGATAAAAAGATAAATAAAAAAGAGGTTAAGACAGGTTGAAGAAATAATACTAAGGCCCATCGTCCAGCCATACGTTGCGTGCTTCTCATCTTTTGTGATCTGCAAAAACCAAATCGAAAAATAAAGTACCACGGGTGACATTGCGATTAAGAATGCATAGGTATAACGGATGGAAAAATAAGAATTAAAATACCAGATGAAGGCGAGTGTCGCCACGGCAAAGAAAATCCCAACGAAATAAAATGTCCCTTTTATTCCCAGCACCAAACTAATTGTCCTGTCTCCCCTTTTGCCATCTTCTTCATGCTGGAAAATCTGTGTCATGGGATAACTGGCCAACAACATAATACTTGTCAATGCTCCGGGAATGAGCACGCTGGATTTCAAACCGAGCGTGAGTGGGTAGTTGTTAATGCCGGCATAGCACATTATAAAAGTGAATAGCCCTTGAAACACCCCAATGGTAAGCCATCCAATAACAGGTCGCTTTTTTAGGCGGATCAACGGATGGCTGTATGCTTTTGAAACGAGGCCATAGACAAAAACCATAACGGCAAAGGGTATGCTTATTTTAATAATAGCAAACAGGATGGCAACACCATCGAAGGCAAGGGCCAAGTAGTAAAGCCCTTTTTTTACGGGAGGAGGATTCTTTAGTCCGCCAATACTTTTTTCATCTTTATCAAAATAGCTGTTGTACCCATTGCTTGCCGGGTAAAGGAAAAAATGGAGAATTATAAATACCCATAAAATTCCGGATTCAGTAAAATTGGGAGAGACAGAGAGCGCAAAGAGGAAAACGGGCAATAAAAAATAAGAAAATGGAATGCGCAGGTGAAGCCAAGATGAACCGGAAAGCATAAACTATAGTTTTGAACAAGTTATCAAATTTTTAAAGTATTATTGATTACATGAGTTTTATAACGGCTATTGGTACGGCTACCCCGCAACACGTTTCTGGTCAATCGGAATTGGCTGATTTTATGATCCGGGCAATGCAGTTGGATGAAGATAATGCAAAAAAGCTTCAAATAATTTTTCGCGCATCGGGCATTTCGCATCGGGCTTCAGTCATATCTGATTATGGCAAAAAAGATAATTTCACATTCTATCCGAACGCTAAAAATTTCGAACCTTTTCCAACCACGAAGAAACGCAATGATGTGTATCGTGAACATGCTATCGAACTGAGTTTAAAAGCTGTTGAAAATGCATTGGCTTCCTTGCCAGGTTTTGAAACAAAAACAATTACTCATTTAATCACCGTTTCATGCACGGGTTTCTATGCCCCGGGACTGGATATTGATTTGATCAACAGATTAAATCTTTCTGTCAACACACACCGAATGTGTATAAATTTTATGGGCTGTTATGCTGCCCTCAGTGCATTAAAGGCGGCTGATGCATTTTGCAAAGCCGACCCTTCTTCCAACGTGTTGATTGTTTGTACAGAACTTTGTAGCCTCCATTTCCAAAAGGAAGCAACCGATGATAATTTTTTGGCCAATGCTTTATTTGGTGACGGTTCCGCAGCGGTTTTGATGGAGGGAACCACCGCACAACGCAAAAGAATTTTTCCAACACTCTTTGAGTCAAAGCTGGTGCAAAATGGCGCAACCCACATGGCCTGGGATGTGGGGGATTTTGGTTTTGAAATGCGCTTGTCAACGTATGTTCCTGATATTTTGGAAAAACACATTCATACATTTTGTTCTGAAATGCTCGCGAAGCAGGATAAATCCATTGAAGAATTAAAGTACGCATCCGTTCACCCGGGCGGAAAGAAAATCCTTGCAGCAGTAGAGAAAGCATTGAACCTTCCGAAAGAAATGAATGGTGGGGCGTATCGCATTTTAAAAAATCATGGGAACATGTCATCCCCTACCGTTCTGTTTGTGCTAAAGGAAATCTTTGAACAGCTTTCCTTTGAAGACAACAACGAAGAAATTATAGGTTTTGCTTTTGGCCCGGGGTTGACATTGGAAGGAGTGTTGTTTAAAATTGAAATGGATTAATGCCTGATTTCTCACAGCGATCTTCCCAAATCGAAATCATGGACGATCTCAACTGCTCCGGTGCGGTTGTTGAACAAACCCTTCGTGAGCTGGATTTTATCAATGAATATTTAGGTGGTGATCAGGTTACACTAAACGCAGTGGATAAACTTTTACCTAAAAATTTTCAAGACCGTGAAATTGTCATTGTTGATTTGGGTTGTGGAAGTGGAAAGATGTTATCAAAAATTTCAAGGCTGGCACGCGATAAAAAATGTAAAGTGAAATTGATCGGTATAGATGCCAATCCAAACATTGTTTCGTATGCAATTCAACACAACAAAAACGACACGATTGATTTTTTAGCAATCGATATTTTTTCAGGTGATTTTAAGAGAATGGAATTTGATATTGTGATAGGAACACTTTTTTTTCATCATTTTTCAAACCGGCAACTTTCAAGTTTTTTTGTTCAGCTAAGTAAGCAAACAAGTATTGGAATCATCGTGAACGATATCCACCGGCATGCACTTGCTTATTTTTCAATCAAATGGTTAACGGCATTTTTCTCAAAGTCGGCCATGGTAAAATATGATGCTCCATTGTCTGTACTCCGATCCTTCAAGAAAACCGATTGGAAAATGATTTTTAAGGACACAGGATTAGCCTGGTCTTTAAAATGGAAATGGGCTTTCCGCTGGCAATTAATAATAAAACCAGCGCATTAAATTATTTGAATTTACTAAATCATACTCTGGCACAATTTTTCGTAACTTGACGGGACAACTGAATTCACAATAAAAATTATGAAGGCTTTAAAATCATTTTTAATACTACTGGCATTGGGTTCCCTTGCCGCTTGTTCATCCGGTGTAATGGGCAAAAAAGTCAAAGAACCTTTTAGTGGAAATGCCTACGAATCCAATAACCGTTTTTGGCGGGCTGTTGGAAAGGGGGTAAGCAGCAAAGACAATATCGCCAAAGGCAAAGCGGACATTGATGCAAAGGCCCAACTTGCAGGACAAATAAACACTACGATGAAACAAGTGGCCGATCAATACCTGGGCTCACGTGAAAATGCGGAAGCTGAAGATGTAGCTGATAAATTTCAAAGCCTGGTACGCCAGGTGATGAATACCGACATTGCTGATCTGCGCAAAATGAACGAGAAGAAATTCTTCAACGAAAAGACCAGGGACTATACGGTGTTTATTGCGTATGAAATAAAAAAGAACGCCATGCTTCGGTTTATGAAGAAGCAAGCCAAAGTTGATAAAACAGTTAACGAGCGTCAACGTGCTTTAATTGAAAAAATAATCGATGAGGAATTGGAGAAGCTGGATGCTGAAGACGATAAAAGTTGATTTTTGGTACGCCAATGAGATACGAAGCCCAACAGGCGCGTGGATTAGGAGGATGGATTTTTCAAGATCATAAAAAAAAGGTAGCCGGATCCGGCTACCTTTTTTGTTTTATGTTTGCTTCGATTAGTTAAAATCTACCGTTGGGGCAACGTCTGAACCGGCACTGGATTGGAATGGTTCACGTACGGAGAAATCTTCATCACCACCAAAAAAATTAAGCGCCATTTTTTTGAAATAACCACGGATATACGAATTGTAACCTTTAACCGAATCGTTGAACCGTTGACGCGCCACATTGATCCTGTTTTCAGTACCCTCTAACTGTGCTTGCAAATCCTGAAAATTTTCGGTCGAACGAATTTGCGGGTATGCCTCGAATGCCAAGTTGATGGCAGTGTTTATTTCACGGCCGGCAATCTCTAAATCTTCCGGTGTTTTGGCATTTACAATACCAGCACGTGCTTGTGTCACCTTGACCAAAATTTCCTTTTCGTTTTCGGCAGCACCTTTTACAGTCGCCACTAAATTCGGAACCAAGTCTGCTCTGCGTTGGTAAGTCGCCTGTACATCTGCCCAGCTTGCATTTACGCTTTCTTGCTTTTCAATTGCATTATCATAAACCCCTGTTCCCCACATGAAAAATCCGCCTACGATTAGAATAATGATTCCGACAATTCCTAAACCTGCTATTAGTCCTTTACTCATAGTAATTTATTTTTTTACCGAAGTTACGAAAGTTTAACGCTTATTGTTCCATCTCAGCTTTCATTCTCACAGCACTATCAGCAATACGGAGTTGTTCTATAAATTCATCGATTTCTCCGTTCATTACAGAAGGAAGATTATGTTGGGTATAACCAATCCGATGATCCGTTACACGGCTTTGTGGATAATTGTAGGTCCTGATTTTTTCTGACCTATCGCCAGAGCGAACAATGGTCTTTCGGGATGCACCAACTTCTGCTTCTTGTTTGGCAACGGCTTGTTCATACAGTTTTGCCTTTAGCATTTGGAATGCAAGTTCCTTGTTCGCCAATTGCGATCGTTCCACCTGGCAAACCACAACAATCCCGGAAGGCTTGTGCGTCATTTGTACTTTGGTTTCCACTTTGTTTACGTTCTGTCCACCGGCACCACCTGAACGCGAAGTTTGTACTTCAATATCAGCCGGGTTGATTTCAATGTCGATGTCTTCCACTTGTGGCAGTACCACCACCGATGCCGCTGAAGTATGGACCCTTCCCTGCGTTTCGGTTTCAGGAACCCGTTGTACGCGATGTACTCCGGATTCAAATTTCAAAAGTCCATATACACTAGGCCCCGATACATTGCACACAATTTCTTTGTACCCGCCCGCAGTAGCTTCTGTAAAGTCAACGACTACCAACTTCAATCCATGGGTTTCACAAAAGCGTTGGTACATTCGAAAAAGGTCACCCGCGAAAATCCCGGCTTCATCGCCACCGGTTCCGGCACGGATTTCCAGCACTACATCTTTATCATCATTGGGGTCTTTCGGGATGAGCATTTCTTTCAACTCAGTCTCTACCGTTTCGAGCTGAGGCTCTAAATCTTCAAGTTCCATTTTTGCCAGTTCACGGAGCTCGGCATCTTTTTCTTTTTCCAGCACTTCACGGGCCTGGCGCTTGTGTTCAAGGTGCTGTTTGTAGGTATTGTATTTCTTCACCATTTTTTCCAGCTCGCCATACTCCTTGCTCAATTTTGAGAATTTCTTGGCGTCCTTGGCCAGTTCCGGCTGGATCAGCAATTGGCCGATTTCCTCAAAACGATGGCTTATTTCTTCTAATTTCTGTATCATACTAATGAAATGGGGTCGCAAGTTACGGATTAGAATGTAACTTTGAGTATGCAAAAATACGGGTTATTTCTATTGTTAGTATTAGTAATAATGGCATGCGGGGGTTCATTGTCGGATGAACAGCGAAAGGAATTGCGCGAGGGGCGGGCCAAACAAAAAGTCAAAAGGGTTGCCGAAGCACAAATCCTGGAGCAAGCATTTTCAACGGGCAGAAAAATTGTGAATGCCCTTGTGAAGGATTCAACGGCAACACAAAAAATTGCAGTGCAGTACAAGTCCGAAATTTATTATATCAAACCCGGGCAGACGACTGCATTGGCAATTGAACAGCAACTAATAGAAGCGTACTTGATGAGTATAATTGATGGAGGAATGGCCGACAATGTTCAAAAAATTCCAGGGGACTCCATGATGTATACATTTCCTGTTGCCGATACATTGGCCGATGGTGCAGTTTCCATTCAGGGTATGTGGAGTGTGCACATGGCTGTTAAAGATTTGATCCTTTCAATGGAGTAATGCTAATTCGCAAATTAGCTGATGTGCAAATGTGCAGATGGGTTCATTGAAATTGCCTGTTTCATTAAATAATTAGATATCATTTATATAAAAGGAATCAAACCTATTTTAGAGGTTTCGTTGTAATCCGGTTGCTTGCCTTCTTTACCAGTTCAAACCTATCCCCAATCTGGTCGTAGCGTCCCGCTACGGCCCTACACATTTTGAGTGTCTTATATTGATCTAATAACTTAGTTAATGTATTTAATTGTTCTAAATCGTTCTTGTGCCAACTCTTTTACCCCATTTGAGACTTCATAATATTTAATTGACGTCCAATTATTGTATTGATCGTAATCTATTTCAATAGATTGGCTTGGGGTCCTTATTAAATCACCCATGTCATTGTAAACATACCCTGATTTTGATTGTTTCTTTTTGTCTGATAAGGTGAAGAACCCAGATTGAATAGTCAATCCATTAGGATCTTTTTGTTCGTATCTGACAACATTTTCTGTGTAATCATAATTTGCTATTTCTGATCCCCATAAACTTCCGTCATTATTAAAGGTTTCAACCTTAATAGGTTTTCCAGAGTTGTCGTTGGTCACCACCGCTGTTTTAATTGTATTCCCATTAACGCCTAAGTATAATAAATGTGATAGGAATCCATTTTTTCCATATTTGTACTCTTCAATTCTGTAAGTAAACAATCCATTTGTTTCTTTGATTTTTTGAGTTTCTTTAATTTTTAAATTCGTTTGAGGATCAAATTTATAGGTCAGCTCAGTTATAAAGTTCCCATCCAAATCCACTCTAATTTCCTCAATAACTTGATTAAGATTATTAAATTTTTTAACATATCGTATTCCTCCTTTTCTAAATTTCAATACCTCAATTATTTCGGAAGCATACTTATCATTTAAGTCTACTTTATCGTTTAGATGAAACAGTTGAAAAATTTGGCCAAAAGAAAAATACGAAAGAAATAGAAATAGTATTGTACAAGTAATTATTCTCAATTTATCCATAAAAATTTAATTTGAATAGTGTAACAAAATTTTATAAAGCTTATAAAATTTCTTGATCCCAAAGGTACACAATGACCTTTAAAATTAGTGCCTTTAGGCACTCTTATGCGCCTTTTGTCAGCCACAATATTCGCCCTATTTTTTGGTACTGCCAGTGCACAGAATTCACGAATAGATAGGCTGTTTAATCTTGTTCCATCAACTGACATATTGTTGAGTAATCGCAAGGAAAAACCAGATTCCATCAATACAGAATTCCAACAGAAGACAGATAACTTTCAGCAAGAGCCTATTAGGCCACCAATAATTTTAGATAAAAAAGGATCAACTGGAAATGAATAGATACTTAGCCTTAATATTGGCTTTACTTGTGTCTTTAGGCTCGTGTAAGGATAGGAGGGAAAGCAATGATGCTCTTGCACCAGACTCTATACAAATAATGGGCAACCCTGTCGATGATACAGTGATGCTTAGTGAAAATACACTACTTAAAGATATTTATGCATCAAATAAGGATTCTCAATCTAAATTCGAAGTCCAATTAGCCTCCAATCTTCTGTTATATGAGATCGATTTATATAATCAGTATTTGATGAATGAAGATTATGTGAAAAAGAATTATGGTATTTCTGATGGCAAAATTGATTATTACATGCAGCTTTTAATTGATGAAGGTTTGAGTCCAATCCCGCATGTATTGGACTCAAACCTTCATGTTGAATATCTATCATATGTGGAATACAAAAAGTATAGATCCGGAATCTCATTTGATTCCTTGGCAAAATTTAAAGCTTATAAAAGGAATTATGGATTTGATTCATTAGAAAGATTCAAGATTTTCAAAACGGACAATTAGTCTAAAAAAATCATGACGAATTAAGTTTCCTTGCTTTCAAAAAGGGTTTGTCAAGGAGTTTTATTGGTATTGTTTTTTTATTATTCACCCCAATCTGGTCGTAGCGTCCCGCTACGACCCTACACATTTTGAACGTCCCGCTCAACTGTTTGCGACAACACCAACAAAATTTATTACAACTACCTTCCCCTTACTAGCCAGGGGTTTAAATAACCTCTCTTCCACATCGATGCCCGAATCCACGCAATCATCGAAGGCTTTTTCAGTTTTTCTGATCATAATGATCGGAGATGAAGGTTGTCCGAATGTGTACACCTGAGCGGTGCCGTTGTATTATTTAAAAGGAAGGAAGGTTATTTTAAAGGTTGAGCTTCAAGTTCTTGTTTGACATATCTTTACGAACATTAACACTACCTATCATGAAAAGAATTTTACTTGCTTCCCTTTTCGTTTTTTCCGTTGCTTTTGGCAGTATCGCGCAAAGCGGATTAGACACCACCATCGTTTCGAAAATAAAGGACGAAGGTTTTAACCGTTCACAGGTAATGGACATTTTGAGCATGCTCACGGATGTGCATGGCCCGCGTCTTTCGAATTCCCCGGGATATAAGAATGCCGCCAATTATGCCAAAACCCAGTTGGAAAAATGGGGATTGCAAAATGTTCATTATGATATGTGGAATGAAGATTTCGGAAGGGGATGGTATTTAAAACGTTTTAGTTTACAAAATATGGAGCCGGTTTATTTTCCGGTGATTGCCTATCCAAAAGCATGGTCACCTGGAGTAAAAGGTACGGTGAAAGGCGAAGCTATTTATTTAGATGTAACCACTGAAGAAGATTTGCAAAAGTATAAAGGCAAGTTGAAAGGAAACATTGTATTGTTCAGCTTGCCAACGCCCGTGAAGCCTGGTTTCGAACCGGATGCAAAAAGGTTTGATGATTCGGAATTACTGGATATGGCCAATGCGGGCAATCAGGAAGCCAATCGTGGGGCAAGGTTTCGCGGGGGATCAGAGCCACAACGCCTGGCCTATTTGAAATGGGAATTTTGTATGAAAGAAGGTGCGGTTGCCGTGTTGGAAGCAAGCTCAAGTGCCAGACTTGAAGATGGTACGGTTGTCGTGAGTGCAGCTACGATCCCGTATCACCCGGATGTTCCTTTTGCCGACAGGGTGCGCGCACAAAGTGGTGATGCGCCAAAAATATTGCCACAAGTTGTTGTGGCCGCAGAGCATTACAATCGAATGGTGAGGCAAATCCAAAAAGGTATTCCTGTAAAATTGGAATTGACAATGGAGACCGTTTTCACACCTGTTGAAAAAGGATTCAATGTAATAGCAGAAATACCGGGAACGGATTTGAAAGATGAAGTAGTGATGATTGGCGCCCACCTTGACTCGTGGCATGCGGGCACGGGCGCAACAGACAATGCTTCAGGATCGGCAGTGATGATGGAAGCCATACGGATTTTGAAATCGCTGGGTGAAAGCCCAAGAAGGACAATTCGCATTGGCCTTTGGGACGGTGAAGAACAAGGGTTGATTGGTTCGCGCAATTATGTAAAACGGACTTTTGGTGAGTGGCTGGACAAATCGTTTCCCAATGATTCGCTGGAATTAAAACCTGCCGCTGAAAAATTCTCGGTCTATTTTAATATGGACAACGGAACAGGAAAATACAGGGGCGTTTATTTGCAAGGCAATGAAAATGTTCGCCCGATCTTCAGGGAATGGTTAGGCCCGTTTGAAAAGTTGGGTGCCGCTACTTTGACATCACGAAATACTTCCGGAACGGACCACCTTGCTTTTGATGCGATTGGTTTACCGGGATTTCAATTCATACAAGACCCTATCGAATATTCAACAAGAACACATCATACCAGCATGGATGTTTACGATAAAGCGTTGCCGGAGGATCTTCAGCACAATGCGGTGATGACCGCCACATTTGCCTGGCTTGCCGCGATGCGCGATGGGATGATACCAAGAAAATAATTTGAAAATTTGCTGATTAGCTAATTCCTGATGCCGCCTGAATACATAGCACCAAAAACCATCAGCATATTAGGAATTAGTCAATCAGTAAATTGACTTGTAGCGCCAGCACGTAACAAGGTGGTCGTTCACCAACCCACAGGCTTGCATGTGGGCATAGATAACAGTGCTACCGACAAATTTAAATCCGCGTTTGATCAAATCTTTGCTGAGCGCATCCGATTCTTTTGTGGTAGCGGGCACCTCACCCAAGGATTTTCGTTTGTTGATAATGGGTTTGCCTCCTACGAATCCCCAGATGTATTTATCAAAGGTCCCGAATTCTTTTTGAACTTCCAGAAAGTGCTTTGCATTGCTGACCGCGGCATATACTTTTAATCTGTTTCTAACGATTGATGGGTCAAGCAATAATTTTTCAAGTTTCTTTTCGGTAAAACGTGCTACTTTTTTAGGATCAAATCCGGCAAACGCTTTTCGGTACCCTTCTCTTTTCTTTAATATCGTTGACCAACTCAATCCGGCCTGCGCCCCTTCCAGGATTAGAAATTCGAAATGTACATTGTCATCGTGAACGGGAACACCCCACTCTTCATCATGGTATTTAATGTATTGATCAAAGCCCAGGCACCAGGCACACCGATTCTTTTCTTTTTCCATAAATCGAATTTACATAATTGGATTTGTTTCGAATTCGTTTTTTGTATCTTCATAAGAAAATATTTCGCATGAGAATTTATCTGCTACCCGCCACAATTTTAATTGCTTGTTCTGTTGGGGTTGCCCAGAAAACCGACTTTGATAAAAAACTGAAAGAACTCAACATTGAATTAATTGCTCCGACAACCCCCGTTGCCAATTTTGTGAAATCCGTTCGGACCGGAAATTTGTTGTTCCTTTCCGGGCACGGGCCAAGCAAAGCGGATGGGACCAGTATCAAAGGAAAAGTAGGAAAGGATTTGACTATTGAAGAAGGGTATGCGGCTGCTCGACAAACGGGCATTTCAATTCTTTCGACCATAAAAAATGAAGTCGGTGATTTTAATAAAGTTAAACGCATCGTAAAAGTGTTGGGGATGGTGAATTGTACAAGTGATTTTACCGATCAGCCTAAAGTCATCAATGGGTTTTCGGATTTGATGGTGGAAGTTTTTGGAGAAAAGGGAAAACACGCGCGTTCAGCTGTTGGCATGAATGCATTGCCTTCCAACATTGCAGTTGAGATAGAAATTGTAGTTGAACTGGAAGACTAGGCGTTCATAGCCCGCTCAATATCTGCCACGAGATCGTTCACATCTTCAATCCCTACTGAGAAGCGTATCAAATTATCTTTCACGCCAATGGCTGCCCGTTCCTCCGCTGTCATTTTTGCGTGTGAAGTTTTCATAGGGCTGCACATTGTTGACTCAACACCTCCCAGACTAATCGCACGTTTGATAAGTGTTGTGTTGCTTAAAAATTTATCCACATCACTTTTCAATTCAAACGAGAGCATTCCACCAAAACCACCCGGCATCTGTGCTTTTGCAATCGCATGACCGGGATGATTTTTCAATCCCGGATAATATACTTTTTCAACATTGGGATGATTGCTTAGCCATTCGGCAATTGTCAGGGCATTTACATTCTGTTGGTTCACCCGCAAAGCCATTGTTTTTAAACTTCTTTCAACCAGATAACAAACATGAGGATCAAGCATTCCACCAAAGTGAATGGCGCTATTCCAAATTTGTTCGATAAGTTTCGATGAAGATAATGCAGCCCCACACGACAAATCACTATGCCCTCCAATATATTTGGTTCCACTGTGGGTTACGATATCAATACCCAAATCAATAGGGTTTTGATTGATGGGGGATGCAAACGTGTTATCAATAATGGTGATCAAATTATTTCGCTTCGCAATTTCAGCAACAGCTTTGATGTCGGTGATTTTCAGCGTTGGGTTTGAAGGCGTTTCGATGTAGATGAGTTTGGTTTCTTTTCGAATGGCGTTTTCAAAATTTTCCGGATTCGATGCATCTACAACCGTAAAATCAATATTGTATCGGGGAAGCTCATTGGCGATACCATGATACGTGCCTCCGTATAAATCATTTTGGAAAATTGCGTGGTCACCACTTTTCAGCATCGCAAAAATGCTGGTAAGGATAGCGGCCATTCCCGACCCAAAAATTAATCCGGCTTCTGCGTTTTCAAGGGCTGCTAATTTTTGGGCAACCACTTTTTGATTGGGGGTATTGAAATACCGTGGGTATTGGGTTGCCAGGCCTTCGTAGTCGTAACCGGAGGATGGATATATTGGCGTTACACTTCCTTTGAATTCAGAATCGTGGTGGGCACCCGAGTGGACACATTGCGTATTTTTTGAAGGCATAAATAGTTTGATAATGCGCGAAAATTATTGCTATATTCAAACTTATAATTATCAAAACCAAAACAAGATGGCAACACGGGAAAAATACAAGTTCAACGGAAAAGAAGGTGACAAAATCACCAAGGAAACTGCATTGCGCTGGATAGAAAACTATAAGGCCGATCACCCCCGTAAGGTAAAGGCCGAATTTTTTGGCAGGGATTTGATTCAAACCCTTTTGGACGACAAACGCAGTAAAGGAATCCGTGTGTATTATGCCATCAATGACAAAGGGGGGAATGAATTGTTGCTGGTAGGTGCAGATGAGAATGGCAATAACTTATGGCCAAATGGTATTGAAAAAGATGGGGATGGTGGAGGAATTGTTGTAGATGGCGGAAGACCTTGCCCTCCGTTATGCCCTGAAAATGAGGGATGAGCCGAGAGAGTTTTATTATTATTTCTAGGATTGCGACTTTATCTGCTTTTCTGGTTTTTTTACTTTTCTATACCCGAAAAAACTTATGGAAAACCAAATTTCGTTGGGTGGGGGTTTTACTTTTAGTTTCGGTAAGCTTCGATGTACTGTGCGAGATTTTATATAACAACAAGGTTAATCCCAATATTGCGATTAACCTTTGGATATTATTTGAAGCCATCTTTTACACTTTCTTTTGCTACGCTTATCTAAAGAGTAAAAAAATCCGGATCACCTTTTTGATTTTGATTTCAATATTTTTCTGTTTCGGATTATTTAATTTCTTTTTCCTGGAAGGCCCTACAATCCTCAATTCTTACACACGTTCTCTGGCATGCTTTATAATGGTGCTCTTTTCTATTTATCTCTTTTTTCAATTGCTGGTTGATTTGCCAACAGCTAAACTTACAAGATTTCCAATGTTCTGGGTTTCAGCAGCTGTGTTGCTATATTTTTCTGGAACATTCATATTGAATATCTCAATTGGTTATTTGGTCAATACCTTGAATAGCAATTTAATTTTCTTTTGGATTTTTTTATTGGTATTGAACTTTGTAAAAAATATTCTTCTCGGTATCGGAAGCTACTATAAGCTAAAATCAATCCCATCTGTTTAGGTGTGCTTGATTCTCTTTTGTATTTTTCACCGTGGATCCATCTTTATCTGAGTTTGCCATAATTTTCAGCATTGCAACAGCCATCATGGTAATGTTGGCAATCGCCATTATCACCTTCGTGATTTACTATCAAAAGCAGATTCTTCAGGAGAAGGTTAAGCAGCAAGCAATAGAAGTAGACTATCAGCAAAAAATGATTCAGGCAACATTGAATTCCCAGGAAAATGAGAGAAAGCGCCTGGCAGCAGACCTGCACGATAGCATTGGTGCGATGTTGTCAACTATTAAGTTGGGCTTATCTTCGGTTGCCAAAAAGGAAGGTATTTCTGCCGAAGCGATTTCACCAACCAAAGAGATGTTGGATGAAACCATCAATTCTGTCCGGTCTATTAGTCGGGATTTGATGCCGAGTACCTTAGCGAAATTTGGATTGAGCAAGGCCCTGGAAGAAATTTGTCAGCGGTATGGTTCAACATCCGGAATTGCAATCCGGTTTTCAGAAAATGGAACACCCTTTGAAATCAACCCCGATTATCGTATTATGATTTTTAGAATTGTACAGGAGTTGATCAATAATTCCTTAAAGCATGCGCAGGCAACAAATATCCATGCCCATCTCGAATGGGGGGATTCACTAACATTTTTTGTTGCGGACAACGGGAAGGGCTTTGATCGGTCTATAACGAAGGAAGGGCTGGGCCTTTTTACAATTGAGAATAGAGCACATTTGATCGGGGGAACCGTAGCGTATGAAAGCTCATCAAGTGGAAGTAAAATAAGTGTCAGCATTACAAAATAGTCGTGAAGAAAACCAAAGTTTATATAGCGGATGACCATACACTTTTTCGCAAAGCAATGGTAACACTGATTAGCGGGTTTGAATGCATTGAATCCGTGAAGGATGCCGAAAATGGAAAGGAACTGGTAGCCCTGGTGAAGCAAGATCCCCCTGACTTGGTAATTGTGGATATGCAAATGCCTATTATGGATGGCGTGGAGGCTTGTGAGTACTTAATTCCCCGTTATCCTGATTTGAAAGTGATTATTGTATCCATGCATGATAGCGACCAATATATTTTGCACATGATGGAAATTGGGGTACATGCTTTCTTATTGAAGAACACCGAGCCGGAAGAACTTGAAAAGGCGATTTGGTCGGTTACAGAAAAAGATTTTTACCACAATGACCTGGTTGCTTCTGTTTTGCGTAAAAATGTGATTGATAAAAAATCAGGAATCAGGCCAAAGTTCAATCCAGTTGAGCTTACCGAGCGGGAGCGGGAAATCATCACGCTTGTTTGCCGCGAAATGAGCAACAAAGAAATCGGTGGCAAATTGGGCTTAAGTGAACGCACAATCGAAAACCACCGGTTTAGGTTGATGGAAAAGCTGAACCTTAAAAGTGTGGTTGGCCTCGTTCGGTTTGCCTATGAAAATGGATTTATCAAGTAGAGTATTTCCACTCAAAAAGTAGAGTACTAGTACCTAATTGGGCTCTACGCCTTTTTAACCTATTCTGTTTTAAAACCATTAATACAACCTGAAATCGATGTTTTTGGCATCGCTATAAGTACAACCAATCAAAACCTGAACTTCAGGTGCAGATTTTAATATCTATTGATTTTAGAGATTTGGTAATCAGTAAGTAGCTTAAAAACTTACAGGTTTAGTTTTATGAAAATTCTAGTGGTTCACAGGCAGGAAGAGGTCGTAGAAATTATAAAGTCTGGACTGCCAAGCAATCAGCTGTTTATACGCTATTGCAACTCTGGCTTGGATGGGCTCCTTGCTGCCCGGGTTGAATCGTTTGACCTAATCATTTGCAGTACAGATCTGCCTGTGGTCACTGGTTTTGAAGTAGTACGAAACGTTAGAACAAATTCAGTAAACAAGAAGGTGCCGGTTTTCTTTTTGGTTGAAGAATTGACGGATAAAATCAGTCAACTGGCCACTTCTTTAAATGTTACCGGAACCCTTTACTGGAAGGATTTGGCCGTTCAAATTGCCCCGATGATAAAGGAGCAAGTGGTTGTTAATCCTGATATTTTGTGGGAAGACATTCTCGCAAGGACAGCATAAAAATTTGGGAGTAAATCCCCTGTTGGCACACGAGAAAGCCCCTCTCTAATTCGATTCAAATAGTTGGCTCTATTTCTGAACTATGCCTTCCCGGCCCCCGGGCCGGGAAGGTGGTAGTTTTTTTAACTTAAATGCCTTAAAAGTTACACCGGTGTTTTTAAATTGTTAAATCTGCTTAACAACTGAACATCAGTCGCTTAATTAGCGTTTATTACGATGTATAACCACTACAATCATGTCAAAAACAATTAAGGGGGCCATACTGGAATCTTTGGATTGCCTCGACACTTTTCAGGCTGAAAAGGTTTTGACTTACATTAAGTCCATTGTCCCATCCGGGAGCAATGTCCAAACCACCAAGAAAGAGGCACTGAAAGAAATTCGAAGGGCCATTCGAACGGATAAGGGTCTACGTTTAACGGTTTAAACCTGAGTTAGGGCTTAAACGTTTGACACCATTTTTTTGCTTTGCGAAAAGTTGGTAATGGGGGCTTTATTCCTTTGCCTGCTCACAAATATTTGACATACGATTCCCATTTTTCCAACACATTCCGGAAATCTTCTGGAATTGGCGATTCAAAGTGTACCCACTCTTTGGTTTCCGGATGAATGAACCCCAGGGTTCGCGCATGCAGGGCTTGGCGTGGAATAACTTTAAAACAGTTCGCAACAAACTGCTTATACTTTGTAAACACGGTTCCTTTCAAAACCTCGTTACCACCGTATGTTGCATCGTTGAAAATAGGGTGGCCGATGTATTTCATATGCGCCCGTATCTGATGTGTCCTTCCCGTTTCAAGTTTGCACTCAATAACAGATACATAGCGGTAGTCCTTTAACACCTTATAGTGTGTAATCGCATGCCTCCCGAAATCCCCTTCCGGGAAGGCTGTTGTGATCCGTCTGTCTTTTAAACTTCGCCCCAGGTTAACGTTAATGGTTCCTTCATCAGGATCGGGGATACCCCATACAATGGCCTGGTACGTGCGCTCAATGGAATGGTCAAAAAATTGTTTGGCGAGGTGGGTCAATGCCCTCTCTGTTTTGGCGATCACCAACAAGCCTGATGTGTCTTTGTCAATGCGGTGTACCAACCCTGGCCTACCATCATTTCCCGGAAGTTCAGGTAAATTTTGAAAATGATAAGTTAATGCATTTACTAACGTACTTGTCCAGTTTTGGTATGCCGGGTGCACAACCATTCCTGCTGTTTTATTGACGATTAACAGGCAATCATCTTCATAGATAATATCCAATGGAATATTTTCTGGAAGGACCTCAGAATCACGAGGAGGTGTTGGCAATGAAACAACGATCAAATCAGCAGGGCGGATTTTATAGTTGGCTTTTACAGGGTTTCCATTCACACTGATGAAACCCCCTGCAATTCCATTCTGGATTTTTGAGCGGGTGACATTGGGCAACCGCGCCATCAAAAATTTATCGATCCGCAATAAAGCTTGATTTTTATCAACGGTTATACGATGATGTTCAAACAGTTGATCATCATCTTCCTCTGGTATATCCTCTTCTATTGCCATGCTTTGAACCGCGAAGATAATCCACAGAAAGAAAAGAAGATGCGGATTGGATGTATTTATGCTGCTTTATATTTTCTTTGTGAAATTATGAGACCACTATTCATATTTGCAGTTCTATTACCGGGTATTGTTGCCTGCCAAAGTCGCAAAAGTTTTGACCATTCTGTTTTTGAGATGGGTGTAAGCAAAGGGCTGATGAACAACCCCTTGCTAACAGAAGTATCGGGGCTTGCTTCGAGCATTGCCAATCCCGGAATGTTTTGGGTGAACAATGATAGTGGTGATGAACCCCGGATTTATTTAATCGATAGCGCAGCTAACCTTATAGCAATTGTTCGGTTGGAAGGCGCTGAAAATCGTGATTGGGAAGAAGTAGCCATTGGAAAAGGACCGGATCCTAAACTTAATTATGTTTATGTTGGAGAAATTGGTGACAATCTGGCGCAATATCCCACCAAGCATATTTATAGGATCGCGGATTTTAAAGTAAACAGGAGCAACAATGTTCTTGACACATTGATCACCGCAGTTGATCATCTTGAAGTTAAACTCCCCGATGGTCAGCGGGATTCGGAAGCATTTGTGGTTGACCCTGTTTCCAGGAACATCTTTCTTTTTTCAAAAAGGGAAAAGGAAATCAATCTGTATGAAATTGATAATTGGGCAAATGGAAATCAATTCACGGAAGCTAAATTTTTATTTAAACTTCCGTTTACGCAAATCACAGCAGCGGATATTTCCCCGGATGGTTCAGAACTTCTTATAAAGAATTATGAGAATATTTATTACTGGGCCCGGGACACATCAAAACCATTTACATCCATATTTGAAAGTCCGGCCCGGGTTTTACCGTATAGCCAAGAACCCCAGGGTGAAGCGATCGCCTTTGATATTTATGGCAAGGGCTACTTTACGGTAAGTGAATATGCGAATGGAAAAACACCGCACCTTATTTTTTATAAGCGCAAGGAAACAAGAAAAGATTAAATCACACCCTGCGCTTTCATTGCATTGGCCACTTTTAGAAACCCGGCAATATTGGCCCCGATCATATAATTTCCGGGATGCCCGTATTCATTTGCTGCAGCCAGGCACGTATCATGAATATTTTTCATGATGTCTTTTAATTTAGCGTCAACCTCATCACGTGTCCAATTCTGACCCATATAATTTTGGGTCATCTCGAGTCCGGAGGTTGCAACACCACCAGCATTTGAAGCCTTTCCGGGAGAGTACATCACATTGTTTTCGATAATGATATTTATACCGTCAATTGTAGTTGGCATATTGGCTCCTTCCCCTAAAAGTTTGATGCCATTCTTCACTAAGTTGGTGGCATCTTTTGCGTTGATTTCATTTTGCGTTGCACATGGAAAAGCACAATCTGCTTTAATATCCCAAAGCGGGTTCTGGTCTTCATTTTTATCTTCTACATATTTTGCCCCCTTGAATTTTTCGGCATACTCACTGATCCTTCCTCTTCTGTTATTCTTCAGGTCTTTAAGGAATTCCAGTTTTTCTTGTGTTATGCCGGTAGGATCGTGGATGAATCCGGTGGAATCTGATGCTGTGATTGGGGTGCCCCCCAACTGGATTATTTTTTCGATTGCATACTGTGCTACGTTGCCGGAACCAGAGACCAAACAGGTCTTTCCCTTTATGGAATCGCCCTTTGTATACAGCATGTTTTCTGCAAAATATATCAGGCCATAGCCGGTTGCTTCGGTACGGATTAAACTTCCTCCCCAACCAATTCCTTTTCCTGTGAATACTCCTGTAAATTCATTTTTGATTTTTTTATACGCGCCAAACATGTAGCCAATCTCCCTTCCGCCAACGCCAATATCACCTGCCGGAACATCCAAACGATGGCTGATATGGCGCGCAAGTTCACCCATAAAAGCCTGGCAAAATTTCATGATTTCGTTGTCTGACTTTCCCTTCGGATCAAAATCAGAACCACCCTTGCCCCCACCCATCGGAATTCCCGTCAACGCATTTTTAAAAATTTGCTCGAATGCCAAAAACTTTAAAATGCTTGGTGTTACTGACGGATGGAATCGCAGGCCGCCTTTGTAAGGGCCGATGGCACTGTTCATTTGAACACGATATCCTCTATTGATCTGTACTTCACCTTTGTCATCCATCCATGTTACACGAAAGGAAATCAACCGTTCGGGTTCGAGTATGCGGTCCAGGATTTTCAACCTTTTGAATTCCGGATGTTTATCAAGAACAGGCATTAACGAACTGATTACTTCCTCAGCGGCCTGAAGAAATTCAGGTTCGTTAGGGTTTCGTTGTTTGATCCGATCAAGGATTTCATTTTGTGCCATAGCCATGCAATTTGGAACACAATTTACTAGAAGTAATTTGATTGCAAACGATTTAGGAAATGTTTATGGATTGATTTATAAAAGGGTAGCATGTAAAAAACTTAAAACCTAAGTAACTTATCGGTCAATTGAATCAGAAGAAAATGAAAACAAAAAAGATTGCCATCATTGGAGGAGGGAACCTGGGCTCCGCCATTGCAGAGGGGTTGATAAAAAGTGATTTTGTTTCCGCAAAACAAATTACGATTACACGCAGGCATACGGAGGACCTGCAACCCCTGGCAAAATTGGGGGCCACTGTTACCAGTGATAATGTTTTGGCAATCCAAAATAGTGATATCATCATTGTTGCCGTAAAACCATACAATGTGAAAGAGGTTTTGCTTGGGTTAAAAGCAGTATTTGATCCAAAAAAACATCTGGTGATCAGCGTGGTCACGGGGGTTTTTTTAAAAGACCTGGAAGAAATTTTAGGAAATGATATCCCGATTTTCAGGGCGATGCCAAATACTGCCATTGCGATTCAGGAATCAATAACCTGTTTGTGCCATCAACAAGCCAACACGGATCAGGTCAACTATGTCACCTCCCTTTTTGAGCAATTAGGAATTGCGATAGCGATTGATGAAAAGTTAATGGATGCTGCTACTGTGTTAGGCGCCTGTGGTATCGCGTATGCGTTACGGTTTATACGCGCGGCAACACAAGGAGGTATTGAAATCGGGTTTGATGCAAAGACTGCCAGTTTAATTGCTGCGCAAACGGTGAAAGGATCTGCTGAACTTTTGCTAAAAGGAAATCGCCATCCGGAAGCGGAGATTGATAAAGTGACCACACCAATGGGTTGCACTATAGCAGGACTTAACGAGATGGAACACCAGGGGTTTAGCAGCTCACTTATCAAAGGTATTGTGGCTTCTTATGATAAGATTGTTGACTAGGTTATGAAGTAAGCTTCTTTTGAAGAAAACCTGCTGTATATCCTTTCTTCTCTTTCTTCATTTGTTCGGGCGTTCCTTCAAACACTAAATTCCCGCCTAGCTTCTCGCCACCTTCCGGCCCAAGGTCGATGATCCAATCGGCACATTTGATGATTTCTATATTGTGTTCGATAATGATTACCGTATGGCCCTGGTCCACCAATGCATTGATGGCTTTTAAAAGTTTGGCGATATCATGAAAGTGCAACCCGGTAGTGGGCTCGTCAAAAATGAAAACGGTGTGGCTGCTGTCGGAAGAATTTTTACCAAGAAAGGAAGCAAGCTTTACGCGTTGTGCCTCACCGCCACTAAGCGAGTTTGAGGATTGTCCTAATTTTACATAGCCCAACCCAACATCGTTTAGTAGTGATATTTTATTGTATATGGATTTATTGTCAGCAAAAAAACCAAGCGCTTCTTCCACCGTAAGGTCCAATACTTCAGCAATATTTTTATCCTTGTAAACAACCTCCAGTACTTCCTGCTTAAAGCGCTTGCCGTTACAACTTTCGCATTTCAACAGGATGTCGGCCATGAATTGCATCTCTACTTTTATTTCGCCCTCGCCTTGGCACGTTTCGCAGCGGCCACCATCCACATTAAAAGAGAAGTGGGAAGGTTTGTAGCCCCGTTGTTTTGCCAATGGTTGTTCAGAGTATAATTGACGGATGACATCATACGCTTTTATGTAACTAATTGGGTTTGACCGGGATGATTTACCGATTGGGTTTTGGTCCACAAACTCCACAGCTGTTACCTGACTGATGTCACCCTCTAGTTTATCATATTTCCCGGGGGATTCCGATACCGCTCCGCTTATGCGACCTAATGCCGGATAGAGGATTTTTTTGATCAATGTGGATTTGCCTGATCCACTAACACCGGTTACAACCGTGAGTACACCCAATGGAAATTTTACCGTAAGGTTTTTAAGGTTGTTTTCCCGTGCACCATACACGGTGACTGCATCTTTCCATTTTCTCCTTGTCGTTGGAATGCGGATTGACTCTTCACCATTTAAATATTTTGTAGTGTGTGAATTGCCTTTTGTTTTGAGGTCTTTCATTGTGCCCTGAAAAACCAGCTCACCACCATGCGATCCGGCGTCCGGCCCAATGTCAATGAGTTGATCGGCTTCGCGCATGATTTCTTCTTCGTGCTCCACTACAATCACCGTGTTTCCTAAATCCCGTAAGGATTTCAAAACCTCGATCATTCGTGCAGTATCCCGGGGATGCAGGCCAATGCTGGGCTCGTCCATGATGTACATAGATCCTACCAAAGCACTTCCCAGGGAAGTGGCTAATTTGATCCGCTGATATTCACCACCCGATAATGTTGATGTGAGCCGGTTTAAAGTAAGGTAGCCAAGCCCTACTTTCACCAGGTATTCAATCCTGGTTTTTATTTCCGTTACAATTCGATCAGAAACTTTTTTATCGAATTCATTGAGTTGTAATTTTTCAAAAAAGACAAGCACATCTTCGATTGGCCAGAGTACTATATCGATAATAGAAGTATCATTGATCTTCACATACGAAGCATCTTTTCGTAATCGTGTGCCACGGCAATCCGGGCAATTGGTCCTTCCGCGGTAGCGGGAAAGCATTACCCGGTACTGGATTTTATGCATTTTAGATTCGAGGTATTTGAAGAAGCCATCAATTCCCTCAAAATACGTGTTGCCTTTCCAAAGGAGATCTTTTTCCTGATCCGTTAAATCACTGTATGGGCGATGGATCGGGAAATCGAATTTGATCCCATTCTTCAGCAAAGGTATTAGCCATTTGCTCATCGCCTCCGTGCGCCATGGAGCAATTACGCCTTCAAAAACAGAAAGCGATTTGTCGGGCAATACCAAATCTTCATCAATGCCCAATACTTTTCCAAACCCTTCGCACGTGCGGCACGCGCCATACGGATTGTTGAAGGTGAAGAGATTGACACTTGGCTCCGTAAATTTTATTCCATCCAATTCGAAACGATCGGAGAATGTTTTCTTTTCTTTTTCATGATAGACCACAGCATCGCCATGCCCTTCGAAAAAGGCGGTTTGCACCGAGTCGCTCAATCGAAAAGCCAAATCTTCATCACCGGGATTTGTAGAAGCGCGATCAATCAGTATCTCGACTTCACTTTCTTTTGCCAGTTTCTTTTTTGATGCGAGGTAGTCTTCAATAAATACAGGTTCCCCATCTACCAGGATCCTGGCGAAGCCTTTGCTCAACAATAATTTCAACTCACCATCAAACTTCCGCTCTTTCAAAACGGTCAATGGGCAGGCGATCATAATCCGGCTATTGGCCGGCAACGTATTGATATATTGGACGACAGAGGTCACGGTATCGCGCGTGACAGGTTTTTTGCTTACGGGTGAATAGGTTTTTCCGATCCGGGCAAAAAGCAGCTTGAGGTAGTCATAAATTTCTGTGCTAGTGCCTACTGTGGAGCGCGGGTTACGGGTGTTTACCTTTTGTTCAATGGCAATGGCCGGGGAAACCCCGCGAATGTAATCCACCTCCGGTTTCTCCATCCTACCCAAAAATTGGCGGGCGTAAGAACTCAGGCTTTCCACATACATGCGCTGACCTTCCGCAAAAAGCGTATCAAAAGCCAGCGAAGACTTGCCGGATCCGGACAGCCCGGTGATCACCACCAGTTTATTCCTGGGAATGGCCACACTGAGGTTTTTGAGGTTATTGACCCGTGCGCGCTTGATGATTATAAATTTCCTGGGGTCAAGGTCATCCAGGGAAATGTCGTTTTCAACGTAAGTGGAGGGCATGTAGGATTTTGGGTGCTTAGAAAATAGAAACACCATCTGCGGGGATGGTGTTCAAAAGTAAAGAAATATCTACTGATTAATTATCAAAATCAGGATCGTAGCTTGGATCGCTGTCGGCATCGTCACTCTCACCATCACCGCCTTTGTAATCATCGTCATCATTAAACTCGTCTTTCTCTTCAGATTCAATGTCATACCCGCCTGCACTGTTTTTGGTGGCCGTGACTTTAATCAGATAGGCCGTCTCTTCTGTTTCCAGTGGAAACACAAAAATTGACTCGCGTTTCGCATTTTGAATTCTCGTAATGCTGTCTTCGTATCCATTGGGATACTGTTGTTTGATAAAGGCTTTTAGTTCGTCCGAAACGGTTTCAAGCGATTTAATAACCCGGTTTTTGTTTGCCATACTATTTTTTAAAGAATCTTTTTAATTCGAGGACAATTAGGCAAAGAAATATTATTGAAGGCAACATTTTTTCAAATTATTTTTGTGCAGACCACAAAAATTTTTACCTTTTCGATCTCAAACAAATAAAAACTAGCCCACACACTATCGACAAACAGCTCTACGTTACCTAAAAGAGAGATACATGAGGAAGAGCAGATGCAGTGACAGCCAATTGGTTGCGCTTTATCAAAATGGTGACGAGAAGGCTTTTGAAGAGCTTCTTGGTCGACATAAGTCGAAAATCTATACAGCCATATATTTGATCGTGAAGGATCGGTATGTCGCAGAAGACTTGTTGCAAGAAACGTTTATAAAAGCAATTCGCACCATTCAAGATGGACGGTATAATGAAGAAGGCAAATTTGCACCCTGGATTGGACGGATTGCCCATAACCTGGCAATCGATCATTTCCGGAAAAACAAACGCCATCCGGAAATCATCCTGGAGGACGGAAGCCAGATCTTCAATACACTTGACTTTGCCGATAATTCGATCGAATCGAAGCAATTGGCGAAAGATGCCAAGGTGAAAATCAGAAGCCTCATACGGGAGTTGCCCGTGGAGCAAAAGCATGTTTTGATAATGCGGCATTACCTGGATATGAGTTTTCAGGAAATAGCTGACCGAACTGGTGTATCCATCAACACGGCCTTGGGTCGGATGCGGTATGCCTTGATTAATTTGAGAAAGAAAATGATAAAAAACAGTGCCTATGACAAAGACCTTTACCCAGAACGATTTAATGCGGTATTTATACCACGAGACTTCGGAGAAGGAGGCTGAGGAAATCCGGACAGCCCTTCTCAATGATCCTGATTTAAAAAGGAAGTACCTTCAATTGTGTGAAGGTAAATCAGAAATCGACAAGGTTCGTCTTGAGCCCTCTTCGAAATCACTACTTGCCATCATGAGTTATGCGCGAAGTGCTGTAAAAGAAAAGCACTAGGATCCTCCATTAAGAAAATGATCTCCACAATCTGGTGGGGATTAAGAATGTTATACATTCATTTCGGGCGAGTCCGTTACATTCGACTCGTTTCCTTTTATTTGCATCGTGCAAGTAGTAATTCTTCATCAACATTTTAATACACCCTCCAGTGGAGGGGCGATCCGATCGTACTACCTCGCGAAAGCGTTGCTTGATGCCGGGAAAAAAGTGACGGTTATTACTGCACACAAGGGTTCTTTTTGCTGCCGCGAAGTGGAGGGGATTACTGTTTATTATTTGCCCGTTCCGTACGACAACCGGTTTGGTTTCTCTGCCCGTAGCTGGTCATTCCTTGTTTTTGTATTTGGAATTGTAAAGCGCCCAAGGCTTTTCAGAAAAGCAACCATAATTTATGCGATCTCCGTACCGCTCACTATTGGTCTGGCCGCGCTTTGGATAAAACGATTTTATAAAATCCCGTTCCTGTTTGAAGTTGGGGACTTATGGCCGGATGCCCCAATCCAATTGGGGTTCATTAAAAACCCATTGTTTAAAAATTTACTCCTTTGGTTTGAAAAATTGGTGTACCGAAAGGCTGCAAAAATCGTAGCACTCTCAGGACTGATCAAGGAAGCCATTGAAAAAAAACAACCCGGTGTTTCCGTTTCTGTCATTCCCAACATGGCGGATACGGATTTTTATTTTCCTTCTGAAAAGAACCCCGGACTTCTTCAACAATTAAATCTTGATGGAAAATTTGTTGTCTCTTATATTGGTTCTTTAGGATTGGCAAATGGGTTGGAGTACTTTGTTCACTGTGCGCATACAAGTCAACAACTGAATTTGCCTGTTCAATTTTTGCTTTGTGGCGATGGTGCTATGTTAGAAAGATTAAAAATTTTGGCAACGGAGCTACAACTTGGAAATCTTTCTTTTGTAGGATTTAAAAACCGGGACGGTGTAAGGGAAATACTGGATGTAACCGATGCGTGCTTTATATCCTATCAGGATTTTCCAATCCTGGAAACCGGATCGCCCAACAAATATTTTGATGGCCTTGCTGCTGGCAAATTGATCGTTGTGAATTTTGATGGATGGATCAAAAAGGAAATTGAAGATGAGGCTTGCGGGTTTTATGTTGACCCTAAAGATGCTAGCGGGTTTTCTAAAAAAATTGAACCGTTTCTTGCTGACAAGTCGATGTTGGAAAAGTATTCTAACGCTTCAAGAAAACTGGCCGAGCAAAAATATTCCCGGGAGGAGCTGAGTAGAAAATTTGCCGATTTGTTTTAAAGCAGATTATTCACGCACAGGACGCGAAGAAGACGCCAAGCACGCGAAGATCTTCAGAAGTACAAATCACAAATCTGAAATCACAATCTAAAATCAATTTAACGTTTTTTCTTTTGCGTACTCTGCGATAACCTTCGCGTCCTTTGCGTGAAAAATTATTCAATTGTTTTCTCTGAAATCAATCCAGTAGTTTTGTTTTTCAGAATTACTTTTTTTGTTCCGAAGTGTGTCATCTCTTCTTTGATCAAATAATGGTCTGCATCATATTCTTGCAAATGGTCATCTTTTGTTACACCTTCTTTTCCTCTCCAGATATCCAGCTTTACAGGCTCCCATTGTTTTGACTTTGCAGACAGATAAGCCGCATCCAAAATTGCATTGACGACATAGCCATCATAGAATGTTTCTTTTGGCTGTTCTCCCTTTTCGATAGCATTAAACATATCCATGAACATGTGGTTGTAACCAAGTTCGTTCAGTTCATCACCAACCGGGAACAACCAACCGGAATTGCTTTCTGCTTTTTCGGCAACATAGTCTGCACCTTTACCGGAAGTGAACATTTCAAAACCCGTGCGCAGAAAACTATTGATCCAGATGGTTCCTTCTGTGCCCATCACCTCATCGCGTAAGTCGAGGCCACCACGAAATGTCCAGCTTACTTCAAATTGTCCAATAGCACCATTTTCATATTTCACTAAACCAATGGCATGGTCTTCCGCATCAATGGGTTTCACCTGTGTGTCTGCCCAACACATTACTTCAATCGGTTTGATGTCTTTGCCAATGTATGATCGTGCAATTTCCACACAATGGCAACCCAGGTCAAGGATGCAACCACCACCTGCTTGTTCAATATCCCAAAACCAATCGCTGTGCGGACCGGGATGTGTCTCCCTTGATTTTGCCCAGAGTATTCTTCCCAATGATCCTTGACGAACGCTTTGTTCTGCTTTGATAAATTTCGGTGTGTACACCAGGTCTTCAAGATAACCATGAAAAATTCCGGCCTTCTCTACTGCTTCCAACATCCGTTTTGCTTCTTCTGCATTTCTTCCTAATGGCTTCGTACAGATCACTGCTTTTTTGTGCTTGCAACATAAGGCTACTGCTTCTTCATGCAAATTATTTGGCAACGCAATACAAACGGTATCCACATCCGGATGGCTAATGGATTCTTCCATTACCGTTGTGGTGTGTGCTACGTTGTAGTCTTCTGCAAATTTCTTCGTGCTCCCTTCCTTACGGGAATAGATGCTTACAATTTTATCTTTACTTCGATAGCCTTGGATAGAGTCGGCATAAAACCTACCAATGAAGCCTGAACCGAGCATGCTAATATTCATAATGTGAATTGGTTGAGAATAATCACTAATTAAACAGCTACTTTCTTATCATCTTTAAACAGGAGCATAAACATTAAGAAAATGATAAAGGCAAGTCCTGCAGGAGCAATCCAGATCGACTGCCAATTCAATCCTTCCGGTGCAGTGTAAATATCGGTAACATAACCGGCTACCCAAAAACCGATGAGCATGCCAACACCATACGTTGCCAAGGTTATCAACCCTTGCGCTGCACCTTTAAACTTTACACCGGCTTTAGCATCGGTGTAAATTTGTCCGGCAACAAAAAAGAAATCGTAACAAATACCATGGAGGGCGATCCCCATAATCAGCATCCACGTGCCGCTGCCGGCATCACCATAGGCAAACAACACATAACGCAAAGCCCATGCTAACATGCCCACTAAGATTGTTTTCTTTACCCCATAGCGCGAAAAGAAATAGGGAATCAATAAAAGAAATAATACTTCCGACATTTGGCCTATCGCCATCTTCGCTGTTGGATTCGCTACGCCAACATTTTGCAAAAAAGGCAGTGCATTCTGATAGTAGAACGCCAGCGGGATACAA
This sequence comes from uncultured Roseivirgaceae bacterium, assembly GCA_964398945.1. Taxonomy (GTDB): domain Bacteria; phylum Bacteroidota; class Bacteroidia; order Cytophagales; family Cyclobacteriaceae; genus JBGTGG01. Next base: position 59,463 of record CAYNOT010000011.1, on the reverse strand, counting down.
ATGAGAATTGATGAAATGAAGAAGACAAAAAAGTTTTTATCCTTCAACAAGCTTAATGCATTCAATCCCAGAATTTCACTGATACTGCTCTTTTGACTGCGGTCTTGTGTAGGAGGGGTTTTAGGAAGTGTGAAGCTAAACAAGCCCAGCAGTAATGAGGCTACTGAAGCCATTAAGAATGTATTGCGTAAAGCGCCTGCTTTTGTTTGTTCGTCCGCATCCCAATGGAAGATATAACTAATCGCCAGGCCTGCTACAATCCAACCGATTGTTCCCCAAATGCGAATTTTAGCAAATTGTTTTTCCGGATTATCAATCTGACGGAAGGAAACCGTATTTACCAAAGCTAGTGTAGGCATATATAAAATCATATAGACAAGTGCGTATGGAAAGAACAACGTGATGTCTGTACTTTGATACATGAGATACATGAGAACCGCTCCTATAAGATGAAGCGCTCCCAATATTCTTTCAGCATTAAAATAACGGTCAGCAATCAACCCAATAATAAAAGGGGCAATAATGGCACCATACGATTGCGTTGAAAAGACATTGGAGATTTGCAATCCGGTGGCACTCAAATTGAAATTAAGGTAGGAACCCAGCGTTACGAACCATGATCCCCAGATAAAAAATTGGAGGAACATCATTAATGAAAGGCAGGAATAAGTATTCGATTTCATACGTTGGAATTGATAAGTTCGGTTTTTTTCAGGGCGTAATATAAAGAATATTCCTTTTGGGAATAGCAGGTAAATGGATCAAAGTAGGATGGAAGTCCTTTCTTTTGAAGGGGGCTTATCAATGCTGGCGCTCGATGAGCACATTGGTGAAATGTGAAAGCAATTTTTTCTTTTCAGCACGCACACGCACAGCATCCAACTGCTTAAACCCTTTCTTGAAAAAGGAATCCGCTTTCTTTTGCGTTAAGGTGTCTATACCCAGGTCATTGTATAGTGTTGTAACAGCACGTACTTTTTCTTTTTTTGATGAACGGTTTGCGGCCAACCAAAAACCGAGTTCTTTTTTTTGTTTTGTGTTGGCTTTTTCCAACGCTTTGATGAGCAAGTATGTCTTTTTGTTTGCGATGATATCACCGCCTACTTGCTTGCCAACTTTTTTTGCATCTCCGTACACATCCAACAAGTCATCTTTCAATTGAAAGCCTATTCCAATTGAAACCCCAAAATTTCTCAACGCTTTGCAATCTTCTTCCGGGGCATCCGCAAGGCGGGCACCAAGCTCAAGACTAAAACCCAGCAACACCGCAGTTTTTTGGCTAATCATCTGAATGTATTCCTTCTCGGTAACGGAATTCATTTTTTCGAATTCCATGTCCCATTGTTGCCCTTCACAAACTTCTGCTGCACAGGTATTGAAAATCTGAATAATCGCCTTTGCTTTTGTTGCTTCTAGTTTGTTGAACATTTCGTAAACCTTTACCAACATCACATCCCCCGAAAGGATGGCTGTGTTCACATTCCATTTTTTGTGGACCGTTGCCTTGCCCCTGCGCAACGGGGCTTTGTCCATAATGTCATCGTGCATTAAGGTGAAGTTGTGAAAGGTTTCCACCGCAACTGCGTAGGGTATTATTTTTTTGAAATCCTTTTTGTAAAGGGAATATGCAAGCAAGGTGAGCAATGGTCGTAATCGCTTACCGCCTAAATTCATAAGGTAGCGAATGGGTTCATATAATGAACCAGGCTTTTTTCCAAAAGCCTGATTTTTTATTTCCTTCTCGATGAGCGATTGAACCTCTTTTATTTCTGTCATGCAAATTCCAAATCAATAAGCCGCTTGTCGATATCCGTTTTCTTCACACGCACCATCAGTTTCCCGCCAAGGGTAAAAATTTTGCCAGTACGTTTGCCTACAATCCTATAGTTCTTTTCATCAAAATCATAGTAATCATCTTTCATGTCTACCATGCGAATCATCCCCTCGCATTTGGTCTCAATGATTTCCACATAAATGCCCCACTCGGTAATACCGGAAATAAGTCCTTCGTAGTCCTTATCAGGAGCGGAGGCCATGAATTCCACTTGTTTGAATTTAATCGAAGCGCGCTCTGCATCAGCAGCTCGCTTTTCCCGCTCAGAAGAATGCACACACTTTTCTTCGAAGTCGTTTTTATTGACCGTTTTCTTTTTGTCCAAATAGTGTTGGAGCAACCGGTGCACCATCATGTCCGGATACCTGCGAATAGGTGAGGTGAAATGTGAGTAGTGGTCAAAGGCCAACCCGAAGTGCCCTTTTTCTTCCGTGCTGTATTTTGCTTTTGCCATGGTGCGGATGGCCAGTTGTTCCAAAATGTTTTGCTCGGGTTTACCTTCAATGGTCTCCATGAGTTTATTTAAAGAACTGGATATTGAGCTTTCCTCAACATTCATGCGATGGCCAAATTGTTTTGCAAACAAAGCGAAGTCTTTTACTTTTTCGGGGTTTGGAAAATCGTGTACCCGATACACGAATGTATTTTTATCCTCCCCCTTTTTCATTTTATAAACAAAGGTGGCTACCTGTTTGTTGGCGAGCAGCATAAATTCTTCAATGAGTTTGTGCGCATCTTTCCGAATTTTCGGAATAATTGCCAGCGGCTTTCCGTTTTCATCAAGTTTGAACTTTACTTCTGTTGTCTCAAAGTTGACTGCACCTTTTTTGAACCGCTCTTTTCGAAGTTTGTGCGCCAGGTTGTTAAGTGTGGAGAGTTCTTTAGAAAAATCCCCTTCATTGCCTTCTAAAATTTCCTGCGCTTCTTCATACGCATACCTTCTGTCGGAATGGATAATGGTGCGGCCAAACCATTCGTTTACAACTTTTCCGGCTTCGGTCATTTCAAAGACCGCGGCAAAAGTCAACTTGTCTTCTTTCGGGCGTAGCGAACACAAGCCATTCGATAACCGCTCGGGGAGCATGGGTATGGTCCTATCCACTAAGTATACACTCGTGGCGCGATCGTATGCTTCTTTTTCAAGTCCTGAATCAGGATGGACGTAATGCGTAACGTCCGCGATGTGAACACCAATTTCCAGGTTGCCATTTTCCAGCCATTGGATTGATAACGCATCATCAAAGTCTTTTGCATCTTCCGGGTCAATGGTGAAGGTGGTCACATTGCGAAAATCCTTTCGTTTCTTGATTTCCTCTGGTGTGATTTTATCACTGATTTGGTTGGCTTCTGTTTCAATGTCTTCGGAAAAACGGAATGGCAAATCAAACTCTGCCATAATGGAATGAATCTCTGCTTCGTTCTCTCCGGCTTTTCCTAAAATTGCTGTGACCTTCGCTACCGGGTTTTTATCGCCATCTCCCCACGAGGTAACTTCCACAATCACTTTGTCTTTCGACTTTGCACCCATCGTATTATCCGGATAGATAAAGAAGTCGGAATGCATTTTCCTAAAGTCGGGAACGACAAACGCAAAGTCGCGTGACACTTCCATCTTTCCAACGAATCGTGTACGCGCACGTGTGAGCACTTCGGTGATCCGTCCTTCCGGATGTTCACCGTGCCGTGTGGCCAGGATATAAAACTTCACGGTATCACCATGGACAGCCGAGTTCATGTCTTTTGCTTTGATGTACACATCGGGTTGGTCTTCACCAATGCGGATGTATGCAAAGCGGGAACTTACATGATCGACAATTCCGGTAAGTTCTTTTCCTGAACCGGATGCTTTTTTGGAAGTCTTGTAACTTTTATTGCTAAGCTGACTAATACGCTCGGTTGTTACGAAACCATCGAGGTAATCAAATACTTTCTTGATATCGTCTTTTTTCTTAACGCCTAGCTTTCGGATAATCTGTTGCCCACTAAAGGCACGGCCGGGCTCGCTATCAAGGAGGGCCAAGATGCCCGTTTCAATCTTATTGATTTCGGTTTTTCTTTTTTTCTTCTGGCGCTCATCGCGCTTTTTCTTTTTCGCCATTATTTATGCGGTAATAATATTTTCTGTTTCCAGGAGGGGCAAGGTTCGCAGCCTCAAATATAGCTGAACCATTACGATTACATCACTGACACAGTACTTCTTAATTTTTTCTAAATTTTTTTCTTTGTAATACACTTCATTTACCTGGCTTCCATCAATGCCATCCTTACTGGTGGGGATTCCAAAGATGCTTGCCAGCAGGTCCAGGGAAGTGTAGTGTTTATAGTCCCCAAATTTCCACATTTCCATTGTATCAAGATGGGCCACTTCCCAGGGTTTTTTGCCCATAAGGTTCAATGTGTCAGGGAGTGAAATCCCATTGACCAACATTCTTCTGCTGATGTACGGAAAATCAAACTCTTTTCCATTGTGTGCACAAAGCTTGAGCGTGGTTGGATCTATTTTTTCAACCATCGACTTGAATTCTTCAAGCAGTGTTTTTTCATTGTCGTTGGCATAGACTTTTGTCTTTAATCCCAATTGCCCATTTTCTTTTTCATAGAGTTTGCCGACTGCAATGCAAATGATCTTTCCAAATTCAGCATAAATGCCGGCACGTTCATGGAAAAATCCTTCGTCAGATTGGAGATCATCGCGTTTTAAGTAACCTGCTTTTCGCGCCCACTGTGCTTTTAACCGTTCATCCAGTGATTGATAATTGTCGGTGCAGGCAACGGTCTCAATGTCGAGGAAGAGGATTTGATTTAATTCCGATAACATGTTCTATACTTTTTTGTTAAAAGTACGGATTTTAATGTACAGGAATAACAACTTGATAAAATCGGGGCTTACTATTATTTTATTCTACAGTCGTTAATGCACAATTCATGCAATAAGTTCCATTTCAAAAATTTCGGCCAGTTTGTTCTTTAGAATATTTTCCACTTCTTTCATGTCCAACGTACGTCCAAGTTCTTTTTCCAAAGAAGTGACGGCTTTGTCGGGGATACCACAGGGAACAATGTGGTTGAAGTATTCCAGGTTCGTATTCACATTAAAGGCAAACCCATGCATGGTCACCCATCGACTCGACTTCACGCCAAAGGCGCTGATTTTTCTGGCCTTGGCTGGATTTCCCCGATCAAGCCACACGCCTGTCAACCCTTCAATTCTTCCTGCTTCAACACCATATTCCAGAAGGGTTTGAATGATGGCCTCTTCCATAAACCGCATGTATTTGTGGATATCGGTAAAGAAGTTATCCAAATCTAAAATCGGATAGCCCACAATTTGCCCGGGGCCATGATAGGTGATGTCGCCACCGCGGTTGATGTGGTAGTAGGTGGCATCTATTGCTTTCAAACGATCTTCATTGAGGAGGAGGTGGTTTTTTTTACCGCTCTTGCCGAGGGTATAGACGTGTGGGTGTTCGCAGAAGATGAGGTGGTTATTGGTTGTTAGCCTGCCTGCCTGCCTGTCCGGCAGGTTGACAGGGAGGGTCCGGTTGGCAGCTTTTATGGCCAGGTTTTCCTCAAACAATTTGGTTTGATAATCCCATGCTTCTTTGTAGTCGATGAGGCCCAGGTGGATGAATTTGGTTTTTTTGTTTTGCATGGGAATGCAAAGGTAATAAAGAACCCATCAGGCCGCTGGAAATAATTGTAGTCAGCGGTCGGACGGGTAATTACAAAGGTTTACCCGGAAGTCAAAAACTTTGTCAGCGTATGTTCTATCAGCGGTCGGACGGTGCCAGTGTTTACTTATATTAACCCCTTTTCCATAAGCTCTTTTTGTAGTGCGTGAAAGTACTTTACTTTATTGGCATTTTTAGTTTCTTCAGGGTCAGACTTTTTAATCTCTGGTAAAGAATGCTTTGAAACATTCTTTACCAAAATATTAATTGAATCCCCTACTTTTAAATCCTGCGCTGCCCATCTATATCGATCCTCAGTTTCTGTATTTAAACCAGAGATGTCGATGCTCACATAATCTGTATCCTCTTTCTTCAGTCGGGTCATGATCACCGATACTACACCCTTCTCCAGAGCTGCATCAATTATTTGGTCATCGATTTTAACTTCAAATCCTATCATACGAAAATTGTGGTTGGTTGTTCATTGCTATAACTATATAAGGAATGACTAACGAAAATTAGCCCGCGACATCCATCCCCAATCAAATCCTTGCAATTGTTTTGGATTGATTCCGCCACCGCTTTCACCACTTTTGAATTCTTCCTCTGAAAGGACAGAAAGTGGTTCCATCACTTTATCCGCAGCGACTTTCGAATTTATTTTTTTCAGTTTTTCTCCTTTAAACTCTTCAAACTTCTGCACTACTTTTTTCATTTCATCCGCCAACCCACCGATACGCTCCAGTTGGGCATTGCCCGGTTTGCCGGGATAGCCACTTACTTGTCCGTATAAGGAAGATATATCCTCCGCTAATTTCTCTTCGGTGTTTATATAGAAATCGCCACCACGAAAAACGATGGAAGCATTTTGTGTTTCCAGTTCTTTGATGTAGGGATTTACGACCTTACCAAGTTTTGGGTTTTTAATAACCGCATCTTTTGCTTGCTTCGCCAGGTCATCTTGCGCTGCATACACATACGCCAACTTTTCAGTAAGGTTGTAAAGTTTCATCGTGGCATCTTGCTGTGCTTTGCGATCTTCCAATGTGTACGGTGAGTTCTCCGGATATTTTAACGTAAAGCTGGATTCGTATTCTTCTTTTCCTTTCACCAATTTGACTTTGTACGTTCCCGCGGGAAGGTTAGGGCCGAAGAGGGTTCCAAAAAGGGCCTGCGGATTTTGAGATGGTGCAGCCTTTGGCCGTTCATAATTGGCGGTCAATTCCACTACGTTTATGCCCCTGCTTTTTCCGGCCGGCAGTTCACGGATTAAATTGTCATTTTGATCGTACACTTCAATGCTCATTTTGCCAAACGTATGGCGTTTGTCCATGTAGTAAACAATCTTTGCCAACGAACTTGGATTTTCCCCCACGAAATTTCCATCGCCACCAAACCAGGTTGTTCCTGCACCCGGATCGGTTAACAAGGTTGGTTCTGTTTCAAAAAAGTGAACAGATTTTGCCAATACATCACTGTTGAGTTGCCGAAGGGCAGAGATATCATCAATAATATAAATGGAGCGGCCGTGTGTTCCTATCACCAACGCGTTTGTAGTAGGATGAACAACCAAATCCTGCACGGATGCTTTCGGCAAATTATTTTCAAAACGCGACCATGATTTTCCGCCATTGATCGATACGTACAATCCAAACTCAGTTCCCAGGAAAAGTAAATCAGGATTGATCCGATCCTCGCGAAGTATATATGCATATCCTTCAATATCCGGAGTAGTTAAGGAAGCCCAGGTTTTCCCTAAGTCGGTGGATTTGTAGGTATACGTTTTCATATCGCTATTGCGATGGTTGTCGAACGTTACGTATACGGTGTTGCGATCAAATTTCCCGGGCTCAATCGAAGAGCACCAATTCCCTGCGGGAAGGCCGGGGATATTGGCGGTGACATTCGTCCAGGTTTTGCCTTGGTTTTCGGTTACTTGTAAATACCCATCATCGGTCCCTGCCCAAATCAGGTTTTCGTCTTTTGGGGATTCTGCGATGTAATAAATGGTCGTATTGTTTTCAGCCGATGAATTATCAATCGACAATCCACCCGTAAATTTTTGACGTTGTCTTTTTGGATCGTTGGTGGTCAAATCCGGTGAGATTTTTTTCCATGTATCGCCACGGTCATCCGACATGTGGAGAAATTGAGAGCCCATATAGATCCGGTCCGGATTGTTTGGGCTTTGCACCAACGGTGTATTCCAATTGAACCGGAGTTTTTCGCCTTCTTTTTCAGGATATGGCATGATGTCTTTCGCCACGCCCGATTTTCGGTCATAGCGAACAGCGTGCCCACCCTGGTATTCCGCATAAATTGTATTGTTGTCCCGCGGGTGCGGATGCGACCAAAACCCATCGCCACCATATACGGCTTCCCAATCACCATTGGTGACACCACCCGCTTTTTGTGAAGGGCCAAACCAGGAGCCATTGTCTTGAAGGCCACCGTAAATATTAAAAGGGGTTTGTGTGTCAACAGCAACATGATAGAATTGTCCCACAGGAAGGTTCATCCACATCTTAAAAGTATAGCCTTGGTCCAGCGATTCGTAGACCCCACCATCTGTCCCCAATAGAATGTGATTGGAATTGTTTGGATCGATCCATGCGGCATGTATGTCGGCATGGACACTTTGACTGATTTGTCGAAATTTTATCCCACCATCGGTACTGATGATCGGAATGAAAGCACACTTTACCAAAACACTATCAGCGTTTGGATCAACTACCATTCTTGAGAAATAAAACGGACGAACGGTGTTGTTGAAATCGCCATTGATTTTTTTCCAATTCGCACCGGCATCCCAAGACTTGTAAAGTCCTTTGTCCTTTTCTTCTTTGGCTTCGATGCTCGCGTATAAAATATTCGGGTTGGAAGGAGCTGCCGTGATTGCAATTCTTCCGAGCGTCACATTTGGCAATCCATTATGGATTTTGTTCCAGGTTTTCCCACCATCGGTACTTTTGAATAAACCACTTTTACCATTGAACCCTGAATCAAAAAAATCCGGGGACCTGCGATGGCTCCACATGGCTGCATAAATAATGTTTGGGTTTTTTGGGTCCATTTCCATTTCTGCGCAACCTGTGTTTTCATCGATGTACAAAATCTTGCTCCAGGTTTTGCCGCCATCTGTTGTTTTGAAAACGCCACGCTCTTCGTGCGGCCCCCACAATTTTCCCTGAACCCCAACATATACAGTGTTTCCATCAGTGGGGTCAACGAGGATATCACTAATGCGTTCCGATTCTTTCAGTCCCATGAACTCCCATGAAGTACCACCATTGGTCGTTTTATAAACCCCGGTCCCCACACTTACACTATTGCGAACCCACGGCTCACCGGTGCCCACCCAAACGGTGTCCGGATGATTTTGATCGATTGTTACTTTTCCGATCGACATGGTGTAATCATCGAACACCGGACGAAAAGTGGCTCCGGCACTTACTGATTTCCACAAACCACCGCTTGCCGTTCCAACCCAAACAATGGTTGGTTTTTTATTGACAACATCGATGTCTGAAATACGTCCGCTCATTACAGCCGGGCCGACAGAACGCGCGCGAAGCCCGCCCAGTAGAGCCTGACCGGAAATTTCGTTTTGTGCATGGCCAATGCACCAGCTTGATAGCAGGATGATACTTGTAATTAGTTTTTTCATAGGATTCTTTTAAATAAAAAAGACTACCGGAGTAGCCTTTTAATAATTTTTATAATGTGATTATTTTTTTGGGAATGCAAATACTGCATCATCAATGGGTTCGTTCAATACGACTTTTTGAAATGTCATTTTTTGAACAGACTGGCCGTTTACTTTTGACTCCATAAATGCCGGGATCATAAACCCACCTACTTCCATGTAATCACTTAGATAGGTTTTTACTTCCTGGCCTTTTGCTTCGCCCGATAATGCATAACTCACACGCATGATGGGAACAAAATTTTCTTTATCGAAGTAGTGAAGCTCTGTGATGTCTTCCTTGTCGTTGGTTTTATTTTTGATTAATTGGATTTTGTAGCACGCAACACCATCCACTTCTTCCACGCCTAACAAAGTAGCTTCGTGTCCCTTTTTCTTATAGTCGACAAATTCATCTTCAAATTTTTGAGTTGTAAAATCCTTTGCTTGTTCATCATCCATTTTTGTAGGTTCAGTTCCTCCGGCAAACGGATTTAGCATCCAGGCATCTTTTCCGTCAAATGCTTGAATTATTTGTGTGCCCTGAACATTTACTTCCACTTTTTGCATATTGGGCCTTTTGGATAGTAGTGCAAAATTAAAATCCATGCCTTGCATGCTCATTTTACCATCGACTTTCATCGTGTTTAATTTTTTCCAGTTGTCAAGTCCACCGGTGTTTTCGAAATAGTTGGCAAGGATTTCATCTACGGTTTGTGCTTGTATAGCAAATGCGCTAAAAAGCGCGATTAGAAAGAGAATTGATCTTTTTTTCATAAATAGGGTTTATCTGGTTCTTGATTATATATGGGGATTAGTCATGGGCAGGCCATGATTATTACAAGTTCAACAAAAAATCACACATCACAAATCATTATCGATTTTTGAAGGCTATCCAGTTTATCCGGTGCCGTGGGGATAAACTCCTGGGCTACATAACCTTTGAACCCTGTTTCCACGATGGCGCGCATAATGGCCGGGTAATAAAGTTCTTGTGTAGTATCAATTTCATTACGCCCCGGTACACCTCCGGTATGGTAATGGGCAATGTAATCTTTGTGTTTTCTGATGGTGGCAATCACATCGCCCTCCATGATTTGCATGTGGTAAATGTCATAGAGCAATTTAAAATTCGGGTTACCTAGTTTTTCGCAAAGTGCCACGCCCCATTCGGTACGGTCGCATTGGTAATCTTTATGATCTACTTTGCTGTTGAGCAACTCCATGCACACGGTGATGTTATATTTTGCAGCCACTTTCATCACAGGCTCCAATCCCCGTGCACAATTCTCAAGGCCTTGTTCAGAAGATAACCCGTTTGCATTTCCGCTAAAACAGATTACATTTTTTAAACCTGCTTCTGCTGCTTTGGGGATTTCTGCTGAATATTCTTTCAAAAAATTTTCATGCAAAGAAGGATCGTTGAACCCTTTGTTGAGGCCAAGCTTGCTCGCGTAGCCCATCGCACAGGTAAGGCCATGTTTCATTGCTACACCCCATTCATCTGAGCGGAGCAAATCAATGGATTTTATCCCCATCGCTTTTGCAGCAACAACAAGTTCTTCCAATGGTATTGATGAGTAACACCATTGGCAAACAGAGTGGTTGATGTTTCCTTTTAGATCAAGTGGATTGTTTTCTTTTGATCCCATAGCGAATGAAGGAATCGCGGCAACACTCAATGCTGATACCCCAAGGTTTTTTATTGCTTGCTTACGTGTGATTTTCATGGGTTTATTCTAATATGATTAATGATTATTTACGATTTAATTCGCTCAATTCCTTGCTTTTAAAAACAGGGAATCCAACTCGAAATATTTTTCTTCCATGAGGCTTAATGCAAACGCCCCCGCACAAGCACTAAAGACGGAATAATCAAGTGCGCTTTTTATTCCTGTTGAGAATGTCATAGAAAGGGCAAAGATCAATAAGAGGAACCCACTTAATTTAGCGAAGAATTCAGTTTTGAATCCGATTAAAAGAAAAACAGCAAAAATTATTTCGGCTGCTGTTGCAATGATGCCAAGTGTAGTAACCATTGCATTGGGAACCCAGGGATTGATGATTTGGGTATACTCCAGAAAGCTGTTCCAATTTCCCCAAACGGAAACTTCTTTACCCCACATCCCCAATCGATCAGCCACCGCTGATAAGAATCCAATTGAAATTGTAAGCCTTAAAAATAGTTTAACAGATTGGGTGTTCATTTAGTAGATATTATTTTGACGGATTAAGGTAGTCCGTTTTTTCGATTGGAACAAAATTGTTTTGATGCTTCCCTTTTTCAACCCTACATTCGCATCTCAATTTCTTTAAATGCCAAATGAACTAAAACATATCGCCATTTCGGGGAATATCGGTTCCGGAAAAACCACATTGGCACAAATGCTTGCCAAACACTATGGTTGGACAGCCTTGATTGAGTCGGTTGAGGATAATCCGTACTTGCGTGATTTCTATGAAGACATGACGCGATGGGCCTTCCATCTTCAAATATATTTTCTGAACAGTCGGTTTAAGCAAGTGAATGAAATCCGGGAAGATGAACGCACCACCGTGCAAGACCGCACCATTTATGAGGATGCGTACATTTTCGCAGCCAACCTTCACAAAAGTGGCCATATTTCTGAGCGTGATTATCAAAGCTATCTCGATATTTTCAAGTCGATGATCAATTTTGTTAAACCGCCTGATCTACTGATCTATTTAAAAGCTGATACTCCAAAATTGGTGAGGCAAATTGAGAAACGTGGCCGTGATTATGAATATGCCATTCGCATTGATTACCTGAAAAACCTGAACGGCCACTATCAGGATTGGATTCGCAATTACAAGGAAGGCAAATTGCTCATCATTGACGTCAACGATCTGGATTTTGTAGAAAGCATTGAAGACTTTTCCTTCATCGTAGGCAAAGTCGACTACGAGTTGAATAACCTTTTCAATCAGTAATATCAGAAACTAACCATTGACGTAAATCCAGTGTGTTGAATGCACTGGATTTTGTTGATTCGTAAACGCTATTGTCAGTCTGAGCTTGTCGAAGACTGAGCCAGTAGACCACAGAACTTAAAAAAGTAATTATGTATAAAATCAAACAACTCCTCTCCGCTATCCTTTTACTGACGGTTGTACAGTTTGCTTCCGCGCAAGACGACAAAAAAGAAGTAAAGACCGACTCCACTAAAAAAGAAAAAAAGAAAAAAGACCTTCCGCTGGAAGCCACCCGCAAAGTTGAGATCAAGAGTTCGGAAGGTTCGTGGATGTCGCTGGATGTGAGTCCGGACGGAAAAACAATTGCGTTTGATTTTTTAGGGGATATATATTTATTGCCGATTACCGGTGGCGTGGCAAAACAGTTTACATCCGGGATGGCATTCGATACCCATCCACGTTTTAGTCCGGATGGAAAGAATATCCTTTTTATTTCTGACCGGAGCGGATCGGACAATGCCTGGTATTTCTCCATCGACAAAAAGGATTCCACGCAAGTGACAAAAGGAAGTGTTGACAATGTGCAAGCTGCCGAATGGACACCCGATGGAAATTACATCGTTGTTTCACAAGGGCGCAGGAATTTAAAGTTGCATTTATACCATAAAGATGGTGGAAGCGGTGCACAACTCATCGACAAACCCGACAACTTGAAAACCATTGAACCAGCTTTTGGTAAGGATGGCAGGTACATCTGGTATTCACGCAGGACTGGTGCCTGGAATTACAATGCCCAATTGCCACAGTATCAATTAGCTGTTTATGATCGTGAAACTGGCGAGTCGGAGACAAAAACAAATCGCTATGGATCTGCATTTGCGCCCACACTTTCACCTGATGGAAAGTGGTTGGTATATGGATCGCGCTACAACGAACACACCGGATTGGTACTTCGTAACTTAAATACGGGCATGGAAAATTGGTTGGCATACCCGGTTCAACGCGATGAGCAAGAATCAATTGCTCCGCTTGGTGTTTTGCCCGCGATGTCGTTCACGCCCGACAGCAAGGAAGTAGTCGCTTCGTATGGTGGGAAAATATACCGTATCCCGGTAGCAGGTGGTGATGCGATTGAAGTTCCGTTTCAAGTTGATGATGTTGTTGAACTTGGGCCAAAGCTGGATTTCAAATATCCTGTTTCGGATGATAAGGAAATGATCGCTGCACAAATCCGTGATGGTAAAGTTTCCCCTGATGGAAAGACGCTTGCATTTACGGCACTCAATAGATTGTATACTGTTGTTCTTCCTGATGGAAAACCAAAACGTGTTTCTGATTTTGAGTTCACAGAAGCGATGCCAACCTGGAGCCCGGATGGTTCACAACTTGCCTGGGTAACATGGGAAACAACCGGTGGGAACCTTTATAAAATCAATTTCAGCACAAAATCACCGAAGCCTGTTAAACTGACCAACGAGATGGCGTTGTACACAGAGCCATCATGGTCTTATAAAGGGAATAAGATTGTTATGCTGCGTGGTGCTGCCCAGTTTTTTAAAGATGAAGAAGGCCCACGGTCCAGGTTTACACGGGAAGATTTGGTTTGGGTTTCGGGGGATGGCGGTGCAGTCAATTTTATTGAGAAATCAAAAGGAAGAAGTGCGCCACATTTTGTGAAATCAAACGACCGGATTTATTTGTATAGCAATAGTGAAGGATTGGTTTCGATCCGCTGGGATGGAACCGATGAGAAAACACATTTGAAAGTTACGGGCATTACCACGTTCGGTTCTGTTTTTGAAAACAATTGTATGTTGGTGGAGTCGGCAACTGAACCAAGGCAAGAACCAACAAATGCAGCGGTTGTTACGATGGCACCGGAAGGTGATTACGCATTGGCGCAGATCAACAATGATGTGTACGTTGTTACGGTTCCCAGGATCGGAAAAGATGCACCCAAGATTTCAGTTTCCGATCCGGACAAAGCACAATTCCCCGCAAGGAAATTGACCAAAGTGGGTGGCCAGTTTGCCACCTGGAACGACAATGGAAAAGTGGTTTTCTATTCGATTGGCAATGCATTCTTTACTTATACCATCGATGATGCAAAAATCCGGGAAGAGGAGATAAAGAAAAAGAAAGCGGAAGAGAAGGAAGCAGAGAAAGCGGAAGGTGGGAAAAAAGAAGAAGGGAAAAAGGAAGAGAAGAAAGACGAAGGCTACGAACCCGCGGAGATCAGGATAAAAGTTTCTGTTCCAAGGGATATCCCACAAGGGAAAGTATTGTTGGAAGGGGCGCGCATCATCACGATGAAGGGCGATGAGGTTTTTGAATCGGGTGATATTCTCATTGAAAACAACCGCATCAAGCAAGTAGGAAATGCGGGTTCTATTTCCGTTGACGGAAGTGTCAAAAAAATCGATGTAAAAGGAAAGACCATCATCCCGGGGTTTGTGGATACACATGCGCACATGTGGCCAGCGTGGGGCTTGCATAAGAATGAAGCGTGGGTATATGCAGCCAATCTTGCCTACGGAGTAACCACAACACGTGATCCGCAAACAGCAACTACCGATGTGCTTACGTATTCCGATTTGGTGGATGCCGGAAAAATGGTTGGGCCGCGCGTTTATTCAACCGGGCCGGGTGTTGGATATTGGATGTATAATTTGAAAAGCCTTGAACAAACACGTGATGTACTCAAGCAGTATTCTGAATATTATAACACCAAGTACATAAAAATGTATTTGGTAGGTAACCGTCAACACCGGCAGTGGGTAATCATGGCAGCGAAGGAACAAAAGCTAAAACCAACAACGGAAGGGGGTTTGGATTTCAAACTTAACATGACGATGCTGATTGATGGGTATCCGGGCCATGAACATTCATTCCCGATTTATCCATTGTATAGTGACTTCACAAAACTTGTTGCTGCATCGGGGATGACGTACACACCAACTCTTTTGGTTTCGTATGGCGGGCCGTGGGCAGAGAATTATTATTACGCTACCGAGAATGTAAACGGTGACCCGAAACTCAACACCTTTACCCCAAAAGGGGAACTGGATGCGAAATCAAGAAGAAGGGGAAGTTGGTTTATGTATGAAGAGCATGTGTTCCCTGATCATGCTGTGTTTGTAAATGACTTGGTGAAAGCCGGTGGAAGTGCCGGTGTTGGTTCGCATGGACAATTACAAGGATTGGGATATCATTGGGAATTGTGGTCGATACAATCAGGGGGTTTATCAAACCATAATGCATTGAAAGTTGCTACTATTATTGGTGCGGAAGGCTTGGGTCTTGATGGTGATTTGGGAAGCATAGAACCCGGTAAACTTGCGGACTTGCTGATCCTTGACAAAAACCCTTTGGAAAACATCCGCAATACAAATTCGATCCTTCAAGTAATGAAGAATGGAAGGTTGTACGATGGAAATTCGTTGGACGAAGTTTATCCGAACCCAAAGAAGGCAAGCTTTAATTGGGAGCAAAGCAAGCCGGTTGGGTTGCCGGGTGTAAAAAAGTAGAATGAATAGTAGTTCTGTTCGCAAAATTGTTTTGGTTGGTATTCTGGCGTTTGGTTTTTTTTCGGTGTGTGCCCAGGAAACGCCTGCTGACACCACAAAAGTATTGGAAGAAGTAGTGGTGTCCGTAAACCGATGGGAACAAAATTTAAATGAAGTGCCCGATCGTGTTGCAAAGGTCAGTGCTGATTTAATCAAATTTCAAAACCCACAAACGGCTGCCGACTTGTTGGGGATTTCCAATCAGGTTTTTATCCAGAAAAGCCAAATGGGTGGAGGAAGCCCGATGATCCGTGGGTTTGCAACGAACCGCGTGTTGCTGGTAGTGGATGGCGTTCGGATGAACAATGCAATTTTCCGTAGTGGGAATTTGCAAAACGTGATTTCGTTGGATGCCAATGCAGTGGAGAATGCCGAAGTTGTATTTGGCCCTGGGTCGGTGATTTATGGTAGTGATGCCATTGGTGGCGTCATGGATTTTCATACGTTAAGTCCGCGGCTGAGCAGTACTGAAAAACCACGGGTTGCTGCCAATGCTTTGTTGCGGACTTCTTCGGCCAACAAAGAAAAGACCGGGCATGTTGATTTTAATATTGGTTTTAAAAAGTGGTCATTTTTGACCAGCGTCACTTATTCTGATTATGCTGATTTGAAAATGGGATCGGATGGCCCTGAAGAATATACGCGCCCCGATTATGTAGTGCGTGAAAACGGAACAGATGTAGTTAAAGCAAATGATGATGTGAATGTGCAGTTGCCATCGGGTTATGATCAATTGAACATCATGCAAAAAATCAGGTTCCGGCCTTCCGCTGCGTGGGATATTAAGTATGGTTTTCATTATTCAGAATCTTCGGATGTTCCGCGGTATGATCGTTTGATTTTAAAAAATGATGACGGTTCATTTGCAAATGCAGAATGGTACTATGGCCCGCAGAAGTGGATGATGCACAATTTGTCTGTCGCATTTGTGAAACCATCTTTTTTTTCTGATCAGGCAAAACTTACATTGGCCTATCAGGATTATGGAGAATCAAGGCACAACCGTTCTTTTGGGAACAGCAGAAGAACAAACCGGACTGAAAGTGTTGAAGCATTCTCAATCAATTTTGACCTTGACAAAACGTTGAACCAAAATTTCACACTTTACTATGGTGGCGAATTTGTGGCCAACAGTATTGGATCATCTGCCTATCGGGAAAATGTTGACGATGGCTCTATCGCTGAAACTACCACCCGCTATCCAAATGGTTCGAAGTGGAGGACTTCCGCTGTGTATGCAAATTTAAAATATAAGGTGAACCCGAAATGGATCGTGAATGGAAGTGCGCGGTTCACCAATGTGTATACGTATGCCAAGTATGATACGGATATGTTTCCATTTCCTTTCTCGGAAGCTACGCTAGACAACAATGCTGTGAATGGAAGCTTGGGTGTGGTGTTCAACCCAACACAGCGCATCAAAACGTACGCAAATGTTTCCACCGGGTTCCGCGCCCCAAATATTGACGACATCGGAAAGGTATTTGATTCCGAACCGGGAAACGTTGTGGTTCCTAACCCTGACCTTGAACCAGAGTATGCATATAATGTGGAGCTTGGTACAGCCTTTAAAATTGGCAACAGCTTCGATTTTGATTTTTCAGTTTACTACACGTACCTCGACAACGCGATTGCACGTGATGTTTCAACTTTTAATGGAATGGATAGTATTGACTACGATGGCCAATTGAGCCGCGTGCTTTCGTTGCAGAATATCAGCAGCATGACGGTGTATGGGTTGCAGGCGCAGATCAGGTGGCAACTAACCAAACAATTTTTATTGACGTCCGCTTACAATTATCAAAAGGGAAATGAAAAGGATGCTGTAACGGGCCGTGATTATCCGCCAACACACGTTGCCCCGAATTTTGGGGCGACCCACCTTATCTATTCGTTTGGGCAAAAGTTTAAAGCGGATGTATACGCCAACTACAACGGTGAAATCAGCTACGAAAACCTTGCGCTAAGCGAGCGTGCTGATGCACATTTATATGCAAGGGATAATAATGGAAACCCGTATTCACCTTCATGGTGGACCATGAATTTAAAATTGTCGTATTCCTTTAAGAAGTATGTGGTGTTGGATGGAGGAGTAGAAAATATTTTTGATAAGCGTTATCGTCCGTATTCATCAGGGATCTCGGCACCTGGAAGGAATTTTATGCTTTCATTGCGGGTATCGATTTAGTCTTCGACACAGAAAATAGCTCCGACATTTATGTCGGAGAGGAAATGAAATTTAACAAACCGGCTTTAGCCCAATGTAATTTTGGCTAAAGCCAAATAACGTTACTTGCTATTTTTAGATACCGGAACAGGTCTGGTATTGACCCTGCCCGGGGGAAATTTGTAGTGAACATCATGCGGTCTCCTTCGAGGCTCGCCCCACCCCGGATTTATTCCGGGGTCTTAATACATATCTATCCCGACCAGGTCGGGGCTAAGTACCATAATTTCTTTTTATTAACGCCATATAAAACCCATCAAACCCTTCCGATGGATAGATCGTTTGTTCGCCCACCAGTTCAAATTCTTTTCGTGCCTCAAGAAAAACCGCGACTTGTCTTTCATTTTCTGAAGGGAGGAGGCTACACGTTGAATAAACCAATAGCCCCCCCGGTTTTACCATTGAACTATAGTCGGTAAGGATTTCCTGTTGAAGCACTTTTATCTTTTCAATAAATTCCAAAGAGAGTTTCCACTTGGCATCCGGGTTTCGTTTGATAACCCCCAATCCCGAACACGGAACATCCAGCAATACACGATCAGCGGTGTTGGCAAGCTTTGCTATTGTTTGTGATGATTCAATTGTTTGCGTTTCGATACAAGTTGTCCCGGCCCTTACAGCGCGCTTTTTTAATTCATCAAGTTTCCATCCCTCGGTATCCATGGAAATGATGCGTCCTTTGTTTTTCATTAGCGAAGCAAGATGAAGCGATTTGCCACCACCACCGGCACACGCATCGATTACGGTCATGCCAGGTTCAGATTGTAAATGAGGAGCAATCAATTGCGAACCAGCGTCCTGTATCTCAAACAAACCATCAATAAATTCTTTCCGACTGAAAAGGTTCTGGCGTTTCTCTAAAATCAAAGCATCCGGAAAATTTGGGTGCGAATGGATAACAATCCCATCTTTTGCCAATTGCCCTTGAAGTTTTTTGAGGTTTGTTTTCAAGGTGTTTACACGAAGCACTACATTGGCTTCAGTATTGAGCGATGCCAATTCTTTTTCCCATGCATTTCCTAATTCTTTCTCGCCCAATTCATCCAGCCAATCAGGAATTGACTCTCGGATTTTACGAATTGATTTCAACGATTCATAGCGTGCATCAAAATTGTTTGTGTCAAGGCCATTAAATTCTTTCCAATCCGGTAGTTCATACTGTTTCCACAAACACCAAACACCAACAAGGTTCCAATAGTCATTGTTGTCAGCTTGTGAAAGCTCAGCGAACAATCGGTACCACCGCACAATATCATAGGTAGTCCCCGCGATAAACCGCCTGTCGCGCGCGCCCCATTTCGGATTGCCCTTCAACAACTTTTCAATCACCTTGTCGGCATATTTGTTTTCTGCAAAGATGGATTGAAGTGCCTGAACAACGGCCTCACATAAATTCCGGTATAGCTTCACCTTTCAAATTTTCATCAAAGTAAAAGTATTTTTTCAGTATCCGTATGGAAATGAACTATGGCTATCTTGAAAAGCAAACCCACACACCTTGATTTCTCTTTTTTAGTTAGCGTTGGGTGGATCGTCTGAAAAATACCAGGGAAAGCCTATCGGTGGTTTATTGCTTGTAATGACGATGGTGGCTGCGGTGTTTATGGTACTTTGATTTTATGAAGGTGCAACCCAAAGACTCTTCGCTGACGCTCTGAGTGACGAGCATCTTGTTTCGGATATGGTACTTCATTCAGAAAGAAGTATGACTGAAGAATCTTTGGGACTAACCATTATTCAACATTAATTCGATTTGAACTTCCCCTTCCGAAAATCAAGGTGCAACCCAAAGACTCTTCGCTGATGCTCTGAGTGACGAGCATCTTGTTTCGGATATGGTACTTCATTCAGAAAGAAGTA
>CAYNOT010000011.1:0-39586 GCA_964398945.1 uncultured Roseivirgaceae bacterium | reverse complement strand
TGACTGAAGAATCTTTGGGACTAACCCTTTATTCTACATCAATTCGATTTGAATCCCCTCTTCCAAAAATCACCGGGAAATACATCCATTCTACTTTCACCGGATTGAGTTGATAGTTTCCTTGGTATCGCGGCATGAGCTCTATTGAATAAGTATATTTATCAGCGGGAAGATTCTCACAATAAATCCGCGTTTCTGCAATATCATATTCCCGATGGGTTTCATGATTGGCGCGATTCTGTTCTTTTGAGTAATAAGAACAACCAGCAGGTATTGGGACCGTAATCATCACAAATTCAGCATCTTTTTTTACTTCCAAGTTGACTATCAAACTGATTTTTTTTCCAGCTTTCAGTTTATCAATGGGTTCACTCCATGTTGAACTGACCCTAAAATCATTCTCCACTTTTCCTGGGTTTTTTATCCACGCATGTTGGTAAGCAGTCAAATAAACTGGTGAACTTCCTGTTTTGGTAAACACAAGTGAATCGGTTTTACCAAGGTCCATTTCAAATGGAAATTTGGAAACTGTTTTTCCGATCGTTCCTGAAATTTTTACAGTTGTATTTTCATATTTAGGATTTGCTCTTATTAAAGATGGCAAGAGTGTCTCAATAATTTTTGACGAAAAAAATGTATTGTCCCAGTAAGGTTTTCTTTTCTCCAGGAAAAAGTTTTGAAGCTTTTGTAAATTTTCATGTTTAAGGTTTTGGTGTTCTATCATTTGATAGACAAGGAGTGTGTTGTCAAGGTCATTGTTCCATAGCGACCGCTTGTTTTCCCCCCAGTACCAATTTCCTTTCAATGTCTCTTTTCGCATACTATTGATCCATGCCCAATCAACCTTTTCACCAATAAGTTGGTAGAGCCGTTGCGAGAGAAGTTTTAGGTGATTGCTTTTCGTTGAATCTGATTTTAACACGGAATCAGCAACTGCTTTTCCCATCACTTTTTCTCCTTTATTTGCAAGGTGGATGAATATTTTTAATTGCTGTTCGGGGGTAAATCGATGATACGAATCTGCAAAAAAATTCTTCAACGCAATCTTGTCGTATTGAATTTTGTAGCCCAATTGCTCCGCGAGGTCAAATGCTTCAGCAACATGGAGTGTGATCCATGCGGAACCTTTTCCGGATCCCCACCAACTCCAACCGCCATCAACCGACTGAAGGGATGAAATTTTCTTCAGTATTTTCTTTACTGGTGCATCATCGTCAAATTTTTCCCCACGGTATTCCAAAATCATCTTTGAGGAAAGGTATCCTTTTAATTTGGATGCCAATTGTTCGTTACATTCATACGGATAAAAGCGTAATGTCTTTATTTCGTCTTGCAGAACACTTAAGTAATCGGCCTGAATATAAATGCTTCCATTTTCTAAATGATTGTCCGCAACAAAAGTAAAAGTTGAGTCTTTTGGCAGCGAAACAAATATCCCCTGGGATTCTTTTGTTCCGGATTTAAAAACGGGGATATCACGGAGCTCGCCATCAACATAACCGTTGTATTCGATCTCATATTTCACTGGCATATTTGTGCCATCCCCAACAAGAAAAATGGAATCAAGCGTAAAATCAGAAACTGTTAACAGTTCATTTTTAATATTCTTATCATTGATCGTTATTCTTTTTGTCATCAACAAACTATCACGGGTATAGTTTGTGATCTTTCCAATCGCGTAAGTGGAGTCACCTTCAATCAGGAAATTGGGAAGTGTCAATTGTGCTGCCAACGGTTTGAAAGATTGCACAGCACTGGTAGTCGCTCCTGTTCTTTTTTTGCCGGCCATGCCCAACACATAGATATCCCATCCGGTAATGTCGTCCGGGAATGTTGCCTGAAAAGATGCCTCACCATTTTTATTTGTGCGGAGTGTTGGTTTCCAAAATGCATAATCGCGGAAATTGCTACGAATGGAACTGCCGGGCAAATTTCCATCTATCGGTGGTATCGATAGTGCTTGTGGGAGTTTCATGGCCAGCAACTGTGCCGAAGTTGTTCCCGGTTTGGTGGAAATCAATATGATACCGTTTGCCCCGCGTGATCCATACAATGCTGTCGCTTCCGCGGATTTTAACACCTCGATATTTGTGATTTTATTTTTGTCCACATTGTTTAAGTATCCAACAACCCCATCAATGATCACCAATGGGTTTGAAGATGCAGAAAGTGTGCTTGCACCGCGAATCCTAACTTCCATATCACTTGCACCGGGAATACCATCGATTGTGATTCCAGCCACTTTTCCTTGCAAGGTGCTCACTACACTTATTGATGAGGTAAGGCTCATCTTGTGCTGCACACCAAAACCAGTGACAACTACTTCGCTTAATTGTGTTACATCTGAATGTAATCCCACATCAAGATCGTTTTGATTGTTGGTATCGACTTCTTGCGTCACCAATCCAATAAAAGAAATTACCAGTGTGGCGTTTTCCGGGACATAGATCCGGTAGTCCCCATTCACATCGGTGACGGTCCCTGTTGTTGTTCCTTTAACAATCACATTGACACCGGGCAATGGCCCTCCATCTTCAGCAGAAGTTATGTGTCCCCGAACCCAGCGACCTCCCGTATAATTTATATTTTGTGCTTCTTCCCGATAGTATACTTGCCGGATGGAATTCATTTCAGTTTTCCGGACAACATCCGCGTACGCACCTTGGGCTGACCATTTTCCGATTTTTTCCAATATTTCCGAACTAAGTGAATCGGGAATAAACAATTGCTCTCTTTTGAAATCGTAAAAACTTCTTCCGTATGGAGTGATAAAAACAGGGGCCGGTTTAAAATAGAAACCATCATCAAAAATGATGATGAGTTGATACAACCCAGTGACAAGTGGATTGAATTCAGTTTGATTAGCAGGATAGATATAATATTCATCAGGTTCATCCAGGTTCAGCATGAAGGTAGCCAACCGTTTTCGTTCAGCGATGCTGGTATTTGAAACAATGAGCGATCCGGTAGGTTTTGTAGAAGCACTGTAATCAGGATACTTGCTAAAGCTGTTTCTTTTTACTGTTTCTAAACTTTTCCAGTACTTCTTGACCCTGGCCTCAGTTTGTACCTGATCCTTGAAGTTAGGCTTAACATTTTTAGCGTAGAGGTAATTTCCAAAACGGTACGAATCAGTTTCCCTGTCAATTAGGGATGGTTGAAAAGTATAAATCATTTTTGGTTTGAAGTAAAAATCCAAACGATAATCAGCCTGATATTTTACAGGGCCGGGATAAAACGGACCTACCAGCTCATCACCGGAACCATACCTGGCTGGACTCAGCGCATGGATAAAATCGCCTTGTTGTATGTAGACGTAAGGTTGTGTGTTATCCCTTTTGACTTTCATGAAATGCGAAGAGAGGTGCCTGGATTCGTCAATGTCCAGCAAGTTTCCTTTTTCAACACTTTTTGAACCCACCGGAAGGTTGTCAACATCAATACTTAAAATCAATTTCATGCCTTTCCTCGGCACAACCTTTTCTATCGTAATTAACCTGTCAGTTAAACGAAGTGTTATTTGCAAGGTATCCGTATTGGATTGGAAAGAATACGGTTCCATACTTTGAACCTGCGAAAAATATTTGAGTACTTTTCCAAAGTAGATGTAGTGGACAGTCTGTATCTCTCCATTTTTTATCACATAGGGTGCGATTTGCGTGATGCTATCTTCCGCTTCTGAATAATTTATGTAGCGCCCGTTTTCCGGATAAAGAAATTTGTAGAACTCAATGCTGTCCAATCCGATTTTCGATTTCCAATAATTAAAATCCAGGTGTTTGTTGAAAGTTTGGAAATCTTCATCTGTTCGATTGAATTCATTGAAAACTTTACGGCTTTGAAATTTTTCAAAACCCGGCAATGTTGGTGGGTTGTAATCCTTGAATTTTTTTGTGATTGAAAAAGCTGTCAGGTCAGCATCTTCAACGGGACCACCAAAAGCATCGGTCACATTGATATTGAAGTTTGCGGTTTGCCCGGGCAAGACCGAGAGCGGATGATCGATTGTAATGGTTAACGGTTTCCTGGCAAACGGCAAATCAAAATCCTGGGTTCGTGGCCGATCTGCCCAAAGGTATTGGATTGAGAAATAGTAGTTGTGGTTGTGGTGGGTTTTGAGTTTTCTTACGAGCTGGTTTGTGTTTCCGCTTTCAACAATTTTGTTGTTTTTGAAAAGCTGGTAACTAAAGTGAATGTTTCTGGGGTTATTGATGATCAGGTGCAAACTATCCTTCGTTCTTTCTGCCATCACATTAAGAGAGTCTGGTGCGGTATCTAAATCAAAATATTTTATTTGTTTGTTGCTTTCCAGAATTGTATAGTACGAAATGAATTTTTTAATTTTTTCTGAATGCGGTAGGGTGATTTCAGAGGATTGGATCAGATCATCATTTATTGAATAGGCATGCAATAGATATAAACCAGTTTCAATTCCATTTGAAAAAAAGATCGAGTCTTCTTTTAAAGTGATATTAATTGCTGGTTTCCGATCATAGGAAAGCGACACACTTTTTTGTTGTACTTCATTTTCAGTGTTTTTAAAATCAACGATTACCTCATAATCAAAACTTGCATTTGGGAAAATTGAATCGGGCAAGACAACTTTGGTTTCCCCAATAGGATCCAACGTTAAATTGTGTTTCCACAAGGTATCAGCAATAAAGATTTTCTGATCGTAATAGTCCTTAACGTTTTTGGATTTGACGGTGATCTCCGCACGGATGTCATATAAGGGCAAGTCGTTGCTATCGGTACCTTTCAAAAAAACAACACCCGGTTTGTTGACTTCTGCGTTGGAAGTACTTCTTAAGGAATACTTATTTGACTTTAACTCATACTCCTCAAAATCAAATCGCGCTTCAGGATAATTATTGTAACCCTTGTCATTTAATGTGATCCGATACTCCTTATCCAATGAAAGTTTAAGACTATCATCCAACACGAATTCAAATGCGTATGCACCCGGGCGATAAGGTTTGATGGAATTTATGGTTTTAGAATATCGCGAAGAGCTCCAGTTCGTTAATTGTAGATCAACTTTTTTGGATATAGGCTTACCTGTTCGATTCGTTACAAATGCTT
Source organism: uncultured Roseivirgaceae bacterium (assembly GCA_964398945.1). Taxonomy (GTDB): domain Bacteria; phylum Bacteroidota; class Bacteroidia; order Cytophagales; family Cyclobacteriaceae; genus JBGTGG01. The sequence goes on along the minus strand of CAYNOT010000011.1, from coordinate 34,504 downwards.
TTAATTTTACCGTATCACCTGGTTTGTATTTTGGTTTGTTGAGTACCAGATAGCCTTCATAATCTTTGTCCTCAAACAAACGTTTTGTTCGATAGTAAATGCCGGGCGGGCGCATACTCCCATATTTAATCAGTGATGTAATGCTATTGGGTATGTATACAACAATTGATGTAAGATGGTTAATTGGGAAAGTGCGGATTACACCTCTTCCTATGCGTTTTGGCAAGGAGTTATTATATTTTCTGTCGATCGAAAAATAATTGATATGGCCTTCATGCCCCACTTTTATCCATCCTTCCCGATTGGATTTTTTGATTGCGTATAACCCAAGCGTTTTGTCGAATGCTATTCCCTTTTTCTTAACAAATGGTGTTAACGTTTCTATCTGGTTTCCAGATTGATCCTGAAAAGAAAGCAACAAATCCTGGTGATTGTTATGGATTTTCATTTCCAGGTTATTGATCGATTCCATTGCACATTCCAACTTCTCACCCTTCGCACTGATGAAAAGATAATGCCCCACCGAAAGTGTCCTTTTAAACAACGAATCGGATGGGAATTGATCGACCAGGGTGTGGAAGTACTTCGGTTCAATAGGATCTTTATCTTTTTCGTAAAGTTCTACTACTTCATCATTCGTTATTTTATAGATGAATGTATAATAACTGCTTTGTCTTGAGTTGATTAAATCCTGGGCTTTGGTTGCAACAGACGAAAGGAGAAGAAGGATGAGTAGATTTTTTTTCATACATCAGGTTTAAGTATTTCTTACCTGATGCATTCAGTACTAAAATTCCATATCAGAAATCTGACTTTTTTAAAAATTTGAGAATTCAGATTAGTAATAGGCGGTTTTTGAATTGCTTCCCTGCAACCCACCCGTATGAAGCGCCAGAATGGTTGATCCTTTTTGAAACATCCCTTTCTTGATCTCTTCCATCACTGCCCAAAGCAACTTTCCGGTGTACACATGGTCCAACGGAAGTTGGTGCTTGATTTCCATTTCTTTAATGAATACCAACAATGCAGGAGTGGTTTTGGCATATCCGCCATGATGGTATTCCGTTAGCAGCGACCAGTTGGAAAACCCCCCATTCAAATAGCGTTTGATTTCTTCTTCAAGGAAGCCTCCGTTTTTCAACACCGGGATTCCAACTACTTGCTTGTCACCTTTCAATCCATTGATAATCCCGGCAATCGTTCCCCCGGTGCCCACTGGTAAAAAGAGAGAGTCAAAGGCAATTTTCGAGAGATGTTCGCGCGCGAACTCTGTGGTCCCCTTTACCGCCAATTCATTTGTTCCACCTTCCGGGATCAGATAAAAATCACCGAATTGATCGTGGAGTTTATTTATAAACCCGGGTTCGCTTTTTCTTCTATATGCTTCCCGATCCACATAGTGGAGTTTCATTCCGTTTTCAATAGCAAATTGCAAAGTTGGGTTGAGCGGTAAGGTTTTCTCCCCGCGGATGATCCCGATGCTTTGAAATCCGCATTCACTTGCTGCCGCAGCGGTAGCATAAATGTGGTTGGAGTATGCCCCACCAAATGTGAGCAACGTATTTTTGTTCAACCGCTTTGCTTCTTCCAGGTTATATTTCAGCTTCCACCATTTATTGCCTGAGATGAGCGGATGGTTTTGATCTTCCCGTTTTATCAATAATCGGATGCCGTGCTGATCCAACAATGGATCAAAAATTTCCTGAATGGGAGTGGGTGTATAGGTTAGCACAAAATCTGACAGTCTGTGTCGCGAAAGATATTTGTTATTTCATTCAACCCCAAGGTATTTTACATTGCTGCATGGAGGAAAACTATTTTGGTGGAAGGGGATCGCAAATCCAATCGAAAAACAAATTTTTAAAAAACGAATACGTGACCGAGCATATAGAAGGGCTTGATGAAGCATTGTTGTCTGCACCCACTACGCAAGTTTTTTATGAGCATCCTAAAAAAATTGTGAACAAAGTAACCAGTCCGGATGTAGGGATGATGTATTCGTTGAACCCCTATCAAGGTTGTGAGCATGGGTGCATCTATTGTTATGCCCGCAACTCACATGAGTACTGGGGTTTTAGTGCCGGGCTCGATTTTGAAAGTAAAATTGTGGTGAAGAAAAACGCCCTGGAATTGCTTGAGAAATTTTTATTGAATCCCAGGTGGGATGCTGTTCCGATCAGCCTTTCCGGAAATACCGATTGTTATCAACCGCTGGAGCGGAAATATCAGATTACAAGAAGTTTGTTGAAAGTGTTTGCGCGTTATCGTCATCCGGTTGGAATCATTACAAAAAACGGATTGATCTTGCGCGACCTCGATTTGTTGAAAGACCTTGCCAGCGACAACCTGGTACACGTTTATATTTCAATCACTTCATTGGATGAAGGGTTGCGAAGGACAATGGAACCCCGTACGGCCAGTGCCGGAAAAAGGCTCAAAACAGTTGAAATGCTTGCAAAATCGGGGATTCCGGTTGGGATTATGTGCGCCCCGATAATCCCGGGATTGAACCATCATGAGATATCTTCAATTGTAAAAGCTGCTGCCGATCATGGTGCTTCCGCTGCCGGCATGACGGTGGTACGGCTCAACGGATCAATTGCAAAAATCTTTGATGACTGGTTGTTGAAAAATTTTCCGGACCGGTACGATAAAGTGATGAACCAGATCAAGGATTTGCATGGGGGCAAACTAAACGATTCGAACTTTGGGAGACGCATGGGCGGTGAAGGCAATGGTGCCGAAATGATCCACCAACTTTTTCGTGCAGCCAAACGGAAATATTTAGGGGATCGCAAAATGCCACCGATTGATGTAACCAAATTTATTAAAGGTGGGAATTTGAGTTTGTTTTGAAGTTGTGAAAAATAATCATGGTTAAATTCGTAATTTTGACAAGATGAAATTAGCAATTGATTTATACAGTGGCATTGGTGGATGGACTCTTGGAATGAAGCTTTCTGGGATAAACAATGTTGCTTCTTATGAATGGTGGAGAGAGGCTAACCAAACCCATAATTTAAACTTTGACACCAATCATAAAGAAATAAATATCCGGGAAATAGATGTTGAAAGGGATATTAAATTTAAAAAGAAAATTGATTTCATTGTTGGGAGCCCACCGTGTACCCAATTTTCATTTGCAAACCGGGGAGGAAATGGTGATATCCAAGACGGATTAATTGATTTACATAAATTTTTGGAGGTGGTGGAATTCCTAAAGCCGAAATATTGGGCAATGGAGAATATCCCCAGGGTTTCTAAAATTTTAGAACGGGAACTAAATGAGGGTTCTTTACGAAGGTTTAGGGATTTGGTAAAAGTGATAAGAATTGTAGACACTGCGGATTATGGTGTTCCTCAAAACCGAAAAAGGATGATTGCTGGGGATTTTCCAATTGACCTACTCGATGCCTATAAAGCAAAAATAAAATCGGTTACACTTGGGAATGTATTGAAAGCTTTAGGTAAAAAAAATATTATTGATCCTAATTTTGGGTATGAAATCCCCAGGAACGAGGTAACCGAACTTGAGAATGAGGCAGATTTAACAATTGAGGAACAACGGATCAATAGAGATGTTAAAACTTTTCATCCCATTTATAATAAAATGTCTTTTCCAGATAAACTGGATAGACCAAGCAGAACCATAACGGCTACTTGTACAAGGGTATCCCGCGAAAGTATTATAGTACCATCCAGGAATGGATATCGAAGATTAAATGTTAGGGAACGGGGAGTCATTCAGGGTTTCCCAATAACGTATCAGTTCTATGGACGCAACCTAAATTCTAAGTTTAAAATGATCGGGAATGCTGTACCCCCAATCTTAACCTATTATATTTTTCAAAGTATGCTGGGGGTTCAGCCAGATAAAGTAAGACCACCAAGAGAGTCAGAATATTTTCATAAAAAACCCAGGTGTAAACCTTATGATTCTAATCTAGGATTGCCTAAAAGGAAGTATCCTGCAAGTCGAAAGTTTCAGTTTTCTGTACCTCACTTAAGATATGGAAGTGGAGTACGTTTTGAATTGTCAAATGATTTTAAGTCTCAATCAAAGGAATGGTCTTTTAAATTCTTTTACGGAAATTCCAAGAATATCAAAGAAATTCCCCTTGATGACGGAATAAGAAAATCACTTTCTCCAATTCTAAATACATCCAGAAATCAAATCTTCACAGAATGTATTGAGAAGATCAGCAATGAATACAAAAAATATTCGTCAGAGAAACTTCAAGAAATTTGGACTTCAGTGGATAATACTGGCGAAGTATTTGATTTTTTAGATCAGGTTGGAAATTGTATTAATAGGATACTTGATACAGCAGAATTTGAAGGATTTAGTAGCGATTTGGTTCAATCAATAGTTAAGGAAGAGAATCAAAAACTTACCGAAAATAAGGAGAGCATACTCGCTGGTTTTTATTTTTTATCAAGCCTTAACAAAAACTTATTTAACAGATGAATATTGGAGCAATGTACTCCCACTTAAATGGTTTTGAATGGATTCAATTTCATCAAAAGGAAATGTGGGTAGAGATCGAAGGCATAGTAGCGGCAATTAATGCTGAAGAATACAGGATTAAGGTTAGCCAAGAGAAGACAATGAAAGGAAAAAATATTTTTAGCCCGACTGCTTTAAACAGGCGTTTGAAAGATGATTTTGAACAGCTCGGTTGGTTTGAAAGCAGAACAAATTATTGGGTGACTGATGATCATAAGTTGATTAGTAAAACCATGCATTTAGAGGAAATTGAGCAAAAACGAATTATAGAAGAAGCGGGCAAAATTCCTATTCGATCCTACAATCAAACTGATTTTGTCAAGAATAGAATTGCTGTGGAGGTACAATTCGGAAAGTACAGCTTCATAGCATACGATTTATTTGTTAAACATTTAGCATTCTATGTTGGAGACTCAATAGATGTAGGAGTGGAGATATTACCAATGAAGTCAATGCAAAGTGAGATGTCTTCTGGTCCAGGGTATTATGAAGGTGCTTTGTACGATTTAGTCAGACAAGGAAGAGGCGTGCCTGCTGTTCCACTAGTTCTAGTCGGGATTCAAGTTTAATTTGTGTGGGTGAATTCGAAAACAATTTAAGATATTCTAAAGAATTGCTTCAACACATCCCGGAAGAAAGATTGAATGACCTGCTTGCCATTTCAAAAGTTGTTGAATTTCAACCCGCTGATTTATTTATTCGTGCCGGCCAAATACCACAAAAATTTGCCATCGTATTGGAAGGATTATTCCGGTATTACTACCTGGATGAAAAAGGCAACGAGTTTACAAAAGGGTTTATCAAGCCCACAATTGTTTTGAGTTCGTACTCTGCGATGTTGCACCAAACGCCTTCCTATTTTTCTGTTCAGGCGCTGGAGCCATCCGTAATTTTGGAAGCCTCCTATGACCGTTGGCTTAAACTTCAGGAGGAACATAATTATTGGGATAAATTTCTGATACAAGCCCTTCAAAAAGGGTATACCATTAAAGAGAAAAGAGAACGTGAGTTGCTATTGCTGGATGCTGAATCGCGTTACAAAATCTTTTTAACGGAATTCAACGACATTGAAAACCGCCTGAGTTTACAGATGGTTGCTTCCTATCTGGGCATTAAGCCTGAAACCCTAAGCCGCATCAGAAAAAAAATGGTCCGCTTGACTTAAGTCAACCTTCCTCCCTTACACGCTTTATATTTTTGGATAAAAATCCGAAAGCAATGATAAAGAACAGTACAATTTTAATAACCGGGGGCAGCCAGGGGCTTGGCCTTGAAATGGCAACGCGTTTTTTGGAAGCAGGAAACACGGTAATTGTTTGCGCACGGACATCAAGACAATTGGAAAAGGCGAAAGGACAGTATCCACAGCTTAATATTTTTGAATGCGACCTTTCCATTGAAGCGGAGCGTGAAGGCTTGTGCCAATGGATAAAAACCCACTTTCCCCAAATCAATGTGTTGGTCAACAATGCGGCCATTGCACATGCCAATGATTTTATTGAAGATGGAAACAGCTATGGGAAATCAAAGAAAGAAATTGAAACGAATTTAATGGCGCCCATCCATTTGATTAAAATGCTCTATCCTGTTTTGTCAAATAATTCAAATCCACAGATCATCAATATCACTACCGGACTGGTTTATGTGCCACGTGCTTTGTATCCCATTTACAATGCCACCAAGGCAGCACTGCACTCTTTTACACAAGTGTTGCGCTATCAATTGCAAACCACTCCTGTTCGGGTTGTTGAAGTATTGTTCCCGGTGGTGGACACCGCCTGGCACAAGGGCAAAGTCCCGCGGATTGCTATCAGTTCCAAGGAAGCAGTAACCGGGATGATGAGTGGTTTACGTGCCAACAAGAAGGAGATCAAAGTAGGCGCGGTCAAACTGCTGGCAGTATTGGCACGCATTGCACCGAAATTTGCATTCAAAAAAATAAATTCATTGCGATAGTACCACAGACGGTCAGAATTTGTTTGTTCAATCAAAAAAATTTTACCTTCGCCTTATGGACGATTTTGAATTGAAGGTTTTACAGACCATGATTGTAATGGTCGGGGCTTTTTTGACAAGCCTGGTGATGCGCAAGATTGTGGGCCGTTTTGCCAAGATTACGTTGTCCGGGAACACCAGGCGTCAGCGGGTCATTGTGAGGTCTATCAATATTTTGATCCTTTTGTTTTCACTGTTGTTGCTCAGCATTGTGTGGGGGATTGACCATCATCAGATATTGGTTTTTGCTTCTTCTATTTTTGCCGTTATCGGTATTGCCCTTTTTGCACAGTGGTCTATCCTCAGCAACATTACGGCAGGGGCCATTTTGTTTTTTTCATTTCCGTATAGGATCGGTGACCGGGTCAGGGTGTTGAACAAAGACCTTCCCATCGAAGGGACGATTGAAGATGTTACACTTTTCTTTATCTACATTAAAGATAAAGACGGGTTCTTCACCACTATCCCCAACAATACAGTGTTGCAAAACGGGATGATGAAACTGGATAATGGTTGATTATAAGCGACATTGATCCACCATTACTTGCTATAGTGCTTATAAAACGAAACGATCGTTTCAATCCCCAACAGGAAATTTTTTATACCGTAATGTTCATTCGGTGAATGAATGGCATCGCTATCCAGGCCAAAGCCCATCAACACCGTATCCAACCCCAATTCTTTTTTGAAGAGTGCAACGATGGGAATACTTCCGCCATCACGTGTTGGGATTGGTTTTTTGTTCCACACTTCTTCAAACGCTTTGCTCGCTGCCAGATAAGCTTCCGAACCCGTGGGTGTCACAGCCGGTTCGCCACCATGGTGGGCTGTCACCTTTACGTTCACCGATTTTGGTGCGATGGAATTGAAATGATTCGTAAACAATTCAGTGATTTCGCTGCTTACTTGATTGGGTACCAACCGCATGGAAATTTTGGCGTGTGCTTTCGATGGCAAAACGGTTTTGGCACCTTCTCCTGTATAGCCTCCCCAAATCCCGTTTACGTCCAGTGTTGGCCGGATGCCCGTTCTTTCCAACGTGGTATAGCCATCTTCACCTTTTATGTCATCAATGGCAAGGTCTTTTTTATATTCATCAAGGTCGAATGGTGCTTTGTTCATTGCAGTTCGTTCTGCTGCGGTGAGTTCAGCTACTTTATCATAAAAACCGGGTATTGTTACCCTGCCATGCGAATCGTGCAACGATGAAATCATATCACACAAAACGTTGATGGGATTGGCAACAGCACCACCATATACACCGGAGTGCAAATCGCGGTTTGGCCCCGTTACTTCCACTTCCATGTAACTGAGCCCGCGCAACCCAACGGTAATCGAAGGATGGTCCAATGAAATGATGGCGGTATCTGAAATTAAAATAACATCAGCTTTTAATTTTTCTTTATTGGCCTTTACAAATTCGCCAAGGTTATCGGAGCCCACCTCTTCCTCACCTTCCACCATGAACTTTACGTTGCACGGAAGCTGATCGAGCTTCATCATCGTTTCGAACGCTTTCACGTGCATGTAGACCTGGCCCTTATCATCGCATGAACCGCGGGCATAGATTTTTTCATCTTTAATTACCGGTTCAAAGGGGGGCGAGGTCCATAAATCCAGCGGATCGGGAGGTTGCACATCGTAATGTCCATACACGAGTACTGTTGGTTTTGATGGGTCGATAATTTTTTCGGCATACACGATCGGGTGGCCTTTTGTCTCGCAAATCTCAACCGCATCTACTCCTGTTTCTTTAAAGCGTTCTGCTAAGAATTCAGCTGCTTTGCGCACATCACCCTTGTGTTTGCTGTCGGCACTAACAGATGGGATGCGCAACAGGTCAAAAAGTTCGTCAAGAAAGCGTTGTTTGTTGGAGTCGATATAGGATTTTACCATGGGGCATTATTTTCCATAAAAGTATAAAATATAGGACAACACCAAAAGGAAGCGGACAAGTGTGGATATTTTGACGGGCTTCACGTTCAAAAACCCATGGCTTCCGGAAAGGGCAAGCCCGGGATGCTAGCCGCAAAGAGACTTGTTGCATCACCATAGGCAATGAAAAATTTTTCAGCTTTTGAAAATATGGAATTGAAAACGGCACAAGCGATTAAAAGGAAGACAATGCGGTTCATGGCTGAGGTGTATCGAACAAATCTCAGCCTAAAAGGAATGCATGTCCACTACATAAGCATGTGAGAGGGCTGTGTAATTACCTGACTTATTTCTGCACTGTGGAAATGATATCCAATAGGGTACTTTGCGTGTACCCAACAATGTAGCTGAAAGCAGAAACTTCCTATCTTTGTTTATAAATTTCAAACCATTATGGAACGAATAGTAATTGAAGTGTCGTCCAGTGTGGCCAAAGCCTGGCGCAAAACTACCGAAATTGAACGAAGGAAATTAAGTAATGAAGTGGGGGTTCGACTTGGCATAGAGCTTTTGAAAAATTCAAAACAGGAGTATATCGAATATATCAACCAGCTTCAACAAACCATGAAAGAGCGTGGACTCACACAGGAAAAACTAGATGAGCTATTAAATGAAAGTTAATCCCTTATTTGTATTCGATACAAATGCCCTGGTGAGTGCTCATCTCGTTGAAGGCTCGGTAAGCGACCGGGCATATAAGCATGCATTACAACTGGGATTCATTGCTATATCGGATGAGTTAATGGTAGAGTTTATTGATGTAGTATGCCGGGGGAAATTCGATAAGTATTTTAAAACAGTACAAGCCAGGTTTGATCTTTCTGAAAAGATTGAAGCTAATGCTGTCTCATTTACGACTGAAGAAAAAATAACAGTCTGCGTTGACCCCGATGACAATATGATTTTGGAACTGGCTGTGACAGCGCATGTTTCATGCATTATTTCGGGCGATCCTCACCTACGCTCTCTCAATCCTTTCCGTGACATCCCTATCCTGTCACCTGCCGATTTTTTAAAGGCATTTTAAAACCCGAAAACTTTTTTGCAACAATGTTCGTGGCAAATAGCCTTCGCCAATATCAGTTTTTAGAAATCCTGGAAGTCTTTGGGTGAGAGAGAATTTATAAGGATCCTATTTTAAACCATTCTTCCATTCTTCTTTTATCTCTTTAGTGTAGTTTTCACGGTCGTTTTTTATACGCTCCACAAACAATTTCGGGGCATTGGTTTTCTTAAAGTGCTTAACGCCCCACATAACCATTTCAAGCAGGACAGGTGCTAAATCAATTCCTTTTTCCGTAAGACTGTAATTCGTTTTCAACTTGTTGGCTTTGTCTTTTTTTCCCTTTATCAGTCCCCCACGTTCAAGCATGGCAAGCCTGTCTGCCAGGATATTGGTAGCTATTTTTTCGTCCGACTTTAAAAAATCGCCATAGGTTTTTTTATCCAAAAACATCAAATCCCGAATAATGATAAGCGACCACTTATCCCCGAAAATATCCAAGGCCGAACTTATCGGACATTCCGAACGTCTTTTGGGCTTTGCCATAGCGCAAAGGTAAAAAATATTTTACTTGCAATTTACAAGTAATTTTACCTACGTTTGTACTTGCATAATGCAAGCCATTATTAAAATCAAAAAACTGATGAAAGACCTCGAAAAAAACCAGAAAATTGCGCAAGCAACATATCGCCTATATGCGCCTTTTTTACTGCTGTTTCTGTTTTGTGTTAATCAAGCTTTTGCACAATCAGAAAATGATTTTGATTTTGAAATCGGGATATGGGAAACAAAAGTAAAAGTGCTTAAAAACCCGCTTTCAGGAACTACCGAATGGCTTGCGTTTGAAGGAACAAGTATTGTAAGCGAAGTGTGTAAAGGAAAGGCAAATATGGTGGAACTGGATGTGGAGGGCGAGTCGGGAAAAATTGAAGGTGTCAGCCTGCGGTTGTACCATCCTGAAACCAAACAGTGGAGTTTGAATTATGCCAATATGAAAACCGGAAATTTAGGAGTACCTGCCGTTGGTGGTTTCAAAAACGGGCGTGGTGAATTTTATAATGAAGACATATTCAAGGGAAGAAAAATCCTTGTTCGTTTTATCATTTCCGGCATCACCGAAAATTCTGTTCACTTTGAGCAGGCATTCTCTGCGGACAATGGTAAAACATGGGAAGCCAACTGGATTGCAGACGACACAAGGATAAAATGAACAGACAACAACTCCCGTATCCGTTGCAGGTGCCTGCCTGTCCGCTAGGTAGGTTCTTCACCTGCAACGATTTGGGATAAATCATAATGTTGGGTGGGAGCCGCGCTCTTTCCAACCCAAACACCAACAAAGCAGCGCGGACGTGTGCGGTAAAAGGTGTACATATCGGGTTGTTGTGCACAATGCCATCTGGAAAAAGTGGTGAAGATTTGCTAAATTTGGACTGCAAAAAAATAAAAAATGAGAACACTCAATATTTCAATATCAGACCTCGAATTGGAAAAATTTGGGATCAAAAAGGACAAGATTACCTTTTCGGAATTTGTGGACTTGGTAAGTAAAGAACTGACAAAGCAGACTCTTAATAGATGCATTGAACTATCGGAGAAATTCGGACTTTCAAAAATGACGATGGACGAGATTACAAAGGAAGTCAAAGCCGTTAGAAAAAATGCAAAAGCTCGTAATTGATACAAATGTATTTGTATCCGCACTCATTCAACGGAGCTATCCATTTCTAATTATAAGTGAGTTGTTCGTAGACGGAAAAATTGAACTATGCATTTCGGACCCCTTCTTGAAGAATATTATGCAGTTTTCAATAGAAAGAAGTTCGCTAAATATCGGGATTTTCTTAATAAAGCAGAGATACTTATAGCCGACATCGAGGCGAGATCTTTCAAATTTACCCCAAAGAAAAAACTAACAATTATTTCTGACAAAGACGATAACAAATTGTTGGAGCTGGCTGACGAATGTAAAGCTGATTTTCTTATAACAGGAAACACCAATGACTTTACAATCAAAAAGTATAAGCGAACAAAAATTGTGACGCCTAAGGAATATTGGGAGAACTATAAAGCTGAATAGCAAGAGGGCACTACGCACAACAGGTCAAAAAGTTCGTCAAGAAAGCGTTATGTGCTGATTCCCATTACCAACACTACTTAAATCCCCCAGATAGCGTGATTCAATCATAGAGTGTGGCCAACTGGCCTTTCCCATTAAGACTAATTCCCTATTTTCGTTTCTCAAAACAATCCTAACTAAATAATGAAGAATAAGATACTCATCCTCCTTATGGTTGTTGGCCAGGTTTCCTGGGCACAGACCAAACTCGTTGAAAAAGTTACTAAAAAAGGTAATGAACTTGTCATTCCCTACGAAAAACACGTGCTCAGCAATGGGCTTACGGTTGTGATCCATGAAGACCACAGTGATCCGGTGGTGCATGTTGATGTTACCTACCATGTTGGTTCTGCCCGTGAAGAAATTGGAAAGTCGGGTTTTGCCCACTTTTTCGAACACATGATGTTCCAGGGTAGTGATAATGTTGGCGATGAACAGCATTTTAAAATCGTGACCGAATCGGGTGGAACATTGAATGGAACTACCAACACCGATCGCACGAACTATTTTGAAACCGTTCCCAACAATCAACTCGAAAAAATGCTTTGGCTGGAAGCCGATCGTATGGGCTTTTTGTTGGATGCCGTTACCCAACGCAAATTTGAAGTACAACGCGAAACAGTGAAAAACGAACGCGGCCAGAATTATGATAACCGTCCGTATGGATTGGTAAGGGAAGTAACAAACAAAAACCTATATCCTTATGGTCATCCATATTCATGGTTAACAATTGGATACATTGAAGATCTGAACCGCGTAAACGTTGACGATCTCAAAAATTTCTTCCTGCGTTGGTATGGCCCCAATAATGCAACGCTTACCATTGGTGGTGATGTGAAGCCTGCTGAAGTGTTGAAGATGGTGGAAAAATATTTCGGCCCGATTCCAAAAGGGCCTGCGGTAGAAAACATGAACTTGCCGGCACCAGTCATTTCTGCTGACCGGTATATTACATTGGTTGATAACTATGCAAGGCTTCCGCAATTATATGTCACCTATCCAACGGTGCCTTCTTTCCATGCGGATGAACCAGCGTTGAATTGCTTGGCGGAAATCTTAGGGCAGGGAAAGAATTCCATATTTTATCAGGAAATTGTAAAAGATCAAAAGGCACTGAATGCATTTGCTTTTGGAAGCACCAGCGAACTGGCAGGTACCATGAGTTTGATTTTGATGCCAACACCGGGAACATCTTTAGCGGAGTCAAAAGTGCTTATTGATAACGCATTGAAAAAATTTGAAGAGCGTGGTGTTACGGATGAGGATATTGAAAAATTTAAAGGTTCTTTTGAATCACAATACATCAACAGGTTGCAAAGTGTTTCAGGAAAGGTTTCGCAATTGGCATATTGGCAAACGTTTACAGGCAATCCAAATCAAATTGGCAATGAGCTGAAGCGCAACACCAGCGTTACCAAAGAAGATGTTTTGCGTGTGTATGAAAAATATATGAAGGGCAAGGCTTCGGTTATTTTAAGTGTGGTTGTGAAAGGACAAGAATCCGATATCGTGGCGCCTGAAAACTACACGGTTGATGAATCGAATTACAAAGCCCCGAATTATGGCTATGCCGGATTGACCTACTCCAAACCAAAAGACTCATTTGATCGGAGCAAACTTCCCGGCAACGGACCGAACCCGGTGGTTTCGGTTCCGAAATACACGAAGAAGAGACTTCCGAATGGTGTTGAGTCAATTGTAACACAAACTACAGAACTTCCTATCGTTACGATTTCATTCACCATTCCGGGCGGGCATATTCTGCAAGCCAATGATACGTCCAAGATTGGATTGGCGAGAATGTTTGCTTCCATGATGAACGAAGACACTAAGAAATATACTGGCGAACAGATGCAAGTTGAACTTCAGAAAATCGGAAGCTCTGTTTCGGTTAGCAGTAGTTTTGATGGAATTGACTTCCGCATCCAAACGCTTACCAAAAACCTGAACAGGACACTTGAACTCTTCGAAGAACGTTTACTCAATCCGAAATTTACAGAAGAAGCATTTAGCAGGATTCAAAAGCAATCGATACAAGGTTTCGTGCAACGCAAATCCCAACCGGCAGCCATTGCTTCCGATGTTTTTGACAAAATGAATTATGGAAGCAGCATTTTAGGGTTAAGTCAAGCAGGAACGGAACACACCGTTAAAAATCTAACACTTCAGGATGTTCAGGATTATTACAACAACTATATGACTTCGCAAGAAACCAGGCTGGTAGTAGTTGGTGATATCACCGAAAAAGAAATACTTGCCAAACTTGATTTCTTAAACAAACTTCCGAAGAAGATAATCAAACTACCTGCTATACCTGCGATGCCGGAAGTTGCTAAAACACGGTTGTATTTAGTGGATGTTCCGAAAGCTGCGCAAACAGAATTTCGTGTAGGGACCGTTACGGGATTAAAGTACGATGCCACCGGGGAATATTACCGCGCGATGCTGACGAACTATACACTGGGAGGGGCTTTTAACAGTAGGCTTAACCTAAACTTACGTGAAGACAAAGGCTGGACGTATGGTGCTCGCTCCTTCTTCTCTGGAGATAAATACACAGGGGCATTTACATTTAGTTCGGGTATCCGCGCCAATGCAACCGACAGCGCGTTGGTAGAGGTGATGAAAGAATTAAAAGATTTTTCTGAGAAAGGAATTAATGATGAGGAAATTTCATTTATGAAGAGCGCGTTGGGTCAGCGTGATGCCTTGCTGTATGAAACAGGTTTTCAAAAAGCAGGCTTTGTGGGGCGTATTTTAGAATATGATTTGCCTGCTGGTTTTGTGGATGAACAAAACAAAATCCTTGCGAACATCACAAAAGCAGAAATTGATAAAACTGCAAAAAAATGGATCAAGCCGCAATCACTAAACATTTTGCTGGTGGGCGACAAGGAAGCAATCCTTCCGGGATTGGAAAAGCTTGGCTATGAAATTATTGAATTGGATGTGGACGGAAAATTGAAAACCGGAAACGACCCCCTGAACAAAAATATTTCGGATTCAAAAAAATAGGTTGTTTAAAAATTCAAGTTAAAAAGGCCGGTGAGCAAGCACCGGCCTTTTTTTGTTTGCAATGAAATTTGCTTGAAAAACCCTTTCCTCCTCCCATCCCCCCAATAAACCACTAGCGGTTTAAACAAGAAAGTGATACCAACATTTTACCGACATTTAGCCTCCATTTTAAAGTATAGATAATATGATGAAAAAATACCTGGTCATGTTTCTGGTTTCACTGGTAGCGCTTGTTCCTGCTGTGGCTCAGAAAAAGAAAAACAAAAAAGACGCTGCAAAAACCGAAGCCACTCCACCACCAAAGAAGGAGGAGAAAAAGGATGGCCCGCAACCTTACAATAAAGTCATTACCGATAAAGCCGTTTCGGATGATGGGCTTTTTAAAGTCCACAAACTTGACGACAAATACTTCTATGAAATTCCGGCTACCCTGCTGGGAAAAGAGATGCTCAATGTGACCCGCATTTCAAAAACTGCTGATAAGATTGGCTACGGTGGGGAAGAGATCAACGAGCAGGTATTACGCTGGGAACGCAAAGACAACAAAGTGTACTTGCGTGTTGTTTCCTACAACAATGTGGCGAGTGATTCGTTGCCGATTGCGATCTCTGTTAAGAATTCAAACTTCGAACCGATAATTTATGGCTTTGATGTGAAAGCGTATGGTGCAGATTCATCTATCGTCATTGAAGCAACACCATTGTTTACGAAAGACGTTCCCGCTTTTGGTTTGGATGATCGGAGAAGAAAGCAGTATAAAATTTCTGCCGTTGATGCTGAGCGCACGTTTATCGAATCGATTCGTAGCTATCCGATCAATATTGAAGCGCGTAATGTCATTACCTACAAAGCGGCCGAAGCGCCTTCAAATTCCGATGTTGGTTCCATCTCTCTGGAGATCAACAACTCAATGGTTTTACTTCCGGAGAAACCCATGATGCCGCGCCTTATGGACAGGCGTGCCGGCTATTTCGGTATCCGCCAAACGGACTATGGAATGGATGCACAAAAAGCAACCGAGCGCGCTTACATCGCACGCTGGCGGTTGGAACCAAAAGACCCGGAGGCATACAAGCGTGGTGAATTGGTGGAGCCAGTAAAGCCAATCGTTTATTACATCGATCCGGCAACGCCAAAAAAATGGATACCCTATTTGAAAAAAGGCGTGGAAGATTGGCAGGTTGCATTTGAAGCAGCCGGTTTCAAAAATGCCATTATCGCCAAAGATGCACCAACCAAAGAAGAAGATCCGGAATGGAGCCCGGAAGATGCGCGCTATTCTGTGATTCGTTATTTCGCATCGAATATTCAAAATGCGTACGGACCGCACGTTTCTGATCCACGTACCGGGGAAATTTTAGAGAGTGATATCGGATGGTACCACAACGTGATGAACTTGTTGCGCAACTGGTATTTTATTCAAACAGCTGCGATCAACCCCGAAGCGCGCAACGTGAAATTCAAAGATGAAGTGATGGGGGAATTGATCCGTTTTGTTTCTTCGCATGAAGTAGGGCATACATTGGGCTTGCCACATAACATGGGTTCAAGTTTTGCGTACCCGGTCGATTCGTTGCGTTCTGCTTCTTTTACAAACCGAATGGGAACAGCACCTTCGATTATGGACTATGCACGGTTCAATTATATAGCACAGCCCGGTGATGAAGGTGTTGCATTGATGCCAAACGTTGGCGTGTATGATAAGTATATTATCAACTGGGGATACCGTTGGATTCCGGAAGCAAAAACTTCAGATGACGAGAAAGCAACATTGAACAAATGGATTGTTGAAAAGGCGGACGACCCGATGTATTTCTATGGTCGCCAAACCGGCAATCCAATTGACCCACGCGCACAAACAGAAGACTTAGGAAACGATGCAATGAAAGCCAGCGCGTATGGTGTTGCCAATTTGAAAAGGATTGTCCCGAACCTGATCAAGTGGTCAAGCGAGACGGGCAAAGGCTATGAAGATTTAGAGGAGCTCTACCAAAATGTGTTGGGTCAATGGGGCCGCTACAACGGCCATGTGAAATCAAACATTGGTGGTGTATATGAAACCTACAAGAGCTACGATCAAAGCGGGAATGTATACACACCGGTTCCTAAAAACATTCAACAAAACGCAATGAAATATCTTCAGGCGGAAACATTTGCAACCCCAACATGGATGTTGGATGAGAATATCCTGAAAAAAATTGAGCACGCAGGTATGGTAGATAGGGTCCGCACATTGCAAGCCCGCACATTGGACCAGGTATTGGAGCCGGGTCGTATTGCACGATTGATTGAAGCGGAAGCTGTGATGGGAAACAAAACGTACACCCCGTTGGAGATGTTTGCCGATATGCGCAACGGTATCTGGTCGGAATTGCCCGCTAGTAAAACGATTGACACGTACAGAAGAAACCTTCAACGTGCCTACATCGAGCGGATGGAATATTTAATGACAGAAGAGCCTGCTGCACCACCTGCAAACTTCAGGGCTTTTGCCGGGGCTACCCCAATCGATGTTAGCCAATCGGATATCCGCCCAATGGTGCGCGGTGAATTGAAAACACTACGTGCACGGATTGCATCGGCAAAGCCATCGGATACTATGACAAAATATCATTTAGATGATTGTATAAAACGGATCGATGCTATTTTAGATCCGAAATAAAATTAGTTGCCAGTTACTGGTCTCTGGTTACAGGTTTTATTATCTGGACCAGAGACCTTTAATGTACTAACCCAACCTTTTGATCGGGATAGATTGATAAAAATGGTATTTTTATTTGGCTGATATTTATTCCTGATTAGGCTCTTGACTGGTGTGCAAGACATTTAAAATATCAATTGTCTTATCGTTAATCTGGTAAACTATTCTGTAACTCCATCTGAAGAACCTCCTAATGTTTCCCGGATTGTTTGGATAATATTCGTCTAACTGGTATTTCTCAGGATGAGCACTAAGCGTTTTTGAAGCATTGATGATTTCGGATTTAACCCTTTTAGCAGCCTGTTCAGAGTCCTTTTTAATAAGTTCAAAATGTGTTTTTAGGGAGGTCTTTCCTTTATCAGACCAAATAACTTTTTTTAGTATTCACCAGTTTTCAGACTCATTCAGTAAATCATCTGCACTGGTGGACTTGCCATCTTTTATTTGTTGTTTGGCCTCATCAATAGCCCCAACGTATTCCTTTAAAGACATGGACTTAAAAGGCCCATTTGAACCTTTTAATAGAGTATAGATTGCCTTTAATTTTTCACCATCTGTGATTGTATCAATGGCTTGGTGAAGCCGCAGTTGTAATTCAGCCACATTCATAGCATATTTTTTTTGCAAGGTAACAATTACTATCCATTTTTTTTAAACCATCTTTTCACTACTTTCTTACAAACACATAAACAGTAGCGATCAAAACCAGCACCGAAACAATCACTGCCCAAAGGTTCAGCTTTCGGGTTTCGGCATACATGGTATAATCTTTTGCGATAAACTTATACACAGAAGGCTTCCATATTGCACGTGGTCCTGAGAGTGAATCCGCATTCGTGTCAATAACCTCACCTGGCAACTGAATGGTATGGAAATATTTTCCATAGTTGGCGTAGCTCATAAATTCCAACCGTGCTTCAATGGGCCTTCTTCCGATTTTATAATCTTCATCAACTTGCGGGTGCGGAAACGGGATTTGTAAGCTGTCAAAGATGGTGAGGAATGCATCATCGCCCAGATTATTGTCATCTTTTAACAACAGCGTGTACACCGCTTCCTTGTGTTTTTGAAGTGTATCGATCCAACGGTTTTCCAACTGGTATTTTTTTATGAAATCCGGAAACAACGCAAAGTGTTCTTCAAAGACCGCACGCGGCACCAGTACATCGTTTATTTTGCTCGTCAGGTCTTCCAGGTAAAGTTGGTCTGCTTTGGAGATGGAATCGCCTTCCGCGGGAAGCCTGTCCATAAACATATAATCTTCCGGTGTGAGAAAATCTGCCTGGTTCAATAGTTTGAAGCGGTCGATTGCTTTATAGGTATCAGAATATTTTAAATATGTATAAAACCAGCGGAATCGTTTTTCAAGTTTTGCTTCAATGTGGAAAAGCGTATCGTTTTCATTGTTGAGTTCTAAATTGGATTCGTCAAAAGTGTTGAAATGTTTTTTGTACGTAATGCTTGAGTTTCTATTCTTTGTCATGCCTAAGTTTCTGTCCGTGGCCGTATCGGGTTTTTCAACGGAAACAGACCAGCCCGATTCATCATTGATACCAAAGTAGTTGGTATTGATTTCAGAAAAATCGCCTTCGAGTATGATGGTACGGTCAATGGATCCATCGTTGTTCACAACGGTTTCCATTTTAACAGTGTGCCCGCAACTGAAAAGAAACCCAGCGAAAAGAACAGGCAAAAAATAATGTGGTTTTTTCATATTCTTAATAATCAGAGAGTGCAAAAGTGTTGTTTTGATGAATGGTTTTTTCAAGTGAAAAACGTTCGGTACGTGACCGTTTGGCCTGGATTAATTTTTCATGGTCACTGGAAAGTGCAACGCCATTTTTTACGGTTGATTGATCTTGGATCGTTTCCGTTGTGTGGCTGAACTCCAAAGCAAATGTAAATGCCAGCACCAGTGAACATGTTGCCAGCGCAGTTTGAAGGGGCGTCCACTGAAAGAGCGAACGAATGGAATTTTCTTTTTTCTTTGGTTGAAATTTTTTCGCAGGAATTGCCGCCATAATCTGATCGGTAAAAGCAACCGGGTTTTCAATTTCCGGGCTCCGGTTTTTTACCGTTGCAACAATTTCTTGTTGATTTTGAATACCTGCAAAGAGTTGTGAACACGCACAACAACTTTGAAGATGCTCTTCCAGTTTGGACCTCTCAATCGGTGTGAGTTCCGAATAAAGCACAATCAGCTCTTCTGTTTTTTTACAGTTCATGGTTCAAAAATTGGTGAAGGCATAAAAAATATTTTTTTCATTTTATCCTGCATCGCTAACCGCGCATTGTACAGGTTGCTTTTAATCCTGCCCTTGCTCATCCCCAGCGTTTCTTCAATTTCCTCTGTTGACAGTCCTTGCAAATCGCGCAAGATAAAAACGGCTTGCTGTTTGGGTGTCAGTGTTTGGGCAGCCTGGTGGATGAAGGTTACCAGTTCTTCTTGCTCCATATCTTTTAGCGGGGTTGTTGAAGAAGCAACCTCAAAATTTTCAGTTGCCTGATTTTTCTTTTGTTGATTGTATTTCGACTTAATTTGATCGAGGCAAAGGTTGGTGGTGATTTTATACAACCAGGTGGAGAATTTTATTTCGGGTTTATACTTATCAAGGTTTTTCCAGGTGCGAATAAACGCTTCCTGTACAATGTCTTTGGCATCATCGGCATTGTTTAAAAAACGATAGGCAAGTGTGTAGGTCATGTGTTGGTGTCGTTCCACGAGATACCGAAACGCGAGCGGGTGGCCCTGCTGTGCTTTTTGAATCAGCTCATTTTCCGGTAGTTCGTGCATTTCCGATAGTGATACGACACCAATGGTGGCAAGTCAAATGTAACCAGAAATATTGTTGATAAATTTTATGGACTATCTCAAAGCTTTATAAAGCCAAACTTGGGAAGGGTTTTTTAAAATGAATGAAGATATCCCAGATCAACAAGTTGTTCCTTTTCTTTTACTTCGTAGGTTTTCCCATTAGAAAGCAAATACAGACGATCAGATAGATCAGTTACATGCCGGTGCATGTGATCTGAGATTATAGTGCCTTTTTTGGTTTTCCGCTTTTCAATTATATTTTTTAGTTCTTCGATGTGAACGGGCATTAACCCCGTAAATGGTTCATCGAGAATGCAGAATGGAGAGGGCGAATAAAGAATCAAAAACGCTTCAATAAGGCGCAACCAGCCTCCGGATAATTCCGAGGTTCTAAAGTTGATATACTCTTTAGCTTGGGGAAAATCAAAAATGACTTCCTCAATATCCACTTTAAACAAATTGAAAGCACTACGCAATGAAACGTACGCGGGAACGAGGCCTTCTTGAGGTAAATAGGCAATGATTCTTTTTCGATTAAAATCCCCAAGCATTGGAATATCATTTACCCGGATAAACTTATGTTCTGCATCCAGTATTCCAAATACTACTTTCATGAGTGATGATTTTCCTGATCCGTTTCTTCCAAGCAATCCTACAACTTCGCCTTGTTGACAACGCATATAAATACTTGAAAGGATTTTACGTCCATTAAAACTTAAATCAAGACTATCGAACTCAAGGACATCTTTCATACGAATAATTTCAAGGTAGTCAATGACAAAAGAAACCAAATGACCATGTCGAGAATAAAAGTGAAAACATATAATCGACTTTTGCTGTATCCCAGGTTTTTAAAAAAGTAGAATTGGGAAGGACTAAAAAGATGAATGAAAAGGCCCAGCAATATATTGGTGAATACTTTCATCCAAAATACCAACAACATAAATTGCCAGGAGCCATACACCCAGATGAGCCAACATCCAAAGAAACTAATGCTAAGTACAAGCCAAGAAAAATTACGATAGAAGGTTAGGACCACACGCATTGCCCAGCGGAAAGGCAAAAAACAGGCCATGATTGAGAAATTGTTGACAACTTACGCTAAGAATTTTCAACCACGTTCAAATTCACTTAACTGAAAAACCCCTTAATTCATTGAACCCCGATATTCCATTGGAGAGACACCAACCTGTTGTTTGAAAACACGTGTAAAATGTTGCGGATATTTAAACCCCAGCTCATACGCAATTTCACTCACGGTTTTAGTTGGATCAAATATTTTTTCTTTGGCAGTATCAATCAATTTAAGCTGGATGAATTCATGCGCGGATTTACCAGTCTCCTTTTTGATCAGGTCGCCAAAGTAATTTGCCGACAAGTTAAGTTCGCTGGCGCAATACGAAACAGAGGGCAACCCCACAGTCTTGGGTTTGTCAGAAGAAAAGAAATTGTTGAGTAGTGTTTCAAATTTTTCAAGGATCCCTTTATGCGCATTGTCACGCGTAATGAACTGACGATCATAAAAACGGACACAGTAATTGAGAAGCAGTTCAATATTATCCGAAATCAACAACTTGCTATGCTTGTCAACGGCATGTTCCAGTTCGTATTGGATTTTTGAAAAGCAACCCAAGACCAACTGGCGCTCACGTTCAGATATGTGAAGTGCTTCGCTTACATTGTAACTAAAGAACGTATAATCATCAATGGCACGGCCCAGTGAAGTTCCTTTGATCAAATCCGGATGGAAGACAATTCCATGCCCCATCGGTTGGTATGATTCTTCACCACCATTCGAACCAAAGAGTTGACAGGGAGCAATAA
This sequence comes from uncultured Roseivirgaceae bacterium, assembly GCA_964398945.1. Taxonomy (GTDB): domain Bacteria; phylum Bacteroidota; class Bacteroidia; order Cytophagales; family Cyclobacteriaceae; genus JBGTGG01. Next base: position 12,590 of record CAYNOT010000011.1, on the reverse strand, counting down.
ATACAAGCGTGCCTTCCTGATAGTCGTATGTATTTTTTCCGTAGCGGAGATCCCCGCAATGAACATCTTTTAGAATGATCAGATAAAACCCAAAATAGGTTTTTCTCAATCTCCTGGGTGCTGCCTTCGAAAAATCAATAACACTAACCAATGGGTGTAGTGTTTCATGATTGTTGAATGTATTGTATTGACTGACGGTATCAAACTTTACTATTTCCTCCATTGTTTTAATGATCTACACTCAAAACTAACTTTTATCCAATTTGATTCCTTCCCTGATTAACTGAATAAGTGATTTTGGTAGGTGAACCAGTAATTTGTATAAGCATACTCCTTAAAAATACCTCAACTTTGCAAAGTAAAATTTAAAAGTGGGAAAAGCCCCACCGGTGTTAATTAGCTGGTAGAAATATGAAAACAACAAATATGAAAATTAAAATTTTGCCGCTATCAATTTTGATGGCCGCTATGCTTTCGGCTCAAGTAATTATGGGGCAACAGCCAGAAAAGGAAGTAGAAGAACTATCAAAAACCAAGTGGCAGTGGATGGCAGATAAGGATGTGGACAAGCTGGCCAATCTCTTCCACGAGAAGTCAAAATTTGTTCACATGAGCGGCTCCTGGAAAAAAGAAAGAGAACTTGAGATTATAAAATCCGGCAGTATCTGGTACAAGAAGGCAGATGTTCACGATGTCGCGGTTGAAATTTTTGATAACACCGCCATTGTTTGGAACCGCATTACACTTACTGCGTCTGTGCGTGGTGCTGATGTGGTGACTGAGTTTACAGTTACTGAAGTGTATCAAAAACAAAATGATGGATGGAAGTTGCTGGATCTGACATTTAGTAGTGTAAGGGACACGCACAGTATTGAACACTAACAGGATTGTGCTTTGTAAACACTATAAAACAAAATTCCGGACAGGATGACTTTACCGTCCGTGGAGATGTTTGAATTTCGTAACCAATTGTTGGATCGTTGTTGTATTTTTAAATAGAAATACGGACTTGAAATAAATTTTATACCATGGCAGCTATCAACTTGAAAGTAAACGGGAACCGGCAGACAGTAGATGTAGATCCCAAAACCCCGGTTCTCTGGGTTCTCCGGGAACACCTTAATCTTGTAGGTACGAAGTATGGATGTGGCATCGCGCAATGTGGTGCGTGTACCATCCATCTTGAAGGTACCGCTGTGCGATCGTGTTCACTGCCCGTGTCAGCGGTTGCGAACAAGAATATAACAACCATTGAAGGACTTTCAGAAAAGGGGGACCATCCGGTACAAAAAGCATGGCTTGAGCAGGATGTCGCACAGTGTGGTTATTGCCAAACAGGACAGATCATGTCTGCGGCTGCATTATTGAAAACAAATCCCAATCCCACTGATGCACAAATTGATGCTTCGATGTCAGGCAACATTTGCCGGTGTGGCACCTATTTGCGCATAAGGGATGCTATCAAAGCTGCATCGACACAAAAATAAAATTGATCGAATTACCATTGCCAAAATTTAAAGAATTTAAAAATGGAAAAGATAAAAACACCACTGACCAGACGATCATTTTTAAAGTCATCAATGCTTGCCAGCGGTGGCATGATGATCAGTTTTAGTGGATTGGGAAAATACACGTTTGACGATAAAGCCAGTACAATAAGTCCTGCTGATCAGTGGAATGAATTGACAGGCTATATCAAAATTACATCGGATAATATTATTAAGATACTCAACCCTAATCCGGAGTTTGGGCAAAATGTGATGACCTCCCTGCCAATGATAGTTGCAGAGGAATTGGATGTGGATTGGCAAAAGGTTATAGTAGAAATGGGGCCACACGATAATGTGAAACTCGGCCCTCAATTTACCGGAGGAAGCAATTCAGTCAGGATGTATTGGAAACCGCTCCGGGAGGCAGGTGCGGCCGCTCGTCAAATGTTGAGGAATGCCGCAGCACAAACCTGGGGTGTGCCCGTGGAAGAAGTGACCACCAAAGCCGGTATACTCTATCATGAAAAAAGTGGTAAGTCAGGAAAGTATGGTGACTTTGCATCGAAGGCTGCAGTCAATCCCGTCCCCAAAGATGTAAAGCTAAAGGAGATAAAGAGTTTCAACGTTGTCGGAAACTCGAGCAAGAATGTTGAGGGTTTAAAAATCGTAACCGGTAAACCTCTTTTTGCATTGGACCTTACGTATGAAGGAATGCTGGTTGCCATGATTGAACATCCACCGGCTTTTGGCAAGAAACTTAAATCTTTTGATGCATCGGAAACTTTGAAGATGCCAGGAATAAAAGATGTGTTTACGCTAAAATTATATGAAGACGGTTTCGAACAGGCAAGTTTTGATACACGAACCTTTAATGATTTGCTGGTAGTGGTTGGCAATACCACCTGGGAAGTGATGAATGCCCGTAAAAAACTGACAGTAACGTGGGAACAGATCAGCGATACAAAGGAAATAATGGGCGGCAGAGGTGGAACGAGAGAAGTTATTGTTCCGGCAGGGCTTGAAAGTACCAGTACGCAGTATGAAAAAATGGCCGGGTATGCAAAGAAGCCAGCACAACAATTGCGAAAAGATGGAGACCCGGAAGCGGCTTTCGCTAACGCAGCACATATTTTAGAACGCACCTACACGGCCCCATTTTTGGCGCATAACTGTATGGAGCCCATGAATTTCTTCGCGCATGTTACCGATGAAAAAGCCTTGTTGGTAGGGCCTCATCAGGCACCGGGCTGGATAGAACCTACACTATCGAAGATTTTAAATCTGCCGCCAGAAAAGATCGAAATTCAGATGACCCGGATGGGTGGAGGTTTTGGCCTAAGGGCATACGGACATTACCTTACAGAAGCAGCGCTTATTTCCAGAAAAGTAAAAGCCCCAGTCAAACTGGTTTACAGTCGTGAAGATGATATGACGTATGGCATTTATCGCCCGATGTATACGGCTACGTATCGCGCGGCACTGGATGCAAATAAAAATGTAATTGCCTTTCATGTGAAGGGTGGAGGAATACCGGAGCACCCTGTACATGCAAACAGGTTCCCCGCTGGTGCAATTGATAATTATCTCGCTGAAGGTTGGGCAATACCATCCAACATAACGATCGGAGCGTTCCGGGCACCACGATCAAATTTCAATGCCGCTGCAGAGCAGTCTTTCCTGGATGAGTTGGCCGAATTAATGGGCAAGGACCCGATAGATTTCAGACTGGAACTTTTAAAACGAGCGAAAGAAAATCCTGTTGGTAAAAACAATGACTATGATGCAGACCGATATGCAGGCGTTTTGAAGTTGTTGAAAGAAAAATCCGGATGGAATAATCCCGAAAACAAAAAATACAGCCGTGGAGTTGCTGCCTACTTCTGTCATAGTTCGTATGCTGCCCATGTTGTAGATATCGTAAGAAAGGATGGCGAACCTTATGTGGAACGTGTCTTTAGTGCCGTTGATTGCGGTGTTGTAATCAATCCGGATGCAGCTGTTAATATGGTGCAAGGGGCTGTTGTGGATGGTATCGGACATGCTTTCTACGGGGGGTTGACACATAAAGATGGTGTTTCAGACCAAAATAATTTCAATCGCTACAGAATGATCCGACTTAAAGAAGCGCCTAAAAAAATTGATGTCAACTTTGTTGAAAGTGATGTTGACCCAACGGGTTTGGGCGAACCACCATATCCGCCAGTCTTTGCAGCGGTGGCGAATGCATTATATAAAAATATGGGCAAGCGATTCTATACCCAACCTTTTATAAATGACCTGAAGGCAATGGATGATGAGACATAGGGTTATGAAAAAAATCCATTCAGTTTTTATTTTATCATTATCAACCATAGTGCTTTGCTCTTTCTATCAGACGTTTGATCTGAAAGCAAGCATGGAACGAGGGAAGACGATTTATGAAGCCCAGTGTATTTCCTGTCACATGACAGAAGGAAAAGGCCTTGAAGGTGTTTTTCCACCACTTGTAAAAACGGATTACCTCAACGATAAGAACAGACTTATCAAAGTTGTTGTACTGGGTGTGCGTGGCCCCATGAGCATAAATGGTGTAGACTACAATGGCGAAATGACTGGCTTTAGTTTAAGTGACGAGCAGGTATCGGATGTTTTGAACTACATCCGGAACGCGTGGGGCAATAAGAGCGCACCCATTCTACCTGAAGAAATTCAACCAGCGTTGAAAGCAAGTACGAAAGATTATCAACCGTACTAATCATCCAAGGAACAAATTTGTGATGGTTTTTTTTCAAATCAGAAATCCACGGAACTTCCTCAATTGATCCACTTGCAGTACAGGCATTTGGCTCAACGGATGCACTGGGAATATGAAAAGATTTCTTTTGCCTAATCTATTTTCTTAAAGGTCAACAACGTACCGGATTTGGCCGGGTCAAAAAATTTCTCAATTATCAATTTGTCTCCGGATTGTTTTAAATAATAGTCATTAAAACTTGCATTACTGGATAAAAACCAACGAAGTGATATTTTATTATTAGCCGATAAACTGTAGTTATATGGCCCCGACCCATATTTTGGCAAAAGAAACCCATCTCGTATTTCCTTTCCGCGACTCAACGTAACCACCCCCTGATCTCCAAAAGCGCCAAAGGTCAATGTATCTGTTTTTGTGTTTACATCAACCCATTTTCCTTCCAATGGCACCTGGGTATTAATGGAAGCGTCATTGGCACAGCCAACCAAAGCAATTGCGATAAGCAGGAGTCCGTATCTCATATCTGGTAATCTTTTGTCCAATGTTAAGCGTTCAAGTCCTGATTTAATTTTTAAATGTCAATGTTTCAATAGCACTCAAAAAGCGTTTTTGATTTTGTTTGGTCAAACCTGTACCACTTATCTGAAACTTATTGATTTTAGAAACCTCCAGACTGTCGAAATACACACCGGTTGTCCCTTGCCCAAAATCTTTGGGTTTTACAATTTTTGCTTTCTTATTATCGATTTTAACAATGTTGATATCGTGGGTGGAAATGTCAACATTGAGCTTACTTGAATACCACCCGAAGTCAAACATTACAGTCTCTTGATTGCTTATTTTAATCTGACCTACATACGAATCAATTCCTTGTAGTTCTATTGGTGTCCAGTCTGCGGGAACCCGGATCGTGAAGTGTTCAAAGTCGAGCGTTTTTTGATTGCAGTTGCAAGCATCACATGCAACCTTTGTTTCAAAACCATATTGTGAACATCCGCTATAGGAGATCCTTTTGCAGGAAGCTGATTGTTTATCATAAAACCATCGTTGAAAATAGGCCGCACAGATTTCGTCAGTGGGCACTGTGTGTTCACAGATTTCTGAATCGATCTGTACACAATCATTTTTAACTGGATCATCCGCACACGTGATCAGCATAGCCCCGGCCAATATCATTGACAACGATGTGAATTTTTTCATTTTTTACGGTTTTGCTGTTTAGACACACCCTTTCCTTTAGAAGTTGGTTTTGCTGTTCAACATGGTTGATGAGTTTATTTTTAAGTGGAGTTAAACTGATCAGTTGAATGGTTATTTGCTCCAATACGTTTTTCCATCAACTTTTTCCAGCTTGTCAATGGAAGTGCAGTAGAGTACGTTGATAGTCCCGAGGTTTACAACTTCCCCGGTGAGTTCAAGCCGGACCTTTTTATTCTCTTTAATCAGGTCATCGTGGTTGAAATCCTTTACCTTCATGAATTCAGACGGGCTTGTATAAACAATGTAGCCCGACATTGAATCAATTCTAATATTAAAAAATGGTTTGTCGATCAGGCCATTTTTCTTCAGCCCGCCATAAATGTCGACCAGTTCCAAATCATCTTTTGACAACAGGCTTTTATCAACCTTCATCAAACTATCGAGTGTGTTGTCAAATTTTTTGATGTCAGTGCTGTCGGCATTGCAGTAGCTTCCAATAGTGATGAGCTTGAAATACAAATCACCTTTAAATTTCTTTTTCTGTAGTGTGGATCCGCAAAGGATTAGTCCAATAAGGCCAAATGCAAGCATGTACCGAAAGGTTGGCATCTTCATAACTACTGTTTTATTTTCAGGTGATAAATGTATGAGTATTGGAACTGCTGACAATGAAGATCAACACATATTAAAGGATGAACTCATTCACTGACCGGAACCAAGGCAAAAGAGCAAAATTGGAAACTGACATGTTGCGCAGAGTTGTCGTGTACAATGAAGACCGTAACCCTTGTTTTTTGGGCTTTATGAAAAGCCCGGTAAAAGTCCGGATCAGTGTGGACTATATTTACTTTTAGATTCACACGTATCAAATTTCACACAATTAGTTATTATTATGTGATATTTTTCACACTTTTGTAACCAATTATGTGATTTTATGTACTTCAGGAGAAATTTAGAAGCTCAACTGGTTCTTTGGAAAAACAAAAAAGTCCGCAAGCCCCTGTTGTTGAAGGGCGCCCGGCAAGTGGGTAAAACTTCCCTATTGAAGGATTTTGGGAAAAAGGCTTTTGAAAGTGTAGCCTATTTCAATTTTGATGAACAGCCCGACCTGAAACAGTTCTTTGAACTGACAAAAGATGTGAACAGGCTGTTGGACAATCTTTCGCTGGTACACGGCTCGCCCATCAAACCGGAAACCACCCTGCTGATTTTCGATGAAATACAGGAATGCAAGCCCGCCCTTAATGCGTTGAAATATTTTGCTGAAAACGCTCCGCAATATGCTATTGCCGGTGCCGGGTCGTTGCTGGGTATCACGCTAAACAACCACGCGTCATTTCCGGTCGGGAAGGTAGAATTTATGGAAGCCTGGCCACTTACGTTTTCAGAATTTCTTGCCGGGGCAGATGCACAGTTGGCGGATTACATCCGTACCGTTGAGCATCATCAGCCCGTCCCCGATATTTTTTATAATCGCTTGCTGGAAAAATTCAAACAATATTTTGTTTCAGGCGGAATGCCGGAAGCAGCAAGGGCATTGCTGGAAGACAAGGACGTAGAAAAAACCGGGCAGGTACTGGGCGACATTTTAAAAGCATACGAGCTGGATTTCTCCAAGCATGTGCAAACGAAAGACATTGCCAAAATCAATATGATATGGCAATCCGTACCTTCACAATTGGCCAAGGAAAACAAAAAATTTCTTTATCAGGTTGTCAAGCCGGGTGCAAGGGCGCGCGAATATGAAGATGCCTTGCTTTGGTTGGAACAGGCCGGGTTGGTACATAAGGTGTACCGTTGCAAGAAGCCGAATGTGCCACTTGCCGCGTATGACGACCTGTCGGCATTCAAGATTTATCTTTTGGATGTGGGCCTGTTGCGAAAAAAATCCCAACTGCATCCATCGGCCTTTCAGGAAGGCAACCGGCTTTTTACGGAGTTCAAAGGAGCGCTGACAGAAAATTTTGTTCTGCAAAGCCTGATGGCACAGTCCGGGATCATGCCCCGCTACTGGACTTCCAATGGAAAGGCGGAAGTGGATTTTTTGATCCAGCATGAAAATGAAATCCTGCCGGTAGAAGTAAAGTCAGACGAAAATGTGAGAAGCAAAAGCCTGGCGTATTACGGGGAGACTAATCATCCCAGGCTTAAAATCCGTTACTCCCTAAAAAACCTGGAATACAGGAATGGGTTCATCAACATTCCCTTGTTCCTCGTTGACCGGACAGAAGATTTTATCAGACAGTGCCTTGTATGAATTTACAACGATGACACATACAAATCAGCCGTTCCCGTCCAAATGCCCTGCTCATTCTTTTTGATGTTCAGTCACTTGAAAGCCCGTTGTGAAAGTTTGCCCACAGTAAGCCCCTGCACAATTACGGAGAAAACAACGACAAAGTAAGTCATTTCCAACAGCAACTCTTTGTACATACCACCTTCTACCGAAAGGGCAAGCGCAATCGAAACACCGCCCCTTAACCCTCCCCACACCAGCACAGCAAGCGTGCCACGGCTGAATTTGTTTTTGAAAGGAATAATAAGCGATGGAAGCCAGATGGACAGTAACCTGGCGAACAATACAATGAAGATGGTTATTGTTGAAATGACCCAGTAACTTTCTATGTTCCTGATCAACAAGAGTTCAAACCCGATGAACAGGAACAGTATGGCGTTCAGGATTTCATCGATCAGTTCCCAGAATTTGGTGAGGTAATCTTTTGTGATGGGCGACATCGCCACCCTTTGGCCGTAATTCCCTATAAGCAGGCCCGCGGCAACCATTGTTAACGGCCCTGAGATGTGCATGGCCTGTGCAACCAGGTACCCGCCCATCACTACCGATAAGGTGATCAGCACCGATATGATATAGTCATCTATTTGTTTTATTGCTTTCGATGCGCTGAACCCCAGGAGCACGCCCAGCAACAACCCGCCAACAGCTTCTTTTGCCAGTAACCATGCAACGGTTCCCACAGTAAATTCCGAATTCGGTGATTGTGCCAGTTGCAGGATAACGGCAAACAGCACAACTGCAACACCATCATTGAAAAGGGATTCCCCCGCTATTTTTGTTTCGAGTGATTTGGGCACATTGGCTTTTTTTAAAATACCGAGCACGGCAATGGGGTCCGTAGGGGAAATCAACGCCCCGAACAAGAGGCAATATATAAATGGAACATCAATGCCGAACAGGCCGGAGGTGAAGGACACGATGCCGGCAATCGCAAATGTGGAAATGATCACACTGATTGTTGAGAATGTAATAACCGGGAGAAACTGCTCTTTCAGGTTGGAGAAGTTAATGTGTATGGCCCCGGCAAACAACAGGAAGTTAAGCATGGCGTTCATCAGCACCTCTGTAAAATCAAACCCGGAAATGAGACTGATCAATTCCCCTGAAGTTTCAGGGAAAATCCGGTCGCCCGCAAAGCGTACGATAACAGACCCGATGATGGCGATCAGCATAATGCCGATAGTAGGGGGCAACTTTAAAAACCTGTGATTGAGATAGGCGAATATAGAGGCGAGTACAATGAGTACAGAAAACGAATAGTATAATTCCATTGTGCAATATTACTGAATTGAGCGCTCAATTTGAATTGGGTTTTAAGATTAGCGATTGTGAGGTTATCAGTCTGTTACTCGACTCTTCTTGACTAGCCTGTTATCCCCGTTCACTTTGTTTGTCAAGAAGACCAACAAAGGCCAACGAAGCTATAGGTTAACCGTTGGTTGAAAGCACCCGTTCAGTCCCCGAATTGAAGGGCTACTCCACAAGATGAGCAAATGAAAATTAGTCCAACTGATATTAATTTTTTTTCATTTGTAGTCGTTACTTTTTTGGCCGCTTGCCGATTATTTTTCTTTTATTTCAAGCAACCAATTAAATACGTTCAAATGTTTTACTCCGCTTCTATTTTGGGTAAATCCGTCTGTCGTGAGTAGAAATTTTGGATAGTTGTCGTTGATTTTTTCTAATGCTCCAAACTCACGTTCTACGGTCTTTTCATTGGTCATTTGCCAAGCCACCTGATAATATTCAATATCGCCTGTTTTGGTTTTGCAGACAAAATCGACTTCGCTGCTTCGGCTCGTGCCTGTCCAGATTTTATTGCCTCTTCGGAGCAATTCCAGGTAAACAACATTTTCTAAAATATGTCCTCTGTCGGTAGCACGTTCTTTGCCTGTAAAAATGTTGAGCAAACCCATATCTACTAAATAATACTTTTCTTGTGTTGCTAATTGTTTTCTGCCTTTCAGGTCAAAGCGGTTTACTTTGTAGAACACAAAACTTGCTGTCAAATATTCCAAATATTTTTCAACGGTAGCGTGATGTACGCTTTGTCCGTCTTGTTTTAAGGTAGTTGAAATATTGTTTGGCGAGAGTGCATTTCCAATATTGGACGCTACAAATTTTATGGTATTTTCAAATGCCCGTTTGTAGTTTATTTGGTGTCGTTGTGTGATGTCTTTTTCTACAATGGTGCTGTAAATGGCTTCTAAATATTCGTGGATTTTATCGTAACCTTCTTCACGCAATTCAACGCCTTTCGGTAACGATGTTTCATTTACATAATCGAAAAATAAAGGTTCATAATTCAAATATTTATTGCTTGTGTCAATACTTCTTGCTGTTAAGTATTCATTGAAAGAAAAAGGCAAAATAGAAATTTCGATATAGCGACCGCTCAACAAAGTAGCCAATTCGCCCGACAATAAAAAGGCGTTTGAGCCTGTGATATAAACATCCACATTTTTGGTAGCAAAAAGTCCGTCCACCAATTTTTCAAAAAGCGGGATATTTTGAACCTCATCCAAAAACACATAGTTAGGTTTATCGGTTTGCAACTTATTTTTTATGTCAAAATAAATGTCATCCCAATTTTTGCCTACAAAATTTTCGGGCAATTCAAAATTGTAAAACTGAATTTGGCGCTTGCCTGTACCAAGTTTGAGTAGCTGTTTACGATACAGTTCCAAAAGTGTAGATTTGCCCGACCTGCGTAAACCACTAACCACTTTTATAAGGTCTTTGTCCTTATACGACAGCAGTCTTCCTATGTATTCTTTACGATTGGTGTAATTTTCCACACGGCAAATATACAAATAAAGTATCGAAACTTGCGAAAATTGAAAGTTTCGATACTTTATAGAAATACAATGTTAGTAAATCCTCATTCGAGGAATATGCTTTTCCCTGCAAAAATTCTCTACATCTGTATCGTTTGCAAAGTAACTGTCACAAAATTCGTCAAGTTCATTTTCAGCCAGAAACATATTTTTTGCTTGCAGTCATTAGTTTTTCAGTTTGTTCAATGAACTTTTCAACTCCTTATTCATCTTGCAAAGATTGTCAATCGTTTTAAAATCTAAATCTCTATAAGCCGATGGTAAAAGAACTTTACTTTCGCCCATGTTGGTCTTCTTGACCAACATGCACACCAAATCTCCGATATTCTTATAAATGTATCTTTATATTCTATTATGTTAACCTTCTTGACTAGCCTGTTATCCCGTTCACTTTGTTGGTTGGTCAAGAAGACCAACAAGGCCGAAGATGGATGCACCTGGATATTGTCGGCCTGTCAAAAGCGTTGCGCAGCAAGATCAGGGGCTGGCTCAACTACTATGGTAAATTTCATAAGTCAGCGATGAAGGTAGCGTTTCGCCACCTGAATAGTCGCTTAGTGAAATGGGCTTACAATAAGTACAAACGATTCAAAAGGCGAAAGGCCTTACGTCCTGCACGGTTATGGTTACGTCAACTCTCTAAGGAGTACACGTATCTGTTTCCGATGTGGCAACATGGCTTTACTCCGTAGCTCGATCATGAAGAGCCGTGTGATGGGAGACCATCAAGCACGGTTCTGTGAGAGGTTTAGGGGTGAAACTCCCCTTTACCTACTCGATCCCGCCATTGGGAATACTGAGCACGGATGCAACGGCTTTGGATGTGTGTCGGTAAGTGCGGCCTTTGCATTGGTGCGAATTTGGTTCTCTAAAAGTCGATATCTCGTGTCGACTATGCAGTCTCCATTTATTTTGTGAAAAGTGGGGTGACGTTAGCAACGATCTGAAAAATGAATCCAGCGATGAGTAGCCCTAATCCAAGTCGTGCTTTGAGTTCAATACTTTTATTATAGGCGAGCCGCTGTCGTTCTGCTTCATTTGTTTCTGTTCCACCAAACGCACTTCCTTTCTCCTTCACCTTACTTGGAAGTCCATAAATGAATAGCATGATTACACCAATAATATCAGTTATGAGTCCAATTACTGTTAACCAGTTTGATAATGTCATAGTGTTGGGCGTTTTAAGGGGGAGTTATTTGTAGGTAATCTCGCCTCCAAGAGCCTTGCCGATTACCACAGCCTCTACAAAAGCAATAGCCGGGCGACCTGTCGTATAATCCGCTATACTCCACGATGGAGTGATACTAAGTCCGCTCATTGCAGTTGCTCCCATAGTTGCATCTTGTCCTGGCATCCACTCACTTTTAATATTGGCTTCACCAGTCGAACTGATAACAATGGTCATACGCTGCATTGTGCTTTGCCCAACGTCTTTACCTTCTGTTAGGATATAGAGTTTTTCTTTGTCGTCTTTAATAATTCTGTGTCCACGCTTGAGCAACACGTCAATAATTTTAGCGTAGACTTGAGAGCCATCTGTCCCTTTGATGATTACTTCTTTAGAACCTTTTGGTATTGTAGCTAATTCGGATGTTGAAAGTCCGGATGTTTGCGAAATTACTCCAGTACCTATGCAAGATGCCCCACAGATACAAATTGCAACAAACATTATTAAGAGAGTTAATGTTTTCATATCTCAGTGTTTTTCAATAGTCGAATTTAATAAAATCCCACATAGCCATCGTTATGTTGTCGATTTTTGTTGTCAGTCGTTAAGTCGTCCGGCAGTCGCGCGAGGGAAAGGCAGGCTCTTTTGCATTGCCTTGGTTTGAGTGTCGGATGTGCGGCAATGCAAATGTGCCTGACTGTGCGAAATGAAACTGTAAACTGTCGGGCGGGCATTACACACAACGGTTTCGGGCTTTGCGTTCGGGCGGGTTTCGGAGCACAAAGCTGTCAATAAGCACTGAACTTGAATAGAAGCACAAAACTCCAAGTTTGCACGTCACCCCGCCTGACGCAAAACCCGTGTT
>CAYNOT010000010.1:0-201778 GCA_964398945.1 uncultured Roseivirgaceae bacterium | reverse complement strand
GTCTTGGTTATTTGCAATGACTGGCTTTTGAAAACGTATTTGTCCACCGTGACCAGACGAAATTAAGAAAACCAAACCACAAATTTACACTGAACCCCAGCCATGTTTTATGCATTTTGTTCGGATAGAACTTCATACCTCATTCTCACCAAGGAACTTTGTTCTGAAATTTGAGGGCGACTCTCCTGTCTTTATCATGAACAGTCGGCTGAAATAGGCAGGGTCTTCATATCCCAACTCAAAAGCGATTTCCTTAGCGGTCATGGAAGTGTGTACCAGTAATCGCTTGGCTTCCAGCACAAGACGGTTCTTAATAATTTCGTTGGGTTGCGCAAGATTCAATCGCTTGAATTTATGGGTGATGGTCTTTGATGCCATCGACAATAACTCTGCATAGTCTGAAACGGAGTGCTTTTGCTTATAATGTGCTTCCACCAGAAGGGTAAATTTTCTGAAGAACTCCAGATCATTGTTTTGCTTCAAAACAATCTTATCCAGGTGTTGCTTCTTCCATAGTCGCACAGATTTAATGAATAATTGTTTTAAGTAGGTTCGGATCATCTCCTCCTGAGCGGTGTCGTTCAGATTGAATTCACTTTCAATCTGGCTAAAAAGATAATTGATAAAAGTGTCCTCTTCTTTTGTTACCGAGGTCATAGGCATGTTGGCAATATTGTTAAACAGAAGGCCATCACACGCTACTTCATCATCGTGTATTTGAATACAATAGAAATCGCGATTGTAAAATATAAAGTATCCGGGTTCTAAACCGGATTGGTCGATTTGGAAGAATTGATTAGGGCTGATAAAGAAAAGAGTCGGTTGTTTGGTGACAAAGGAATTAAAATCCACAGTAAGTTTATAACCCTTCGGCAGGTACAATACTTTGATGTAGGGTTTGTACGTGTCGCTATTGATAGCATCAACACTTTGGTTGTTCAAAATCACCAACCCTAGTTTTTTCAGGTTGCTTTCAAATACGCGTTGCTTTATCATAGAGTATGCGGAAGCTTGGGCGGTACAAACATTTTTTGAAAAGATACAAACAAATAAAAACATACGGAGCTGTTTTTCACAACTCCGCATGTCGATAATGTTTCTTATTGGCGTGCAAATTTCTCAAGCTCGGCATTGAATTTTTCTGCCTCTTCTACGAATAGTGCGTGACCACTGTTCTCGAACTTCACAATGTATGAATTCCTGATCCCCTTTTGAAGCTGCTCTGCAAGAGCAAACTCACATAACTTGTCTTGTGTACCATGGAAGATCACTGTCGGGATTTTGATCTTTGATAGTGAAGGGCGCAAATCGAGATCACGCAATGCAGTGATCGAGTGGGTAATGGCATAAGGCCATGCTTGCAAATTGATATTCTCCAGCCATTTCTCCACGTTCTTTGAGATACCGCCTTCCTTGGCCGGGAACCCTGCCCCGAAACCTGCGATCAAATCTTGCCGACCTGTCATGGTGGCCTTTATCAATCCATCCGCATCTGCATCCGATACACCATACGGGAAACCCTCACGTTGTTTCCACGATGGGGCTGCTGCTGCAAACAGTGCGAGTTTGCTGATATGCGCTGCATTGTACTTTGTCACGTAATGAATGACGACCGCACCCCCCATGGAGAAGCCACCGAGTACGGCATTCTGGATATTGAGTTTCTCCAACACAACTTTTATGTCGTCAGAGAACACATCGAAGTCATACTTCCCATAGGGTTTGTCTGATTCACCAAAACCTCTCAACGTAATACCAATTACCCTGAACCCCTTGTGTGCGAGGGATTGATATTGGTATTCATACATGGCATCACTTAACGGCCACCCGTGGATCAGTACGATAGGCTGACCTTCGCCAAGGTCGGTCACGTGGAGTTTTACTCCTTTCTCTACTTCGATGAATTCTTGTCTTCCCGCTGATGCTGGTACTCTTTTCCCTTGCGCAAAAAGTGTTGAGCCAATGGCGGAAGTCATTAAGAGGCCAAGTGCATAGATTGCTGTTTTCATTTTGTTAATAGTTTTAATTAATGAATAATAATTTTACTTACTGAATGATCCATTCTTGTTGTGCATGAATAAACGATTCAACAGTACAAAGGTGCAGCGGAACCCACGCCAAAAGAATGGACAAATGTGTAAGACTCTTGTACATTCTTCCCGATCAGCAAATACCTACATGGATTGATTAAATGTCCCTGGATTGCGGGATGTTCTAACGCGACAGTTCGATTGTTTCACCGTCTTGCGGAATTATCAGTTTGCCGCGTTCAACGTTTGCTTCGTCTGCTTTCTTGCGCAACGAGGCCCTTGTGGTACTACAATGGTCGAGTGCCTCCATGTGAACAACAATGATCCTGGCTTTACCGCTTTCCTTTATTAAGCTAACGGTTTGTTCCTCATCCATAATGATGGGACCACTCTGAAGGCTGGGTAAACTCGCCCCACCTGAATTAACAATTATGTATTCCGGTTTATACGTCTGAATATTCTTTTTTATTTCTTCCGTCCAGATTCCATCACCGACAATGTAAATCGTTGGTTGGTTCTTTGCCCTCAAAATAAACCCGGAGGCTTTGCCTGTTATTTTTAAGATGTCACCTGATCCATGTTGCGCTTCAACACGAATAATTTCAATGCCATTCCATTCGGTTTTATCGGATATACTTTTAGCGTTTACAAACTGTTCGTTCTTAAAATACATTGTATCGGCAGGTTGATGGAACAACAAAATGGATTTATCCAATATCTCACTTGCTGCCTTGTCGAAGTGATCAGGGTGGCTATGGGTCACTAAAACCAGATCAAGTGAATTGACGATTTCAGAGACAGGGACTTTCAAATCAATAGTGGGATTTTTTTCAACGCCAGCAAAGGATTGAAATGCTCCTTTTTCTGATAACATAGGATCAACCAATATTTTTTGACCGTTATAATTAATGACTACCGTTGCACTTCTAATTAATTGAACGCTTGTTTGTGCAGAAGAAAGGATTGATAGGAGCATAAGTGTTACACCCAGGAGGTATTTTTTCATTGTTGACTATTACATTAATTTAAACTACCTAAAGGTGTAATCGGTCATTTCACAAAAAAAACCAAAAAGGTATCAAATCGTACCATTTTGATAAGGCAGTTTTTTGATCGGAGACAAGCGTTCAATACCTGCTATGGAAATCGTTTATGTATTGTGATATGGTCAGGTTTGTCTGCGATTTGAAAAAACGCATGAGATGGTTAGGCTCGGAAAAGTTAAGTTCGAACGCAATTTCCCCAACCGTTTTGCCGGAATGAACAAGCATATTTTGGATTTCAAAAAGTAAGCGTTGCTTTACCATTTGAGTAGCCGTTACATTGAATTGGGATTTGACTGCTTTGTTCAGCGATACCCTGCTGATGTGCATCATTTGGGCATAGTCATGAATTCGTTGCTTCTCGCGGATATTGACTTCCAATAGTTTTTTGAATTGAAAGGCATAGTTGACTTCCGTCTTATCCCCAAAGATATTGTTGGCGTCTGAATATATGCGATTAAGCGTTTGCAGAAAATAATAAAGCAGGGAGCGAATGATATGTGCACTGTCGCGTCTTACGCGGGTTAGTTCGACCTTTATCTCCTGTAATAACTTCCAGGATTTATTGAGATCGTCAGTTGTCATTACTATGCTCAATGGATATGAGAGCTGATAAAAGTAGTGCAGCCGGTAGGTGAAAAGCTTATCAGCGAAAAATTCGTTGAGAAATTCTTCCCGGAATATCACGGTCGTAAATTCTAGCTGATCGGGGTCCAGTCTCCAACTCCGTTCCTGAAAGGCAGAAATGAAAATAACGCTGTTGTCTGTGAGCGATATCTTCTGTTGGTTCAGTATCAATTCACCTTTTGCCTTTTTGAGGAACATGATCTCAAAATAGTCAGCTTTATAGAAGCTTTTGTTGAGATATCGTTTCCCAATCTCTTCGTGATTTGAAAACACATTCAGTAACACTTCCACACCACATTCTGTCTTATGGAATTTGATCATTTTCATAGCCTGAATATTTTTCAATCACTAAAAATACGACTAAACAAGTTGCGGAATACTCATGTACTCCGCAACGTAATTGTTGTTGTTTTTATTCTGCCTTAATAAATTCTAAAATGTCCTTATTGATTGTACCGGCTTCGGTTGTTGGCATACCATGCGAAAAACCAGGATATATAATGAGTTTTCCGTTTTTTAAAAGTTTGGCGGCCTTTACCGCAGTAGTAGCATAAGGAACAATCTGGTCGTCATCACCATGCAGCACAAGAACCGGCTTATCAACAGTTTTTAAATCTTCTGTAAAATCTGTCTCCGAAAATACCTTTACGCAATCATATTGGGCTTTTATTCCGCCCATCATTCCTTGCCTCCACCAATTGTCTTGTATTCCTTTTTTTACATTAGCACCCTCCCTGTTGAATCCATAAAACGGAAATGTGATGTCTTGATAAAATTGTTGCCTATTGTGTAACGTATTGTACCGAATGTCATCAAACACAGCAATCGGTACACCATCAGGATTATTTTTATCCTGAATCATGTAAGGGGTAATGGCGCTTATTAACACTACTTTGGCTACCCGGTCCTTGCCATATTTAGCAGCATATCGTATTGCTTCACCACCTCCGGTTGAATGCCCTACGTGAATTGCATTTCTTAAATCTAAAAATGAAGTAAGTTCTGCTACATCTGCTGCATAGGTATCCATGTCGTTGCCCATGAATGTTTGTGTAGATCTACCATGTCCACGCCTATCATGTGCAATAACCCTAAATCCATGATTTAGGAAAAACATCATTTGGGCATCCCAATCGTCTGATGACAATGGCCATCCGTGATGAAAGAAAATAGGTTGTCCTGTTCCTAAATCTTTGAAATAGATTTCTGTGCCGTCTTTTACTGTTAGCTTGTTCATTTTAGTGTTGTTTAAATTTTGTACCTGTTTAAAATTGATGGTACAAAGGTGGAGTCCGCAGCACTGTCAAAAAATGGACAAATGGCTACATGTCTTGTACTTTCTTCCCAAATGATCAGGCATGCGTATTTCGTTGTGTTTGAGTAGGTATTATATTCAAAAGGTTTTTCGCCATACCACGCTACCTTTCGTTTGGTAACGATTTCTTTCCGAAGAAAATCGCTTCGTCATTTCGCCATTCGATAGTTTCTAAAAGTCTGTTCAGATAAAAGTCTGCTTGTTCTTTCGTCAAAAGTTTTCCATAATAATTGACCGTTCCGTCTTGTGGCAACCAATTTTTTGCTTTGTCTGTGATGTCGTCAAATAGTTTCATTCTTCCATTATCTGATATTGAAACTTGTTTAAGCTTATTTTTTAACCACATAGAATCATAGTTTTTACATAGTCCGAAAGGCTTTGGGCTACAAGAGACACAAAGTTTTTCATCTTCGATGAAAAAAGTACTATGATTTCCTGTATTGAAAAGAGTACAATTTTCATTAATTATCCACCATGCCTATGTCCTATGTAGTTTATTTAAAAAAAATTAAACAAGTTCATCGTTTCTTCATACAATGTCCGCAAGGACGGAAACCGTTTGCAATAGCTTCTTTTTCCGATGAGAAGAAAACCCGGTTTTCCGGTTTCATTTTCTTGCCCGATTTGCAAGACAAAGTTCCGTAAATTTTCAGTTTGATATTACCGCCAAAACTAATTTTCTGTTGTTTGATTTTACTTCGTAAATCGCTGTCCGAAATATAAGAATGCTGTATCATTAGCACTTTCCCGCTAAATTGGAAAAGTGTTTGTTGATAGAAAACCCGAAACTTGCTATGTGGGGAAAAATGATTTTTATTGGGCGTGCCCTTTCAGGTCGGGCTATCCGCTACAATCTTTTGTTCGTTCCTCACAAAAAGATTTCCGCTTCTATCCCTCACGCAAAAGCGAACGCAACAATAAAACACTTGGGATATTTTTGTAAACTTGACGTTTACAAAATCCCGATTTTAATTATACCGAATTCGGGGTAATTAAACGAGGGTGTGATAAATGTTAATTAACTATGGCAAAAAGCAAGAAAATAGAAGTACGGGGCATTGATATTGTTTTGTATGAAGACAATAAAGATGATTTTATTTCGCTGACCGACATTGCAAGGTTTAAAAATCCTGCCGAACCTAAAGACGTGGTTAAAAACTGGATGCGTTCCCGTGCTACTATTGAATTTCTTGGTTTGTGGGAGCAGTTGAACAACCCCGATTTTAAAGGGGTCGAATTCGACCCCCTTTTGTATGAAGCAGGAAGTAACTCGTTTACGCTTTCTCCGTCCAAATGGATTGAAACGGTCAATGCCAAAGGAATTGTGTCCAAATTGGGAAAAAACGGTGGCACTTTTGCCCACAAAGACATTGCTTTTGAATTTGCCTCTTGGGTTTCTGCAAGTTTCAAGCTATATCTGATTAAAGAAATTCAACGCTTAAAAGAAGACGAAAACAGCCGGCTGAATTTAGAATGGAATTTGCAACGCACCATTTCCAAAATCAATTATCAAATCCATACAGATGCCATTAAAGAAAACCTGATACCGAAAGAAATCACAAAGCAACAGGAAAGTTTTGTATATGCCAATGAAGCCGATCTATTGAATGTCGCACTTTTCGGAATTACTGCAAAAGAATGGAGAGAGAACAATCCCTACCAAAAAGGAAATGTAAGAGATTATGCCACATTGGAACAGTTGGTAGTATTAAGCAATATGGAAAGCATTAATGCTTTATTGATACAACAGGGTTTATCACAAAGCGATAGGCTTATACAACTCAACAAAGTTGCCATTACTCAAATGAAATCTTTGATTGAAAGCAATGCAATGAAGAGGCTGAAATAGAACTAAAAGACAGGCAAATTATACATACACCAATCCAGCATACAGTTGAGCTATTTGTGTAATCTTGAACGATATATATTGAGTTGGCTGCCATTATTTGACGACAGTGTTAATATTAAACTGACTGCAAAAAACAAACAACATAAAGACAAAATGTTTACAAACGAACAACAACTATTACTTGAAAAATTTGCTGACTTGAGTGACCGACTTTTTGAGGAAGGAGTTATTTCTACGGACAGCTTTACAGGCGAAAGTGGTGAGTATGTTTCTTGCAGGTACTTCAAACTAAATAAATCAGAGCGAGTAACAAAGGCGGTTGACGGAATTTGCAATTTAGGCTACAAGTATCAAGTAAAAGCAAAAGTATTTTCAAGTCCAAATAATTCTTTCAGCGTTGACAAACTAAACTCAAATCCCTAAATGAGTTTGCCAAGACAATTGGAGAATTAAAGCAGCAATCAATCACAAGGAGCAATAGAGTTGTTGGTGACATTGGAGAATTTTATGCTTCTAAAAGATTAGACCTCATTTTAAGTGAAAACAAAAACACAAAGGGAATAGACGGAACAAACTCTGACGGCTTGACTTTTGAAATTAAGACAAGACGAGTTTATAACAGTGGGCGGAGAAAAAGTGAAACAAGACGGCTTAATGGTTTAGTTGGTAAATCTGCTGACTTTCTTATTGTTGTTACACTTGACAGAGCGTTTAAGTGTGCGGGTATGTGGTTAATTCCAATGACCAATTTGACAAACCCTAAATCTGCAAATTTGAGAGTAGTAAATAATACCATTGGAGTATTGAATTTAATTCCAAGTCAAATTTCTTATTTACAGACAGGCGACACATTCAAAACATTTAAGCAAATAAACAAGAGTATGAAATCCCATCGGAAGAATATAACGGCAGCCAACAATCAGCTTGACAAGACCACAAAGTTAACTTCAAATTCGCTTTGCACGCCCAAATAAAATCAACTTAAAGCATCGTGAAAAATAATTCCCAACGTATAGCGTTCTCCACTTTTAACTTCGCTAACACCGTGTTTCATATTTACTCTGTAATAACCTTTTGTGCCTTTTTCGGGTTTAAAGTTGGTTGTAAAAATCAGCATATCGCCTTTCTTTGGTTTTAAGACAATGGCTTTGGATTGAGCTCTTGGGATTTGCTGTGTCAATACAAATTCCCCGCCTGTAAAATCCTTATCGGGTTCGCTTAAAAACAATACGGTTTGAATGGGAAAATAAACATCTCCGTATAAATCCTGATGCAATGTATTGAAACCGCCTTTGCCATATTGCAATATCAGAACAGTTGCTTTTTGTTGTCCGTTCTGGTGGCATTGTTGCAACAATTCTGCGTGTTCCAATGGAAATTGCTTATCCATATTCAACGCCCTAAACCACGCATTTGCAATAGGTGCAAGGTTCGGATAAATGTTTGTTCTGATTTGCTGAATAATCTCGGGCAACGGATAGTTGAAATACTTGTATTCGCCCAAGCCAAAACGGTAGCGTTCCATTACTACCGTTTTTCTGTAAGTGTTTGGGTTATTGTATTCCGATTTCAGTATTTCGCATTGTTCGTCTGATAACAGATTTGGGATAATGGCATAACCGTTTGTGTGCATTGTTTCGGTTATGTTTTCCCAATCTGTTTCCTGTAACTTTTGTTTAATCATCTGATAACTGAAATTCCTGCGTCCACCGTTAATTCTGTTCCGTGTATGTATGATGCTTCCTGCGAAGCAAGAAATAATACCGCATTGGCAATTTCTGTGGGTTCGCCAAACCTTTTGAATGGTATGGTTGGGATAATGCTTTGTATTGCTCCTTCAATTTGTTCCGGGCTTAAACCTGTGTTGTTAAATCCGTTTGTTTTGATATATCCGGGACTGATACCGTTTACACGAATACCTTTTGCCGTAAGTTCCGAAGCAAAAGTTTTAATGAATGATTGAACGGCTGATTTGGCTGACGAATAAACGGAAAAATTTTGCATACCCATTCCTGTAACTACTGACGTATTGAGTATGATTGCACTTCCTTTTTTCATCAATGGCAAGATTTGCTGAACCGTAAAAAAAGTTCCTTTTACCAACATATTGAACAATTCATCAAAATGGGTTTCGTCAGCAAATTCAACAGGTGCAAACTTTCCGTAACCTGCATTGACAAAAAGTAAATCAATGTTTTCTGTATATTGTTTTACCTGTTCCTGTAGAAGCAATATGTCTTTCATATTGCCTGCATCGGACACAATGCCAAAAGCATTTGTTCCTAATTGTTTTTCAGCTCTGTTTACTGTATCCGCACTTCGCCCTGTGATGATTACTGTTCCGCCTTCGTTAATGAATTGTCGGGCTGTGGCAAAGCCCATTCCGTTCGTTCCGCCTGTGATAAGTGCGAATTTATCTTTAAATCTTTGCATTTTTTTGTTTTAAAATTTCGTTGCAAAGATTGGAATGTATGCTTTGGCAGAAAACCCGAAACTTGCTGAATTTTGTCGGTCGTCATTGTTATAATAAACTAAGGTTTATCTCTTCCAACAAACCTACCTTTTCCTTGTAAAAAATCAATTGCCCGAATTATATTCCGGTCAATGCTTTCTTCTGTTTTTAAGTATGATATATACCTTACAATTTCGTGTTTTCCCGATCTTGATAAGTTGTCGAATACAGCCTTTGCGTTTGGGTTTTCCTTAAGTGCTTTTATCAATTTGGGGTGCGGTTCAATTGTCCTGTCTGCCGGGTCAAACTCCACTGTTACCTCAATCGTCTCTCCTATTCTCTTTGGTGAATTTTTAACTATTTCAGTGTTTATATAAAGTCTCCACGAACCTTTAAATTTCACCAAGGTCTGTATGTATTCTTTCCCATTTACAGTCCCTTTAATTGGAATATGCCCCTTGTCTTTACCCGACTGTTTAAAAAGCTCAATAAGAATTTCTTCGGGCACAAAAACAAATGGATTAATGCCTATCATATCAATTGTTGCATTGAATCTTTGATTTTTACTCATCGTTAAAAAAATATTGTTTTTACTAATTGGACTTACGTATAAACGCCACGAAGGCACTAAGACCTTTTTTATCAGATTGCATTCAAAATGAATACTTTTCTTCGTGACTTTGCGCCTTAGTGGCAAAATCCGCGTAACGTCAGTTACTAAGAATACGTTTCAATGTCCGTTCTTGCACTTTCCCAACCAATGATTGCGGTTTTTCTTGTATTGCCCCACATATAACCGCCAATATTTCCTGTGGATTGTATCACACGATGACACGGAATAAGAAACGCAACAGGATTGCTTCCGATAGCCGTCCCAACGGCTCTGGAAGCATTTGCGTTGCCGATTTGTTCGGCAATGTTGCCGTAAGTGGAAAGTTGTCCCATTGGGATTTTCAAAAGTGTTTCCCAAACTTTCAGTTGAAAATCTGATCCTTTTAAATGTAATTTAATTTCAGGTAATTTGCTCCAATCGTTTTGAAAAATGAATAGTGCATTTTGTTGTATTAAATCTAATTTTCCCTGAAAAGTTGCATTTGGAAATTTTAGTTTCAAATCATTCAATGCGTTGGTTTCATCATCATTAAAAGCCATATAGCAAATGCCTTTCGGTGTGGAAGCTACAATCAGATTGCCAAAAGGGCTTTCAGCAAAACTGTAATTCACGGAAAGATTTTTACCACCGTTTTTATATTCGGCAGGTGTCATTCCCTCAATGTTGACAAAAAGGTCGTGTAGCCGTCCTGTGCCTGAAAGCCCTGTTTCAAAAGCCGTGTCAAAAAGCGTAGCTTGTTTGTCGGTTAATAATTTTTTGGCGTGTTCAATACTGATGTATTGCAAAAACTTTTTAGGCGTTGTTCCTGCCCATTCGCTAAACAAACGCTGAAAATGAAACGGACTTAAATGCACTTTTGAAGCAACTTCGTCAAGATTGGGTTGTTCTTTGAAGTTATTTTTTATGTACTCTATTGCTTCGGCAATTCGGTTGTAGTTAAGTTGTTGCTGTTCGTCCATCATTCTGAATTTTATACTGCAAATGTCAGAACTATATCGCTGTCATAAAATCCGAAACTTGCTGATTTTTGTCGGTCGGTTGGTGTTAGCACGGTGGTCGGTTAGAGTTGCCGTTAACAACCGTACATGTGTACAAAAGGTGCATATATACGCGCTGTATCTTTACCGCTAATCTACAAATATCACCTCAATTTGTTTTGCAATTTAAAAGGGTCATCAATAAAATGATGCCCAAAAAACTTTCAATATTTAGCATATTTGAGCTTTAATTGATTTAATGAACGATTTACGAATCATTTTTATGGGTACGCCCGAATTTGCGGTGCCCAGCCTTGAAATCTTGATTGAAAACAAATTCAATGTGGTGGCTGTGGTTACCGCCCCGGACAAACCAAAAGGCCGCGGCCAAAAACTGGCCTTCCCGCCAATTAAGGAAGTTGCCGTCAAACACAACATACCTGTACTTCAACCAACCAACTTAAAAGACCCTTCTTTTATTGAGGAATTGAAAACCTACAATGCCAACCTGCAAATCGTGGTCGCTTTTCGGATGTTGCCCGAAGTGGTTTGGGACATGCCATCAATTGGGACTTTTAACCTACATGGGTCTTTGCTGCCGCAATATCGCGGGGCTGCCCCTATCAACTGGGCCATCATCAACGGTGAAAAAGAAACAGGCGTGACCACATTTTTCCTTAAACATGAAATCGATACCGGCAGCATTATCTTTCAGGAAAAAGAAACGATCCGTCCGGAGGATACCGTGGGCACTCTCTACGAAAGGTTGATGAACAAAGGCGCTCAACTTGTTTTGAAAACAGTAAAGGCCATTCAGGAAGGAAACTATCCTTCCCTTCCGCAAAATGAAAACCAGGAAATAAACCACGCACCCAAAATTTTTAAAGAAACGTGCGAAATCAACTGGGACCAAAATTCAGCAGACATTGTCAATTTTGTGCGGGGATTAAATCCCTACCCTACCGCATGGACAACCCTTGCGGGAAGGAATTTCAAAATATTTAAAGTATCCATTGCCACCGATGTGAACAAAGATAAACCCTCCGGTGATTTCATTACCGATGGTAAAAAGTATCTTTACGTGAAATCAAAAGATGGTTGGGTTTCTATTGATGAACTCCAACCGGAAGGAAAAAAACGCATGGCGATCGAAGATTTCTTTCGCGGCAACAAACTCGAACAATAACAATGGTCACCTCCCTCATCGCAGCAGTTTCATCCAACCGGACAATCGGAAAAGACAATGACCTGCCCTGGAAACTACCGGACGACATGAAATACTTTATGGAAACCACCAAAGGCCATCATGTGATCATGGGGAGAAAAAATTACGAATCCATCCCGGAAAAATTCAGGCCGTTGCCCAACCGGAGCAATATTGTAGTCACGCGGCAAGAAAACTTTAAAGCACCCGGATGCATTGTTGTACATTCCATTGAAAGAGCGCTTGATATTGCAAATAACAATGGCGAATTGGAAGTATTTATTATTGGCGGTGCTGAAATTTATAAACAGGGATTAGCCTCCACACAACGCATGTACCTGACGGAAATCCATGCGGAGATTAAAGGCGACACGTATTTCCCGGAAGTTGACAAAACCGAATGGATAGAGACTTCACGCATTCCGCACGAAGCAGATGAACGTCATCAATATGAATTTGATTTCGTCATCTATGAAAGAAAATAATCCAATAAAAAAAGAAATGAAAGACAAAGTAATTTGGATCACAGGCGCCTCCTCAGGAATTGGTGAAACACTCGCGTATGAAATGGCTTCGCAAGGGGCTAAGCTAATTTTATCAGCAAGAAGAAAAGAGGAACTCGAACGTGTACGGTCTGCTTGCAAAGGAACCGCCCAGGAAAATATCCAGCTCCTGCCTTTTGATCTTGCGGAAGCTTCTACACTTGAACTTACTACAAAAGCTGCCATCCAGTTATTTGGGCACATCGATGTCTTGGTGAACAATGGCGGCATCAGTCAGCGCAGTGCTGCAAAAGATTCTACCATGGACGTGTACCGCAAATTAATGGAAGTGGATTTTTTTGGAACGATCGCGATCTCCCGGCATCTGTTGGATCATTTTCTTGAAAGGAAATCCGGGCACTTTGTAACCATCACCAGTGTAAACGGAAAACTGGGCGCGCCAAACCGGACAGGTTATGCTGCTGCAAAACATGCACTGCATGGTTTCTTTGATTCGCTTCGTGCCGAACTTTGGAGTGTATGTCCCGGCATTCACATCTCTTTGATTTGTCCGGGTTGGATCAACACCAACCTAAGCATCCATGCGCTTACCGCGGATGGTTCACCGCAAAAAGCCAAAGATCAAACCCACGTTAAAGGAATGAAACCGGAAGTGCTTGCTAAAAAAATTGCAGGTGTGATCCGATCAAAAAAAGAAGAAGCATACTTTGGTGGTTTCCAGGAAGTGCTCGCGATTTATTTAAAGCGTTATGTTCCCGGGATTTTTTCCAGGATCATCCGGAATGTGAAGATTAAATAACCGCTAAGGCACTAAGGCGCAAAGATTTTTTATATCATCCTTTGTGTCCCTGCGACTTAGCGGTTGAATTTTAATGCAACAAAACCCCAACCGAAACCCCCGGCCAAAATTCCAATTGGTTATCCCCTGATTTAATTTCTGATTGCAAAAAAGATGGCGCAATACTAAAATCATCTTTGCTCCAAAATATATTGTACGTCAGCGTACCATACACATATACCGAACTCAACTTGGGATGTAGCTTCGTGCCAAACGAACCCGCCAATCGCGTCAGCAAACTCAACTCCTTCCTGAATTTCTTTGGTTCGTCATTGATGTGCATCCATTCCGCACCGTAGGAAAAAAAACGGTACTCCCCCATTCCGGGAACAGAAGACCTGTTGAAGTAATATTTTTTTAAACTGTAGCCAATTGCCCAGGCCGTATTGCTAAAAGCAATCGCATCAAAATTTTTAGAATAAATCAATCCGTTTTGTACATACTTGTTTTTAATCTCCCGTAATATCCTTGCATTCTTAAAAGTACCGGTCGACAATTCTGTTTGAAGATTGAAAAGTTCGTTTGCGCCAGCAGACAAAAACACCGATTCACCAAAATTCAATAATCCAATAGAAGTACCATCGCGTGTGTCAATGTCTTTTCCTCCCTGATAAATATTGATCAATCCGATTTGTGTTCCCTGCATGCTCTTACCAATATTGACCAACCCGATTTGAAAGCCGTTCATTTTTTTCGCATAGTTAAACAAACCAATTTGCAAACCCGTAGGATCATCGTTGGCATACGAATTCACACCTTCAATAAAGCCCACATTGTTGAAAGCGCCAATCTGTATTCCATACAAACCACCTGTTGTGTGATTAAACAAAGTTGAAATTTGAACGCCATCCATCGAGTCATGAGAGTTGTTGATCAACCCTGCAAGCTGCACACCGAAAGAATATTTATGCACCACATTGGCAATGCCGCTCAACTGCAAACCAAACAATGCACCACCCGCAGTATTTGAAAACCCAGCGATCTGAAAACCAAAAACATTCGTGATCACAATATTGGAAAACCCGGCAAACTGTCCGCCTGTAAGGTTGGCCTCAAAGCCCGCCCGGATTTTATCTGCTTGTTCTTTGTCCGTCAATCCTGCAAAGGCATTGATACCAACGGTGTTGGCAACGCCTGCAAACTGCAATCCACGAACTTCCAATTCCGTATGGTTCGAAATCAATCCGATCTCCAACAAATCCGTTCCTGCGGAATATCCTGAAAGCAAATTAATAGATAGTATATTTCTGTAAGTAGCGGGGTGAAATCCATTGGTACTGATTCCCGGAACTAATGACAGTTGAAATACCTTCCGGTTTTTTGGATTGTACTGTGTGTATCCACTAACTGACAGGCTGATGCCCACAAAAAGGAAAACATATTTCATAGAGAGGGTTTAGGTCGATAGCATAACGGTTACAATTTCAATTTAATATATTTGATCCAGGAAAATGTCGGAACTACTCGAACCCCTCTTCATCATTGCCATTGGCGTTTTAGCCGGGGCCATTAATACTATTGCTGGAGGAGGTTCTTTGATCTCATTACCTGTATTGATTTTTCTTGGCTTGCCCGGAACTGTTGCCAACGGAACGAACCGTGTTGCCATCCTGGTACAAAATATTACCGCTGTTGGCGGATTCAAAAGCAAGGGCGTTTCGATACCGATGCCCTACAGTTTGTACCTGGGGGTTGCTTCGTTGGCCGGAGGATTTCTTGGAGCAAAGTTAGCAGTTGATATCCCAGATGAATTGTTTAATCGTATTCTCGCTATCGTGATGATACTGGTAGTAATCTCGATTGTAGCAGGAAGGAAAAAAACGAAAGTTGTAGAAGAGAAGATGAGCAAGAACCGACAAGCCATTGGCTTGATTGGATTTTTCTTCTTGGGTGTTTATGGAGGGTTCATCCAGGCAGGCATTGGTTTTTTAGTAATTGCTTTACTGACCAATGTTCATGGGTTTAGTTTAATCAAAACGAATTACATAAAAGTGTTTGCAGCGTTGGTCTACACCGGAATAGCCGTACTCGTTTTTGCATTCGAAGATAAAATTGTTTGGAAGACCGGACTTATCCTCGCGATCGGACAAGGTACCGGTGGTTGGTTTGCCAGCCGTTGGTCTGTTGATAAAGGTGAAGTGTGGATCAAGCGCATGCTGGTTGCGGTGGTGATTGTGTTGGCGGTGAAGTTGTGGTTTTTTTGATTGACGACAACTATCAGAACCGGTTGTTCTTCGTGCCATCAATTTCCAAATCCAGCGGATGGATTTCAAAAGGTGATTTTAAAACTGTGGCGGTGCCATCACTTCGCACAACAATGGGCGTTTTTAACAAACTCATATCCGTATTGATCACTAGTAATTTATCTTCATCGGAAATGGATTTAAACTTATCTGAATATTGATCTGAATTAGGATCAAAGAGGTCATCAAAGGAAACCGAAAGCTTGTGGGCCAATTCCGCTAACTGTGTTTCTGTCATGCGGTCTTTGCTGGTGTCAAATTCGTTGATAATATGTTTGTCCAACGCTGTGATCAAACCGAAGGCTTCCCGATCCTGCTTCTTCTTGCTATTATAGATAAACTTGATTTCCTGCTTTTTCATACTCACCATTATTTCAAACAAAATTGTCCAATCAAAAACAGCAAGATTCATTCCAGCCAACAAGCCCTTTTTCAGCGGTTCTTTCCGAATCATTTGAAATCAAAATTCAACAACTGTAGATTTTCAGCCACAGTTGTTGAAAATCCAAAAGGATCGGGAAAAGAATCCAAAGACCACTTAATCCTATCCCTCTTTGATGTCATTGTTCTTTTGAAATTTCGTTCTGTAGGACACAGACCGAGGCTGATTTGTTTTTTGATTTGTGATCTTAGATTTCAGATTAGTGATTGAAAATCAGTTAAATCTAAAATCACTAATCGATACTCACAAATCACTGCTCCTATTTGAATTATTTCAAATCCTGTACCTGCGTCATTCAGAGGGAAGCATGACCGATGAATCTTTGGAGTTATAAGCAAAAAATCCAAAAGACTCTTCGCTATCGCTCTGAGTGACGAGCCTAAGCCGGCAAAACATCTTTCCTTTTCAACAAAGCAGCACTTACTAACGAAAGCAGCAATCCCACCGGAAAGATTTCACTGAATGTAATCAACACCCGGAAATAAAATTTGCTATACATCTCTTGTGCTTTATTGGTCTCCTCCAATTTCCTTGCAAGTTCCTCTTCGGTGGCACCCGCAGCTTTTGCTGCTTCCATTGTCTTGCTGGCATATTGCGCTGCAAAATCACTCATAAAAAAATGCATATAGATTTCCCACCACACCACATAGATGACAGAAGCCACCAGTGCGATTAGTATTCCTACTTTAAATCCCTGGCCAAAGGTGATGGCACCATTCAATTGGTTATCCCTGTACGACTTCACACCAAAGAACACCATCGACAACGCGATAGTCATGGTAATGTAGCCAAGCCACAGGCTATTATCCGTGTTTAGCGACCCGCTTTCAAGCAATGGCATCGTTACCATCATGGAGGCAATGATAATTCCCCCACCGATGCAACCATAGATCAATATAATTTTCTTCATACTGTTTTTATTTTGTTTCGAAGTGAAGTACCATAAATCCCCTTTTACCGCCTTCACCCGAAAGTATGATTTTGAGACAATCTATTCAGAAGGCAAATTACAAGTTCAATTCACCCAAAAGGATTAGGGGATCAATTTCAATTCTTTCCCGTATTGTACGGCCTGGGTTCTCCGCTTCACATCCAGCTTCGTAAAAAGGTTGGCAGAATGCGTCTTGATCGTATTCAACGACACAAACAATTTATCGGCAA
Source organism: uncultured Roseivirgaceae bacterium (assembly GCA_964398945.1). Lineage (GTDB taxonomy): Bacteria > Bacteroidota > Bacteroidia > Cytophagales > Cyclobacteriaceae > JBGTGG01. The sequence continues at coordinate 184,481 of CAYNOT010000010.1, read as the reverse complement.
TTTCCTGGTTGGAAAAACCCTGCGCCATCAACTCCAACACTTCATGCTCTCGCTTGCTGATGCCCAACCGGGCCAGTTCATTTTGATTTAAAACAAACAGCCCTTCTGCCTCCTTAATTATAATCTTCTTGCGTTGGGTCAAGCGCATCCCACCCCAAATACCTACCGCTGTAAAAATAAGCGCGATGGCTCCAATATAGATTTCTACAGAAAGATCACGCAGCAAGTAGCGGTACTCTATTGTTTTCAGTACAATAATGAGGGTCGCAATGGCGAGGCCGTACAGAAAGATGGTTTTGCGCACAACGCAAATTATGAAAGTTTGATTATTCCCATTTGGTTTTCCATAAGAATAAAGTAATTGCTGGGGGAACGAAGGGAAAGACCCCGGAATAAAATCCGGGGTGGAGAGCATTTCAAATCGGGGACATTGCCGGACGCGGTTCCGGCATCCAAGAGGAAAAAATCAATTCACATGCTTTAATACCTGGAGATGATCGGTGACAACATTGACAATAAGCTACAGACAAAATCTTCACATTCACGAATTATCAAATTAGCAAATTATCCTGCCCATCCTTCCCTGTCCAAACTCCGATATTGGATAGCCTCCGCTAAATGTTCAATTTTAATTTCTTCCACGCCTGCCAAGTCGGCTATGGTGCGGGAAACTTTTAAAATCCGGTCGTACGCCCGGGCGGATAATCCCAATCGTTCCATCGCAGTTTTGAGCAATGCCCTTCCGGCATCATTGATCTGGCAAAGGTTTTTCACCATGTTCGAGGGCATCATCGCATTGCAATATACTTCGGGGTTTCCTTTAAAACGTTCGGTCTGGATTTCGCGCGCAGCGATCACGCGGTGTCTGATTTCTTCGCTCGTTTCTGATTTCCGGTTGGCGGTCATTTCATCAAAACCAATCGGCACCACTTCCACATGCAAGTCAATCCGGTCCAACAACGGTCCGCTGATTTTGCTCAGGTAGCGTTGCACAATTCCCGGTCCGCACACACATTCTTTTTCAGGATGGTTGTAATACCCGCACGGGCACGGGTTCATGCTTGCGATCAGCATAAAGTTCGCAGGATAATCAATCGAAACTTTGGCGCGCGAAATCGTTACCCTTCGTTCTTCCATCGGTTGGCGCATCACTTCCAACACCGTGCGTTTGAATTCCGGAAGCTCATCCAAAAACAACACACCATTGTGCGCCAACGAAATTTCTCCGGGTTGTGGATTGCCTCCGCCACCTACAAGAGCAACGTCCGAAATGGTATGATGTGGGCTTCGAAACGGCCGGCTCGACATCAACGTGGCATCCGCTCCCAATTTCCCGGCAACGGAATGTATCTTGGTTGCTTCCAATGCTTCGTGAATGGAAAGGGGTGGAAGCACCGTAGGCAATCGTTTTGCCAACATGGTTTTTCCTGCACCCGGTGGACCGATCATGATCACATTGTGTCCTCCGGCAGCAGCTATTTCCAATGCGCGTTTAATATTTTCCTGACCTTGCACATCTTTGAAATCGGAATCATAGTCATTGAGGTGCGTGGCAAAAATATCACGCGTATCAACCACCACTGGTGTGATGGTTTTTTTGCCTTCAATAAATGCAATCGCTTCTTTCAGGGTAGCGACCGGCAGGATTTCCAGGTCGTTGACAATCGCGGCTTCGCGCGCATTTTCTGCCGGAAGGATGAACCCTTTCAGTTTATCTTTTCGTGCCTGAATGGCAATGGGCAACACGCCTTTGATCGGGCGCAACACTCCATCGAGTGCAAGCTCGCCCATGATCATGTAATCAGAAAGAATGGTGGTAGTAATTTGTTCGGAGGCTGCAAGGATGGAAAGTGCTATTGGCAAATCATAGGCAGAACCTTCTTTGCGAATGTCCGCAGGCGCCAGGTTCACCACCGTCTTTTGACGGGGCATGTAATATCCAAAATTTTTAAGTGCTGATTCTACGCGGTGTTCGCTTTCTTTCACAGCGCCATCCGGCAAGCCGCTCATAAAGAATTTCCGGCCTTGCCCTACGTTTACTTCAACGGTAATGGTTCTGGCGTCAACCCCGTAAACGGCTGCACCATAGGTTTTCGCCAACATAAAGGTTCTGTTTACTTCTCTTCTTTTTCAGGTTTTGATACAACGGTCTTCGCAGCTTCCTGCAAATCAAACAACTTCGCTTTCAGTGTATTCATTTCCAACCGCATCGCTTCTTTATCTTTAGTAAGCTGACGAACCGTTAAGTAGTTCATCACAAAATCAACGATGAGCAATATCAACCCCACAAATGAAAGGTACTTAAACAACGAAGCGTTTTTGGCAAGATCAAACATCTTGTCAAATTTTCCCTTTGCAACAATGTCCTCAACATAAAATGATGTACCCACTAAAATCAACATGAACACCAAAAAAACAGCGTAAGTGATGAGTGTATTTCGTTTCATATACATCATAAGGATCGCATTTATTTATAGAACGCTTTTTAAAGGTAAGGCAAAAATCTGAAAACCAAATACATTGGCGATCAATTTCCAGGGTTCGACTTAGGTCTTCTGTATTTCACTTAGCTTGGTATACAACCCGTTCTTCGCCACGAGTTCGTCATGCGTGCCCCGTTCAATAATATGGCCGTGCTGGATCACGATAATTTCATCAGCATGTTGGATGGTACTGAGCCGGTGGGCAATCACCACGGAAGTTCGGTTTTTCATCAGGTTGGTAAGGGCATCCTGCACCAACCGTTCCGATTCGGAATCCAAGGCGCTGGTGGCTTCATCCAAAATCAAGATCGGAGGGTTCTTTAATACCGCACGTGCAATGCTTAGCCGTTGTCGTTGGCCACCCGAAAGTTTGGAGCCACGCTCCCCGATTACGGTTTGATAGCCATTTTCAGTTTGCATGATAAAATCGTGCGCATTGGCAACTTTGGCTGCCTGGATCACATCCTCTTCTTTTACATTCGGCATCCCGAAGGCGATGTTGTTAAAGATCGTGTCGTTAAACAATATCGACTCTTGCGTAACAACCCCCATCAACTGACGCACCGATTCCACATCACAATCCGGAAGCGGTGTTCCGTCAATCAATACTTCGCCATGCGTGGGATCGTAAAAGCGTGGCACTAAATCCGCCAGTGTTGACTTCCCTCCACCAGATGGCCCCACCAATGCGATGGTCTTTCCTTTTTCAATTTTTAAGTTGATGTGGCTGAGAACAGGGTCGTTCTCATAGGCGAAGCCTACACTTTTGAATTCAATGGCATTTTCAAAAGCGGTAATTTTCTTTGCGTTGGGTTTGTTACGGATGGCGGGTTCGGTGTCTACTATTTTAAAAATACGTTCTGCAGAAACGGATCCTTTTTGCAAGGATGTAATCCCATTGGAGAAATTTTTACCGGGTTGAATAATCGAAGCAAAGACTGTAAGAAAACCGATGAACTCTTCCGGCTTTAGTGTCATCTGGTCACTGAGTACCATTGATCCCCCAAAGTAAAGGATAGCGCCCACGATCATTACACCCAACACCTCCGAGACCGGGGATGCCAGTTCATTCTTTTTGGCCAGGCTTAAGTTTACCTTACGGTGATAGGATGTTTCTGCATCAATTTTATCCGTAATAAATTGTTGGGCATTGAAAGCTTTTATCACGCGCATGCCGCTAAAGGTCTCATCCAAAATATTCACCACACGTCCCAACGACTCTTGGCTCGCCTTTGCTTTTTTCTTTAATCGTTTAATAATCTCTGCTAAAATCCCACCGGTGATCGGCAAAACCAATAATGTGATCAAGGTCAATTTTACACTGATGACGAAAAGAATGGAAAAATAAACAATGATGGTGATGGGTTCCTTGAGAACTGATTTTAAACTATTTACCGCTGCACTCTCCACTTCACTCACATCGTTGGTAAAGCGGGAAATCAAATCGCCTTTGCGTTGATCAGAAAAATAACCAATGTGAAGTTGCGTGACATTTCTAAAAATGTCCATTCGCATATTTTTAACAATGTCAACTTTCAACCGGGAAGCCACAATCCGTTCGAAGTATCGAAAAAGGTTTGCCAAAAAAATGGTAATGACAAGGCCGGTGCAGACAAACAACAATGCAGCAGGCTTTCCATTGTCAATAATTGTGCTGTTCAGATGGTAATTAAACAGGTCGATAGCATAGTCGAAGTTCAGCGCAAAACCGGGTCGTTCCGGCACCACAACATTCGCATCTTTACTAAAGAGCACGTAGAGCATGGGGATAACGAGTATAAGGTTGAAAGCACCAAAAACAATTCCGAGCAAGGAAAGCACGAAAAACTGAATAAGCCTGAAAACAAACCGGGGTGCGTACCGAAATATCCTTAAATAAACCTTCATCCGTTAAAATTCATAAAGCCGCTGTGGGATATTCCAGCGCAAGCCCACTGTTGTAGCAGTTGTGTTCGTATTATAAAACGCAACCTCACTTTCGCTCTTCCGCAAAATCAAAGTCGCATCCAAAAACAAATTATGTTTCAGCATCCACGATGCTGTAAAATTCATAAACATAATATTGTTCACCACACCTTGGCCGATCGTGTTGCCATATTCCAGTTCATGCGTGGAGTTATCTTTTAAAATATCACCGCCCCAGTTCACGCCCGTTGTATCGCGGCCTATCTGTGAGTAAACAAGCTTTCCCGTAAGGTTTAAACGAGGCAATGGTTGGTATCGCAAAATACCAATCACTTCTTTGAAATTGGCACCCAGCGGATGCGCCATCGACTGGTTGTAACTGGAGTAACTTCCATAGAGCGTGTTGTGCGCATGGGTATACGGTCGCATGATGTTTACTTCGGCTTGCAAGTCGAGGTTAGGGACGCCCAACGCATCAATATATTTTAAACCTGTTTGGATACCATACTTGTTGGCCCACCATCCATTTCCTTCTTTTATATTATCCAACAGAAATTCATCCAGCACTAACTGGCCATACATGGAAACTTTCTTTACAACATTCCATTTGAAATCCATACCTATGATCACGTTGTCGCTGCTACCATTTTGTTGCTCGATGGCACGGTAAAAAATGATCGGGTTCAGATACCCCAGCTCGAAGTTGGTCCCTGTGGAGTCGTTTGCGCCAAACACCACCGATTCAAAAAGGCCAATATTAAATTTCTTCCCAAGGTTGATGCTGAGGTGATGGGTGGCGATGAATTTTTTCGGAAAACCATCCGCTGAAGTTTTGGTGCCTCCAGGCGTTGCCACCGCACCGGCTGTTACCTGATTAATGTTGAACATGTAATTGAGTTTCCAGATTTTCAGGTTCATCTTCAAATACAATGCTGCCGGGGAAAAATCGGAATACACAAGGGAACGGTAGCCATTGCCTAAAAACTGGCGGTCGTGGCCAAATTGAATCCCGATATGTCTGGATGCCTGAAAAGTGAAATATCCTCGGGCATGGAGAAAATCGACACCACCATTTTTGAAATTCTTCCAAAAACCTTCGTGCGGAAGCGCATAATACGGAACCATGTAATCGTTGACATACGATGGGATTCTGGCCTGGTTATCGGTTAAAATAGAGTAAAACCCCACTTTTTCATCAATCATTCCCCGGATTTCCACGCCTCGCGTGTTGATAAACAAAGGCTCATCCAACCGGGAATCCGTACCACCTGAAAAATAAATGACCGGGTTCACGTGCAGGTCAAAATCAGGCTTATCGACATACAGGAAATCAGGTTTTTTCTTATAGAAATACTTTAAAATCGGCTTTCTGCTCGTAGCGGATTCTGCCCGCGACCATTCCCAGCTATCATTTTGGAGATATTCATAATTAAAGCGGTCGGCTTTTGAGCTAAAAAGCCCTGCTGCTTCAATGGAATCAGTAAATTCAACGATGTCTTTTCGGCTGTAGGGCTTGATGGTGGTAAAGAATTCAGGGCGAAGTTGCCCGGTTTTGATTTCGTACCGGTCCACCCAATGGTAGTAATCCTCATTTAAAGGCACCATGCTACTTTGCGAATAGCCATGAAATGAACCAAGGAAAAGCAATACCAGAACGGCCAATCTCTTCATAACTGCAATGTTAGGCGAAAAATACGGAGGTTCATAACTATTGGATGGCCTTTGCGATTGGCAGAAAACAATAAGAAAGTGCCTTTTTTTCTCAAAATTAGTAATTGCCATGATGTTCGCTAGGAAGTTCACACTTTGAAACACGAATGTAGTCGTACATCAAGGTGTACAGGATTTCCTGAAGCCTCAGTTCCAGAGGTTAGCGGTTTACGGCAAAAAACATAAACCCATTTTTGAAAATGAAGGTATTGTGCTTATCTTTGCACTCCTTTTTGGGAAAATAAAGATTATAGTGATGAAATGCCCCAAGCGGCATAGCCCGACAGAGCGGTATAACTGAAGGGGGCATTCCATCTGACCATAAATATTAAATTGTTAACAGATGAAAGAGGGAATCCACCCAAATTATAGAGAAGTAGTTTTTCACGATACTTCCGGAGATTTTAAGTTTTTGACCCGGTCTACCATCCAGACCCCGGATACCATTACCTGGGAAGACGGTAAAGAATACCCCTTGGTGAAAATCGAGGTTAGCTCGGCATCACACCCTTTTTACACAGGTAAGAAATTATTTGTAGACACTGCCGGTCGTGTTGAGAAATTCAAGAAAAAATATAAGAAGGACTAATTTTAGTTGCTTCACGGTATTAAAGCCTCTCCGGAACCCGGAGGGGCTTTTGTTTTTTTCATGGAATCCATTCCTATAGAAAATAGTTACCTTATATTTCAGACTATTGAAAAGCTTGGTGAGAATCCCCGTCCGCCAGGTTGCAAAAACTAAAGGGAAGAAATGGTTATAGAATACGAATTGGAAACTATAGGGTAATCTATGAAGTTTTAGACACAATGCTTTTGGTAAATATTATCGACCTTGGAAACAGAAAAGATATTTACAAACAATAAATCAAATTATTTATTTACTGTCATCCGACTAAAATCAAAGTTCGGAAAAAGCCATTGAAACCAGTTTGATTATGAGGTATTTTGAGCATTCTCAAAAAGGCGGATGGTTGCTGTACCTCCGCCTCATTTTATTTTAGTCGGATGACAGTAGTACATTTCAACATGATAAGCAATATAGAAGTTAGGCACTGGGTTTTACCCTGTTCTGCTTCATTCTTTGTTTTTTGAAATATTCAACGATTTCCTCTCTGGACATTTTGGATAATTTTTGATCCAACTTGTCCTTGATTTCGCGTGCCATCTTAACCGCATCAAATTTTTTTTCAGTGTTCGTTTCCATAATCCATTAAGTCCCTTGGTGAACGTATCTCCAATTGTTTATATCCATTTTTAATATTAATAGAGTTGTAGCCTCGTATTCGTTCAATGTTGACAATATGCTTAAAGTTCCAGCTAATTAGTAAATCTGCTTGATTGATTGTTGCAAGTGCAATATGCAGGCAATCCGAATAACTTGTTTGTCCAACCACCTTTTCTGAAATATACTCGAAAGCGAGTTCAACAGCACTGTTGGTTTCAATAACCAGTTCAGCGTTCGCATGACCTATCTCCTGAACTAACTTTTGGACTTTCCCAGGTGCAAATTCCAATTCTTCCTCTAACAAAGTTGAAAAAATGATTGTGAATTCCCCATTATTGATTCTTTTGAAAAGCGGTCTTGTGAACTCTTGAAATTCATCATCATAGTATCCACCATAAACCGATGTATCCAGATAAATCCGCTGTTTTTTCATTCCCTAAATTTACAAAATCCAGCGAGATGTTGAATTTTAACCACTGAACAAACAGAAAACACTTACCTTAGTCGGATAAAAAATTTCTAAAATTACTAACCCTCAGTTCTTAATTTTGTCCCATGAATGTCATCCTTTTCGATCCTCCGGTTATTCGAGAAAACCTCCTCCCCTTTACGTTTACCCGGCCAGTGGCAAAAATCAGGGTCGGCATCCTCACCATCGATGAAAAGTGGGCACATTGGTTAAACACTGCCCCCTCCTTTAATACACAGCCTTATCTACAGAAAAAATTCCCGCTTACTGCCGGAAAAGACAACCTCCTTATTAATGGAGCCCTCTGCCCGGATGAAAACCTGATGGCCGCCATTAAAGCACTGGATCAAAACCAGGTGTTGATCAAAGACAAAACCATTCTGGTAGCGCGTCAAAACGATACTGCCTCTCTGGCGGATTGCACTCCGATTGCCTATGAACATCCTGTCACGCTCATCAACCATGTTTGGGAAATCTTTCAAAAAAATGCCAGTCAGCTGAAAGTTGATTTCCACCTGATTACAAAAGGGAGGACTTCCTCCCCGATTGAAGACAAACACACCATCGTATACGGTGAAGAAAATATTTTCATTGAAGAGGGTGTAACGATAAAAGCCGCCATCCTCAATGCCGAAACTGGCCCTATATATTTGGGGAAACATTCAAGCATCGGTGAAGGGTCTATTATCCGCGGATCATTTTCCCTTGGGGAAGGATCCGCTGTTAACCTTGGTGCAAAATTACGGGGGGATATCACCGTTGGCCCTTACTCAAAAGTTGGCGGTGAAATCAGCAACTCGGTGATCTTCGGCTACAGCAACAAAGCGCATGATGGATTTCTGGGCAACTCGGTAATCGGTGAGTGGTGCAACTTCGGTGCAGACTCCAACACCTCCAACCTCAAAAACAATTACGACCACATCAAACTCTGGAACCACCCGCAGGAAAAATTCATTGATACAGGCAATCAGTTTTGTGGTTTGATGATGGGCGACCATAGCAAATGCGGCATCAATACAATGTTTAATTCGGGCACTGTCGTGGATGTCTCTTCCAATGTTTTTGGTGCCGGGTTTCCACGCAACTACATTCCTTCTTTTTCGTGGGGTGGCCCCGGTGGGCTTGCTACCTACCAACTTGACAAAGCCCTGGAAACAGCAGCCCGTGTTATGAAAAGAAGAGGAATTGAATTGAATGCTATCGAAACAGAAATATTGACGTATCTTTTTGATCAACAAAATAAAAAAACACAATAGCGTATTGCCCATGAACTTCGCTTCCATTCCAGGACTTTCTTCAGTAAAAAAATTACTAACCGATGCGGTGAAGAACAACCACAGTGCACACGCCCAACTTTTTCAGGGCCCGGAAGGTTCCTTGAATTTACCAATGGCAGTTGCATTCGCGCAGTACTTGCATTGTGAAAACCGCGGTGATGATGTTTGCGGAACATGTGCAGCGTGTTCAAAGAGCAGCCGCCTGGTCCATCCTGATACGCATTTTGTTTTTCCTAAAAGCAATGTGAAAAACGACAAAGACGAAGAACGCTTTGAAGCCGAGATCTTAAAATCCTGGCGTACATTTCTACTGGAACAACCTTTTGGAAACCTGGAAGACTGGGCCGCTTCGTATGGTGGTGAAGGAAAACAACCTTTTATTTCCCGTGAGGAAAGCAGGAATATTATAAAGAAGCTTTCACTAAAACCTTTCGAAAGCAAATACAAGGTGATGATCATTTGGTTGCCGGAGCGCATGCATCCATCCGCAGCGAATGGTATTTTAAAACTATTGGAAGAGCCACCTCCCTTCACGTATTTCATTTTGGTATCCAATGCTGCCGATCAGTTGTTGCCTACTATTTTATCGCGCACGCAAATCGTAACGATCCCGTATTTGCAGGACGAAGAAGTCAAAACCTTTTTGAGCAGCCAGGGGATTGCAGAGCCCAAACTTTCAAAAGTTACAGGCTTGGCCAATGGCAATATCCGCCAGGCACAGGTTTTATTGGAAACCGATGGAGCCGATGACACCGATCAGCGCTTTAGTAGTTGGATGCGGACGTGTTATAAGCGTGATTATTTAAACCTGGTGAACATGGCCGAAGACTACCACCGCCTCGATAAGCTCCAGCAAAAAAGTATGATGGAGCATAGCCTGACCATGATGCGCGAAACGTTGTTGTCGCTTGCGAATGCAGAAGCCATCCAACGTAGCCGTGGACAAGAACAAAAATTTGTTCAGGACTTCAGCAAAATAATGTCATTGGAAAAAGTAGAGAAATCGTATCGCCTGATCAATGACGCCAGCTACCACCTCGAACGGAATGGAAGCGCCAAAATGATTTTCCTTGACCTCTCGCTTCAACTTTCTAAAACCATGAACCCGTCATGACAAAAGTTATTCGAATCGGTACCCGAAACAGTCCGCTGGCCCTTTGGCAAGCCGAGCATGTTGCCGGATTGTTAAATGCATCTGCTTTTCAAACAGAAATCGTTCCGATGGAAACACAGGGCGATCGCATGTTGGATGTAACCATTTCAAAAATTGGAAGCAAAGGGGTTTTTACGGAAGAGATTGAAGCACAACTTTTTGCCGGCACCATTGATATTGCTGTTCACAGTGCAAAAGACCTTCCATCCGAAACCCCGGAAGGACTTGAGCTCATTGGGTTCACCCTTCGTGAAGATCCGAACGATGTAATCCTTTCGCATAAGAAAGATTTTAAAATCATGCAGGGCTCCCCGGTTATCGGAACATCTTCGACAAGAAGGATCGCCTTCTTAAAACATTTCCATCCGAATGTAAAAACGATTACTATACGAGGTAATCTCCAAACGCGCATCAACAAAATGAAAGCGGGCGAATGTGATGCTTTATTGCTCGCCTTTGCAGGTGTACACCGCATGGGGTTTGATGATCTGATCATTGAAAAAATCCCGACCAGTTATTTCGTGCCACCGGTTGGCCAAGGGTGTATTGCTGTGGAGTGCCATCAAAAACTTGACTTCGATAAAAAAGAAGCGGTGGAAAAATATGTGAACCATCCGGAAACAGAAGATTGTATTCGTGCTGAACGCGCTTTTCTTAAAACCCTACAAGGAGGATGTAGTATTCCAGCGTTTGGGTATGCGCACAAAGAAGGCGAGCTGATCACACTTAAAGGAGGAATTATTTCATTGGATGGAAAAAAAGTAATCAAAGCGAAAGAATCTGCCCATGCCTCAGAAGCGAAAGAACTTGGAAAATCGGTTGCGCGGGAGGTCTTAAATGAAGGTGGCAAAGAAATCCTGGAGCAAATCAGACAAACCCTGGTCAACGACAACCCGTAAGGCATTTTATTTTTTATACTTTTGTTGCCTCATATTTTATCAACTTAGAAAAATGGTACGTCTTCTCACCTCTTTAATTTGTATTTCTTTCATTTTCACAGGCTGCGCCCAAAAGAAAGATTATGTTGTCACAATCAAAACCAAGTATGGCGACATGGTGGCCATCTTGTACGATGAAACCCCAAAACACAAAGAGAATTTCATCAAGCTTGTAAAGGAGCACTATTACGATAGCATGCTTTTTCATCGGGTGATGCAAGAATTTATGATTCAGGCCGGTGATCCAAACTCAAAAGCCGCAAAACCCGGAGAACCCCTGGGCATGGGCGGGCCCGGCTATACGGTCCCATCCGAATTCAACACAAAATTCTTTCATGAAAAAGGAGCCCTATCGGCAGCACGCTTACCCGATCAGCAAAATCCCAACAAGGAAAGTAGCGGTAGCCAATTCTATATTGTACAAGGTAAGGTTTGGCCACAATCCGAATTGGAAATCGACCAGAACAAATTGAACAGTGCAATCCGGCAACTGATGCAAAATCCGAACTATACCTATCTTCAGGATACTCTTTCGCAATTGTACTATTCGGGCAATATGGAAGCTTATAAAAATAAAATGCTCGAACTCGTACCGGTTTGTGAAAAAGAACTGGGCATTAGCGTGAAAAAAGAGATTGATCCTGAAAAACTAAAAGTATACACTACCATTGGTGGATCTCCACATTTGGATGGGGACTATACTGTTTTCGGAAAAGTAATTTCAGGATTGGATGTGATCGATAAAATTGCTGCTGTACAAGTAGACCAACGTGATCGTCCGATTGAAGATGTGTCCATAATCGTGACGGTGGAAGAAATTTCCAAAAAGAAAATCACAAAACAATACGGATACCATTATCCTGAACCCGAAAAGAAATGAGGATTCTCGTCACCGGATCCAACGGTTTACTTGGACAAAAACTAACAGCATTACTTCAACAAGATCCTACGGTTCAATTAATTGCAACCGCGCGATCCGCGAGTGCTGTCCCCATTGAAAAAGGCGAATTCCATTTGCTGGACATCACGAATGCAGCAGAAGTTGATGCAATCATTGCTTCCACAAAACCCGATGTGATTATCAATACAGCTGCCATGACGAATGTGGACCAATGCGAAACCGAAAAAGAAGCGTGTTGGAAAAACAATGTTACCGCAGTTGAAAATCTGGTGAACACCTGTGAAAAACATAGCGTCCGCCTTGTCCATGTTTCCACCGATTTTATTTTTGATGGAAGCCATGGGCCGCTGGCAGAAGATGAACCAGCAGGTCCGGTGAATTATTATGGCGAAAGTAAACTGGCTGCCGAGCAACTTGTTCTCAACGCATCCATTGATAGCTGCATCCTCCGAACAGTATTGGTATATGGCATCACAAATGACATGAGCCGTTCGAACATTGTGTTGTGGGTGAAGAAAAGTTTGGAAGAAGGAAAAACCATCCAGGTTGTGAACGATCAATTCCGCACACCTACGTTGGCAGAAGACTTGGCCATGGGTTGTTATTTGGCAGCCATCAAAAATGCAGCGGGCATTTATCATGTTTCCGGAAAAGATTTTCTTTCCCCTTATGAAATTGCATTGGCAACGGCCGATTATTTCAATCTTGATAAAACGCTGATCAAACCAACCGATTCAACTACATTTAAACAACCGGCCGCACGTCCATTAACTACTGGTTTTATTATTGAGAAAGCAAGGAAAGAATTAGGTTATGAACCCAGAAGTTTTGCTGAGGGCATTGCCGTGCTGGCGAAACAACTAAATCAATAATTTTCCAACCATTCAAGTGGTATTGTGGCCATCAATTCCAGATTGGGATTTGATTCCCCAATATTTTTCTATATTTCGAGCTGATTAACCAAACTAAACCTAACAAAATATTATGAATGTATCTGATAACCGTGGCCAATTTGGATCAAGATTCGGTTTTATTATGGCTGCAGCAGGGTCGGCTGTTGGCCTGGGGAATATATGGCGCTTTCCATACCTGACGGGCGAAAATGGTGGAGGTGCGTTTGTGATTGTTTACCTCGGGTGTGTCTTGTTGATCGGCCTCCCGCTGCTTTTTAATGAAATTTCATTGGGCCGCCTGACAAAGAAAAACCCCATCGGGGCATTTCGTGACACGGGCAGCAATGCCTTCTGGACACTCGGCCCCATCCTGGCACTTTGTGTGAGCTTCTTTGTACTAAGTTACTATTGCGTAATTGCAGGCTGGACTATCGGATACATCTATACTTCGCTGATGGGCATTGAGATGAACTTTGCCGAATTCCAGGCAAACCCAATGTATGTCATCCCTTTGTTTGCATTTTTTATAGGACTAAACCTGCTGATTGTAACCAAAGATATTTCGAAGGGTATCGAAAAAGCCTCCAAGATACTTATGCCCGTATTGTTCATATTGGTTTTGGTGGTTATCGTGCGAAGTGTAACCCTTAAAGGCGCAGGGGCCGGAATTGAATACTATCTCATCCCTGATTTCAGTAAAATCACTGGTACCACTTTCCTGAAAGCACTCAGCCAGTGTTTCTTCTCCATGAGCATTGGTTGGGGGATTATGGTTACGTATGGATCGTACTTATCAAAAAAGGAAAGCATTGTTAAGACCGGTCTTTTTGTTGGGATGCTGGATACAACCGTAGCGTTGTTGGGCGGCCTAATGATATTCCCTGCCGTTTTTGCATTCGGGCTTGAGCCCAACCAGGGACCAACACTAGTTTTCCAAATCCTTCCGCACATCTTTAACCAAATGCCGGGCGGAAATATTGTGGGTGCTTTCTTCTTCCTGCTGTTGATGATCGCAGCGTTAACTTCTACGATCTCCATGATCGAAGTCCCGGGCTCCTATTTAATTGATGAAAAGAAATGGAGCCGGAAGAAAGCTGCCTGGATAGTAAGCATTGCTGCTTTTGTTGTGGGGTTGCCTGCTGCCCTTTCCAAAGGTGCAAATGAAACGCTGAGCAACATGCAGTTCAACCTGTTTGGGCTGACGAATACCGGGTTTATGGATATTATGGATTTTATCTGGGGAACACTTATGATCATGATTGTAGCCCTCTTTATATGCTTGTATGTCGGATGGGTGCTCAAACCGGGACGGATAGTTGCTGAAATCAATGAAGGCTCCCCGTTCTTTACCACCAAACGAATAATGGGGTTCACGCTTGCTCAAATCTGGGTTTTCTTTATACGCTTTGTATGCCCGGTTTTTATCCTGATTGTCATTCTAAACATGTTTGGTATATTTTGAAATGTTTGCGGGGCATAAGGCAAAAAACATTTACAAAAATGGGGGGCTTAGCCTCCCATTTTTTTGTTTGATAGATTCTCAACTTCTCCCGATCATAGTGCATACCGCTTGAAGATACTAACACACGACTTTAATGTTTCCTGTTTTGCCCCACTCAGGGCAAGATTCTAAATTTTAATAGATAATAGAACTGTGGCTTGTAGCCAATCCTGAAGGGATGGTATGATTATAATAGAATATCAAAATTGTGATTGAACCCCGAAGGGGTGATAGTTTAGCTCAAACCATTCTATATAAATACTTTTCATAATATTCCTGCCATAGTATGTCACCCCTTTGGGATTCTTAAATCTGATTGTTTCATTTTCTATAATCCTATCATCTCTTCGGGATTTAAACCTATGTCAAAAAAGGAATTTCTGTTACCAACCTAAACACCATCAAAACTTATTCGTATTGTTTCGAACGTTTTCTTCTAAGCCGTTACAATTTTAGCTGTTTCTTTTGCTATCCCAATTGTCGCAATCGAACCGCTTGTGAATTTAAGGAAGTCCGACTCTATACCGTCACTAAATATTACTCCACTTGTCGGCATGAGCGACTCAATTGTCAGTCTAGTTTGATTTTTTATGATTCCAGTTGTAATTCCGGTCTGTGTCCTTATGCTCTGAAATGGTTCTCTAACCGCAAAGAGCAATTCGTTGTCTTTAAGTTTTGGTCTTTTAGGTTTAAGGTTTTTTTCAAACATGCCTGTCACTCCATACGCCATATTGAAAATTGAGCTTAACCAACCGGTGGAGCCTGCTGGTGTGGAGACAATTAGACCACTAGATGAATGCTCCTCGACTTTGTTATTATAAGATATTTTGTAACGCGCTGAAATATGAGTTGATGCACCTATAAATAAGTCGTTGAATGCCAGGAGTCTTTGGCCGTCATTGAGCGAAGCTTCTGCAAATCTCATTGTGTTTGACTGATAATTGTCAGACATAACACTTTCAACACCAACGATAAAGTCAGAAGTGTCAAATGGTAAAAGGACACCATCATATCTTTGTTTGTCAGGATTAACCGCAACTATGGGAATTCCCTTTGAATACTTCGCTGTATTAGCAACAAGCCCATCTTGTCCAATTACAACTATTAAGTGATTTTCAGAAAAAATAAAAGATGGCATATAAACCCTTTCAAGTGTTTTATGCTTGATAACCCCTGAAAGTTGTGTCTGCAATGAATTTAAAGAATATTGAAATGTCTCATGCTCCAATTCATAATCCTCAAAATTTCCACCAAGCCGCTCAATGTAAAATTTGGCTTGAGCTTTAGTATTGAAGCGCTCAATTAGTGATTCCAGCCTGGTCTTATTTTTTACAATGATGGCATATTCAACGCTCATTTTCTATTTTCCTTCTTGTCATTTAAAATGGATTCCAGTAATTCAGGACTGATATTGAGGTTACCAATTTTTCCAGCATTTTCAGCTAGCTGTCTAAAAGCTAAAGAAATATTGAATTTTGGGTCAGGGTTGTTATTTAATGCGGTCAAAGTCTTCCAGTCAATATCCTTATATGGCTTTAATGTGGTTTCGATTACATAGCCTTGGGTTTCGGCCTCCTTTTTATCGTTAGCTGTTTTTTGTTCAATAAGTTGCTTCTTTTGATTTTCTACTGCAATGTCGGCTTGAATTTTCATTTCGCGAAGTTTTCTATCGTTCTCAGCTTTCTGAACGTTAGATTCCATTTTCTTCTCAGCTATTTGTTTCTGCTTTTCTTCGACTGCAATTTCTGTGTTTAGTTCAGATTCTTTTATTTTTCTTTCTTGTTCTACAGCGAAATTTCTTCGTTCGTAAATTGCCTGGTCAGCTTCTTGTTGAAGTTTTTCCCTTGTTTCAGTCTCCAAGGCTCTTGCCATTTCAGGTGTTGCTTGAATCGCTAGAATATTTGCACCTAAAATTTCTATTCCTAACATTCCTATTGCTTGCGAAGATTTTAGTCCTTCTAAAATTTTTCCTTCAATGGCCTTTGCTGATCGAATTGCATCTTTCAGCTTAATGCTGTGGATATAAGATGAAGTAGCAGTTTGGGCCTCATTGATGATACGTTGATTTAATTTTTCAATGTCATTTTTCTTGTATTGTCCGTTGTCGTTTACGGTAAAGTCCAACACATCAGCAAGCGTCTTAGGATTGCTTATTTTGTAACTAATTTGCCCCTGAATTGTAACAGTTTGGTAATCATTTGTCGATTCGTTAAAAACAAATGGAAGGTCGTTACTCCCCATAGGTATGGCTGCAATTGAACTATTCGGTGCAAAATAAAAGAATGAAAGTCCACGTCCTTCTCTTTTGATTTCTCCATTTATGAAATGGAGAACATAAGTCATTGAGTCAAACTTGATGTGTTGGATACCGAACATATTTTTGAGTTGTTAATTGTTTAATTTATTTGTCTATATTAGTTGTACTGTTCTGTCCTAAAATACAAGATAACGTCTGGCTATTTGCAGTGGCTGGCTTTTGAAAACGTATTGTCCACCGTGACCAAAGTAACGAAGATAAAACTTTATACTTACACTTCACCCAGCCATTGCAAATAGCTTTTGTTGGGCGCTGTGCCTACTCCTCATTCCAATATCAAGTTCAATTTAATTCCTAAGTCACAAATTCTTTCAGGATAATTTTCCTTGTCAATTAGGGCTAAGCCATGAAAGTTTAAATATGGATTTAGTTGAATTACTAATTTGTCGGTAATTGAAAACTCAGTTCCTATTCCTAATCCCGCACCAATTCCAGATTGACTAGTTATGTGTTTACTTTTTGTGATGTCGAAGTCCACAATCAGCCCACCATTTATGAAAAAGTATTTTGATATGTCAACCTTTAAGAATACGGGAATATATAGCAACTGTATATCGTATTCTTTCGGTGTCATATCTATGTCCGGGTGAAAACTTGGAGTCACCGATACGCTATTTTTATACCAATTTATTCCTGTCTGCAAATATAGTTTATCATTTAGTTGTCGGTTGTATTGAAATCCGATTGAAATCCCTGTATTTAAATCATATGAGGCACCTCCGTCTAATGCTTGTTTCATAATCAGTCCTTTTGCAACTCCAATACTTAGTCCATACGTGTTTTTCTGTCCGAAAGATGAATTTATCAATCCGGTCATGAGCAAAGTTAAAATCAGTAGTCTCTTCATAATGTTGTGTCTATTTTATTGGCATTGCGCCCAACACCCGAATATACGCAATGCATACATTTCAATTATTCCCGTATATCTAAAAAAATGTTTCCCCTTAATCCAATATCTCCACAATCGGCTGGCCGGTAGTACCACTTGGGAATTTGATTTTCAAAATCCTGGAAACAGTTGGCGCAATATCAGTGATACGATGATACTGGTTGGAAGATCCTTTCTTCACGCCTTTACCATAAAAAATAATCGGCACATGCGTATCATAACTGTACCCACTTCCGTGTGTGGTTCCTGTTTTTGAACTGGATGAAAAATAACCCGACTCCACAATGATCACCAAATCACCGGAGCGCTTTTGGTGATAGCCGCGGATGGCCATGCCTTTCATACCACCTTCATTATAATCGCCCATGTTGATCAACGTTTGCGAATACACATCGGCAATTCCTTCCAGCTTCTTCAGGTATTGAATGATCAATTCCGAAACTACCATCATTTGAACACCCGCTGATTTCGGGTCGTTATCAAACACTTCATAGTTTAAAAACAACTGGCCATTCGAAATCACTTTCACAAGTTCACGGCCCGGATAATAATTGGCCAGATGCGCGTTGAGGTCTTCCCGTATTTTTTTATTATCCAGATAACCCCCTGGCAATTTGTTGTCAATCATAAATTGCGGAACTTCTGCCACTGCATGATCGGCCGTTAAAAAAACAGTATAGTTTCCTTTGCCAACCTGTTCATCCAATTTATTAAGAAGGTGTTCCATGTTCTTATCCAACCGGATGTACATGTCTTGCAATTCAATCGCATTTGGCCCCATGGCATGTCCCAATGCATCGGTTGCCGAATAGGATATCGCCAAAAAATCTGTCCATTGCCCCTTGCCCAATTTTTCCCCATTCAATGCCGCCAACGCTGCTTCTGTAATGTAATCGTTGCCGAAAGGTGTCACATATAAAAGATTATAATCACCTGCTTTAGCACGCAATTCATTCAAGTTGTACGGAAAGGTTGGTGTTGCTTTTCCTGCAAGTTTGCTCTCATACGGTGAGTTGTCAATACTGCTTTGGATATATTTCTCTATCGGCATAATGGGTTTCCATACACCGTTCAAATACAAATCCGGTAAACCGCGTTTATTAAAATCCACCAACCATTTTGGTAGTTGTTGTTGGTAATACGTTGAGGTAATAAACGTTGTGGATTTTGAGTCGACCCAATACGCGCCATTGGGGGTATGGCCTCCCGGCAAAACTGCACCCCTGTCTTTCCAGGAGATGCTGACCACTTTTGAATTTCCCTGCGATGCAATTTTCAATTCATCTGTAACCGTTGTACTGCGCATACGCCACGGTGAAACATTGCCATTGCCCCCCGGGCTGCCAACCGGTTCGTACTGTGGGTCATTCACACAATTCACATGCGTGTTCAGTTCCTTGTCATACCAGTCGTTGCCAATGATCCCATGGATGGCAGGCGTTGTGCCGGTGTAAACCGAAGCATGGCCCGGGCCGGTTATCGTTGGAATATAATTGTAGTGCGCGTTTTCCAAAACGAAGCCCTCGTTGATCAACCGCTTAAACCCACCCGGGCCAAAAGTATCGTAATAGCGGTGCAAATACTCGTAGCGCATCTGGTCCACCACAATGCCCACCATTAATGTTGGCTTTTCATTAAAACCGGATTGCGCGTGTGCGAAACCTGAAACAACCAGCAACGCCACTAAAATTTTTGAAATCCTCATGCTATCTTAAATTATTTTGTAGATCAATTTGAGCAATAAATACGTTCGTAGTCATCTGCTTCATACGTTTGCCTGCGTAAAAATTTTCCTTCATGATTATAGTAAATCACAACAAAAAGCGAAGCTTCTTCCACAAACTTTTCGGTCATGTAAAAGGGCTTTTCTGCCGACCCAATATTAACGATATCCGAAAAGGTTGAAGGGATAATGATGCCTTTTTTACTACTAATTACACCATAGGCAGTATCCTCATGTATAATGGCTATTTTTTCGTCTGAAGTGTCTTTAATGAGCCGGTAGTCTTTTACCATTTCTAGCTTCACTGACTTGGTTTCGATCTCGTACAACAACCACTGAAAACCCTTCTTCACCCAGGCAACGGAATCGTTCCAATACCGAACCTCTTCAAACTCAAATTTACTTTGTGGTTTGCCCTCCCAATTGATAAACCCGTATGCCCCGTCTTTGTAAGCCACCAAAAAATCAGCTCCATACGCGGTGATATTTTTATCATACACCGGTTTGATAATTTTTTTTGAAACGATATTAAACGCGCCAAACTTCATTGATTTTAAAATTGGGATTGTTTTCGCATTTGCGATCCCGCCAATACCATCATACTCAAGGGGGAGCACAACTTTCCCATCGCGTTGCACTAATCCCTTTTTCCTCTTTTTTTCCACCATAAAAAAACCCTCGCCCAGGTATTGGATTTGCTCGTATACTGCATGAAACAATTTTTCACCATTGGAGTTGTAGAGCTGTTGCTCATCCCCTTTTTGTAAACCCACAAACGAAATGGAATCCTTGCCGGGAATAAATTTAATGCCCGTTCTCAAAAAAGATTGTCTGACATCCTTGTTGAAAAATACCTGCATGCTGTCTTTCAAATACCCCACTGCAACAGGGCCAATAAAATTGATGCTATCGAAAGAGGAACCTAAAAATTTTTCAGAAGGAACATCAAACAAACGCCACTGCGTATCAGTTTGAACACCCACCCAGGGATCATATATTTTCGCTTTCTTAAAACTACCTATGTTCTCCATAGCAGGATTGTAAAGTGTTTCCGATTCGGCTGTTTGACCCAGTGCGCCAAAAAAAGTAGTGGTGAGCGTTTGATTGGTGGGGGGTATTAGTGGGTTAAAATTTTTATCAAGGATACTTTCTTTCCCATTTTTCTTTGTCCAGATTTTATGGAAAAGCCAGGGCTCCACCATGTCATAGGAATGATCCGGTATGAATGGGTTTCCATCGGCAAGTTCACCTACTGAAGCTGGTGTTTTCAAAAACCATTGCCCATTTTTTTGGAACGCAATTGCCTCTCCTATTTGCTTTACATCCTGAAAATCATACTCCGTCAATTGCCTCCCGCCCAATGACATCAGCGCCCATTTGTTTTCCTTTTTAATTGCCACCAGACGGTTCCCCAACATCTTTGCATCCAGAAGGCAATCCGTTGGCAACACGTGTCCGGATAAATGGACGAGTTGCATGCACGATTCGCTGGTGATCAGCAAAAAACCAGACCCTAATTCTTCTATCTCCTCTACTTCACCTTCATACACCATTGCTCCATTTCGCGCAACCACACCGTATTTAGCAATGAAGATGTCTTCCAAAATATTTCCACACAAATACGATGGGTCCAATTCATTCCCGATATTTTTCAAAACATCAATGCCTTCGCTGTTCATCAGCCCAAATTGGTCATCGCGCAAGAAAGGCACGAGATACCCTTGTGAAAGGATTTGAACGGCACGCAGCGAATCCGTTAAAATCAAATCCATATCTTCCTCCCGGTGGAATAGGATATCGCGTGCAACTTTTGCTTTTCTGCTTTCGGGGTTTTCCGTTAGAAATTTTAAAAATGAAGTTGGGTCACCGGAAGCCGTGCTAATTTCAAAAACCTCATCAAGCGCTTCCTGGCGATATGGAGAGGCCGGATAATCGCGAACAAATGCTTTGTATGTGGCTAATTTTTTATCCGCGGTAAGCGTGGTGAAAAGCAATTTTTCATAGCGTCTTCGTGCTTCCGTTGCGCGTTCGGCAGTGGGATACTTAGTGAGGTAAGTATAATAACCCTGATAGGTATTCTCTTTTAAGGCATCGAGGTAAGCAACTTCATGCCTGAGTTCTTCCGCGCGCTCACGTTGTACTGCATAAGGGAATGAGAACAAAAAATAACTATACGCATCCTCGGTATTGATGTGCATGGCCCGCGCAAACGCTGCGCTGTCAATTTTTGCCTTTAGGTCAGCCAGCATACCACTATCGAGCGGAATCCGGTTTAGTTTCTCCCGCTCGCGTGGTTCAACCGTTGGGTAGAGCGCCATGGCTTGCATGCAAAATGTGTAAGCCGAATCAATTTGGTAAGCCGGGTTCTCAGGGGAAAAGAAATAAAGTGAAGTGATATAATATGCAGTTACGCTCAGGCTGTCTTTTCGGATGGCTTTGTTCAAATTCGAATGTGCCTTGTCCCACCGTTGTTTTCCGAGGTTATTCAAGGCAGACCGTTCAGCACTTGATTGACCCTTCAATACACCAGCCGTAACAATTACTAAACAAATCATTGCAAAAAGCCGTGTAATCATCACTATATTTGAATAATGACCAAAATTACAAAGTTTCAGCAACCCATGTTACTCGCACACGGGTGTAGGCAAGATTTATCCACAATGAGTTTTCCGAATCGATTGGTTGCATCAAAAAAATTTGTAAATTTTAACTCCACAAAAAATTAAGAATGGCTAAGCTAAAGAATATTATTAAACAACTAGCCGAGAAGGACTACAAAGCTATTTACGACTCATTGATTGAAAGCAATGCCGACAAATCAGCTTATCTACTCCAGGCCTTGCGTCTCCGCCAGCTTTCCGACAATAAGATAATGACCGAACTGGATGTGAATGCAAATGCATACTACACACTGCGGTCCCGTTTAAACCTCAAGATCGAGGAGTATTTAATGGAGCAATTGGAGAGCCCGCGAACCGATGTATTACGGAAAGTGGCCAATATCAATGAAGTTTTGTTCACCAAGAAGAAAGCAATATCCATTGCTACACTTAAGAAGCTCGAGAAAGAGTTGTTGGACTATGATTTGGCCAATGAACTGACAGTTATTTATAAATCGCTCAAAAAACTAAATGTAAACTCCCCCGACTATTTTCAATATTCACAATTGTACAACCGCCATGTGGCGTATATGTTGGCCGTGGATAAGGCCGAAGACCTGCTCGCTGATTATTTTAAGAAATATGGTGACTACCTCCTCAATGCCGGGGAAGTTGAGAAACTTGGGCTGAGTTTGCTCATGAAGGAAATGATCAATGTGGCCAAACTTTACGAATCCCATCGGCTCTATGTTTACCAGAGCTGCATGTATGTATTCCACCGGCTTTTTGTAGAGAAAGATGAAGGAAATGAAGATGCGGAAAGTGAATCGATTGAGGATATATTCGAGAAAGCACAGAAAATATTTGACAGCTATCATTTGGATGCAATCTATTACCATCTAAACCTGGTCTTTGAATTCCTGAAACTAGAGTATTACAACCATTACAAAGTTTACAAACAGGCAGAAAAATTCTATGAAGAAGTAAATGATGCTTCTGCCAACCTGCTGGTAAACTATCCGACCTTTACATTTCCTGCGCAATTCCTTATTTCTAAAATCCATCGGCAAATCCGTACCGGAAATGAAAAAGAAATGTACCATGAGAATGAAAACATCTTCATGGATTATGAGGTGGACAAGGTGGATGTGCCCAAGCATATTGTTTACACCGTATACAGGGCGATCTCTGCTTACTACGTAGAAAAGTATGATGAGGCAGCCAAGCTCATCAACAACCTGCTGAACGAGGTGAGCTTGAAAAAATATCCGTATACCCAGTTAGAGATTAAATCCTTCCTTGCACTGCAGTATACCTTGATGCAGGATTATGAACTCTTTAACCAATTGGCAAATTCCATTCAGCGCCAAATCCGGATTTTCGGAAAGGATAGTTGCGAGAACATCCAACTCTTCATTAAAGTACTGAAAATTTCGACCAGTGAAGCGAAGAAGGAGAAAACCAAAAAGATCAGCGCGATTATTCCAAAACTGAATGCTTTGGAGGTAAATTATTTTGCTCCAACCAAATTGATCAAGCTGGACGAGGTCTTGGTGAAAAAACTAACGGAATACTAAACAGTAATGAATTAAACAGCCAATTGTACGATACTTTCGTGCGATAACGGTTTGTTTATATACTGCTTAACATTTTCATACTTCTTCGACCTGTTGAAGTCCTGCGGGTTAATGGAAGAGGTCAACATCACAATTTTGCATTTTCCTTTTGCAACGTTTGTCAGTTTCTCAAATTCATCAAGAAATTGAAAACCATCCATGAGTGGCATATCGATATCGAGGAAGATTACATCAGGCAAGACATTATCTGCAACATCAAGTTTCTCCATGTTCTTCAAGAACTCAATGGCACTCTTTGCACCTGTGTGTGTGTAAATATTTTCTGCTATGGCTGCAGCCTCTATCATTTTTTGGTTAATAAGATTATCGATCTCATTGTCATCGATCAACATTACTGTCTTAAATTTCCGTGCTGCCATACATATTGTTTTTGAGCTTTATAAAAATAACCTTTTGATGATTAATTCCAAAGGTTCCGTAGATGATAATCCATAAAGATACCGAATATCATAATGCCCCGTGGTGCTGAATGAAAAGCCGTATCGCCACTATGCTTTCTAAACATCAAACTTAATGCCTTGTGCCAGTGGCAATGTTCTCCCATAATTGATGGTATTGGTTTGCCTGCGCATATACACCTTCCAGGCATCTGATCCGGATTCACGGCCACCTCCTGTTTCTTTCTCCCCACCGAAAGCACCACCAATCTCAGCACCGGAAGTTCCGATGTTCACATTGGCAATGCCACAATCAGAACCTTCTTGTGAAAGGAAGGCCTCCATCTCGTGAAGGTTCGAAGTAATAATCGCAGAAGACAATCCCTGCTTTACCCCATTTTGGATAGCAATGGCCTCCGAAAGGTTTTTATATTTCATGATATACAAAATCGGGGCAAAGGTTTCTTCCTGCACGATCGCAAAATCATTTTGAACTTCTGCAATAGCGGGCTTCACATAGCAACCCGATTCATATCCTTTGCCACTCAGCACTCCGCCCTTTACCAAAAATGTACCGCCTTCTTTTTTAACTTCACGCAGTGCACGTTGATAAGCCTTTACTGCAAGTGTGTCGATGAGTGGCCCCACATGATTATTTTCATCAAGTGGGTTCCCGATGGCCAATTGATTGTATGATTTTTTTAGTTTCCCTTTCACTGTGTCATACAGGCTTTCATGGATGATCAGCCTTCTTGTAGAAGTACAGCGTTGTCCTGCAGTTCCGACCGCGCCAAACAACGCCCCGCGAATGGCCAACTCCGGATCGGCATGCCCGGAAATAATGATGGCATTGTTTCCGCCCAACTCCAACAACGGTCGGCCTAAGCGTGCAGCAACTGTTTGACCAACGGCTTTTCCCATCCGCACCGAACCCGTAGCCGATATCAGTGGGATATTTTCATTGCTGGAAAGCAAGTGGCCGATTTTATAATCACCATTTACAATGCATGAAACACCTTCCGGCACACCATTCTTTTCAAAAACTTTCTGGACAATATTCTGACACGCAATACTGCACAACGGGGTTTTCTCTGATGGCTTCCAAATACACGTGTCCCCACAAACCCAGGCAAGCATTGCATTCCACGACCATACAGCAACCGGGAAATTGAAAGCGGAAATGATCCCTACTATGCCGAGTGGATGATATTGTTCATACATGCGGTGATCAGGGCGTTCCGAGTGCATGGTCAATCCATGCAACTGGCGTGAAAGGCCCACAGCAAAATCACAGATATCGATCATCTCCTGCACTTCGCCCAATCCTTCCTGATAAGATTTTCCCATTTCGTAGGAAACCAACTTGCCGAGTGGCTGCTTATATTTTCGAAGTGCCAATCCTATTTGACGGACCACTTCCCCCCTTTTTGGGGCCGGCCATTTTCTCCATTCCAAAAATGCTTGCTGTGCAGTGTCTACAACTCTCTCAAATGTTTTTGGATCAGCAGATTTTACAGCCCCTATTAATTTTCCATCAACCGGTGAATAGGATTGGATGACAGGACCTGTTGAGCGAAGCCATTTACTGCCCGTAGAAACACCAGGATTTGATTTTTTTATTTCAAGGGATTGAAGCGCTTCTTTAATTCCAAAATTTTTCATCGGTGGTAAACTTAAGGTTGTTTAGTTAGACTAACTAAATCGAAGATTAACAATGTAGCGCAGCAAAACTAAGCCTTTTCCTTAAAATATCAGGTTATTTCCAATCCAAACCATATACACCCTTCTCTCCATTGGGATAAACCCCTTCTATCAAAACCCCTCCCCGTTTCATCGCCAGGATGCGGTTTAGATCCTCCAGGTTTTCAACACTGATTTTATCGACATACGTGATGATGAAATCTTTTTTGATCGTAGCTTCCAACCAACTTCCTTCTTTTATTGAATTTACTTTCACACCACCCTCCAATCCTAGCCGTGCCAGCTCCTGATATGATAGATCTCCGAAGCTTGCCCCATCCAATTCTGTAGCAACCACTACTTTGTACGTTTCTTCCTGGCCTTCAAAATTTTTAAGGCGTGTTTTCAATTCCCTTCTATCACCCTTATGTATAATCGTCACGTGGATCTCATCACCGGGGCGGTGGCGTGCAACACGCTCTTGCAACTCCGATACATTGGCAACCGGATGATCGGCAATTTCTATGATTACATCGCCCACTTCTATACCAGACTGCTCGGCAGCACTGCCTTTGTTTACCCTGCGCACCAATACACCCTGGTTGACCGGCAAATCAAACCGCTCGGCAATCCGTGCTGTGACACCTTCTATCTGCACACCTAACAAACCGCGTTGTACTTGTCCGAACTCCAACAAATCATCCATTACTTTTTTTACCAACGAAACCGGAATCGCGAAAGAATACCCCTGATACCCACCGGTTGATGTGGCAATTGCCGAATTGATCCCCACCAACTCACCTTTTAAATTGACAAGCGCTCCACCGCTATTGCCGGGGTTTACGGCTGCATCGGTTTGGATAAAAGATTCCACTTGTAAATTATTACGATCACCAAGAATACCAATGTTGCGTGCTTTCGCGCTTACGATACCTGCAGTAACTGTAGAGTTTAACTCAAAGGGATTACCGATGGCCAATACCCATTCACCGGCTTGCAAAGCATCCGAATCACCATATCGTACAAAGGGTAAATTGGAAGAATTGATTTTTAACAAGGCCAGGTCCGTGGTAGGATCAGCGCCCATTACTTTTGCATAGTAGCGGTCGTTGTTGTTCAATACCACTTCAATTTGTGTGGCTTCCTCAACTACGTGATAATTTGTAACAATAAAGCCATCATCCGAAATAATAACACCCGAACCGGATGAGCGTGCCGGGCTGTCAAAATAACTTTCGAGCGGGTTCAAACTAAAATTTCCTGCCCCATACGAAGTTCGCAAATGCACGACACCTTGCGTTACCAATCGTGAAGCTTCGGTAAAATCGAGATGGTACGGTACCTTATAAGACGTGTCGCGTGTAGTGGCATTCGTCTGTAATAATTGTTGACGTTCTTCAATGGACCGATAAGGCTTTTGGGGTGATTCAAAATACCGAAGTGTAAAGATAGAGCCTAGCACCCCGCCAATACAGGCAGCAACTAAAATCACAAAAACAAGTAGCGCGCGCTTCATGTGTTAATCATTAATATTTTTTTAAAGGACACATGTTTTTAGGGAATATGGCAATTTTATTTTCATTTCTGAAAAATAAGGAATTTAAAAGAGATCGCTTGACCATTAAACGAAAAAGGGTTGATCCCATCTGGTAACGAGGGACCAACCCTAAAACAACCCACCTATGCTATCTTTAGTTTACTTTGATCGTAGTTTTAAGTGCTTTCTTTTCATCCTTTGGAATGTTGACTTCTAAAATTCCATTGGTATAGCTTGCCGCTATCTTGTTGGAATCAACATTTTCAGGAAGTGTGAAAGAACGGCTAAACGAACCATACTGTGTTTCGATGGAATGGAAATTCTGCTCTTTCTTTTCATTTTTGTACTTGCGCTCACCGCTGATGGTCAAGTACTTCTCATTCAAATCAATTTTGAAATCTTCTTTGTTCATACCCGGAGCAGCTACGTGGATTTCGAATCCATTTTCATTCTCCAACACATCCACTTTCGGAACAAATGAATAAGCCGAACCTCCGGAACGCGCAATGTTATCGTTGAAAAAACGATCAATTAAATGACTGAATGACGCTGGCGCAAAGTCATTGACGGGTTTAAATCTTACTATACTCATAATTTTAATTTTTAAGGTTTTTTAAATTTTGTTTGTACGATCCTATTATTGAAAAGTGTGCCGATAGGATTTTTACGCCACAATGGCTTATTTTTAAACCTATTGAATCGAGTAAACAGACATTATGTCTTTATTTTAGGAATAAACAACAGGTGAACCAAAGTTTTTGCTTTTTCATTTGTGGGTTCTTATAAAAAAACAGTTCACCCTGTAGTTTCTACTCACCACCTACAGGGTACCATGCCCAGACACCGTTCCGGCATCTTATGTTGCTCCACGGTATTCGGTTTAAAGACCCCGGAATGAAATCCGGGGTGGGGCGCAACTTGAATATAGTTTTATCAAGTATTTTGAAATTCCTGTGCCCTTCGTAATAAGTTCTCCGCAAAAGGGGTTTGAATGCATCGAAACAAATTTTGAAGAACGCTTTGCGTTTTTGGCCACAAGCCTTAATATTGCACTCCCAAATTTTCCTCCTTAGCTCAGCTGGTTAGAGCATCTGACTGTTAATCAGAGGGTCCTAGGTTCAAGTCCTAGAGGAGGAGCATCAAGAGGCCACGTAAGTGGCCTTTTAAATGAAGGCCGCATCTGACTGTTAACCAGTCCCGATAGCTATCGGGAAGGTTCAAGTCCTAGAGGAAGAGCATTCAAAGGCCGCCATTGGGTGGCCTTTTTTGTTAGCTTATGGACTATTGCGTTTACATTATTTTCTCTATAAAGCTGAAACGCTTTTATATCGGGATGACTGAAAATCTTGAAAAGCGAATCCTCTTTCACAATACACCAATCGATGGGGCAAAGTATACTGCAAAGGGGATTCCTTGGGAATTGTACCTCTCGATTCCCTGTCAATCAAAAGGGCACGCTTTGAACCTCGAGCGATTGATCAAGTCCAAAAAAAGCAGGGTTTTTATAGAGAATTTAAAGAAATACCCAGATTTGATTGACCGCATAAAAAAAGAGACTGCATCTGACTGTTAACCAGTCCCGATAGTTATCGGGAAGGTTCAAGTCCTAGAGGAGGAGCATCAAGAGGCCACGTAAGTGGCCTTTTTTGTTGGTTACTATGAATTATCACGTTTATATACTTTTCTCTGCAAAGCTGAATCGCTTCTATATTGGAATGACCGAAAACCCAGACTAGCGAACCCTACATCATAATAATCCAATCCACGATTCTAAATACACTGCAAGAGGTATTCCATGGGAATTATATATTGCAATACCCTGTCAGTCAAAAGCAGATGGCATATCTGACTAACCCCAGAGATAACAATCATCAAAACGATTAACTATAAACTCATAAATTCCCAAAAACTTATCCCCCACACTTGCGTTGTATCCCTATACTATTAACTTTGTATCTCAAAGTACTTTTGCAATGAAGGAAAAACAGGATTATTCGCAGGATCTGGCTTCCATCCGAAACTTAATGGAACGATCCGTTAAAGTGATTTCGCTCAGTGGGCTTTCGGGCGTACTCGCTGGAATTTATGCCATAGTAGGTGCTATAGGGGCCTACTACATCGTTCACTACCCAATTTCCCCATTCAACTATCGAATTTACTCGATTCAGGATCCTACTAATTTGTACAAACTTTTGGCATTGGCAGCCATCGTGCTTTTTGCATCTTTAACAACCGGGGTCATCCTCAGCCAGCGAAAAGCCAAACGGATGAATCAAAAATTCTGGAACAGCACCAGTAAGAAATTAGTGGTTAATCTGGCTATACCGCTCGTTACCGGAGGGCTTTTTATCCTCATCATGCTCTACAATGGCCACTATGGGTTGGCTGCCCCGGCTTGCCTGATATTTTACGGACTGGCATTGTTAAACGCCAGTGGAAATACGTTCGATGAAATCCGTTACCTCGGCTATACCGAAATCATCATTGGATTAATTTCTGCATTGCTGCCCGGGTATGGCCTGTTATTCTGGACCATCGGTTTCGGGGTGATGCATATTGTGTATGGATCTGCCATGTATTTTAAATACGACCGGTGAAAAATCCTTTCGACCATCTCGATAAGTTATTGGAGCACCGAACACGATTACAGATCATGACGGTGTTGGTATCGAACGATGCCTTTGATTTTAATTCCTTAAAGGAGCTGCTGGACGTTACCGATGGAAACCTGGCTTCCAACATCAAAGCACTTGAAAAAGAGAAGTACGTTTCCGTAAACAAGGCGTTCGTAGACCGGAAACCAAATACCAAATACAAAGCCACCGAAAAAGGAAGGAATGCATTCCGAAAACATATCGATGCCCTCGAAATGTTGGTGAAACAACAAAAACAATAATTTTTTTAACCATTCACTTTGAATATAAAAGTACTTTTAAAAAACAACTCCGCAATTACAAATCAATAAATCCATCATTATAAAATCTTAAATACTCTTACTCCATGGAAACAACTAACACTCAACAACAACCCAACATCTTCGACCGCTTTAACAATTGGATTCAGGAATCCATCACTGTTAAGCTTGGATCGATTGGATTTCTCGTACTCATCCTGCTCATCCCTTCAGCATGGATTGAGGACCTTATTTTTGAACGGCAACAACGCTCAGATGAAGTCATTAATGAGGTTGGTGAAAAATGGTCGAAGAGCCAGACACTTTCGGGGCCTGTGCTCGTGATCCCGTACATCAAGCAAACGATTATCGACCGGGAAAAAGAAGGAAAAGAAATCAGGGAGCATCTTGAGCGGGCATACTTTCTTCCGGAACAATTATCCATCGAAGGAACGGTGAACCCCGAAACGCTCAACCGCGGAATTTTTGATGCCGTTGTATACAAATCACAACTTAACTTTCAGTCAACATTTGCCTTTCCTGATTTTGAATCCCTGAAAATCCAGGAAGACTTAGTGCAATGGAAAGATGCTTATATGATTTTAGGGATTACGGATTTACGCGGTATCAATGAAGATCCCAAATTTATGGTAGGCACTGAACAACTGGCAACAGCGCCTTCCAACAAAATGGGCATTTCTGTCCGAAAGCAAAACGAGCTTTATCCACAGGATCAAAACATATCCACCACGGGTATAAAAGCAAACTTAAACTGGAAATCAAAAGAAGATTTTAAAGGTACCGTTGCAATTGACATAGATGTGAAAGGAAGCCAACGCCTGGATTTTATTCCGGCAGGAAAAAATACAACTGTAAAAATTTCCGGGCCGTGGGCAGACCCAAGCTTTGACGGTGAATTTATTCCGCAATCGCGCGAAGTTTCGGAAACCGGCTTTTCTGCCACCTGGAAGGTGCTCCATTTCAACAGGCCGTTTTCACAACAATGGACCGAGGACAACCAAAACCTGAGTGGGGCAGAATTTGGTGTTAAACTTTTGGTCCCGGTGGATCAATATCAAAAAAGTATGCGCACTTCAAAGTATGGTGTACTCATTATCGTGCTAACATTCATTTCATTGTTTCTGGTAGAGGTAACACAAAAAATCCGAATTCATCCGTTTCAGTATATCCTCATCGGAGCAGCGCTTATAATTTACTATTCGTTATTGCTGAGTATTTCCGAACAACTGGGATATGACATTGCGTATCTGTTGGCATCCGGTGCAACGGTTTTGCTGATTACTTTTTATTCAATTTCATTTTTACGAAAAATCAGGCTGGCTGTATTATTGAGTTTGTTGCTTGTAACCTTTTACGCATTCATTTTTGTGATTATCCAATTGCAGGATTTCTCATTGTTGATTGGAAGCATCGGCCTGTTCCTGATAATCGGGGTGCTGATGTTCTTCTCGCGGAGAATAAGTTGGTATAAGGAACCTGCTGTTGTATAAATTATATTTATCCGCCTGATCACTTGCTATGGCTTTGGTCAGGCGGATTTCAATACTCCTTTTCCTAAAATTCTTCACATGAACAAAACAAAATACTTAGACTACCTCTTCTATATATTGGCCACTTGCGCATTTGTGGCAATGAAATTTTGGTATGGAGCCGTTAAAAGTGATGAATTGGTTTTTCTCTTACGGCCCACCAATGCAATTATCGAAATGATTACAAATTCAGATGCCCTTTATATTCAAGGAACAGGTTATTATCATGAACCCTTGAATATTGTAATCAATAAATCGTGCTCAGGGTTCAATTTTATGGTACTGTGCTTTATGATGATAAGCTTTCTAGGGAAAAAATATCTTCCAAGTAAAGATTCATTTATGCTCTTGCCTTTGTCACTTTTCCTTGCTTATCCGATTACAGTATTTGCCAATTCTTCCCGGATATTACTTTCCATTTTTTTGGAATCCTACCGGCTGAAAATGGACAGGCCCGTTTGGTTTCATCAAGCCGAAGGCATCTTCACGTATTTATTTTTCTTAATTGTAATCTACCTCGTTGTTGAATCCTTTCTAACCAATCCAAAATTTAAACATGAACAAACTGCTTAACCCGCGCTGGATTTTCATAATCAATACAGTTCCTACAGTCATGCTGGCAATCCTCTTCTATTCTGAGTTCAGAATAATCAAAAGCCTATTAACTCCAATGAATATTTCCTACTGGAAGTGGTTCAGCTTAGCCGTATTTGCATTGGGGTTCATGAATATGGTATATGCCTTTTTAAGTATAAATCTAAAGGGGAACATTTCAATCTACTACGGAGCAATTACGCTACTCCTCTACATCCCCTTCCTGTATCTCTTTGGCCTTTTTTCGGATGAAATAATACCGCGGTCAATCCCTCGCTGGATGATTCCAGAAAATATGATTTTTTATTCCGGAACATTTTTAATGCCTACGTTGGTATATGCGCTTCTGATAATAACCATACATACTTCTTCCGATCGAAATGCCCCGTGGAAGAACTTTCTATTCGCAATGCTTATTCCAACCGTCTGGTATATCTTCCTTCAGGTTGTACTTCCATTTTGGCAACCCCTTGGCAGTGATTTCGGATTTCATGCTCTTCTTATCCTTATTGTTGCAGCAACCGTGATATTCCTATTCTTTCTACTAAGAGGTATTGTTATTCTTGGAAAGAAAAAAGGGGGGTTTTATAAACAGAATAAATTGATTTGGTTGATTCCATTTACGATTATTTTTCCATTACTAGGGTTGGGCATCAATAATGGATTGCTTTGGAATGAATTCGGTGGAAGTTTTGATGGGATTTTTGGCGACTTTTCCAATTACTGGTTTTATATTCTTGCCGGCATTAATGGAGTACTACTTTGTCTACCTGATCTTACTAAAGAAAGATACAGACTAATTCTTTTTACTGGAAGATCAATTACCTTCATTTATACGCTATACTTCTTCCTCGTCTTCCTCCCCTTTTTACCCCTTTCCATACTCGCCATTATTGCAGCTGGAACAGGGTTTCTAATGTTGACCCCAATTGTCCTTTTTATTGTTCATTTTCAACAACTTTCATCAGACATAAAATACCTTAGCAATTATTTAAATAAAAAAATTACAATAACCATTTTGCTCGTTGGCCTGTTGGTCATCCCTTGTTTCATTGCCGCAAATCAATACTACGACAAGTATGTATTAAAACAAACACTTGCCTATCTCTACAGCCCAGACTATTCGAAAGAATATGTCCTTGACAAAAAATCATTAAAAAAATCGGTTCAGACGATTAAAAAACATAAAGAAAGATCAGGGGGGATAGTTGGAAACGGGACCCCGGTTATCTCACTTTTTTACAATTGGCTGGTGTTGGATAATTTAACGCTGTCTGATTCGAAAATAAACCACATTGAAAATGTATTCTTTGGAGAAAGTGAAGTTAAAAAGAGAACGATTGAACAAAACGAAAAATTAGTTGAAATTTCCAACATCGAATCTACCAGTCAGTATGATGCCAACGAAAATTATTGGGTTAGTTGGGTAGACTTAGAACTAACAAACAAGAGTCTAGAGCGTTGGGGCGTGGAATATGAAACAACCTTTACATTGCCAACCGGATGCTGGGTAAGTGATTACTACTTATATGTGGGGGATAAAAAAGAACCCGGTATGCTCACAGAAAAAAAATCAGCGCTATGGATTTACACTAACATCCGAAACGAAAACCGCGATCCAGGAATTCTATACTACCTTACCGGAAACAAGGTAGCCTTTAAAATATTCCCCTTCTTAAAGGATGAGACGAGAAAGTCCGGAATTGAATTTATCCATAAAGAATCTGTAACGCTAAAAATTGACGGCCACACAATTGTACTGGGGGATCCCGAAAAAGAAAGTAGCAATGCCTTTTTCGAAAATAAGGATGTCGCCTACATTCCCGTAGAAACAAAAGCATCATTAAAGAAAGTCAAACGAAACCCTTACCTGCATTTCATACTTGATGTTTCAAAAGGCAATGAATCATCAAAGCCTGATTATCAAAAAAGAATCAACAAATTCATAAGCAATAACAAATTCACAACTGATGATGCCAAAGTGAGTTTTACGAATAGTATTGTCAATACAATTTCACTAAAGGACTGGGAGCATCAGATAGAAAAACAAGAACGCTCAGGTGGATTTTTTCTGGAAAGGGCTTTTCAAAAGATCCTTACGGACAACTATAATAGGAACGACAGTTCGTATCCCATAATGATTGTAATTACTGATAGTCTGCAAGGTGCTATACTCCCCAAAAACTTTTCGGATCTTCAATTTACATTTCCCGAGAATGAATTCTACTACAGCTTAAATAATAATGGAGGACTGGTAAAACATTCACTTTTAAAAGAGTTATTGAAACCAGTTGAAAATGAAACAACGTTCAACGCTGAAGTGCTTGAGTATCGTTACGGAAACAATCAGGTAGCATACTTACCCGACAATACCGAACCAAGTTTAATTCTCAAAAATCAAAATATAGATATCAATGATCTAAAAAGTATTGAAAAGAACTGGAGGTCCGCGGCATATATTCAAGGATTATGGATGAGCCACCAACTCCATCCTGAAATTGCAGATGAAGAGTGGGGAAATTTTGTGGAAATGAGTTTTAGCTCTAAAATCCTTACTCCAGTTACTTCCTATATAGTTGTCGAAAATGAGGCACAACGTAAGGCATTGTTAAGAAAACAGGAACAAGTTCTCTCCGGTGAAAAGGCACTCGATACAAGTGAAGATGCGCAAAGCATGTCAGAACCAAGCCATATCCTGGTACTTACATTACTGGCCATCCTGATTGTGTGGAAGGAAAGAAGAAAAACCCTCGCGCGGACGCGGATCAGGCCATAAAACAAAAATGCCCCGAAAATCTTCGGGGCATTTTTTTTACGTAGGCCACTTAGCGTGGTCAGACACGTGTTGCTATTTCCCCAAAAACGGATAGCGATAATCAACCGGTGTAACAAATGTTTCCTTGATTGTCCGCATCGAGGTCCAGCGCATTAAGTTGGCCTTCGCCCCTGCTTTATCATTCGTTCCGGAACCACGCGCTCCACCAAAAGGTTGTTGCCCTACCACTGCACCTGTGGGTTTATCATTGATATAAAAATTCCCGGCCGCATTTGTTAACCTCTTCGTTGCCAGTTCAACTGCATAACGATCCCTGCCAAAGATAGAACCTGTCAGTGCGTACGGGGAAGTCCGGTCAACAAGCTCCAACGTATCTTCAAAATTGTCGGGTTGGTAAACATAAATTGTCACGACAGGCCCGAAAATTTCTTCACACATGGTAAGCGAAGAGGGATCTTTTGTAACAATCACCGTAGGCTCAATAAAATATCCTTTCGATTTATCATACCCTCCACCCGCGATGATTTCATTCATCGGGTTTGCTTTTGCTTTATCGATGTAGCCACTAATGCTGTTAAACGCTTTTTCATCAATTACTGCATTGATAAAGTTGGATTGGTCTTCCACCCCGCCCATGGAGAAGCTTTTCAAATCCGCTACTAAAAATTTTTTTACATCGTCCCAAAGATTGGCAGGGACATACACACGTGATGCTGCCGAACATTTTTGCCCCTGGTATTCAAACGCCCCCCGCGAGATTGCAGTCGCCACTTGTTTTGCATCTGCACTTTGGTGCACCATGATAAAATCTTTGCCCCCTGTTTCACCAACAATCCGCGGATAGGTTTTATACTTTTCAATATTGGCGCCAATCGTTTTCCACATACCCCGGAAAACCCCGGTGCTTCCTGTAAAATGTAATCCGGAAAAATCAGGGTGGCCAAAAATAACCTTGCCAGTATCCGGGCCATTTACATAAATCAAATTGATCACACCATCCGGCAAGCCAGCTTCTTTCAATACGTTCATGATTACATTGGCTGCGTAGATTTGGGTGAATGCTGGTTTCCAAACCACTACATTGCCCATCATTGCCATACTGGTCGGAAGATTTCCTGCGATAGCGGTAAAATTAAAAGGCGTTAAGGCGAATGTAAATCCTTCGAGTGGCCTGTATTCCATCCGGTTCCACACACCGGGCGAAGAAACAGGTTGATCACTATAAATCTGGCTCATGAAATGCACATTGAAACGTAAGAAATCAATGAGCTCACACGCTGAATCAATCTCCGCCTGAAAAACATTTTTCGATTGCCCCAACATGGTGGCCGCATTGATAGTTGCCCGATAAGGCCCTGCCAATAAATCTGCTGCTTTCAAAAAAATACTGGCGCGGTGCTCCCACGACAATTCTTCCCACTGCACTTTTGCCGCCATAGCAGCAGTGATGGCCTGCTCAACATGCGAAGCATCGCCTTCGTGGAAATGCCCTAAAATATGTTGATGATCGTGCGGTGGCGACAAAGGTTTTGTGTTTCCTGTCCGTACTTCTTCCGATCCAATAAACATCGGGATATCCACTTCTGTAGCACGCGCATCTTCCAATGCTTTCTTAATAGCTGCACGTTCTTTTGTGCCCGGGGCATAACTTAAAATGGGTTCGTTTACAGGGGCCGGAACGTTGAAAAATCCGTTTGACATACGTTAAATTATTTTGAGGTTAGTGTAATCCGTTAGGGTTGCAAAGGTACAATTTTCTGGTCTGAATGCCAGACGCTGGATAGTAGACATTAGACATAAGATTTATTGAAAATCAGATTCTGAATTGAAAATTGGTAATTACAGAAAATCGCAAAGTTCCTTTAATGTGGAGATTTCGTGTTTCACTACTTCTGCGTGTTGGCTTGAATCGGGATTAAAAAATACGGTATCAATCGCAGCATTTCTTGCCCCGGCAATATCGGTTCTTAAATTGTCGCCAATCATAATTGCCTGCGGTGCTACTATTGAATTTGCGGTCAGCGCAAAATCAAAAATTTCCCGTGATGGCTTTTTGGCGCCTGCCCGTTGTGAGGTGACAACATGATTAAAATGTTTGTAAAGTTCCATGGACTTTAACTTCGTATTTTGAATATCTTCAAAACCATTCGTAACAATGGTGAGGGCATATTTACCCGCTAAATATTCAACAGTCTCAAGTGCATGCGGGATCAGTTTATTTTTGGTAGGACAGCTGTGCAAATATTCGTATGAAATATCCTGCGAAAGTTTTTCTTCATAGGCATCAAAAACTTCGAGTATTTGTTTGAATCTTTCCCTCCTGATTACTTCGCTGTCTATTCTGCCGGTATCGTATAGATCCCAAAGCTCGGTATTCACTCTTTTAAATTGAATGAAAAAATCATGTGAAGAGAGAACTCCCTTCTTTTCCAATTCAAAATGATCATACAATTCCAACAAGGTATCACGGGAATTGGATTCGTAATCCCATAGGGTGTGATCGAGATCGAAGAAAATACTTTTATAACCAGTCATACAATTTAATTTTCAGCATCCATTTGCGTATCCCCCTGCTTTGACCAGAGTTCAAATAATTTATATCCCAGTGATAAAACAATTGCACCTGTAAACAATCCAATAAAACCAGACAAAATAAATCCTCCGATTGCACCTAAGAAAACAACCAACATCGGTACGGGGGCTCCTTTACCGAGTAAAATGGGCTTCAGCACATTGTCAACAATACCAACAAACAACATCCAAATAGTAAATAATGAAGCGGTAAGAGGATCGGCAGCATTCCAAATATAAATAACCGCTCCAATCACCACCGGGAGTATACCTATTTGCATCAGCGCCAGGATAAAACAAATCAATACTAAAATACCAGCAGCAGGAATACCGGCTATTACAAATCCAAGCCCCGCTAAAAACGATTGTATGGCTGCTACCCCCAGGATTCCTTTCGCCACATTCCGGATGGTTACCACAGCAATGGATACCATTTCTTCACCACTTTTTCCAGCAAGACGAACAACAATGGATTTTGCAGCTTCGCCTGAGCTTTCTGAATACGCAAGAAAAACCCCTGAAATGATGATTGCCAATGTTAGCAGCAGCAGCCCTTTTCCTGTGCTCCCCAGTAATCCCAGCACAACTAATGCTACTTGTTTTGCCTTTTCATCATGGTTTTGAATAAATGCAGCTAAATCAGTTGATGCTTCATCCCAAAGGGAATAAAACTTATCGCCAATCAATGGCCAGTCTTTCACAGATTCATTGGGTTTACCAAGATGAAAGTTGCCTTCCGAATAAGAAGCTTTTATTTCCTGGAACTCATCGATACTTCCTTTAAAAAAAAGCCCGGCAGGAACTATAAACAAGACCAAAACAAAAACAGTAATCAATACTGCCGACCACGTACTGCGGCCACGTAAATACTTTGTCAATCGCTTATGCAAAGGAAAAAGCGTAATCGCCATCACCATGGCCCAAATAATTGGGGAAATGAAACTTTGCAGGATCAAGAAACACCAGGTGAGCAAAAATGCCAATAGTGTTAGTTGAAGAATGAGATTGATAATTGCCTGGGTAGAATATTTTTGATCGCTCATAAATAAATAGGGTATGTCTTTTTTCAGATTTGGTTCTTTCTCCACTCCTGGATTTGTGTATTATTGATTGCAAGTTCACGGTTGGAAAACAAAGTCTGGTAGGTTTGTTGATCTTGTAAAAGCTGTTGGTCTTTGCTCAAAAATTGGAGCATCTGCTTTACAATTTCAAAAACTTCATCTTTTATCTGATAAAAAACAAAATGATTATATCTCCTAAAAGTTAAAATCCCTGAATTTTTGAAATAAATGAGGTGCCTTGATGTTTTTGCCTGCGTAAAATCCAATATTTTCTCAATATCGGTGATGCACATTTCACCGTTCGTAAAAATAAGGTTGATAATCCGAAGCCTTGATTCATCTGCGCAAGCCCTAAAAATTTGCGATCCGAGCGTTAGATTGAAGTTTTTTAAGCGCATCTGACAACTTTTTCTGTAAAACCAAAGTTATTGAATTTAGTCACATATCCGTATATTTGAGCCAATGCAACAGCCAATTAGCATATCGCGCATTTTTAAAAGTATTGCCGTTTTAGGGTTTGTACTGGTTGCGCTTTTTATTTCACAATCAAGTTTTGCGCAAGC
Source organism: uncultured Roseivirgaceae bacterium (assembly GCA_964398945.1). GTDB lineage: Bacteria > Bacteroidota > Bacteroidia > Cytophagales > Cyclobacteriaceae > JBGTGG01. The sequence continues at coordinate 145,258 of CAYNOT010000010.1, read as the reverse complement.
ACAAAAGCGTGTTATCCAGCTTTCAGGTGTGATTTTAAATGAAGAGGGCGAAGGAATTCCCGGAGTACACATATATGCCCCAAAAGCAGGGCGCGGTACCACTACCAATGGATTGGGATTCTTCTCTATGCCATTCCTTGTCGGGGATAGTATTGTGATCAGTTCTGTTGCCCATGTCCTTCAGCATTATATCGTTCCTCGGGATGCACCGGAATATCAAACTATTATTGTGAACATGGTGGAAGATGTTACCTACTTGAAAGATGTTGTTATCCGGCCTTTCCCAACGGAGGAAGTATTTAAAGAAGCGATACTCGCGCTGAATATTCCAATGGAAGGCGATTCCTATAAAAGCAAGGATTTAAGTGCTGAACTGTTGGCACTAATGGTTAAGACAACACCAATGGATGGCCCCCAAAATCAAAAATATTACCTCGACCAATGGGTAGCAAACCAGAATTATAAGTATCAGGCCGTTTCCAATCCTTTCCTGAACCCGTTTAACTGGGCGAAGTTTTTTAAATCATTGAATAAATAGTTGGTAGTTATTAGTTGGTAGTAGCTTGGACATATTCACTAACAACTAACACGATCAACACTTCGGAAATGTTTTCATTCCAAAAACCTTTAAGGGGATTAAAGTATAACTAAATTAAGACTTTTCCATTCGCGGGAAGTCACACCAATATTTATAAATTTATCAAACAATATGTGGCTTGAGCGATGGCTTAACGACCGGGTTTGTATAATTTAAAAGCCAAATGGCAAAATCGAATAAATTTGGAACGTTTAGTGGAGTCTTCACGCCATCCATTTTAACAATACTGGGTGTGATCATGTACATGCGGTTGCCGATGATTATCGGGGAAGCGGGCCTGTGGCAAACCCTTGGAATAATTTTGGTGGCACACATTATCGCGTTCGCGACCGGTATCAGCGTCTCGTCCATCGCTACCGACAAAAAAGTGCAGGCCGGTGGCACCTACTACATTATATCACGAAGTTTAGGCTTGCCTATTGGTGGAACACTGGGGCTTTCCCTTTTTGTAGGAATGTCTTTTAGTGTGAGTTTATACCTGATTGGTTTTTCGGAAAGTTTTTTGAATTACTTCGAGTATGAAGTCACCAAAAATGAAATTCGCATTGCGGGTACATTGATCTTATTGGCGGTTACCACTATCACGTTTATCTCCACTTCGCTTGCCATCAAGACACAATATTTTATAATGGCGGCAATCGGGCTTTCATTACTGTCTATTTTCTTTGGCGCAAACCATGAGTTCAAACCAACAAGTGAAGTATTTGGCAACCCCACCTCCACAGTACCACTGATGGTTTTGTTTGGGATTTTCTTTCCGGCTGTTACCGGTTTTGAAGCTGGTGTTTCAATGTCGGGTGATTTGAAAGACCCAAAAAAATCCATTCCTACCGGCACCATCAGCGCAATTGCTATTGGATTCATGGTCTATATCAGTTTGACACTTTTCTTTGCTTATACAGTGGACCCGATGGTACTTGCCAACAACAAAAATGTGCTTACCATGATTGCAGTAGTTCCCGTGTTGGTGATCATCGGTATCTGGGGTGCAACGCTATCCTCCGCGCTGGGTAGTATCCTCGGAGCCCCAAGGATTTTACAAGCCACTGCAGTAGATCGCATCACACCAAAAATATTTGCAAAAGGTGTTGGCCCATCCAATGAACCACGCAATGCCTTGCTCCTTTCTTTTGCTATTGCCGAGATGGGGATATTGGTCGGTGAACTGGATGTAATTGCGCGTGTCGTTTCTGTATTCTTTATAACCACGTATGGTTTTTTAAATTTAAGTGCCGCATTTGAAGCGTGGTCCAGTGCAGACTTCAGGCCTTCCTTTAAAGCTCCCATCTGGCTCAGTCTTATAGGAGCTGCTGCTTGTATCATTGTGATGATCCAATTGGATTTACTTGCCATGATTGGCGCTACAGTAATTTTAGGGTTGGTCTTTTTTTATTTAAAAAGAAAAGAACTATCCCTTGAAACGGGCGATGCCTGGAGTGGTGTTTGGGCAAGCGCAGTGAAAACCGGGATCAGAAAATTAAGTGTGGAAAAAATCCATCATCGCAACTGGCGGCCAAACATTATCCTATTTAGTGGTGATGCAAGTGTTCGTGGACATCTTATCAATTTGGGCACCCAGATTTCAGGAAAACTCGGAATGATGACCAGTTTTGAATTGGTGCCCACTACCGATCCTATTCTTGGTAAGACACCTCCCAAGAAAATGGATGACAGCGATCAATTCTTTTCCATCACCCATGCATGCCACGAAGTGTATGAAGGGATGGAAGAAGTGGTTCGTGTATATGGTTTCTCAGGAATTCAACCCAACACCGTGCTGATGGGATGGAGTCGAAAAGAACAAAACCGTGAAAAATTTTCCAATCTCTTAAAAGTCATCCAACACAATCACTACAATTCCTTATTCCTCAATTACCATACAGAACGGAAATACGGAAAAGGCAAATCAATTGACATTTGGTGGAATGGTTCCGGCCGTACGCTCTCCCTTGCTATCAACCTGTTGCGGTACATCACTACAAATCCCTTCTGGGCGAAAGCTACCCTTCGGTTAATGGTGGTAAATGAAAACCGCTCCATGACGGAATTGATCAACAAACGGACACAAAAAATTGTAGACGATTTCCGAATCGATTTGGAAATCCATGTTATTGACAACTCGCTCCACATGTTAAATACGAGGGAAATTATTTCCCAATACTCCAAAGGAACCGACCTCACCATTATTGGATTGCCGGAAGAGTCTATAGAAGAAGGTGCGAAAACCGTAAGCAATGTCGATGGATTGTTGAGCGAACTGGGCACTACCCTGATCATCACTGCTTCAACAGGGTTCCAGTCGCTCGATATTGGACTCAGTGAAAATATAATACTTCCTACTGTTGCGTATTCACACACCACCTTACCGGAATTGAATCTTTCAAAGTACCCGGTAATCGCAGAGGGTATAAAGAAACTCGATGTAAACGGACAAAAAACCCTCAATTTATTTTTTGAAAAAACAATTGCCCCGTATTATGTTGAAGCACAACATGTTTTTGAAGAACTTCAATCATTAAAAGATTCAACCACCAGCCGCATTGCAAAAGTGGTTGACTTAGCAGACCGTAAACGCAAGCTGAAATTACTGGCCCAGGTGAAAGAAAATTTTTACAGGCAAGGCCATGTGATTATTGAGCGGCTCGTAAAGGAACGAACCGTTTCTATTACCGAAACACTCGAAGCAGGGATACAATGGTATACCAAGCGCATTCTTGAAGACATTAAAAAAATCCCGCAACACCTTAAAGTTGCGTATGACCCCGCAGAATTTATAATACAAAAAGAAGATTCAATGGGGGTCCGCTTTTACAAATTGAGAAAACGATTTGTAAAAATATTGACAAGAAAACCAATGGTCCATCGTGTACACTACCGTGAAGTAGCCGAACATTATCTGGTGGACAACCGGATTTTGTTTATGGTGGCGTACCTACGTGAATTTGAAGGAAGAAGTATTGAAGATTTAGCCAACCATCGCCAATTGCTAAACCATGTTGCCGATTCGCTGGATATGCTTATCAAGCAGGAAGAGTCCACTGGATTGAACACCGCGTTGCTTAAAAAAGAACTACAACAACTCGATGACCAGTTTGCCTTCGTCAATAAAAAGATGGCAGAAACCAAGGAACTCTCCCATGGACGTTTGTTATTGGAATATCGCATCAACCTTCAAAAAATGAACGGTACACTGAGCCGGTTGTCTGTCAATAGCCGTGCGGAGAAATTTTCAAAACAACGAAAAGCTTATCGCAAAAAATTGGATGTGCTACAGGCCGGTGCCGAAAACTGGCAACGTAATTTAATTTGGACCGCCAACAAAGTGTATGCAGAAATGCTCATTCGTGAAATCATGAGCCATGCAGAGGAGTTGCTCCGAAACTATGAAACTTTCTTACATAGCTGGTTTGATGTCCATTATTACCAACCCTCACAAGCCCTTCGTGATGAGTTTACAACGTTGCTCAATGACCGTCAGGCGGATGTACGGTTGGCTGTCCATTTTGACCCAAACCAGATTCTGGAATTGACCAATCAGTTTACACAACGGACGACTGAAATCAATGAATTGATTACCCCGCTTCCTGATGATATTACAATTATCGTGGAAATAGGGAAAGACGACCAGGCGGAATCCCAAAGTCTGCCATTGCGCTCCATGACCAGTCACTTTATTGAATCGCGGTTGATCAGCAAAGGAGAGGACCATCTGGAAAAGGTGAGCGAAGGATTACGAAAAAGCAATTTCATCATCAAGGATATCGCAAACCTGGTAAAGTTTGGATTAGACAATGCATTGAAAAATGACACCGGATTACCCGATGATAACTTCATCAAGATCATCGAAGAATCTATTCAGAATCTCCTTCACGAAGAAAAACGAATCAAGGAATTGGAAGCTGGATTGTCTTCTTCGATAAATGAACTTTTTATAGGTTCATTTGAACCGCTCCAACCGTTCCGTATCAATGCAAGCGCTACTGAATTCTATGCTTTTGCACGCGGGTTCAGGGGCAAAAAAGTAAAATCAAAAATTATCGATTGGTCGCGAAAGGGGTTGGGGTGGACCAAGAACCTGAGTGCCAAATTACTCTATTCGATTAGCGGGGGTGTATTGATGGCCAAACAATTTACAGCTACAGATAGCAATGTATCGCAGTCCAGTAAAATCCTTGATCTTGTAGAGGCAGTAAGTCCATCGCCAGCTATTTTCGAACAGTTGCCATTCTATTATAAAAACCTTTTCAGTGGCCGTTCAAATATTGGCAATGATTTTTGGGTAGCTCGTCCAAAAGAAGAAGAAGCATTTCAAAAAGCTTTGCAACGGTATGACCAAGGATTGCACGGGGCCATCATGATTCTTGGAAACAAGAACCAGGGAAAAACTGCCTTGGCAAAATATATCCTGGCAAAATTTGTACGCGAACGACAAACGTTCCATGCTTTCCCGCCAAAGGCAGAAGCCGCAACATCGGAAGTATTCAATACAGTTTTACAAAAGGTTACAGGATTTTCAGGTAGCTCCGTTGAAATCTTGGAATCCATTCCACACGGATCAATACTTCACATCCACGATATGGAATGTTGGTGGGAGCGCAGGTCAGAGGGGTACGAAGTAATTAAAGAAATGCTGAACCTGATCAATCTATACAGTAACAAATGTTTGTTCATTCTCTCATCAAATCCACAAGCTTATAACCTGATCAACCGCGTACTTACTATCCAACACCATTTTATTAGTGTGATCGAATGCCAGCCTTTTACTGCTGAGGATTTGAAGAACCTGATCCTGCTCCGCCATAAATCGAGCGGGCTGAAGTTCACTATCAAAGATAGGCCCGAGGATGAACTTTCGGCATTCCGGACTGCGCGTATATTCAATGAGTACTTTGAGTATTCACGCGGAAACCCGGGGGTCGCATTAAATGGTTGGTTGAGCGATATTCTTTCCATCAATGAAAAGACATTGAACATGAGGATGCCGGGAAATCGATCATTTGGTGCGCTGCGTGATTTGAAACCAACCCTATTGGTTGTGCTATCGGAAGTGGTGTTGCACAAGCGTACTACCATTCCTAAACTGATGCGCATCATGGGGTTACCCTTATTGAAAGTAGAAGGACTGGTATACGCATTGCAACGTATGGGATTGTTGTACGAAAATACCCCGGGTGTTTTTGCAATCAATACGTATGTAGAGTCATTTGTTTCACAACTTTTGGAAGAACGTGAACTGCTATGAAAAAAATAATCAATAAAGTAAAATGAAGCTTATTGTTATTGCACTGTCAGGAATAGGTGTTTTTCTTGGATTTCGTTTGCTACACGTGATCGGAAAAAAAATAGTGAGCCAATCACGCTTCCATAAAATACCGGCAAGTATGCCAATTGTGGAACTGGTTGTATGGGTTGCATTTGTCTTTTGGAGTACCGCCTATACGTTAAGCCAAAAATCTTACTACCCTGTATTGGTAGTAGTACTCGTAGTTGTTTTGGTGACGCTGCTATCCTGGTTTTTAGTACGCGATTTTATTGCAGGTGTGCTCTTTAAGTCGCAGCAGGTTTATAAGATTGGGCAAATGATCAAGACTGCGGAATACTCCGGTCAGATAACACGCATGGGCAACTTGCATTTATCGCTACAAACCGAACAAGGTGAAAGCGCACGAATCCCCTACTCTGTGTTGAGCAACCGGGTTATCCTCAAACAAAAACAAGACTTTGCGGATACTAATTCGTTTACACTTATAGTTCCCCAATCCTTTTCAAAAGAGGAGTGGGCAAAGAAACTGGAAGCGGATATCCTTTCAAGCCCCTGGGTTTCAACAAAAGCAAACCCCGTTATAAAAATTATAAATGAAACTAGTGACACCTTTACCTTCTCGGTTAGTGTTGTGACGTTAAATCCGGAGCACGCGCTGCACCTGGAAACCCTGTTGAAAAAAGGGGAACATTATCGAAGGCCAAGATCCTAATTGTCAGAATTCTTCCGGCAAGTTGATATCCTTGCATTTCCTTTTTGCCTTGGCTGTATCTCCAACAAATTTACATGTTTGCAACGGGCAAATAGATTCTGAATATTGCCCCAACACCTAGCTGGCCCCGAACATCGTGAGTGGGTTTGGGGATCGTTCGCTGGTTTGAAAAAAGAATACAAATTATTTAACACCGCCACCATTCTCTACAACCCGGATTACAAAAGTCCGTACGCTGACCAGATCAACATGCGGTTTGGGTTTGAGTTTCCGATGAAGAAAAAGGTTAAGCAGGATAAAAAATCATAGTCTTTCTTGAAGGCGTATCAATTCGTCCGGAAACCGTGTTTAATTTTAAATGTTTCTATAAATTGTTATTTTTAACAATAAATAGAAATATTAATGAGGTTTCTTGACTTCAAAAGCCATTTTGAGCCCTTTCTGGCTTTCTCCACGCAGGATATTCGTAAGTGGGATTCCAGCTTCGATACCAGGCGATTGGTGGAGTGGCAGCAAAAAGGCTACATCCGCAGAGTAGTTAACCGCTGGTACGTTTTTTCCAAAACACTAAGACAGGAAGATCTACTGATTGTTTCGAATCGCATTTATTCGCCTTCTTACATTTCCCTGCAATGGGCTATGTCTCACTACAGGTTAATACCGGAAGGCGTTTACACCATTACTGCTATAACGTCCCAGAAGACACAGGATTTCACCACCGATATCGGTACGTTTTCTTACAAGCACGTAAAGCCCTCCCTGATGTTTGGCTATCGCCTGGTCAGTTTTGAAAACACGATGTACAAACTGGCTGAACCGGAGAAACTGATGCTGGACTATCTCTACTTAAACCCTTCCATCAATTCATTGGCCGATCTGGAAAGCTTGCGGCTCAATGGAACAGAATTGAAGTCTCTTCTCGATAAACAAAAGCTGGAAAATTACATGGCGATGTTCAAGAACAGGTCGCTGGAGAAAAGAGTGAAGATATTAACCGGACAACTGCTGAAGTATGCTTAACCTCAACGAGATTCTTCCATTCTATCCGGAACCGTTGCGGGTACATCGCGAATTTATTCTGCGTGAGTACCTGCAATACAAAATACTTCAGATCATTTTCAATATACCCGGCCACGCACAAAAGCTTTGCTTTCTTGGCGGAACGGCCCTGCGGATCGTTCATGGTAACCAACGTTTTTCAGAAGACCTTGATTTTGACAACAGTGGTTTAACAGAAGATCACTTTGATACCGTCTCGGGGACAATAAAGACAACCCTTGAACGCGATGGATATGAAGTCGAAATCAAAACGGTTTACAAGGGCGCGTTTCACTGCTACATCAAATTCCCCAAACTACTTTTCAACGAAGGACTGACAGGACATATATCTGAAAAAATGCTGGTTCAGCTTGACACTGAACCACAGCACTATCAATTTACCCCCGACAAACACATACTGAACAAGTTTGACGTATTTACCGAAATACCGGTAACACCGATAAATGTTTTGCTTGCCCAGAAGTGCTATGCCATTATCAATCGAAAAAGATCGAAGGGTCGTGATTTTTTTGACGTGGTATTCCTGCTTTCAAAAGGCGCGAAGCTGGACTACGGATACCTGGAACTCAAATTGAAAATCAATGACTCAAAAGCACTAAAGGATCGTCTACTCGATACATGCAGCAAACTGGATATGAAAGCAATGGCAGACGATGTTGCCCCGTTTCTCTTTAATAACTCCGATGCGAAGAAGATAATTATGTTCGAGCAGTATTTGAAGCAGGTGGAATTTTGATGTTGAACTACAAATTATGACAGGCTGCTACCGTTAGGTCACCGTTTAGTTCTCATTTTTGTTTGAAATTATTTGTTATTGGTTGGTCGGCCAAAAACAAAAAGCCCCTTTTCATACTAAAAAGAGGCTTTTGTTATTATTTGAATTTCAAATAGTCGGGGTGAGATGATTCGAACATCCGACCCCCACGTCCCTAACGTGGTGCGCTAACCGGGCTGCGCTACACCCCGAACATCATTTTTAAAACTTGAAGCAATAATAAAGAATCCACGATTTTTTAGCAATTCATGGTCTGCATGATTGACAATAATTTGAAGTCAAAATTTTATGAAGTTCAAATCAGGATTATTTCTGGTCTAAACAGGGATTAGCGTTCCACAGCAAAGGAGCCGTTCATGTATAAAAACCCAAAAAAATCTTAAACCTTACGAATTTATTACTCCAATCTTACATGAGGGATCACATCCAGATATTATAGTGTATCTTCAACCAATTAGAGCCCATCTGATTTAAGTCCCCCTGGGGACTTGTGTTTAACTGTAAACGAAAAGGATGGAATTGCATACAAACAAACGGGTAATCGTTGGTTTTGCTTTAAGCATTGTTGCGCTCTTCGCATTAGGCTGGTATACCTATCGCAACAATCAACAGGTTGCGCTTGCACGGCTTGCCATTTTCCAAACTACACAGGTTCTCTATCATATTGAACAAGCCAAATCAAACTCCATAACGCTTGAAAACGCGATCGCTTGGTACATGCTCACGAAGGATAGCACGCAATTACAAATCCACAATGATGAGCTAAAACAAGCCACGGTTCATTACACTAACCTAATAACCCTTACCCGCGACAATTCTGCCCAGCAACTACGCCTGGATAGCCTTCGGAAAATCGGACGCAGGAAACTTGATTTACATCAAATGCTTATTGAGCAGCGGTCAATTTCCTCGTTTGGGGATATCGCCAAACCGCTTCTTGCATCCAATCAGGAAGTAAGCGATAAAATAGAAACAATCCTCAATGAATTACTAATTGAAGAGAGCTCCCTTTTGGAGCAACGTATTGCACGGAGTGAAATAGAAATGGGACGTTTCCAAATCACTTTTTTTTTCCTCATTGCCGTGGCTTTAATAATCTTGTGTGTGGTTTTTATTGTTGTCAATCGCGCACTCCACTCCCGGATAGAAGCGGAACAAAAAACGCAACTTGTCAATAATGAATTAGAAGCATTCACCTATTCGGTTTCCCACGACCTTCGCGCCCCTTTGCGTTCGATCCTTGGGTTTTCCCAGGTTTTAAACGAAGACTACAATCAGACGCTGGGAGAAGAAGGAAATCGGATTTTGGAAAAAGTAATGCGAAATGCAAGTCGAATGGGCCAACTGATTGATGACTTATTGGATTTTTCGCGGATTGGTCGAAAAGAACTATTTATTACCCGGATCAATACGCAATTACAGGTGGAAGAAGCCATTCAGGAAATTACTGAAGGCAATACAGCATTGAAAAAATACATTACCATATTACCACTCAATGAAATACAGGGTGACATTAATATGATGAAACAAGTCTGGATCAATTTGATTTCCAATGCGCTGAAGTATACCCGAAGCACAAGTGAACCAGCAATTGAAATAGGGAATACCGAAATAGAGGGCAAAGTTGTCTTTTACATTCGCGACAATGGTGTAGGATTCGATATGAAATATTACAATAAGCTATTCAATGTTTTTCAACGCCTTCACAACACATCCGAATTTGAAGGTACGGGTGTGGGCCTTGCGTTGGTGCACCGGATCATCACCCGCCACAATGGAAAGATTTGGGCTGAAGCAACGCCACACGAGGGTGCTGTTTTTTATTTTTCAATTTCCAATCACGCTACAAATGATTAATATGGACGCTATTGAAATACTCTTGATAGAAGATAATTTTGACGATGCTGAGTTGACAATTCGTGCATTAAAGAAAAAAAATCTAGCAAACCGTCTTCACCACATTGCCGATGGGGAAGAAGCCATGGAATACCTGTTTAGACAGGCATCAGACCCTTTGCCAAAACTTATCCTGTTGGATTTGAAGATGCCTAAAGTAGACGGCATTCAAATCCTAAAACGAATAAAGGAAGATCCGGAAAAACGGGTTATACCTGTTGTTGTGCTTACTTCTTCAAAAGAAGAAAGGGACATTGTTGAAAGTTACAAATTAGGAGTGAATGCGTATATAGTTAAGCCGGTTGAGTTTGAAAAATTTCAAGATGCCGTTGCTCAACTTGGCCTGTTTTGGATGCTCATTAACCAACCTCCATCGTGATGAAAAAACAAGAACACTTACATGTTCTCTATTTAGAAGACAATCCGGATGATGCGGAGTTGGTGGAACGTGTGCTTCGTAAAGCTGACTATTCAGTAAACCTGGTGCGCGTGGAATCCCGCAAAGACTTTGTGGATCGCATCCGTACCACCGCCTTTGATGTGATCCTATCCGATCATGCCTTGCCTCAATTTAGTTCGACCGAAGCGTTGCGTATATGCAAACGGGCACAGGTGATCGTCCCGATTATATTGGTGACCGGTACTGTATCAGAAGAATTTGCTGCCAACTGTATCAAGCTGGGGGCCGATGACTATGTTCTAAAGTCCAATCTCACACGGTTGCCACAGGCAATATCCAGTGCAATTCAACAGCGTAGCTTTCAATCTGAAAAATTAAAGGCAGAATTAACACTCCGGCTCAAGAATGAAGAATTAACAAAAATCAATCAAGAACTGGACAGCTTTGTATATAGTGTTTCCCATAATTTACGTGCGCCACTAATGTCCGTGTTGGGATTATTGAACCTCGCGAATAGAGATCAACGTGACCGCGATCCAGTCTACGATCATTATTTTAAAATGATGGAGAGTAGTGTAAAACGCCTTGATGAAACACTTAAAGAAATCATTGAATATTCACGCAATGCAAGAATTGAAACAGTTTTAAAAATTATTGATTTTGATAAAATGATCCATGATTCTATTGAAAAACTTCACTATCTGGAGGGGTTCGATAAGACCAGGATAACCGTTTCCATTCATGGAAACGAACATGCATTTTTTTCTGATGCTTACCGGCTCTCTGTTGTTTTGTCAAACCTTCTCTCAAATGCCATCAAATACCGTGATCCCCACAAAGACAATTCTTTCATCAACATTCAAGTGGATAGTACACCATCCGGGGCAACCCTTATTATTGAAGACAACGGGATCGGTATTCCTGAAGATCAACAAACCAAAGTCTTTCGAATGTTTTACCGTGCAACAGAAAAAAGTGAAGGTGCAGGGTTAGGGCTTTACATCGTAAACGAAGTGATTGAGAAACTAAATGGAGACGTTCAGGTGACATCCTCATTGGGCCAGGGGAGTAAATTCACCATTACACTTCCCTCCCTTCAAAAATCAGGAGCCCCTGTAAACGCTGAGGAAAAATGAAAAATATAATCGGAAATAGAGAATGAACAAAGTTTTGGTAACGGTCATCATCTGTTCGGGTATCCTGCTCATTTTTATTGTTATCTCGCTATTGATACTCCGTCAGAATACAAATTCAAACGTATTGCTTGGGTTGTCTTTCATCGTTGGATTTGCGATGATATTTGTCCCGCTAATCACGCGAAGCCAGAATAACTTCTAAATAATTACGAAAGGCCATCATGAATGAATCCAACAAGCAACTACAAGAAGCAACTCCTGAGGAGTTGAAAAGTGTTGTGTATTTTTCACTTTCTGCTTTGTGTATTATTTTGTTGCTAGTGGCAATTACAACAGTGGCCGTGATCGCTATATTCATGAATTGATCTGGAAGTGTTCTCACCCACTGACATGATCAAAAATAAAAGCCTATCCTACCTACTGATCCGAAAAAATCCTATTCGTTGCGCAACGAATTAACAGGGTTGCCATTGGCCGCTTTCAATGTTTGATAGCCAACCGTTATCAGCGCAATGCCAATTGCCACCAGTGCCGTTACCATAAACAACCACCCACTTATTTCCACCTGATAGGCATAGGTTTGCAGCCACTGTTTTCCACCAAACCACGCAACAGGTGAAACCACTACCAGCGCAACCAATACGAGCTGCACAAAATCTTTAGAAAGCAAAAATGCTATACTTTGGGCCGTGGCGCCCAACACTTTACGAATACCTATTTCCTTAGCGCGTTGGGTAGAAGTATAGGAGGCCAATCCAAACAATCCAAGACAGGAGATAACAATGGCCAGGCTAGTGGCCGTGCGCACCAACTTTGTTGTGCGTTGTTCTGATTTATAAAAACTGTTGATCGTTTCATCCAGAAATTCGATTTTAATTTTATCATCCGGATAGATCGTCTTCCAAACCTCCTCAATACCCGCAAGGGTTGCTTTTGTTTTTTCCCCATCCCCTGACGAAAGTTGGATATTCAGGCAGGTAAAACCCTTCATAGCATTCGCTATGATCACAGGTTCAATCTTTTGGTGTAAGGATTGTATATGAAAATCCTTCACCACACCCACGATTGGTATCTGGCTTTTACTGTATTCGATCTGTTCACCTATTACCTCCACCGGATTAGTGAAACCTAAATGCCTCATTAATGTTTCGTTGATCAGGAATTCCTTTGCTGTATCACTTGGCAAAACATTTCTTCCAGCTATTATTTCAATCCCATACATGCCGGTATAATTGACATCACCAAATTTCTGAAATGCATTTGCCTTTATCTCTTCTTTTCCTTTGTACGTAACCGTAGATGAGCTCCACCCATTGGATGCCGGGGGTGCACCACTTAAGCTGATTTTTGCAACACCCGCTAACTTCTCCAATTCGTTTCGCAATACAATGGCCTTTTCCTGTTTGGCATACCACGGGGTATTAAAGTATATGATCGCATCTTTATTAAAACCAAGGTTTCTCGTAAGCAGGTAATTCACCTGCCATCCAACAATAAGGGTGGCAATGATCAAAAGTTGGGCGAACGTAAACTGAAATACAATGAGTGATTTCCTGAGAAACATAGAGCCGGAATTCCTTCCGCCCACCGCCTGGTTTTTGAACGCTACAGCAGGCGAATACGATGAAAGTGCAAAGGCGGGATATAATCCTGCAAGAAGGCTTACAACAATGATCAACAAAAGAACAAACGGTGCAAGCGCAACCAGGTTTAATTCCACTCCTTTCGGAACAAACTCATCAAAATACTTCAACGCTAATTTTACAATAGGAAGTGCGAGCAAAACTGCCACCAGTGTAATCATAAAACTCTGTGAAAGAAACTGCATGATCAATCTGGCCTGGCTGCTGCCCAAGGCTTTTCGTACCCCTACTTCCTTCGCCCTTCGAATAGATTGAGCCGTTTCCAGATTAATAAAATTAATGGAACCAATAACCAGCAGCATAATCGCCACAACAATCAAAGCACTGAGCGTAGGCAAGTGGGCAGGTGATCGACTGCTATTGTCGAAGATTCCCGTATTTGAATTGTAGTGTAGGTCCGAGAGCGGTTGAAGGGTAAAACTATTTTCAACATCCCATTCACTATTCTCTTTATAAAGCCTTTCCAACAGAGGAACCTGTCCTGCAATTTTTTCAATACCGGTTTCTTTTTGCAGTTTTATAAAAAGTTGTGAGCTGCTGTTTACGCTGGACCAATCATTGAGCGGGAAATTTTTATTAAGCCAGCTTCTTTCCAGGGTACTATAGCTGATAAAATCACGGAATTCAATATCCGTATTAAAAGTCAAGTCCTTTACAATACCCGCTACTGTTGTAGAAAGTGAATCACGGTAAATCACCGTTCTTCCCATAACAGACGCATCACTCACACCAAAATATATTTTTGCTTTACTTTCTGTAAGCACCGTTTGAAAAGGTTTCTCCAATGCCCGGGGTGATCCCACAATCCATTCATATTCCGTAAACACATCAAAAAAAGAAGGCTCAGCCAACACCACATCGGCTTGTCTCTCCATATCCTTTAGTTCAGTTTCAGTCGGTATAGTTACGTTACTGGCAAGTACAAAGAAAGGCGCCACACTCTCTACACCTGTAAATTGCTCTTTGATGGCAGTGCCAACCGCAGTAGGAACACCACGATTAATGCCTGAAAAAACACCTGAGAAAGAAGAGTGGACCCGATAAATGGTTCCGTATCCTTGAAATCCTTTATTGAACGAAAGTTCAAATTGAACAATTAAGAAGATTACGATACAGGCACTTACACCAATGGCAAGGCCGGCAATATTAATGAACGTGTGAAACTTATTGCGTACTAAAGTACGCCATGTAATGGTCAGGAGGTTGGTCAGCATGTCTCTCAATTTGAAATGAACAAAACATAGATGAAGATAATGAAGATTTAGTTTTACGCATGATTGAAAAATCCGGTACCCCTTACAGAAGGTGTAGTTACAAATCAGCTTCTACTATTCATAGCTTGTCATCAGATTCCAACAAGTCGTTGATTTGCTGCACCACACTATCGATATCCCTTGCTTCGTTCACCATTTTCTTAATGATGAAATCAGCCTCCAGGCCCGAGTCGATTTCATACAGGGAAGCAAGCCCAAGCAACCGCGCCACCGGCCCTCTTAAATGATGGGCATTAGAGTAATTGTACTTTACCAATATCTCGTTTTGGATTTGGATCTTTTGCGTTCGCTCATTTACGATCTCTTCCAAATCCGCATTCAAGGCATTCAGGCTATCTTTCACTTGATGCAATTCTTCATTTTGCGCAAGCACTTCATTTGACTTGTCATGGAGTTCAAGGTTTGTGTTTCGCAGGTGTTGATGAATCCTGTCATAACTGGATTTTAAAACAGCCGTTGCATAGATAATAATAAAGTAAAGGGTAGAATAAGTAATCGCAGCCGTGACTGCATCTTTATGTTTCAGTATAAATATTGTATTGAGAATTAAAAAAGTGATACCGTGCATCACCCACAAGGTCCTTCCCTTTAGCATTACCGAGAAAATAAAACCAACAATAAGTACTACAGATAAAGTAGTCGAAGTGTTGGGGATCGTTAATCGCTGGTAGCACATGGCCACCAAGGCAACGCTGGTAAGGATTAAGACCGACATTGTTGGATATTTATTTCGAAGGATATACGAAAAAAAACCCGTAAACAAAATTCCCACTGAGATAGAAATAGAGATAATATCTTCCGGAAAGAATATTAAGTTGGATGTGAGAATTAGAAAAACCCCGGCTATCACAATCCTCAACAGGGTATTCAAAAAAAACCTTTCAATACTTTTTATTTTGGTTGTTGTCATATCAAAAAATCAAGGTAGCGAAGGCTTAGCAACTAAAGCTTTGTTAAAAAACCATTCTTTTCTCAAATAACCAAACCAAAAACCGGGACTACTCCTATTCCGTCATGCCTTGTTTTAAAAAAAATCGCGAACGGTTAAAATTGATTATGAATGGGATGCTGCGATTAAATTTAAAAAAGAAAGCATCATCTCAAAAAAGGCCTCCTGTTAAATATTGCTTGCGTACGCTGCGTATTCGGATGGGTTCACGCCAAACATTTTTTTAAAACATTCCCGAAAGTAGGGCAAATCCGTAAAGCCAACTTCATAGGTAACTTCTGCTACGGTCAGTTGCCCCAGGCTCAACAACTGCGCTGCACGTTTTAACCGGATCGAACGTATAAATTCATTTGCCGATAACCCCGTAATGGCTTTTAGCTTCCGGTACAATTGTGTGCGGCTCATCGCTACATCCTGGCAGAGTGTGTCAATCGAGTATTCCGAGTTGGCCATATTGGTTTCCACACTTTGCAGCACTTGTTGGATAAATAATTCATCGGTTGGTGCAAGTTCAATGCGCGCTGGCTCTACTACGAGCTTACGGTTGTCATTGAAGAACTCATGCAGCTTGGTGCGCATCCGGATCAAATTCCGGACTTTCAATTCCAACACTTTTGGGTTAAATGGTTTTGAAACATAATCATCTGCACCTGTTTCAAGACCTTCCACTTTAAAAATCAACGAAGTACGTGCGGTCAATAAAATCACCGGGATGTGGGACGTTACCTTTCCTGATTTTAACTTCTTGCACAACGAGATGCCGTCCATCACCGGCATCATGATATCGCTGATGATAATATCGGGAATCACATCATTTGCTATCTGGCAACCCTCTTCGCCATTCGCTGCTTCGAACAGTGTATATTGTTTCTTGAAAATAGACTTGATATACAGGCGCACCTGGATATTGTCTTCCACAATGAGCAACTTCGGCAAGTCCGGATCCAACTCCACGGCCTCCTCTGGTTGTTCAAACGGGATTTCATCCAGCTCTACCTGCATCAACGATGGATAATGGTCCATGGACTCGATATCATCGGAGAAGTGCTGGATTTCACTTGCATCAAAATGGCTTGAGCCTTTTTTCAACGTGATCACAAATTGGGTAAACTTCCCTTGCTCGGTGATCACCTCAATCATGCCATGGTGCATGTCCACCAGGCTCTTGGTCAAGGCAAGCCCAATGCCCGTTCCTGTATGGTGGCGGTCTTCATCATAACTGAAAAACGTCTGGAACAAATTATCAAAGTGTTCTTGTTTGATTCCGCTGCCATTGTCCTGGACTGTTAGCACCACCTTGTCTGTATATTCTTTTAATGTGATGCAAATCCTTCCACCAGAAGGTGTATGCTTAAATGCATTTGACAACAAGTTGAACAGTATCTTTTCAAAATGGTCACGGTCGAACCACACTTTGATTACTTCGGATGAAGTTTCAAGCTGCAAATCAATCCCGATTTTTTCCGCCAGGTCGGCAAATGAAAGTTTGATCTCTTTGACAAACCGCGCCAGGTTTCCTTCCGAAACTTTCAATTCCATATTCCCTGATTCTGCTTTGCGAAAATCAAGGAGTTGGTTCACCAACCGCAGCAACCGATGGGAATTGTTGCTGATACTTAAAATATGGTCGCGCACACTTTTGCCAAGGTCTGTTGATTCGAGTAGCGACTGCACGGGGCCAAGGATGAGGGTAAGCGGTGTTCGGAATTCGTGCGATACATTGGTGAAGAATTGCAATTTTGCTTTGTTCAGTTTTTCCAAGCTTTCACGCTGTAGCCGTTCCAGTTTTATGTCGTGCATAAAATTGGCGCGGATCAGGATCAATTTCCGGAATCCATATAGTACACCAATTGTAATCAACACATATACAACGATCGCCCACGGGCTCCTCCACCACGGTGGGTAAATGGTAATGAATACTTTGCTCACCACTTCGCTCCATACCCCATCGGTGCTGGTGGCGCGAACTTTGAAGATGTAACTGCCACTGTTTAAATTGGTATAGTTAGCATACCTTCTTTCACTGGAAGTATAACTCCAACTGTCGGTAAAACCTTCCAACATATAGGCATACCGGATTTTTTGTGGGGCGGCATAATCAAGTGAGGCAAATTCAAACGCTATTGAATTTTCATAATGTTTCAATGTTATATGCGAATCATTCTGAAGGGGGTTGTCGAGCAAAACCCGTCCGTTAATTTCCTGTCCGTACAAAACCGATTTCCCAAACAATTCAAAATTGGTAAAGACCAACGGATATGTATTGGGGTTTCTTCCGATCTTATTTGGATTGATCTCATTAAATCCTACTGACCCGGCAAAATATAAAAGTCCATCAGAATTTTTCATACAAACATTGCTGTAGAAAAAACCGCCCATAATGTGATCGTTGGTATCAAAATTCCGGATCCACTCTTCATCCGCAGGATCAATCACCGACAAACCATTCCAGTGTGCCAACCACAACTTTCCCAGGTCATCTTCCAAAATACTGGCGATCACATTATTACTGGGGCCGCCATCGAGTTGGTGTTTCTTAAAAGTTTTGTTCCTCCTATCAAATGAATTCAATCCATCATCGGTGGCAATCCATAACATGCCTGCATGGTCTTCGTAAATGGCATTAATGAAATTATTGCTAATGTGGTTTTCACTGCTTCCAGTTTTGAAATGCTCGACATCAAACCCTGCAAGGTTTTCTTTAAATCGGTAAAAACCATTTCCCCGTGTTCCAATCCATACAAAGCCGGAGTGATCTGCATATAATACCACGAGTGGTGCACTCACCAATGCAGGATGTTCATACCTGACAATTTCATGCTTCGCTGTAATTTTAGATAACCCGCCACTCCAGGACCCAACGAAAACATTCCCTTCATCATCTCCTGCTAACGACATGATGTAATCATCTTGCAACGGTTCGGGGGAGCCGGTATAAAAACGTTTGAACGTTGAGATCTCCCCTTCCTTAAGGATTTTGCTTTCATCAAAATGGTACACTCCACCCCCCGCTGTTCCAATCCACAGATTTCCTTTTCTGTCAGAAAACATAGTCTGAATGAATTCGGTAAAATCATTCCCACCCTGGGCTGTGATCTTATATTTTTTATAGGCGTTAAGGCTGTCAAATTTAAACAAACCACCGCCAATCGTAGAGACCCAATAGCCACCCCGTGTTGATGGTTGGATGCCCGTGATAATACCTTTAGTAGGATCAAATTGAGCGGTGATAAAGGACTCAAATTCTTTTGTATACGTGTCGAACTTATTCAATCCTTTCTTGGTCCCGGCCCATAAAACGCCACCTTTGTCAAGGTACAAGAAGGAGATCGAACCATGGCTAAAGTTGACACCATTCTGCTGTCGGTTCAAGGGTTCTGTGAATTTTCTGCTCCGTGGATCAAAAAAAGAAATTCCGGTTTCCGATCCTGTTATCAGAAAAGGTTCCTTACCATTAACAGCAAGCAGGCTTCGAAAAAAGCTATGGCTAAGGGGCATATCTTCTTTCATATAATTTTTTAACCCACCATCTTCAAATGTCTTAAGTCCTTTTTTGGTACTCATCCATAAGGTTGAAACACCATCCATCATCACTTCCTCCAGTTGATAGATATAATTGTGCAACGAAATACCGGGGACATCCTCCTGATAAAGGAACCTGTGGAAGGAATATTTTTGCTCACCTTTTTCTTCCGAAATGGTCAATTTATTCAACCCAAATTCAGTGGCAATCCACAATTCATTCCTGGAAGAAAGCAAGATGTCCGTTACAAAATCATAACTAAAAGAAGGAGCGGTTGATCGTGATATCCGAACAAAAGAAGAATCACCCGGTTGCAAAATATTCAACCCTTCTTCTGTACCTATCCATAAATTCCCGCTGCCATCTTCCTGGATAGCCCACACATTGTTGTTGCTCAGGCTGGTTATATCGCCCGGGTCATTTACAAAATGCTCGAAAAAATTTTTGTTCTTATCATAGCGAAACAATCCGCCCATGTGCGTTCCTATCCATAAAAACCCTTTACGATCCTCATAGATTTCTAAAATTTTATTGCTTCTTATTTTTCCGGGAAGATCTTCAGAATGAAAAATAGTGGTGTTATATCCATCATACCGGATAAGGCCCGACCATGTGCCCACCCAAATGAAGCCATCCCGGTCTTGCAAAATACAATTGATCGAACTCTGCAATAAACTAGGGTCTTTAAGGAGTTGATCGAACGCGATATTCTTGTTGCGCAAATCTTCCGGCTGCGCACTGGCAAAACCAATAGCAAAAAAGAAGCTGACAATGGCACAATAAAAACGCATACAAATTTTCCTGACCAGGTTTAAGCGGAGAATTTACGACTTATTTCTGATAATCCGAAAACCCCTTTGTACGATCATCGTTGGACAATCAGTTTTTTGCTGATTGACTTTGAATAGTCTGTTGCCCGCACTAAATAAAGACCGGGGGCAGGAAGACCATCAACTGCCAGGGTCAGTTCCTTTCCATACATTTCAGTTTCAAAAACAACCCTGCCTGTCATATCATGGATACTGATTCTTGAGGGCCCTGCAAACCCCTCCAGTTGAATAGTGAAATTTGTGTGTGCAGGCACCGGAAATATTTTCATGTTTTTTTTCTGCTCATCCAACTCCTGAGGCACTGCTACAATTATCCAGAGTTCATACATATTTTGAACTTCATCACTAAAAATTGTATAGCTCAGGTTTTTAAAGTCCATAAAACTTTGCTTTGCAGCAACGGTACTTGTTGGATGTGGCACATAGGGTACCGACCAGCTTGCATTGATCCACGTAAGCAACCACGCAATTTTAATTGCTTTGCCGGAAGGATCATCAACAATAGCAGGGATAATGGTATCCTTCCAATATTTAGAGGCCATATCGCCATTGGTACCATCGTTTCGGAATCCGGATTCACTGAAGATGGCCACTTTATTATTTGCCTGTGCGTGATCAACAATGAGCGCCATGTTTTGCCGAAAGCTTGTGGCATTGATTTCATAGGCATCAAGCCCCAGCACATCCACATAATCATCGCCCGGATAATAATTAAAATTCGTTGGGGTATTGGGCGACCAGCAAAACAAAACACTTGTTGTCCTTTCCTTCACATATTCCACTGTAAGTTGATACAACAGTTTATAATTCGCAGCGGTGGTTGCCTGTGTGCCCCACCAAAACCATCCGCCATTCATTTCATGGAACGGCCGGAATACAATTGGTATTTTTTCACCATCCACTACCAGATCATTGTTGATGATGTCAATTACTTTATCGAGTTCGCCAAAAAACCATTCGCGGTCTTCGCCATCCGGAAACGCAACGATGTTGTCCGCTAAATCTTTTGTTGCCTCACGGTACTCATAAGTAGTGGTTCCCTTGCCTGACAAATGCCAATCGAAAGTTATGGCCAGCCCTTGTTGATAGGCCCACTTCACCGCTTCGGTATGGTAATTTCTTTCCGTTGCATTCTTATCGAGATAATAATGAAAATCTGAACCCAGTACAGCGGGATGGGCACCTGTTACAGAAAAGCAATCGGAATATGTTTTATCACCATGCGCACTACCGGAGCTATATTGAAAGCTGTTGAAAAACTCCTGGCCAAATAAAAAGAAAGGCGCATTTTGAATGGCCTTTAAGTTAGAATAAAGTGTCTTTGTTTTTTCGGTTGCATCATCATCTACCTGGGAAAACGCCCGCAGAAAAACGAGGACGCAAACCAGGGTAAAAAAGAACTGTCTAAACATTGCCAATACTATATATCAAGTACCACCGTAGTTATAGATTTGGCCGGAAGGCTTAAAGATGTTGTTGGGGAAGTTGTCTCTACCGAAGTGTAATAGCTTCCTTCCTTGCTTTGCACCACGCTAATGCCTGTGGCAGTCTTGCCTTCGGCAACAAAATGTACTTTAGAGGCCGCAGTACCCCGGTTGATTACAATAATGGTGACTTTTGTATTGTCTTGATTTACAAAGGCTGATGTTGCCAGATCGGATACGGGTGTAGTTGATGTAGTCGTTTCTACTCGAAAATATCCTGCATCTATGTTTTTTGAGAAATGTTTGATCAGATGGTAATAAGGTGTAACCACGTAGGGCGATGTAGGGCTGGAACCGGTACTGATCATCGCTGCATCTTCGCCAGAAGCGGGAGTAGCCCACATGAGCTTCCAATAAATATAAGCCGATGTGTTGGCACGGACCAACGACTCCTGGATAAACAAGGCCGTATTAAACCACGAGAGGTTATCCGAAAACTCGGTCATCATATTAGGCTTTGTTGAAAAGCCGGCCACGTTGTTCAATGAAGCCGTAATGGATGCGCCCGAAGTGCTTGAATTGATATTATAGGGGTGCCAGCCAAACATGGCGCAATTCGGATTGTCCTTCAAAACATTCACAAAAGGGCCATAGGTCGGTACATCCTGCGACTCGGGCCCAATCAACAACGGTAGATGTGCCCGGTCTTTTATTTTGTCGTACACCTTGTTGAGGGCTATATTATACCCCGGAAGAACAGAGGTTTCATTAATAGACCACCTGCAGGTTGTCCAGTTTGGATTTGTGTATGTAGGCTCATTCTGAAGGCCGACATAGTCAGGATTAAACGGGGTGTAATCCAAAAGATCATTCCAATATTCGGCAAACTCATCGTACATAAACCCGTCTTCACTTTTCTTAAGCGTGCCTTCCCTCAAATTGTTATTGTCTTTCAATGATACGGGTGGGCCCCACGAAGTCAACAGGATTTTTACATTGGGGTTTCGATCTTTTGCCAGTGTGTATAGCTGATTGGTGGCATCCCAATGGGCTTTTGCGTAATCATTGCTACTGTTGCTTGACATGTTACTGACTTCTTTATTGGCTGGGTAATTATCAGGATAATACCATGTTTTTAAACGGATAATATCAATACCCAGATCAGTAAACATCAGATCGGCAATTTCATTTACTTTATTATGGGTCGTTAGCCAGTTGCTGTACCAGGTAAGTGCACCTCCAAAGCCTATCATTTCCTGTTGTTTATTCGCCAGTTTTACGGTTATGGCTATGCTGTCCGAAACAGTCGGTGGATTTGGCTCTGGTGTATTGCTGTCACAGGAGACCAAAAGCCCGATAACGATAAGACAACATGTACTGATAATCAGCTTGGGGATATTCATTTCAAAAAGCTCAAATTTTCGATGCATACAAATCTGGTGTGAATGTTAAAAAAATGTTTTTAGATAAAAAGCAAGAGATAAAGAACCAGGTACTAACCAGTTCTTTATCTCTGATTAAATTTTTAAAAGTTCAATCCAACCTCATCAATGAAGACGATGTGGTTGGTTTTTTTCTATTATTTATTCTCTGAAACCAATATTGTCTATATATACAGTAACAGCAGTACCTCTATCCTGGAACCAGATTTCTTTGAACTCCGTGATGGCAGCAAAATCGGAAATAGGTATTTCCACATCCACCCATTCACCTTCTTTCAAAGTGACCGTTTTTGGATTATCTGCATCTACTTTAAGGTTCACCTGAATCTGTACGCCATTTGAGCCTTCACCTCCATAGACCGAAAAAGCAAACTTGGTCATACCGGCCAAAGACATATTGTCTTCGCCATCTGGTACCACTATCTGGCCACCGCCACCCCAGCCGCCAGGGAAATCTACTTTTATGGAGTGGGCATTTCTGCCCCTACGATACACTTCTGTATTAGCAAAGTCTGAATAGTCCTCGCCCCAGCCACCAACTTCAAGTCCATCGGCAAGGACATTATCAAACACAACTAGATCCAAAGGTGCAGGTGTGGTTTTCGCACCAAAGCCTACATAGTCGGCATAAATAGTCGAACTGGAAATCCCCTCTACCTTAAATGCAAATCTTACGATTTGTGAAAAATCCACAGTCGGATAGCTGCTCATCGGTATTTCATATTCTGTCCACTGGCCGGGCGTTAATTGGACGGCATTGTAGCTATCCCATTTATCGTTGAGAATAGCTGCCACATTCACGCTACTCGCACCACCCAGATCACCACCATACAAGGCAAAAATAAAGGACTCCTGACTTGTAACGTCCATGGCAGTTATATTTCCTCCGGAAAGCCCACCCGCTGCCGTAGTCGTAAATTTCCAAGAAACGTCACCGGAATAAAATTGTTCGGTACTGGCAAGAACGGAGGTGCCGTCCCAACTCTGGTTGCCCCCTCCAGCGGCTATAGCCTCATCATAAAGTGTGAATGGCAATGGAGCAGGCCCCACACCCGGCACAACAACCGCTATGCCCAGGTTATCTGAATAGCCATAAATGGTCTTATAAACAATTCCTCCTGATTTCGTTCCCTCCGGTACTGCCAATACAATTTGAGTAGCTGACTGGCTAACAAAACCTGATGCCAGGATGGGGGTCGCTGAAGGCAACGTTAGCTCTGCAATCAAATCAAGGTTGGTACCAGTAATGGTTATGTTATCCGTACCGGGCACAGCAGGTGAAGGCGTAACGGAAGTTCCAGCAGGTAGTACAATTGTGATTGTCCCTGTTGTTACAATATCGATCGGTGAAGCTTGCTTTAACGTGACCGTCCCCGCTTTTGCACCCACAGGAACAGCCACTACAATCTCCGTTTCAGATTGACTTACAAAAGTTGTTGCTGTTATATCCCCACCAAAAACAATGGAAGTTATCAAATCCAAGTCGGTACCGGTAATGGTTAATTCCTCAGTATGGTTAAGCAAAGTAGGTGCAAGTGAAGTTACAGCAGGTAGTGTAACGATCAGTTGCTCTTCAGTGCCAAACGTCATGCCCGATGTTCCACCCAGGGTGAATATCAGAAACCCTGTTTGTGCTTCCATAGGTACGGTAACCACTACTTCGGTAGGAGATCGACTGACAAAGTCATCTTTTAGAATCTTCAGATCACTTGGAAAAGTAATGTCCTCAATCCA
The DNA here is from genome assembly GCA_964398945.1 of uncultured Roseivirgaceae bacterium. Classification (GTDB taxonomy): domain Bacteria; phylum Bacteroidota; class Bacteroidia; order Cytophagales; family Cyclobacteriaceae; genus JBGTGG01. The sequence continues at coordinate 120,600 of CAYNOT010000010.1, read as the reverse complement.
GTTTATGTTTTCACCTGTAATGGTGATGTTGGTTCCCGGCTTTGCTTCAGCGGTGATACTTCCAATAACAACCGGTACATTGAAATTCAGTATAGTTTTGCTTTCGATGTCGCCTTGTGGTGTTTTTAATAGTACTATTCCGGCTTCAGCAGTTACAGGTACAATAATATTGATCCGTTCAGACGATACAGATTTGAACGAACTTTTAGGAATCTCCACATTGGGTTTAAGAACAATGGCGGTTACCTTATCAAGGTTTTGCCCGAAAAAGGTAATTTCATCGCCATGGTTCACACCTGAAGGCCCAAAACTCAATAATACAACCTCACTTGGATTTTCCGGTTCCTCACACGAAGTAAGGAAACTGAGGCTGCAAATCGAGCACACCATGGCCAGGAAGTATATGCTGTACTTAAGATTTTTTTTCATCCTTGAAGGGGTTAAAATTCTACAAAACGAATGTTGTCAATATGGAACTCAACGTTATTATCGTTGTTTTCCGGTGACCCGAGAAACCATGTACTGAAGGAACCTGCTGCGGTCTCTACAAATGGCTGATCAGGTGTATACACTACCGTATTATTATCACCTTGCGTACCCATATAATATTGGAATTGTGTCATCGGAATGGTTACGGTGATCCAACTTCCGTCAGTGGTTACTTCGGAACCTGAACTATCCCATGGCCCCCAGATGCCCCGGGCATTTAAGCTGTTGCTCCATATTTCCTGGTTACTTCCTGCATGGTCGGGTGTTGATAAACAAAGGTTCAGGTATCCGCCATACCAGTTTTTGATTTTCGCTTCAAATTTCACTACGTAATCCCGATAAGAATTGGGGTACAAGGGGTAAAAATTTTCGGTACGTCCGGCAGGACCGCCCCAGAACTCCATACAATAGGGTGATTCAGAAGGTGCACCCGGGCCTTCATCGCGTTGGTTGGCTGCTATATCTCCACGAATTACCAGATAATTCCCATCAATTGGGTTCTCAGTATTTTCTCGTAATCCAATTCGCCAACCATTTCCAACCTTGTCATCAAAATTCAGGATGATGTTGCGTGAGTCCCAAACATGGAAGCCTGATTCAATCTCACCAAAATTTGTGGTAAGGGTGATAGGTCCCTCTTCAGCTCCTTCCGGAACGGTAACTTCTACACGTGATTGACTTACCGATACTACTTCACCTTCAACGCCTCCGGTAAACGTAACTGTTACAGGATCAAAAAAGTAGTTGCCATTGATAACCAGGTTTTCACCCTCTTGTGGCCATTCATTCCGAGCACTGGTAACAAGGGGTGGTGGTATGGCCACCACGAAAGGATATTCAAGTGAGTTTCCTTCCGCATCAATCAGGTACATCTTGTCAGTAACAACATCGGGTGCAAAGCTTGGTACGTTCACAAAAACATTGCGGTTGGTAACCCATGTGGGGTTTAGTCCAACGGCCTTTTGATCATTAAACCAAACCTCCCGTGTTCCGCCCAGGTTTTTTCCCATAATTACAATACCGGTGCCCAACGTAGCGCTGGCGATCAACGAATCTGCAGTTTCAGGATTTGCCATCCGGATATAGTCAATTACAGGGGGGCCATCAGGCGTTTCTATAATAGATCCATCTCCAGTCATTTCGCATGCAGTTGGAATCAGGAGCACACTTATCAGTAAGCATGGAATGAGTGTTCCAATTAAATATGTCTTTAGTTTCATCATGTTCATGCGGATTTTAGTTGAATTCATACTCTACAGCTTCCTGATCAGTCGCCAGCAACGGATTAATGACCACCTGGTTTCCCGGGATGGGCAATCTCATTCTGGAAGTTGTAAACACCACAACAGGATCAGTATTTTGATTGTCGTTTGGTGATGTGGTTCCAGCCGGAACGAGTTCATACCCGGCAGGGTCATTTTCAAGCGCATCGTTCGTGTCAATTCGAAAATATATGTCGGTGCGGTTTTGTGCATTCAGGTAATCGATTGCATCCTGGTTATTGCGGTAGTACCTGCGCTTGATATCAATCCATGATTGTGCCTCCAGAGCAAGTTCAATTCTCCTTTCATTAAAGAGTTGTTCAAACGTAACGGATGCTCGCGGATCGAGACCTGCCCTTGCCCTTACTTCATTGAATTTATCAAGTCCGGGACCTCCGGTCAATTCATTGTTCGCACCCATTAATGCTTCAGCGTATAACAAGTACACATCTGCGAGACGCAAATAGTAAATGTCCAATGGCGAGTCCTGGTTCGTAATTGCATAACCACCATTGTCTTTATCGTTACCTACAATTTGTTTCTTCAAGCTAGTAAGCGTAGGGGTAGCTCCCTCTACGGCTATATTTTCGACATCGCGCGTAACAATATTGTATGTATAGCCACCATTTTCGGTAGCGATGTAATCATAGAAATCGCCATTTTGCATATAGATTGCTTTTCTCCGCAGATCTGTCTTTCCTCCTGCATTTGCAGCAACTGCACTAATCAGACTTACCGTAGCACATTTTCCTGAACCCCATGCGGTTGCATCTCCGGTAACAATTGTACTCCGGGCAAAACGTGCCTGACGGCTGCTGCCAAATCCCCAGCCACCATTTATAAGCTGTGGCGCAAAAAGAATTTCGGGATGGTGCTCATTTTGAACTTTAAACAAGTCCTCATAATTGGGGCTTAAAAACCTGCCACTGTTGTTGATCACATCTGCTGCGTAATTTGCGGCAAGTGTAAAATCATTGGCGGATCCAATTCCACCACCGCCTATGCTTCGCTGGGCCAGGGAAAGATGAAGCTTGGCCAGCAACCCTTTGGCAGCCCATTGCGTAACCCTTCCCGGATCGTCTGTTGCCGGAAGGTTTTCGGCTGCAAATGCCAAATCCCTGCGGGCAAATTCATACAAACTTGCTGCGGTATTTTTAGGCAACAATAGTTCGCCATTGGCAACTTTTTCTGCCGCCCGTTCAATAATGGGTGCTTCTTCCCAATACTCCACTAACATAAAGTAGGACAGCCCACGCATAAACCTTGCTTCACCCAACCCTTCATTAATAACAGTTTGATCGACCCCATAGCCTCCGGCAATGGTAGGCATGTCGTCAATGATCAGGTTAGCGAAGGATATTACATCATAAAAGCCTTGCCAGCCCTGACCAATATATTGGTTTGATTCATTGAACGACATATAAAAGAACTGTCCTTCAGCATCCCAATTGTGGTGGATGTCACCGGCCATTACATCACCGGTAAGCCAACTGAACTGGTCATTAATGCTCCACCAAACGCGTCCGTATAATGACGCTGTGGCCTGGCGTATTTCACCTTCATTGCGATACCAGGAATTTACGGTTGGTCTGTCTTCCGGAACATATTCCAGGAAATCTTCGCTACATGCGCTGAGTACAACCAGTAGTACTGCAGTCAGAAAATATTTTGTGTATTTCTTCATAGTTGTAGTCATTTTAGAAGTCAACATTAATTCCGAATGTATACACACGCGGTGCCGGATAGCGACCCATATCAACATTCTGCATTAATGCGCTTTGGTTAAAAGAACCGATTTGAGGGTCAAGTCCTTTGTATTTGGTAAAGGTTGCCAGGTTTTGGATGTTGGCATAAACCTGCATGTTTGCTATTTTAACTTTACTAAGTAATGTCTGAGGAAGGTTATAGCTAAATTTTACATTTTGAAGCCTTACATAAGTTCCGTCTTCAATCCATCGTGATGACATGTAGTGGTTACGATTTTCCCCGCCATTGTCAAATCGCGGCATGTTTGTTTCCGGATTGATTAATTCTACATCATCGATGTTGTTGATGTCAAGGCCATCCGGTTTTAATTGGGTACGTGCCCGGTTGACAACGGTCATGGATTGGTTGTCAAAGTTTCCAATCATCTGTTCATTTCGGGCGCGTGAATAATTAAGAATGTCTCCACCTATAGAACCAATGATAAACAGATCCAAACTAAACGGACCATACGTTAACGAGTTATTGAATCCAAAAGTAAAGTCTGGATTAGGATCACCAATTACCGTTTGGTCGCGACTGTCGATTACACCATCCCCGTTCACGTCCTTCCATTTAATATCGCCCAACCATAAGCCCTGGGTTCTTTCTATCAGGTTAACACCATTTGGATTTTCGGGTGTTATTGAATTGGGTGCCTGGATTTGAACAGCATGATTTAAAATTTCTTCCGCGGAAGTAAAAATCCCTTCCATTACGAATCCATAGAATTGTCCAACCGGATAACCAGCCCTTGTCATGGTTGCTGTTTCAAACCCTGGGTACCAATAGAGATTTCTGAAAATGGTTGTGCCACCCATATCCGTTATATTGTTGCGGTTTATGGATAGGTTTGCATCGGATGTCCATTTAAAATTTCCCCTATCAATATTTACAGTGGTTACCGTAAATTCAATCCCCTTGTTTGTCATACTACCAACATTTGCCTGTGGCCCCTGCACCTCGTTTCCAAAGGTTGCAGGCAGTGGCACACGAAGTAGCATTTTGTCTGTGACTTTGTTATAAGCTTCAATCGTAAGTGTAGCACGGCCACCCCAAAGTTCTGCATCCAATCCAATATTGGCCATGGCGGTGGATTCCCATTGTACATCCGGATTGGAGTAGGCACTGTTACGTACCGCAGGCCCAAAATACGATTGCTGGGTAGTCAGTGGAGAGCCAAACGCATAGTTGTCAATTTCCTGATTGCCCGTTTGTCCCCATCCCACCCTTAATTTGAGATTGCTTAACACATCGTTTTGTGGAAAGAAGCTTTCATTGGAAATACGCCAGGCACCTGATACCGAAGGAAATATCCCCCAACGGTTATTCGCTCCGAAACGGGAAGAACCATCTCTACGAATGGTTGCCGTTAACAGATAGCGATCACTGTAGTTATAATTTATTCTGCCAAATTGTGAGTAAAGGGAAAACCATTCAATTCCTCCGGTAGGAGGAAAATTCTCGTTAACATCTCCCTGACTGACCACAGGCAAGTCGTTCGGAACATTGAACTTATAGATAATCATATTTTCCCAACGACCTTTCTGGGCTTCCAACCCTGCCATCGCGGTAAATTCATGGCTGCCAAAAGTCTTGTTGTATGTGGCGTAGTTTTTCCATACCCAGAAGAAATTCTGATCCAACCTTTGCCCTAATTGACTAATGGTATTGCTCACGCGTCCCCATTCATAGGTAGGCAGGAAGGCTTTATTAAGTGTGGTACTATAGTCCATACCAATCTCAGACCTGAAACTTAGCCCTTTGATAACCTCAAAATCAACATACATGTTCGTCATGAGCCTGTTGTTGAGTACCGTGTTATTTCTTAGAAGTGCAAGTGCCACTGGATTAGAACCCACTTGTGAAGAAAGTTCTTGTTGACTCGGGCCCGCATAACTTCCATCAAAGTTTCGCACCGGAATATGAGGCGCCATTTGTGCAGCCTGTGATATTACACCATCACCACCATCCTGAAGTGTGATGGTTTCGTCTTTCCGGGAAAAGCCAGTGCTCACTCCCAATTTTACTTTGTCTTTAAAACGAGTGTCAAGATTGGTCCGCACGTTGAACCGATCGAAATTAGATCCGATGATGATACCGTCTTGTTGGAAGTACCCACCCGAAACCATGTATTGCGTGTTTTCATTTCCCCCGGTTGCCGTAAGGGTATAGCTTTGCATTGGTGCTACTTGAAAAACAGCATCCTGCCAATCAGTACCACGGCTCAGTAAGCTTGGGTCGGCAAAGTTTGGGTTGGCAGTAATAGTTGAAACTTCCTGCGCAACTTCATTATTATATTGAGCATAAGCAGGTAGATCCATCATGTCGAATCCCTTATAAACTTCCTGTAAGGCATAGAAACTGTTAAAATTGAGTTTTGCTTCGCCTCTTTTTCCGCGTTTTGTAGTAACCATTACCACACCGTTCGCTGCACGTGATCCGTAGATTGCAGTAGCAGATGCATCTTTGAGGATCTCTATGCTCTCAATGTCTGAAGGGTTTATCGAAGCGAGTGGATTGCTCGCAGCTTGTTGTTGACCTCCTGCTCCACCTTGCCAGTCGAAACCAGAAATTCCCTGGGCACTACCAGGAACCTGGATACCATCAATTACATAGAGTGGTTCACTGCTTTGTGTGAGTGAAGTTGTACCTCTTATCCGAATGGATACTGCACCCCCTGGTTGGCCGGAGTTTTGTGTAACCTGAACACCAGCCGCACGGCCTTGTAATGCCTGATCGATACTTGCTGTTACTGTTCCGCGTAGCGATTCTCCGGTTACGGAAGAAAGTGCACCCGTAAGATCACTTTTCCGTTGTGTTCCATAACCCACCACTACAACTTCCTCAAGGGATGCAATATCCTCCTCCATTGTAATGTTTATCATGGTTAAATTTCCCACCGCTATTTCCTGGCTTTTATAGCCTATAAAAGATACCAGGAGTACATCGGAAGAATTTGCCATCATGGAAAACCTTCCATCTGCATCTGTGGTGGTTCCTGAAGTCGTGCCTTTGATAATCACGTTCACTCCGGGCAGCGCTGATCCGGTAGCATCTTTAACTGTGCCGGTCACCTGTGTTTGTCCATGAACAACGAGCGCCATCAGCAGGAGTGGCACCAATAGGCTCGCTGTTCGCAACTTAAATTGTAAAAGTTGTCTCATAAGTTTGTTTGGTTTTAGTACAGAAAAATGAGCAGTATGATCACGATGAAGAGTGCCGCGCAAACCCCCAACCCAATTTCGAGTGTCCACATGAACCGTTCTCGCTTGGAAGGGTCTTTTAGTTTTCCACGCATCCAGCTTAACCAATTGACCATACAGTGCTATTTTAACCTCTAAATGTGGTTTTATTCGTTAATTTCAACAGAGGGTAAATAATCCAAATACAGGGGGGGAATGGTTTAAGCTTATAATAATCAAGCAGATAGGCGCATTTCGGTATTCAGCGGTGTTTTGCGTATCCTGTTTCTTCTTAATTTCCAGTCGAGAAACGTGTTTAATAAAAAAACTGAGCAATCCTGACGACCATGAAAAAATTCGCCTTCCTATTCTTACTTGTTTCAACAGGGCTATCTGCCCAGGTACCCTTTTCAAAAGGGGTGAATGTGACCACCTGGTTTCAGGTGCCTTCAGCCCAGCGCATACTATTTTGGAAATACACCAAAAAGGATTTTGAACAAATAAAATCACTCGGTGCGGATGTTATCCGGTTGCCCATCAACTTACACGGCATGACGAATGGGGAACCCAACTACAAATTGGATCCACTATTCTTTGAATACATGGACCAGGTTGTCGATTGGGCCGAGGAACTTCAACTTTATTTAATCCTGGACAACCATTCATTCAGTCCAACCGGGAAAACAGAACCCGATGTTGTTAATATCCTTTCAAAGGTTTGGATACAAATGGCCGAACACTATAAAGATCGATCGGATTACATTTTGTATGAAATCCTGAATGAACCAACCGGAATAGAGGATGTTGTTTGGGGAAAAATACAAGGACAGGTGATTGATTCTATTCGCACTGTGGATAAAAATCATTTCATCATTGTAGGTGGTAGCAATTGGAACAGCTTTCATAATCTGGCATACATTCCCGTCTATAAGGATCCAAAACTTATTTATACTTTTCATTTCTACGATCCTTTTGTCTTTACCCATCAAGGGGCGGGCTGGCCATCGCCATCGTTGGATTCAATAAATGGTGTACCCTTTCCGTATGCTGCCGGTACTTCAATAAAAATTCCAACGCTGGCTACAGGTACCTGGCTCGAAAGTGCAATCAAAACATACCCCGCTGATGGATCGGTTGAAAATGTTAAAGCCATGATCGACATTGCTGTCGAGTTTCAACGCATACGAAATGTGCCGGTCTTTTGTGGTGAGTTCGGTGTGTACATGAAAAGCAGTGATCCGAAAGACCGCGTGTTGTGGTACGAAGAAGTTCGAAAGTATCTCAATGAAAAAAATATCCCCTGGACGATGTGGGACTACAAAAATAGTTTCGGTCTTTTTACGAAAGGTTCATTGGAGCGTTTTGATCATGACTTAAATGTTCCCCTGTTAGAGGCAATGGAATTTAAAGTGCCCGCTTCCCATCAAAACAAAAAGTAATTTTACTGCCCACCCCGGATTTATTCCGGGGTTTTTAAACCGGGTACTTATTATAGTCATATAAGATACTCCGATCCAAATCGGGGTATAGTGCTTGTAGTAGTATGCAGAAGCTATCCCAGCGGAACGAATGTTGGTAAAATTAGTATTGTGTGTTGCTGATAAACGCAACCGACTTACTATCGGGGGACCAACTGGGAACATTGATCGTTCCTTGTCCGCCATAGATGTAGGCGATGGTTTTTGGAACCCCGCCACTCACAGGCATCAACCTCAAGTAAACGCGTTCATAAAAAGGATGTGTGGTTGGATCAATCTCTTTTGGAAAAGAAAGATACACCATCCATTTTCCATCGGGTGAAATGTGCGGGAACCAATCGTTGTATTCATCAAATGTAATTTGCATTTGATCACTTCCATCTGCTTTCATTCGCCAGATTTGCATCGTGCCGGTGCGCACCGAATTAAAATAAATATACTTCCCATCCGGGCTATATTCCGAACCGTCATCAAGCGTAGGTGTATTGGTCAATGCGCGTTCCTCTTTTGTGTTTACATCTACTTCCCAAATATCCCATACATTATTTCGTTGTCCGGTAAAAATAATTTTCTTCCCATCGGGCGACCAGCCATGCAAAAAAGAATGGCCGCTTTCAACCTTTGTAATTTGTTCGGGGCTGTCTGATCCCGATGCCGGCAAAATAAAAATTGTTGAGGTACGGTTTTCACCCATGTGGTTGCTGATGGCCATCATCTTACCATCAAAGGATAAAACGTGATCGTTGTTATTGTCTTTTGCAAAACCCGTGTTCAATGTTTTGATCGTACCGGTTTCCAATTCATAATATTTCAACAACCCCTCTTCTGCCCAAATGAGCCGCTTGTTGTCCGGTGTCCAGTTGGGGGCTTGCAACGAATTGGGGGCCGTATGCAATACTTTTCTTTCACCCGTAAATACGTTCATGATTTCCAGGTTGCTACCAATGTAATCGCGGTAGGGAATAAAATCGTCCGGTGCCGGTATAACAATCCGCACATTGCTAAAGATTGCTTTTTCTATAACATCTTCCCGGTGTGAGCAAACAAACAAACCGACATACACTTCTTCATTTAGTTGAATCCCTTTGGATACCGATTTATAGTTTTCACCAAACTGTGCAGCTGAAAATGTGAACACATTTCCTTTTCGTTGGAATTCAATTTCGGTTGGATGATAAACGGATAATACTTCTTGTTCGGTTTGTGCCCCGTCAGTGGACCGGTATTGCAATGATGTAAGTACATCGCCATGTACACAAGCGTCTGCGTATTTTGAATCGGTTGTCAATTTATCACGGGCAATGATCCCAATCTTACGATGGGGATCGGTTCCTTCACCAATAAATTGAACCGTTGCGCGCACAATGAAATCACCTTTTATTTTTTTCCATAAAAAATGAAATTGATCACGGTTGGCCCATATATTTTCACCTGCACTGGAAACTGTATAGGTTTGGTTGGTTGCATCATACACTGCCGATCCTTTTATTTTGGGATCACCCACATCCTGGTGATGTTCAAAAATCCCAACAGGGGAAAGTTGCGCCATCCCACTTATCGGTTCTATTAACACGAACAGCAGAAAGATCAAAGGAAACCGGTTTGAAAAATAAAACGTACGCATGATTTGAAACGTTTAGGCCTTTTATAATTTTTTTATTTTCATTGATGGCGAATCTACATACTGCTGCCATCCCCGTTCTGCTTCATCCTTAGTGAATCGTCCACTAAACACAATGAACCTATATTGAAGTGTATACGTCTGATGGGGATTGAGCACCCAATCGTCAAACTTGGTAGGGGCAATATTAACAAACATTTCTCCACCATTTGAATCTTCAGGCCAAATGCGCAATGCCTCCGGGTGATTATAATTTTCAGTATGCGAAAGCAACACCATCCCGCCTTCGTCATTTCCCAATTGCCCCTGCGCCATACACCACCGCGCCCGTGACCCATCGGCATCCTTGCGCGTTCGGTTTTCTGATGTCAGTACTTCACTATTATCAGGATTCCATTCTTCTGTAGCACGCCATCCCAAACCACCATATCGATATTCCAGAATATGAAAAGGACTTTCCGTGGCGCACTCCATTTCGATTTTAATGTCAACAATAAAATATTTATTCTCCTGAACAGGCGTTGCACGAATCGTTTGAATTTCACGAAGTGCCACTTTTTCACTATGGTCATTTTTAAATACAATATGTTCAAGTTCTACTTTGATTGCTGCATACACGGACCCAATGCTTGTTGATAAAAGCTTTTTGAAACGTACCGTACCTTGCTTTTTGTAAAGGTTCCAAAAATCTATTGTATCACCTTCGAACAACACATGTGTCCAGGGGTTCCAAATGCCGTAGTGATGATAATGATCAGGCGGCTGAATACGCGTTAAAACTTGTCCGTTGGGGGTCCACACCGGATGGATAAATGCACTGCGTTTAAAAACAGAATCAACACCTGCAGGCGGATAAACCGTTTCGTAATTGTATTGAAGCAAATTGGAACCGGCACTTGAAATAGTAAACGCACCTTCATTATTTTCGATTTGTAGCTGAGGAAATACATCCTTCGAAAGTTTGTGGATAAGTTCGTATTGCTGTTCTCCATCTTTCCGGCCTTGTAAAAACCAAATCAATATGCGATGCTCTCCATGCTCTACCTGAAAAGGAATTGACGTTTTAGTATGATCATCAAGTTTTACCAATTGAAGTGCACTGTCAGGTAAATTGGTAATGGAATCAAGATGCACCCGAACCAATTGCCCCCTTTTGTCTGACGGTTCAGCACGTGTTATCGTAAATCTTGCCAATGGTTGTGGCTCGCAGGCCATGCAGATCAAAACAAGAAAGAGTATGCTCAGTTTGTTTTGAATCATGCCGTTTGGGTTTAATTAATATCCAACAAAACCGTAGTAAAAGAATTTATTTTAACGTGAGCGTAACGTGTTGGCCCTGAGTGGCTCCAAGCGCCAAACTTCTGCTCCCGGGCAGTGAACCACCTACTGAAATTGTAAACTTGCCTGACTCCAAAACACTTTCCCCTTTGTCATTGATCAAGGCAAGCATTTCGGGGGTTATTGGAAACGAAACCACTTCTGATTTTCCGGGGGCCAATTTAATCCGTTTAATCCCGTGAAGGGAATACAACGGAACGGCTACCGAGGCTGCGTCATCAGTAATATAGAGCTGTACAACTTCCTCCGCTTCAACTTTTCCAGTATTCGTCAAGGTTACTTGTACTGCTGTACTTTGTCTCTTCTTTATGATAGGTGAAGCCAGCTTGATATTGGAGTAAGAAAAGCTCGTATAGCTCAATCCAAAACCAAATGGGTATAGTGGTTCTTCCGTCATGTACTTGTACGTCCTGCCTTTCATTGAATAGTCTTCGTAGGGTGGCAACTGCTCCAATGACCTGGGAAAAGTAACGGGCAACCTTCCGGAAGGTGATGCTTTACCAAAAATGATATCTGCCACTGCATTTCCACCTTCTTCCCCGGGATACCACGCCATCAACACAGCATCGGCCAACTCTTGTATTTCTGATAAATTCAAAGGGCATCCACCGGTAATGATTACGATTACCGGTTTGTCATTGTCCTTGCAAATCTTTTTCAAGAATTCAATTTGCCCTTTCGGTAAATTGTAGTCCAGCATGTCACCAAAATGTTCAGACGCAATGGAGGCCCCTTCCTCTCCTTCCAGCAAACCTGTTATTCCCAATACAACAAAATTCGCATCGCTGATTTTTGTATTGCCGGTTGTCCAGTCAATGGGGTTTACATTGGGGCGGTCCAGTAATGTGCCTTGCCGATATTGCAGTTGACTCCCGGGTTTGATAGCGCCAGCAATGCCTTCCAGGATCGTTACCATTTGCGGGTTTACACCATAATAATTTCCGATCAACGCTTCTATACTGGCTGCATTCGGTCCAGTGATAAAGTAATTGGAGAGATCATTTTTAAGCGGCAATACGCCATTGTTCTTTAACATCACAATGGATTTGACTGCTGCCTCCCGCGCTAGTTTGCGATGTGTCTCACTATTGATTACCTCCGGTGTTAAGTTATCGTAAGGATTCTTCCCGGCAGGATCAAACATCCCCAATTTGAAACGGGTTTGTAACAATACCGTCAGCGCATCATCAATTTCCTTTTCGGTGATCATCCCCTGCTGTACCGCCTCAACCAAGGTATTGTATTCTGTACCACAATCCAGATTGACCCCGCTTTTTACCGCGAGTGCGGAAGCTGCCATCAAACTTCCTGTCACTTTATGGCCTGTATATAAATCTTCAACTGCTCCACAATCACTTACTACATGCCCTTTGAAACCCCACTCCTTACGAAGCACGTCCGTGATCAAAAAGTTATGAGAACAACACGGATCACCATTCGTGCGGTTATAGGCACACATCACGGATTCTACATTTGCTTCCATTACCAATGCTTTGAAGGCGGGCAAATAGGTTTCCCGGATATCCTTGATAGAAGCAACCGCGTCAAACTCATGGCGCAGGCGTTCCGGTCCGCTGTGCACGGCAAAATGTTTGGCGCACGCAGCTACCTTTAAATAGTTTGGATCATTTCCTTGCAACCCTTTTACAAAAGAGACCCCCATGCGGGAAGTCAGAAAGGGGTCTTCACCATAGGTTTCCTGGCCTCTGCCCCATCGTGGGTCACGAAAAATATTGATGTTCGGTGTCCAGAAGGTAAGGCCACCATATTTTTTTTGATACCCCTGCGCGGTAGCGGCATTGTACATCGCCCGTGCCTCATCCGAAATAGAAGTCGAAACTTTATATACAAGGTCTTCATCAAACGTGGCTGCAAGGCCAATCGCCTGGGGATACACCGTTGCCACACCTGAACGGGCCACACCATGCAGGCTTTCATTCCACCAATTATATGCAGGGACATTAAGGCGTGGTATCGCAGGGCTTTGGTCCATCATCTGCTGCACCTTCTCTTCAAGTGTGAGCTTTTGAACAAGATCCGCTACGCGGATATCAATTGGCTTGGTGGAGTCAAGATAAATTGGGTTTTGACTATAGGCGGTAGTCGAAGAAACTAGAATTAATAAGCAAAAGCGTAACTTTCCGATCATTCGTCTTGTAAATTTTAATTAATACTATATAATCATAGTCAAACCGGCTAAAAATACCGCAGGCCCAGTTAACTATACCCTAAAAGTAAATATATCAAATAATTATGCAACCGATTGCATGATATTTTTTAATAATACCCTATTTTTGTCTTTATTTATACCAATTTGTAATGTAAGCGATTGAAATGAATAATAAAGAGATCACCATTTACGACATCGCAGAAGCGCTTCACGTTTCACCTGCCACAGTAAGCCGCGGACTTAACGATCACCCAGGTATCCGAAAAGACACAAAGAAAAAAATTTCCGACATGGCCCGCAGCATGGGCTATCGCCATAACAAATTCGCCAGCAACCTACGCAGCAAAAGCACCAAAACCATCGGTGTAATCGTGCCCAGGCTCAACAGTTCATTTATGTCAACGGTGATTGCCGGTATGGAAAAAGTCGCCAACCTCCATGATTACCATCTTATCATTAGCCAATCGCAGGAATCTTTCAAACAAGAAATCGACAGCGTAAGCACCATGTTCAATAGTAGGATTGATGGTATGATGGTTTCGCTTGCGTATGACACAAAAGGGACCAATCATTTTGAAGAAGTAATCAAAAAGCAAATTCCGGTGATCTTCTTCGACCGCGTAATCGAGCATCCCGATTGCACCAGCATCGTGATTGATAACAAAAGAGCTGGCTACGATGCCACCATGCACCTGATCGAACAAGGGTGTAAACGAATTGTGCATGTGGATGGAAACTTAAACCGAAATGTATATGCAGATCGGTTCGAAGGATACAAGCAAGCCTTAAAAGAAGGAGGTATTGCTTTTGACCCGGCACTTGTTTTCAGTAATAAACTTACCGATCAAACCAGTTCGGAAGTTGCAGAAGCTATTCTGAATATGAAAAAATTGCCGGATGGGATTTTTACGGCCAATGATACTTCCGCAGTGGCATGTATCCAGGTACTAAAAAAAGCCGGGATCAAAATCCCATCGGATATTGCTGTGGTCGGATTTAACAATGACCCAATCTCACGTGTCATTGAACCGAATCTTTCAACCATCGATTATCCCGGTCAGGAAATGGGTGAAATTGCCGCTACCACGTTGATCAACAAACTAAAAAAATTACCAACCGGTAATTTGAATTCTATCCTTTTGCGCCACAACCTGATCGTGCGCGAGTCTTCCTTACGAACGGTCAAAAAATAATCCCAGTCGACCCACCATGAAAAAATCCATCACGCTTCTCTTACTTTTCCTTACACTGCAAACGTTGCAGGCGGAAAGTGGATACCAATTATGGTTGCGATATGACCTCGTTAACAATGCAACCTTATTAAAACAATATCGCCAACAGGTCAAAACACTTTTCATTGACGGCAACTCCCCTACACTTTCTGTGGTTGAAAAAGAAATGCTGATGGGCTTAAGCGGGTTGTTGGGGAAAAATATCCCATTGAGCGGTACACTCGAAACAGATGGGGTGATCGTGTGCGGAACGTTCGATTCACCAGCAATCAAAAAATTAAACCTAAAAACAAAAACCCTCACCGCAGATGGGTATGTAATCCAAACCCTTTCTTTAAAAGGAAAAAAGATAATTGCAATTGCTGCACAGTCGGATATTGGTGTTTTGTATGGTGCCTTCTTTTTCCTGCAACAACTTCAGGAGAACAAAAACATTACGAACCTTGCTATTCAGAGCGACCCCAAAATCAACCTTCGTATTTTAAACCACTGGGACAATCTTGACCGCACCGTGGAACGGGGCTATGCAGGGTTTTCACTTTGGAACTGGCACAAACTTCCTGAATACCTTGACCCCCGCTATACCGACTATGCGCGTGCCAATGCTTCCATTGGAATAAACGGGACCGTGCTCACCAATGTAAATGCAAATGCACTTGCGCTATCACCACAGTACCTTGAAAAGGTAAAAGCACTTGCTGATCTTTTTCGTCCGTATGGGATTAAAGTTTATTTAACAGCACGGTTTAGTGCGCCCATCGAACTGGGTGGATTGGAAACTGCTGATCCTTTAAACCCGATCGTGCGGAAATGGTGGAAAGACAAGACCGATGAAATCTATTCGATGATTCCCGACTTTGGAGGCTTTCTTGTAAAAGCAAATTCTGAAGGACAACCCGGGCCGCAAAATTATGGCCGCTCCCATGCCGATGGGGCCAACATGTTGGCAGAAGCGT
Source organism: uncultured Roseivirgaceae bacterium (assembly GCA_964398945.1). GTDB lineage: Bacteria > Bacteroidota > Bacteroidia > Cytophagales > Cyclobacteriaceae > JBGTGG01. The sequence continues at coordinate 105,126 of CAYNOT010000010.1, read as the reverse complement.
TGCAGCCGCACAAGGGTATTGTGATGTGGCGGGCCTTTGTATATGATGACAAGGTTCCGGATGATCGCGCCAAGCAAGCCAACAATGAGTTTGAGCCGCTCGATGGAAAGTTCAATCCGAATGTAATGGTGCAAGTAAAAAACGGGGCCATTGATTTCCAACCCCGCGAACCTTTTCATCCGTTGTTTGGTGCCATGCCAAAAACCCCTCTGATGATGGAGTTTCAATTGACACAAGAGTATTTAGGGTTTAGTACACACTTGGTTTACCTCGCCCCGCTTTTTAAAGAAACACTCGACTCCGATACCTATGCAAAGGGAAAAGGATCAACGGTAGCAAAAGTTATTGATGGTTCGTTGTTCGATCACAAACTCTCAGGCATTGCAGGAGTTGCCAACATTGGCACAGATATCAATTGGTGTGGCCACCCGTTTGCGCAATCCAATTGGTATGCGTTCGGAAGAATGGCGTGGGACCATTCACTAAGTTCCGATCAACTTGCAGAAGAATGGATTCGATTGACATTCAGCAACGAGAAAAGTTTTATTGATCCGGTAAAAAACATCATGCTGACTTCCCGGGAGACTACTGTCAATTATATGACCCCGTTGGGGCTTCACCATATTATGGACTGGAGCCATCACTACGGACCCGGCCCATGGATTACCGACAAGCACCGTGACGACTGGACCTCTACCTATTACCACAAAGCGGATACGAATGGAATTGGATTTAACAGAACGGCCACCGGCAGCAATGCAGTTGGTCAATATTCAAAACCCGTCAATGATTTGTTTTCATCATTGGATACCTGCCCCGAAGAATACTTACTGTGGTTTCACCATTTGCCCTGGGATTATCAGACAAAATCGGGCAAGTCTTTATGGGATGCTTTGTGTTACAACTATTATGAAGGAGCAAATACAGTAAAGGAATACCAAAAAACCTGGGCATCACTAAAAGGAAAAATTGACCAGGAGCGATTCGAAGAAGTAACGATGCTCCTTGACATCCAATACAAAGAAGCGGTATGGTGGAGAAATGCCTGCCTGCTTTATTTCCAGACATTCTCGAAAAAACCTTTTCCATCCGGTTTGGAAAAACCTGCTGCAACACTGGAGTACTATAAGCGCCTATCGTCTCCGTATGCACCCGGCATTCAACCAAAATGGTAATGTAACTCAAAAGACCATGGAACAAAAAATTGCACTTGTAACGGGCGGATCATCCGGACTAGGATTTGCTATTGCCAAAAAATTTGCGGCAAATGATATTTATACATTCATCATCGGGCGTGATCAAGGGAAGCTTGATAAAGCGTGCAAAGAAATTGGCGAAAATGTACAAGCCATTTCTTTTGACATGGCACAGCTAAACGCTATCCCGCAATTAGTAAAAACCATTGTTGAACAAAAAGGGAAGATCGATATCCTGGTAAACAATGCGGGTATTAATCTCAAGAAATTTATGACCGAAGTATCGGATGAAGAATTCCAAAAAATCCTGCATACCAATACCACAAGTGTTTTTGCGTTGTCGCGGGAAGTGGCCAAGGTAATGCTGCCACAACAATCGGGAAGTATCATCAACATCAGTTCGATGGCGGCCTATTATGGTATTCCATACGTTGTTCCTTACTCCGCATCAAAAGCAGCAATAGAAGGAATGACCCGTGCGATGGCGGTGGACCTTTCACCCAAGGGTATTCGTGTGAATTGTATTGCACCCGGCTTTATTGCCACACCTATGTCATCCGCAGCATTGGACAACGACCCGGAACGAAAACAAAAAGTTATATCACGAACACCCATGGGAAAACTTGGGGCACCCGATGATGTGGCCAACACGGCTTTCTTCCTCGCGGGAGACGAATCCCATTTCATTACCGGAACAAGTATCCCTGTGGATGGTGGAAACTCAATTGGATTTTAAAAAAATAAAATGGACAATATGGTTTTAATGGAACAAACCATGCGCTGGTTCGGGCCGAACGATGCAGTATCCTTGCAGGATATCCGTCAGGCGGGATGTACAGGTGTGGTTACCGCTTTGCACCACATACCCGTTGGGGATGTATGGACAGTGGAGGAAATCAATATCCGAAAAGAAAAAATCGAAGCAGCAGGATTAACGTGGACCGTGATCGAAAGCTTGCCCGTGCACGAAGACATCAAAAAACAAAACGGAAATTACCTCCGGTACATTGAGAATTATAAAATCAGTTTACGGAACATTGCCGCGTGCGGATTAAAAGTGGTGACGTATAATTTTATGCCGATCCTTGATTGGATGCGCACCAATGTTTCGTATGCATTGCCCAACGGGAGCAAGGCATTGTATTTCGATAAAACAAGTTTCGCAGTATTCGATGTGTTTTTATTGAAACGGCCGGGGGCGGAGCAGGATTATACCAAATCTGAAATTGAAAAAGCATCTGCGCGCTTTAACGAAATGCCGGAAGATGAAAAAAAATCGTTGTTTCAAAATTGTTTGTTAGGATTGCCCGGTAGTGATGAAAGTTTCACACCTGAACAAGTACTGGTTGCACTCCGGGAATATGATCACATCGATGCACAAAAATTAAAAGAACATCTTTTTTATTTTCTAAAAGAAATATCACCCATCGCAGAGGAAGAAGGGCTTAAACTGGCCATCCATCCCGATGATCCTCCCTACCCGATCCTTGGATTGCCACGAATTGTCAGCACTGAAAAAGACCTGGAAGAATTATTGACAGCAGCACCCGCTGAAGCCAACGGCCTTTGCTTTTGCACCGGATCGCTGGGCGCCCGTGCGGACAATAACATTATAAAAATGTTATTGAAGTTTGGTGATCGGATCCACTTTCTACATTTGCGCAACACAAAGCGTGATGCTGAAGGGAATTTCTATGAAGCCAACCACCTCGATGGAAACACCAACATGGAAGAAGTGGTAAAAGAAATAATACTGCTCATGAAAAGAAAAAACCAATCCATTCCGATGCGCCCTGACCATGGGCATCAAATGCTTGATGATCTGAATAAAAAGACCTATCCGGGTTATTCCGCCATCGGAAGATTAAAAGGCCTGGCCGAATTGCGCGGGCTGGAAAGAGGGATTGCCAGTATGCTTTAGACATTTAAGAACTATGAATACACCGCTTGTTGCTGAAAAATCATTTATGAACGAGGACTTCCTTCTTCACAATGATTTCGCAAAAATACTTTACCATGACTACGTAAAGGATTTGCCCATCATCGATTACCATTGTCATCTTCCCCCAACCGAAATTGCTTGTAACCACCAATTTGAAAACCTGTCTGAAATCTGGTTGAATGGCGACCACTATAAATGGCGGGCGATGCGTACGTTGGGGATTGATGAAAAGTATATTACCGGGGCAGCAACCGACAGTGAGAAATTTCAAAAATGGGCAGAGACTGTTCCCTACACCATGCGCAACCCCTTGTACCATTGGTCGCACCTCGAATTAAAACGCTATTTCGATATAAACGAATTGATTACACCAACATCAGCGCACGAAATATATACAACCTGCACGGAGAAACTTCAGGCACCTGACTATAGCACACGCAAGCTCATTGAAAAAATGAATGTGAAGGTTATCTGTACCACCGATGACCCTATTGATCCGTTGGAACCGCACACGAAAATTTTGGCAGACCATCTTTCCGTACAGGTATTACCTGCCTTTCGTCCGGATAAAGCCTACGCAATTGAAAACCCGAAAACCTACAATGCGTATCTGGAGAAACTTTCTGCTGTTTCAGCAATAGAAATCAGCAACGTTGATACCCTGCTTGCTGCCTTAGCAAAACGCATTGCATATTTTAATGCAAGAGGATGCAAACTTTCGGACCATGGGTTGGAGCAATTGTACTTTTTTGCAAACCCTTCTTTGGATATTGATACGATTTTTAAAAATGTGCTGGCAGGAAAAACCAGTACAAAAGAAGAAGTCGATTATTTTAAATATTACATCCTGCTGGAATTAGGGAAACTGTACCACGCCCACGGCTGGACACAGCAATTCCATTTAGGCGCGTTGCGCAACACCAATACCCGCATGCTTTCCAAGCTTGGCCCGGATACAGGTTTTGATTCCATCGGTGATTTCAAACAAGGGGAAGCGATGGCGAAGTTTTTGAATGCATTGGATAGTACGAACCAATTGACAAAAACAATCCTATACAATTTGAATCCGGCAGACAATGAATTGTTTGGCGCGATGATCGGTAATTTTAATGATGGATCAGTAAAAGGAAAAATCCAATTTGGTTCTGCCTGGTGGTTTTTGGATCAAAAAGACGGGATGACCAAACAGATCAACGCCTTATCCAACCTGGGTTTGATCAGTTGCTTTATCGGTATGTTGACGGACTCACGCAGCTTTCTTTCCTTTCCACGCCATGAATATTTCAGGCGGATACTTTGCAATCTTTTTGCGCAAGATATAGCGAACGGTGAATTGCCCAACGATGAAAAATGGATTGGAAAAATTGTTCGTGACATCAGCTATTATAATGCGAAGGAGTATTTTGGGTTTTGAGAACCGCTAAGTAGTCTGTAATTCTTTTGTACGCAAGTAATCTGTGTTACTTTTGCGGCAAAAACCCTCGTAATAGATTGAAATTATGAGAACAACAATAATTGTAACATCGTTGGTTTTACTGTCCTTGAAGTCGTGGGGACAAATACGGTTCGGGCTTTATGGGGAATTACTCAGAAGCCAGAACATCGTAAAAGAAACAGGCGCTCCGTTTGAAGAGGTTAGCAGCAAAAAAACTTTTGGTTTTGGTGTGGGCACGTGTTTGTTCTTTCCTGACAGCAATCCGGTATCCTTTCGATTAAGTTTTGGATTGGGTTTTATAAACGAAGTTGTTGAATTTGAAAACCCGGGAAAAGAAGAATTAACACGGGGATCTGTTTTTACTGAAATCCCTGCACACGCTTTATTCAAATTCAAGAAGACATCCAGATTTGCAGTCGTTACCGGAATGACTCCATCGCTCGGGCTCGTTGGAGGAAAAGACCAGGCAAATAATCTAAACATTAAATCCTTCAATTTAACTGCTGACATTGGGTTCAACTATAGCATTCAAACCAAATCAATTTGGATTAAGCCGGAACTTAGATATTCGTACAGTTTAATAAATGGCGTTACTGATGAACCGGGTCTATATACTGAATCCATAGACAAGTATTTGAGAAATCGGTTTACACTAATGATCGTATTTTCAAAACAATGGTGAGTATAATAATCACTCACCAGGATTGAGTGGCCCTTTGCTTTTGGTTCAGATTGGTTGGAATAAAATTATTTCTTACCGTTAAAGATGCAATGTGCTTTTCGCATTCTTTGTAGAAGTGCCGGATTTTGTGAAAGGTCTTGATTGACTCGTCCTTGTTGGGTTGTTTGGTTTAAAATGAACACATGTAAGTAGCACTTCAGTTTTGAGACTTCCAGATATAGTTCTTCATTGTTGTCCGGCTAAATAATTGAAAAGGGTGGACGTTAATCCACCCTCCTTCAAGTCATTTTGTAGTGCAAACACATCAATGACATGGCCAATTATTCCTCTTCCGTAGTAACCTCCTTCACTTCCGATGACAAAGACTCTAGTTCCCCTTGAATTGCAAATACACGGATATAGTAAGTAGAACCGGGCTCAAGGTCTTCAATAATTTCGGTCAGGCCGTCAACTTCTTTTCTGTCATAGCCGTCAACTTTGTTTTCGAAATCTTCATCCGTGGCAATATCCTAAAGATACGCTTCGGCATCTTCTACTGCTGACCAGGAGATGCTGAACCCACTTGCAGTTACATCTTCAGGGTCATTCAGTTCGGGTGCTGCTATCGGGCCATCTGTCATCACTTCCTTTACAGCAGAGGGTGCTGACTCTTCACTGCCCCTTGCGGCATACACACGAAAATAATAAACAGTGGCAGCCTCCAGGCCTTCAACGGTTTCCGAAAGCCCCGTTACTTCTTTCTTGTCATAGCCTTCAACCTTGTCGGTGAAATTTTCATCCGTAGCAATGTCAAGCAGATAACTATCTGCCCCACTTACCTCCGACCAGGAAATTGTTAATCCATCGGAAGTAACTGCCTGGGGATCATTAAGCTGCGGAGCATTTAACTGACTGGGGTTATCATCGTCATTGCATGCAAAAGCAAACAGTAACAACACCAACCAGCATGAGCGATTCAATTTTGTGTAATCCATTTTTTAAAAGGTTTAATTAAACATACTTTTCTCTAATACTTAACGTCTTAGACAACGCAATAGCACAATGGGTTGGAATTGAAAATGCTTCTCTGTAGAAAAAAACTTTGAAGTGACACATACGTGTGATAAAATGCTGCTCTCCTAGATAAAATCAGGATAGAAGGATGTCAAAAGTTTCAGTGCTCAATTTCAGGATACCACCCTTGCCCTTGCTGGTGTTCTTACTGATTTTACTTTGTCCTTTTAATTTTACTTCTCGTCTGTTATTCTTCGTTCATCTCGTTTGCGGGTGAAGAACACCCGCAAGACTGAAATATAACTTTTCCGAGGTTCTGAGATTGAATTTTTATTGGCTTTTATAAGCCATTGGGTTCCCGCAAAGCGCGACTAAGCCTGAGGGGGATTAATAAGTTGCAAACTTCCTTTTATTGATAAGCTTAAGTCACGCGCTTGCCATCATACTTCCCAGACTTAACCTAGCAGTGGATAGACTTAAACCAGTTCAGGGGTTTCAATATGATCCTCAATTAATTTCATATTGCAAAAATAAAGAAATTAAAGTTATTCGCTTCACAAAGCACAATCTACAATTTTTAAGGAGATGCCTTCCGCATTTTACTTTTACAAAACAAACCTATTGCCGATGGCAGTAAAAGCAGGTGAGAAGACTTATCATTGAGATTATTCGTATCGCAAACTTTTAATCGGGTTTATAGTTGAAGATTGTATTGTCTTTATACTCACAGTTAAAGCAGTCAGCAATGCAAGAATCAAAACGGGAAGTAAAAACAGTGAAGCATCAAGAGGCATTTGATAAGCGTACGTTTCAAGCCACGCTTTTATCAATTGATAGACTATAGGGACTCCAAGTATACTTCCAAAAACAACTAACCTTACATAGTCTTTTGATAGAAGTGATACGATATTAAACACTGTAGCTCCAAAAACTTTTCTTATACCGATTTCCCTGACCCTTCTATTAACAGTGTACAGTGATAATCCGAACAATCCAAGAAATGAAACCGTAACAGCTAATAGTGTCAATATTCCAACTATTGTCCCAACTTGATTATCAGATACGTATTGCCTATTAAATTTTTCGTCCAGAAAGGAGTAACTAAATACATTGTCGGGATATGTCTCCATCCACTTTTGTTCAATGCTGGCAATTGTATTTGTCATGTTCTCGCTGCCAATTTTAATCGCGTAAGATGGGTTTCGGGGATAACCCTGCATATACAGTATTGGCTGAAGCTGGGTTTGGAGTGATCGAAAGTGATAATTCTTAATGACTCCTATAACTTCAAATCTTCTGCTTCCAATAAAAATAACTTTTCCCATTGCGTCATCTGTGTCAGTAAATCCAAACATTTTACAAGCTTCCTCATTGATTAAAAGTGTTTTCCCATCACTTTCAAGATCGGGAATAAAGTTTCTACCTGTTAATACGGTAAGATTAAATACATCCAGAAATTCAGTACCGATGCTTATTATTCGACTGCTGTAACGATAGGGCGCGTTTTCTTCATGTAGCGTAATATCTGCACGATGCCAATCGATTTCAGACCCCGGAAAACTTGATGCGAATGTAACACCGGTCACAGAAGATATACTAAGAATTTCATTTTTGAATGGCTCAAACTTGTTGACTGTTGTCGCGTCAGTTAGTATAGGTGAATCGATTATCAAGATTTGTTCAAGCGAAATTCCAAGGTTTTGATTCCTGATGAAGTTTACTTGCTTTTCAATTGCAAAAACTGCTGTAATTAAAATCAGTGAAATGGTTAGCTGTGTCACAACCAATATTTTTCTCAAAGCAGAGCGGTCTGCTAACTCACTCCATTTTCCTTTTATTGATTGAAGAGGTTTAAATGATGAAAGAAATAAAGATGGATAAAGTCCTGACATTAATACTCCGACCAAAAGCGCGATCAACAGAAACAAGTAGGTCATTGGCATTTGTAAAATCAACGTGGAGGATGGTATTTGGAAAAGTGATGATACTGAAGCCCAACAGATAACGAAGATCAAAATTGCACACAAAAATGAAATTACATTGAAGACTAACGATTCAGTAAGAAAACGAGTAATTAACTGCAATCGGCTAGCTCCTATGATTTTATGAATACCTACCTCTTTTATGCTTTCTAAAAATCTCGCAGTCGTAAGACTTATATAGTTAAACCATGCAAGCAATAAAACAATCAATCCAAGACCAATAAAAAAATTTACCATAGTCGCTCTACCGCTTCCATCTAAAGCATGTAAGCGGATTTCACGTATTGGTTCCAATAAATATTTGTCGCCTGTATCATCCTGGTGGTGGTGTTTTACTACATGCGCAAGTCCTTCCTTTAACTTTTCCGGATCAGTATTCCTTTCTAACTGAACAAAGGTGGTGACATTGCTCCAAGCCCAGTTCTCATCCCAAGCTTGTTCGCTTCTCGGTGCCACTATGATATCAAAATTTTGATTGGAGTTTGCCGGAATATCATTAAAAACACCCTCGACCGCGAATACCTTCATTTCAATATTTGATCCCGGAAACCCGATTTCGAGCGATTTACCTACTACATCTGTTCTGCCGAAATATTTCATGGCAATTGATCTGGAAATAGCGATGGACGTTGTAGCGGTAAGAATTTTTTGATTATCCCCGGCAAGAAGGTTGATTGCTAAAATGTCAACAATCGATGGATCAGCAAATACAATTCTACTCTCAAGATTTCTTATATGGTTTTCAGCACTATACACAACCGCCCCTTCTTTTGAACTGAGTCTGCCAATTTTATCAATATCAGGAAGCGTTTGTTTCATTGCATAAGCAAGTCCCGATACGGTTTCTTTTGAAATACCTTCGAAAACCCCATTACTGGTATTGTACAGATTTACCCGATACGTTCGATCCGCATTTTTATTAAAGTGTTCAAAACTATATTCAAACCAAACAAATTGAGTGATAAACAAACAAACTGTGAGTCCGGTAGTTAAACCAATTAGGTTTATAAAAGAGAATGATTTATTTCTTGTCAGCTGACGCAGTATAATCTTGATATTATTGGCAATCATAGAAGCGGGGTTACTGGTGGGGACTATTGTCCATTGTAATCTGAACATTTGGTCGTAACCCGAAATTATTCATTAGAATGTCCACTTTCCAACTAAACCCCTTATTTTTGAGGGCTTTGTTTATCCAAGCCAACACAATTGGCTTTTTTTATTATTCCTATGACGATTTCCTACAACTGGCTTAAAGAATACATCACCATCACCGAAACCCCGGAAGAACTCGGGCACCTCCTTACGGGAACCGGACTGGAGGTGGAGTCTATTGAAAAATTCGAATCGATCAAAGGTGGGCTTGAAGGTATTGTGATTGGAAAAGTGCTCACGTGTGCCAAACACCCCAATGCAGACAAGCTTTCCGTCACTACCGTGGATGTGGGCCAGGATACGCCACTCGATATTGTATGTGGGGCCTCCAATGTTGCCGCAGGACAAAAAGTGGTGGTGGCTACGCCCGGCAGTACCTTGTTTCCATTCAATGGTGAGCCCTTTCAAATCAAAGCCACAAAAATCAGGGGGGAGAAATCGGAGGGGATGATCTGTGCCGAAGATGAAATTGGCTTGGGCCAAAGCCATGATGGAATTATGGTGTTGGATACTGACTTACCAAACGGTACACCGGCTTCCGAATACTTTCAACTTGAAGCGGATTATATTTTTGAAATCGGTTTAACACCCAACCGTGCAGATGCGATGTCGCACATTGGTGTGGCGCGCGATATCAAAGCGGTAACGGGCCGTGAAATTACCTGGCCATCCACCAAAGATTTTAAAATTGACACTACCAACAAAAACATCCCGGTAACGGTAGAAAATACAGCCGCATGCCCACGGTATTCTTCACTTACGATTTCAAATGTTACCGTGAAGGAATCGCCAGGCTGGCTGAAAAACAGGTTGCTTTCGATTGGGTTGACACCGATCAACAATATTGTAGACATCACCAATTTTGTTTGCCACGAAATGGGGCAACCGCTGCATGCTTTTAATGCCGATGCGATTGAAGGTGGAAAAGTGATTGTAAAAACATTGCCGGCAGGGACCAAATTCAAAACACTGGATGAAAAAGAGCGTGTGCTTACCGCAAGCGACCTGATGATTTGCAATGCCAATGAAGGGATGTGCATTGCCGGTGTATTTGGTGGGGTTGGTTCGGGCATTTCAGAAACCACGAAAAATGTTTTTCTGGAGAGCGCCAATTTCTCAGCAGAGTACATCCGCAAAACGGCCATGCACCATCAATTGAAAACAGATGCATCGTTTCGTTTTGAGCGTGGCACCGATCCCCTGATTACTGTTACTGTATTAAAACGCGCTGCGCTGTTAATAAAAGAATTGGCGGGCGGGGAAATCTCGTCTGAGATAACCGATGTGTTTCCAACGCCTGTCGTGAACAAGGAAATCGTGGTAAAAGATAAGAACGTAAACCGGCTTATTGGAAAAGTCATTCCAAGGGAACATGTATTTTCTATTCTTGAATCACTTGATATCAACATCATCAATAAAAACGAAACCGGATTTACGGTTTCGGTCCCACCCTATCGTGTGGATGTGTTGCAAGAAGCTGATGTGATCGAAGAAGTGTTGCGCATTTATGGATTTAACAATATTGAACTGTCTGCGTACGCGGGTTCGGATTACCTGGCTGAATTCCCCGAAAAGGATATCGATAAATTTAAAAAGTCAATAAGTGAAATGTTGGTGGCCAATGGTTTCTATGAGATTGTCACCAACTCTTTAACGAACCTTGCCTATCAACAAAAGCATGGATTAACATTTAAAGGCGAACCTGTTGAAATGCTCAACAAATTAAGTGAGGAACAGGGTATTTTGCGTCAAACGATGTTGTTCACAGGGTTGGAAACAGCAGCATACAATATCAACCGGAAACAAAAAGATTTAAAATTGTTTGAATTCGGAAAGGTGTACGACAAGGTGAATGGAAAGTACGGGGAAGAAGGCAGGCTTGCGTTGTACATGACCGGAAACAACGAAGCCGAAAACTGGCGCAATCCAAGCAAACCGGTAAGCTATCACGATTTGGCACAGGAAACGGTCCATATCTTCCAAAAAAGTGGTTTGTCCAACCTCAAAGAAGAACCTGTAGAGCATCCTTTGTTGGAATATGGAATCCGTGTGCTTAGCGGACAGAAGGAAGTCGGTATCCTTGGAAAAGTGAAGACTAGTCTATTAAAAGGCTTCGGCATCAAGCAAGAATTGTTTTATGCAGATTTCCCTACCGCTATCCTCTTTAAGAAATCGAACCCGAAAGTAGTAGTGGAAGAGGTTTCCAAATTTCCCGAAGTAAGAAGGGATTTATCGCTGGTGCTGGACCGAAAAATCAGTTTCGCTGAAATCCAGGCATTGGTGATGATGACCGAAAAGCGGCTCATTAAAAAAATCACTGCTTTTGATGTGTATGAAGGGGAAAATATCCCGGAAGGGAAAAAAGCCTATGCATTGGCCTTTATACTCGCTGACGATAAAAAAACGCTTACAGATAAAGAAATAGAGAAGACGATGGCCCGGCTGATGACGGCATTCGAACAGGATTTAGGTGCAGTTATCCGAAAGTAATTGTGTGAGGATAAAAGAAATTTGATTATTATTACTGCCAGTTAGTAGCCCCTTTTTAGGCGTTACTTTTAGCCAAACACGCTATAGATGGATCAAGACTTATTAAAAACCAATCTTGCCGGATTGGAGCGCAAGATTACGGTGCTTATCAATGAGCACAAGAATTTAAAAGACGAACTCAAAGGTCTAAAAGTTGAAAATCAAGAACTTAAGTCTGCTATAAAGGCACGTGACGAGCAAATTGGCAATTTTAAAAATCAGATTAAAATCACTAAAATTGCGGATAGCATAAACCCGGAAGACGGAAGTGCTTCGGAGTTGAAGAAGAAAGTGGATGAATACATTCTTGAAATAGATCGTTGTATCGCACACTTTAGTAAATAAAATAAATTGTAACGACCCCTTAATGGAGGACCTCTCAATAAAGATCAAAATAGCTGACCGGGAATATCCAATGAAGGTAAAACTTCAGGACGAGGAAAGAATAAGGACTGCCGGCAAGCTTATCAACGAAAAGTTAAAGTCTTATCGGGAGCAATTTGGTATAGAGGACAAACAGGATTTGCTGGCCATGGTGGCTTTTGATAGTTTAGTTGATAAAATGGCTATCGAAGATACCCATCAGGTAATTGATGAAACCGTGTTTGAAAAGGTGAACCAGCTAAACCACCTCGTTTCGCAATCTATTTTATAACCTTCACTTCGTAGTAGCATGTCAGATGCGGGTTTGCTAAAACCCTAAACACTACGTTCATGTCAACCGACTATATTATCCTCCTGCTGGTAAGCCTTCTGGCTACAGTAATCTTAAGTGTTGTTATTGGCAACATCCTTTACAAAAAAAAATACAAGCGCAAAACCGAAGAAATTGAAGAAAAGGCCAAGCTTTTGACCAAAGAAGCTGAAATCATGGCTGAAAACATGAAGCGGGACAAACTGCTGGAAGCAAAAGAAAAAATCCTGAAGCTAAAGAGTGAATTTGAAGAAGAGGCCAATCGCAAGAAAAACCAAATCATCACCAACGAACAAAAAATCAAGCAACGTGAGCAATCCATATCGAAAGAGCTTGAGCAAATAAAGCGCAAAGAAGCAGAATTAGACGAAGCAAAAGAAAAAGTTTCCATTCAATTGGAGCACGTGCAAAAGCGTAAAGAAGAACTCGATTCTTTCAATGATCAGAAAATCCAGATACTGGAATCCATCTCCAAACTCACAGCCGATGAAGCCCGGGAACAACTCATTGCTTCCTTAACAGACGAGGCACAAACAAAAGCTTCGAGCACCATTAAGGACATCATGGAGCAAGCCAAGCTTACCGCCACCAAAGAAGCGCGCAAAATTGTGGTGGAAACCATCCAGCGTACCGCCACGGAACATGCTATTGAGAACTGTGTGTCGGTTTTCAATATCGAAAGCGATGACATCAAAGGAAAGATCATTGGAAGGGAAGGAAGGAACATCCGTGCGCTGGAAGCCGCCACCGGGGTAGAGATTATTGTAGACGATACGCCCGAAGCGATCATTATCTCGGGTTTCGATCCGGTACGCAGGGAGATCGCACGCCTTTCTCTACACCGTTTGGTTCAAGATGGCCGCATCCACCCGGCACGTATCGAAGAGATTGTAGCGAAAACCTCCAAGAATATTGAAGATGAAATTACAGAGACCGGGGAAAGAACAGTTATCGATTTAGGGATACATGGTTTGCATCCGGAATTAGTAAGAATGGTGGGCAGGATGCGCTTCCGTTCATCGTATGGACAGAATCTATTACAGCACTCCCGTGAAGTTGCCAACCTTTGTGCAATTATGGCCGCGGAACTGGGCTTGAATGTAAAACAAGCAAAACGTGCCGGGCTCCTTCATGATATTGGAAAAGTATGGCCGGAAGAATTGGAGAAACCACACGCTATTGTGGGGATGGAACTGGCACAGAAATACAAAGAACACCCAATTGTTTGCAATGCCATAGGTGCCCACCACGATGAAATTGAAATGACCCATGTGATTTCGCCTATAGTCCAGTCATGTGATGCGATTAGTGGTGCCCGGCCGGGTGCCAGACGCGAAGTGATGGAACAATATATCAAACGCCTGCGTGAATTGGAGCAGCTTGGTGTAAGCTTCGATGGTGTTGAAAAATGCTACGCGATCCAGGCGGGGCGTGAGTTGCGCGTGATTGTTGATGCTGAAAAAGTAACAGACGACCGTGCCGGCCAACTGAGCTTCGATATCTCACAAAAGATTGAGCGCGACATGCAGTACCCGGGACAGATTAAAGTGACGGTCATCCGCGAAATGCGGAGTGTAGCGTACGCGAAATAAGTAGTACCCGTCAGACCGCTCTAAGCGGTCTGACGGGTAGCCTGGAATACCTTTAATTTCTAATGCCTCACATCTCCCAATCGAACTACAAACCCCTTTGGTATTATCCGGGAGGACATAGTGAAACCATACTACCAAGTCTATTTCGCAAAGTAGAATTACCGGAATATGATCGGCAACGGGCAATAACACCCGACAATGATTTCCTTGATCTGGATTGGCTAAAGCAAGGTTCCAAAAAATTGGTTATCCTTTCGCACGGACTGGAAGGAAACAGCAGTCGCCATTACATCAAAGGCATGGCAAAAATATTTTTCCAAAATGGCTTTGATGTGCTGGCGTGGAGTTGCAGAAGTTGTAGTGGGGAAATGAACCATCAAGCCCGGCTTTACAACCACGCACTATACGATGATCTCCAATTCATTGTTGATACTGTAAAGAATAATTACGAAGCGATAAGCCTTATCGGATTCAGTTTGGGTGGAAGTTTATCGCTCAATTATTTAGGCCATGAAAAAGCACCCGATAATATAGTTGCATCTGTAAATTTCTCTGTCCCGTGTGATCTGGGTGCGAGTGCAAGGTTGTTGGATACAAGTCCATACAATTTTTACCGCAACCGCTTCCTGAAAAAATTGAAAAAGAAAATAATTGCAAAAGCAGAACAATTTCCTTCGCTCCTCGATCTAAAAGGAATAGAAAGCATAAACTCCTTTTACGAATTTGATACACGTTTTACGGCAACCCTTCATGGATTTGAAAATGCAGAATCCTTTTACAAAAAAGGAAGTGCCAACAACTCCATTGAAGGGATAACAATCCCAACGCTTCTTGTAAATGCAAAGAACGACCCGATGTTACCGGAGTCATGCTATCCATATTCGACTACGAAGGATCATCCGTATGTCTTTTTTGAAACACCCGCTCGCGGAGGCCATGTTGGATTTCCTACCAAAACGGAATTCAATTGGATGGAAGAACGTGCGTTGGGGTTTGTATTAAAGCATCAAGTTTGAATTATTTCAAATCCGCTCCAGCACTTTTTTGATCAACGTATCAACGGCTTTGTTGGGGTTCTTTGAAAACTTGTTCTTTACCCGGTTGGCGAGGATTGCATTTACACTAATTACTTCATGTCCAAGTAAACGTGCCATCGAATAATATCCTGCGGTTTCCATTTCAAAATTCGTCAACCAAAAATTGGTTTCGCGATGGTGATAACGGTTCAGGTCATCAAGCAACTTGGGGTATTTTAAAGGAATGCGGATTTGTCGTCCCTGCGGTGCATAAAAACCGGGGGTAGTGATGGTGTTTCCTTTGATCATATCCCCGCCAATGCGTTCCATCAACAAACCGGAACCTTGCACAACGTATGGTGCCATTGGAATACCGCAGGCCTCTTGAATACCAACACTTATCTCCTGCTCATACTTGCTCATGGGAAGGTTATAAAAACTCATCAGGTTATCAAAACCAACCGCGTAATCAGAAACCAAATGAGCATCCAACGGAATATCCTCTTGAAGTGCGCCTGATGTTCCGATGCGGATTACTTTTAAGCGCTTCCTCCTCGGTTTTGGTTCGCGGGTTTTCAAATCAATATTAACGAGCGCATCAAGCTCTGTAAAAAACAATTCAATATTATCGGTGCCAATGCCGGTGCTGATAACGGCTATGCGCTTCCCATTAAACGTACCTACATTTGTTATGAATTCGCGCTTGTTCATTTCGAATTCCACATCATCGAAATAACGGCTAACATTGAACACGCGACTGGGATCGCCCACCGCGATGATCGTATCCGGAATGTGTTTCGGAAGGAGGTTTAAATGGTACACGCTTCCATCTTCATTCAGGATTAAATCGGTAGGCGATATTTTCTTTATCGGTGACAAATCAATTATGCTTTCACAACTTGAGCGGGGTTTCCGAAAACTGTCTCACCTTCTTTTACGGAAGTAACGACTACCGAACCCGCTCCGATCCGTGCCCCTTTGCCAATGGTAACACCACTAACAATCGTAACGCCCGAACCGATAAATACTTCCTCTTCTATTTTCACGCCTGCATTGATCAGGCTTCCCATACCAATCTGGACAAAATCGGAAATCGAACATTCTGCCCCAACTATTGCACCAGCATGGATAAGGGTATGGTTGCCAACGTGTGCCCCTGCCCCGATTTTAACACCCATGTCCAGGAAATTTCCATGTCCGATATGGACAGATTCAGGGATCAAAGCGGTACCATGGATGGCATTTACTGGTTGCACCTTCCGTTTTTCATGGAGCATTTTCACAAGGCTTTTCCGAAGGCGGTTATCATCAACGGCCACAAAAGCTTCACATTTTTTTCCTATCAATTTAAGGAAACCATCATCGTCCGTTGCACCCAACACCACCACGGTGTCAATCTCTTTTCCATGTAAGGATTTGGTTTCATCTAAAAATCCATAGACCACAACTTCATTCGCATCAAAAATTTCTTTAGCAGACCGACCTAGTGCGCTGGCACCAAAAATTATTACAGGATTTTTCATCTAAACAAAGGTATGGGTGATGGCACTACCAAACAA
Source organism: uncultured Roseivirgaceae bacterium (assembly GCA_964398945.1). Lineage (GTDB taxonomy): Bacteria > Bacteroidota > Bacteroidia > Cytophagales > Cyclobacteriaceae > JBGTGG01. The sequence goes on along the minus strand of CAYNOT010000010.1, from coordinate 88,351 downwards.
GGCGGGGCGTATTTCAAATTGCCACCATGAAAGTGAGCAGTTGGGCTAAAGCCCCTTTATCTGGTTTTCATTTGCCATGCACTTAAGTGCGTGGCAAATGACCTTTTCGTCCTTTGGACTTTAGTCCGAAACGGTAATTTGAATAGCACCCAGCACCCCCAAGGAAACAAAACTACTTTGAATGAAATCGGTTGCGCTGTGTTATCCAAGGGTTTGCCAGCAACAACAGAAAGACAAAGAATGGATAAAACCCAACCCGATAGCGTACCAGTGTGCCCATGTTTGGAGTTGACATTGCAAGAAAAACAGCTAACAACATGATATAGGTGATAACCCCAAGCAATAAGGGCAGGTTTGGTGCAACCGGAATATTCTTCAAACGCTTCAGCATGTTTAAAAAAAGTACGAGCACCGCTAACGTTTCCACACCCGCAATAATCTGAAACAAAGACCGGGCCTCCCAAATAAACGGCCTGAACAAACCCGAAACAAGTGCCCACGGTGCATTTAGCAGCGCGCTTGTCAGCGTTGGTTCCAGGTGATAATAATCGATCAAATTTCCGGGTTTTGAAACTAGCCGATACGCTTCATAATTCTTTATAACCACTTCCAAAATCCGGGAAACATAAAAATTGGGATGCAGCTGGGTTACCAGCAACGAAGGAAGAATTAATATCAAGAAAAAAAGCAAGACAGTTTGCACGGTGTTCATTGATCGTTGTTTTAAAAACAACCGGGCAATCAACATGGCACCAACCGATATCAATGCAATTCCCGCATAATAATATTTCAAATTCCAAAGCAACCAGAACCCGATTATCAAAACCACTGCATCACATATACTGATCTTGTTCTGCACCCAATGTTTCAGAAAAACATACACCACTGCAAACAACCCTGTCATCGCTATACTTTCTTTCATTAATCCTGAGGACCAGAATACAACCGAGGGAAAAAACAAAAACGCAATAACTGCTGCATATTTGGTTGCAGGGAAAAATTCAATAATTTTTTCAACCAACTTCCACGTAGTGAAAAAAGAAACACACGAAAACAAAATCGCCACCGTCCAATAATTTCCAAAGCTCATTAAATAGCCGATTGCAGTAAGCTTACTGAAAAACAAGGCGCGTGGTTGTGTCAATTTTAGTTGATTCCAAACCGCAAAATTTTCATCTCCATTCCAAAGGAATTGGAAAAACTTCCCAGTATCTGTGGATGCAAGACCGGCTATTTTTTTTCCGTCTTCAAAAAAAACAAACGTATCACCGGATTCATAATAGTAGCTGTACAACACACCCATACCAACCCCACAAATGAATTTAAAAATAAGTCCGGGTACAAAATATTTTTTTATAGTAGCATCCGTTTTTTGAAACTCCTTCACACCGAAGAAAATCAAAAGACAAAAGAAAAGAATGGAAGGTATATAAATCACTTCGGGCTCACCAAATGAATACCAATGGAACAAGAGAGGCATTTGCGCTTCACACAATATTGATTGTACAAGCCAATCATTGCCTGTGAATCAAAGGATGACTTTCCTGCCCACCCCAACGCTTTCCATTGACGTACGATGGTATTGTTTTCCAACGGGGCCTTTTGTAAAAAATCGATGGCTCGTTCCATATACACGTAGTTGTCTGTGCGGCCGCTATAGGCCGCCAATAAAGGTACAACAGAATTTATAATAATGGCGTGTATTGAGCTTTTGCCAATTGTGGGGATTTTTGATTTCGCCTGCTTGCGGAAATGATAATGTTCCTGCCAGTATTCGGATACCGGGTTCAAAAATAGTTTACAAAGCTGTGCATGGTCTGTGATCGAAAGGATGCTGGAGAAAATATTTTTGTGGTTTACCAGCAAGGATGCCAGCTGACTAATCCTAACCGTAGGAAAATTGGCCGGGCGTAATCGTAGAAACCGCCACTGTGAATAATGAAGGGGTTCCAACGAATATTTTTGCCGCAATACTTTAAACTCCCTTCGCAACAATTGATAATACACGTCCCCTTTCGTTAAGGAAAGAAAACCTGCCTGCCCAAACAACAATGCTTCAATTTGCAGCGGTTGATCAGCATGTTTCAATAAGATTTTGTAGGGAAGGGATTGCGCCAGCAGAATAAAGGGCTCTTCATTTACTTTGAATCCAAAATTCTTACAAAGCAATCGATAACAAGATTCTTCCCAATCATTTTGCGTTGCATTCAAAATAGCAAGAACACCTTCAGATTTTTGTTGTACCCTTTCAACCAGTACCTGATCAAGTGTTGATAGTTTGATAATTTCAGGAACGTGCACCAGTGAATTTGAACATGGAATTGCCGCTGCACTCTCCACTAATTTCCGATAGCGCGTAATGAGTGTTTGATCCACGCGGCCTTTTAATACTACAGTCGGAATGGTAGTGCCATCCCGTCTTTGAATACCTGCATTGTCTTCCCACACTACATGCAAGATCACGTTATCATACGCCTGATCACTATCATGATGATGGTCAAACCACTGCGATGATTTATAGTGGATTTCGACATGGCCGATCCATTCAATACCGCCAATTAAGATCCTTGCCTGGCTAAAGTCGGGGCCGGCATCCGTATTGTAATGGCCAACATGCAACACTTGCACATCTTCACCTTGCGTGGATGTAAATGATTCTTTATTGAAATACTGGTATTGCCAGATATAATGGAGAAAGGATTCTTGCATAGCAGCCAACAGTTATGAATACACAAGCGAGTTTACAAAAAACGATCGAGATATCCTTTCATTTCTATTTGTACTTTTTCCGCAGCTTTTCCGGCAGCTGCGGCAAAGTCATTTTCCACAGAGGCATAGATAATGGCGCGCGCAGAATTAACGAGCAATCCACATTCTTTTGTAAGTCCCTGTTCAGAAACCATTTGCAGATCGCCACCCTGTGCGCCAATACCGGGAACCAAAAAGAAATAATCAGGCGCGAGGTCACGAATAAATTTGAATTTCTCTGCCTGTGTGGCCCCCACCACATACATTAATTTTTCCGGTGACCCCCATTCCTGGGATTTGAGAATAACTTCTTCATACAGTTTCCGCTCGGTCACTTTCGATTCGATCAATTGAAAATCGGCACTGCCGGGATTGGATGTGTGTGCCAGCAAGATCACCCACTTGTCTTTAAACTTTAAGAAAGGCTTTACAGAATCCTCGCCCATGTAGGGGGCAACGGTTATCGAATCGAAGCTCATCTGTTCAAAAAATGCCTTCGCATACAACGAAGAAGTATTGCCAATGTCGCCACGCTTCGCATCGGCAATGGTGAAAATACCTTCCGGAATGTAGTCCAATGTTTTTTGCAGGCTTATCCACCCTTTTGGCCCGAGGGCTTCGTAAAATGCAAGATTGGGTTTGTACGCTACACAATATTGATGGGTAGCATCAATAATTTGTTTGTTGAATTCAAAAACCGGATCATCAGAAGCAAGCAAATGTTTTGGTATTTTATCCAAATCGGTATCGAGCCCAACACATAGGTAGGATTCTTTTTTTTTGATTTGCTCAAAGAGTTGTGCTTTGTCCATGTAGGAATGTTAACGGGGTGAGGCCGGTTTCTATTGGTCTAAATAAAAGCTTTAAAACAAAAGAAGCAATCCTTTCCGGGATTGCTTCCAAAATTCTTCTACGGATGGTCGGTTATCGTAAATCAATCACTTCAATTCCGGGATATTTCGACAAATCGAAGGTAAAGAAACTGTCATCTACCTTGATATTGGGAACGAACTTCGTGATCGTGTAAGTATACCGGTTTTGGCTCTTGTCGAACATTGTCCAGCTTTGAATGCTTTTATCATTCTTTGCAATGTTCATCCTGATTTTAAAATACTGTGCATCTTTCTTTTCAGGAACCAAATCAATCACATGGCATACAACACCGCCAACGGTTTTGTCTTCCAGGTACAAATACTTAAACCCCTTTTTGTAGGCATCGTAGATTTTTGCAGGATTGATATCTTCCGATTCAGGGTCGTAATTGTCAATATTCACTTCTTTTATGTCCGGCAGGTACGTCCACATCGTTGTGCCGTTGTTGATGATTTCCTGTCCATCCAATAGAAGCCTGAATTTTCCGCCTTTTACAGTGATCTTTCCACTGAATTTTTCATTCAATTTTTCGACATCATTGACCAGGGTATACGCGATATTCGCTTCAAAAGCAGAAATCTCTTTATACTTCTTGCTCATGGCATCCAATATTTCCAACGCCTTTGGGTCGTACTGAGCCGAAGCTACATTTACCAAAAACACTGAAATCAATCCAAATACTAGCTTTTTCATTTTTACTTTTTCCGTTTACCTACAATATAATTATTACTGGTGTTTCTCTTTCAACTCATTCAATAACTGTTCCAATCCCACTTCATCCTGAATTAAAACTTCCCGCGCCTTGCTCCCCTCAAATGGGCCAACAATGCCTGCGGCCTCCAGTTGATCAATCAACCTGCCGGCACGGTTATACCCGAGCTTCAACTTTCGTTGGATCAGGGAGGTGCTACCCTGACGATGCGCCACAATTACCCGTGCTGCATCTTCAAAAAGAACATCACGATCGGTTAAATCAACAGCACCGGGGCCGCTATCTTCATCGCCTTCAAACTCCGGCAACATATAAGCAGAATCATAACCGCGCTGCGATCCAATGAATTCACAAATCTTTTCAATTTCAGGTGTGTCAATGAACGGGCATTGCAAACGCAATATTTCCGAACCGGTAGAAAGCAACATATCGCCCATACCCACAAGTTGGTCCGCTCCCCCGGTATCCAAAATGGTACGCGAATCTATTTTGGAAATTACACGGAACGACAAACGGGCCGGGAAGTTTGCTTTGATTACCCCCGTGATTACGTTCACAGAAGGTCGTTGTGTTGCCACCACTAAATGTATCCCGATAGCCCGTGCAAGTTGCGCCAGCCGTGCGATTGGTGTTTCCACTTCCTTGCCGGCCGTCATCATCAAATCGGCAAGTTCATCGATCACCAACACGATGTACGGAAGAAAGCGATGCCCTTCCTTTGGATTTAACTTGCGATCAACAAACTTAACATTGTACTCTTTTAAATTTTTTGCTCCGGCATCCTTCAACATTTCATACCGGTTCTCCATTTCAATGCACAATGCATTAAGCGTATGCACAACCTTTCGGGTATCGGTGATAATGGCCTCCTCACTGTTGGGCATCTTGGCGAGATAGTGTCTTTCAATTTTACTAAACAAAGACATCTCAACTTTTTTCGGATCGACCAATACAAATTTTAATTGCGATGGATGGCGCTTGTATAGTAAAGAAGCAAGGATAACATTTAAGCCAACCGATTTTCCCTGGCCTGTTGAACCTGCCACCAACAAGTGGGGCATTTTGGTAAGATCAACCAAATACGCTTCGTTGGAAATTGTTTTTCCCAAGGCAATCGGCAACTCCATGTTGCTCTTCTGGAATTTTTCAATTTCAAGTACCGAGCGGATGCTTACCATTTCGCGGTTTTTATTGGGCACTTCAATACCAATCGTTCCCCTTCCCGGAATTGGTGCGATAATACGAATTCCCAACGCTGATAAAGACAAGGCGATATCGTCTTCCAGGTTTCGTATCCGTGAAATTTTTATTCCCGCATCCGGAACGATTTCGTACAGCGTAACCGTTGGGCCGATAGTCGCTTTAATGCTTTGAATACCGATCTTAAAGTTGATCAGTGTTTCAACAATGCGGTCTTTGTTCTGTGTAAGTTCTTCCTGTGTTACCTGGACTTTGCTGGTCTCAAACTCCTTCAATAAATGGAGGGGTGGAAATTTGTATCCGCTGAGATCAAGTGTAGGGTCGTAAACACCATGTTCAGCAACAAGCTTCTCTGCAACTTTATCTGTATCGGTTTTTTCTTCTATTGTAAATTCAGGTTCTCCTGTCGCTTTCTTTACTGTTTGTTTTGGCGTATTGATTTCCAATTCCTGGACGGCTTCGATCGGCTCCTCTATTGGTCCGGGCTCATCCGTTTTCAGTTCAACCGGAAGTTTTTCCGGCCAATTATCTTCATCATCTGTGTATGCTGATCCAAGCAATCCTTCTTCGCCATCCTCCTCATCTTTTGTAATAGCATCCAATCCCATTGGTTTTGGGTCTTTCACTTTAAAGGCGGTGATCGCTGTCACATTGAAATAAAAGATGATGAAAATAAAGAGTGAAAGGATTAAGAGTAGAAATGTTCCCCAGCCGAACAGACCGTTGGCAAGTTCTGCCAATGTAAAGCCCAACCCTCCTGCCAGGAAACTCCATTCACTCACACCGGAGTTGATCAGGATCATGTATCCTAGTAAAAGCGAAAGCCATAGAATAGCAAAAACCGAAAACATCAAAAACGAAACGACCGGAAGCAACCTTCTTTTGAAAACAAGCCGGAAGCCAATGGCGAAGAAAAGCGGTGGGATAAAAAAAGCTGAAATCCCGAACCATCTAAAAATAAAGTAGTGCGATGAAATGGCACCATACAAACCCAACCAATTTTCAACTTCTTTTCCTGATTCCAGTATTCCGCCATCATTCAAAGCATCGACTACACTATGGTCTGCCTGACCGGTGAATAAATAGGAGACAAAAGATATAATCAACGAAAGTGAAGCAATCAGTAAAAAGAATCCGACCGCCAGTTTAAACCGGGGGTCCTGAAGAAATTCAAAACCCAGTTTCCTGCCGGGCGACTTACTCTTTCCGCTTTTGCTTTCCTTCTTAAAGGTATTTGATTTATAAGTGTTCTTGGCCATTTTTTTAATTGTCGCAAAACTAACGAAAAACAGCAAAACTGTGGCACATTACAGGTTTTATGTTAAACATCCGGCATTCAGGGGTATCCACGTCACCATTCAAATTCCGCTTCAACAATCACAAAGTTTAGTATCTTCATTCTCGTGAAAATCCCATTACCCAAAACACTCCTTTTCCTGTTCATTCTTCCGGCTGCCTTACACGCTCAAAATTATCATTTTGAAAAAATTACAGAGCTGCAAGGCCTATCCGATAATCGGGTTACCTGCTTTATGAAAGACCAAACCGGGTTTATGTGGATTGGAACTGAAAACGGGTTGAACCGATATGATGGACATGAATTCATTATTTATCGACCGGGCCAGCAAAGACGCTCGCTATCACATGAGCATATCAACGATGTGGAAGAAGATGAGAATGGCAACTTGTGGATCGGAACATGGGGCGGATTAAATTTACTTAACCCTAAAAACGATAGCCTCTTTGTTTTTACACCCGATGATTTGGAATCCCGACAAGGTAAATCAAAAATTGCCAGTGGCATAACATGGGACATACATATCGATAAAACCAATCGGAAGTGGCTGGCACTTGATGCCCGCGACCTGTGTTTTTATGATTCACAACACGATGAGTTTATTTACTTCCCCTGGCGGAAATTCATTGCCACCCTTTTTACACTGCAGGCAGACGATTACTACGCTATTCAGAAGATTGAACAGAAATCCGAAAATGAAATCTGGTTGGGAACAACGTTAGGGTTGTTCAGTTTTGATTTTAAACTGGAAAAATTCAAATACCATGGTGGGGATTTACGTCAGGATTTTTCAAGCATGCAATTCGACAGCACACAAAATTTGTTGTTTTTCGCACAGGAAAATTTATATGTCTATGATTTAAAAAAAGGAACGCTAGAAAAAATAAAGAAAGACCCTACTACCATTCTACAACCGGAAAAAAATTCCATTCCCATCCTAATCCCTTCCGGTTCTGGTTTGTGGGTAATCAATCCGGCCAATAAGCAAGCAAGCTTGCAACCGTTAAAAGGAACGAATCCTTTCACACTTCATCATACCAAAGTAAACGCATTGTACAATGACCAGGGTATTATCTGGATCGGAACCCAAACTGGCATTGGGCTCCACGATCCACATACCGATATTTTTCCTTTCATTCGGGTTTTTCCCGATACTTCCCAATTTACCTCCGGAAACGTTTACCATGTTCTCGATCATCAGGAAGATTCGGTATACTACATCAGTTCTTTTACACGCGGTAGCTTAACCATCTTCAATAAAAAAACAGGTGCGCGCAAAGAGTTGTTTGAAATAAACGGAAAGCGGTTGTTCAATTGCTCGAAAGTGTATGAAGACCGGATGCACAGGCTATGGGTTTTAACGAAGCACACCATTTTTGTTTCCGATCCTTCCCGAAAGGAATTCAGTGTGTTTACCCCTCCCGGTGAAGGAAAAGATTATCAGTTTATGGACATGGTGGAAGACAGGGATGGGAATTTCTGGTATGCCTCCATGGGGTATGGTGTTTGTTTTTATGACGCGCAAACTAAAAAGTGGACATTAATTGAAAAGGACCCGAAGGCGCTTTTTGCTTCCCGCCCGACTGCTTTGCTTTCTGATTCCGTCCATAATGAAATTTGGATTGCGGATTATAGTTTCGGGGCTTTTCAATATCAACGCGATACAAAGAAATTTATTTATCATGGAGTGAATGCCAGTAGTTCAAAACACATTCAATCTTCACTGACCTATGCCTTGACAATTGACCACGAAAGTAATGTGTGGGTGGCCACCACTTCCGGTGGAGTGAGCAAATATTCGCACAAGGAAAACGCATTTACCACATACACCATGAAGACAGGCCTGGCAGAAAACACCATCCACGCCATACAAGCCGATCGCAACGGAAATATCTGGCTGGCATCAGACAAAGGATTAACCCGCATAGATGTAAACGGGGGGATCCTAAATCATTACGATAAAAAAAATGGCCTTCCGTATGGTAGCTTCAGCACACCATTTTCCATCAATGCTTCAGGGGAAATCATCATCGGGACAGCCGATGGCTTCTTGCAATTTAATCCGGATCAATTAATACCGGGGTCAGTCGATTTTCCAATCGTAATAACGGATGTCCATCAGGAAGACAAACTTGTTTTTAACGGAAGTGAATTCAACCACGATGAGAACGAGTTTACATTTAAGTTTTCTGCGCTTACGTATTCATTGCCCAAGCAAGTAACGTACTACTATCAGTTACATGGATACAATGAAGAGTGGACAAATGCCGGCAACAACCATGCTGCACATTTCACAAACCTAAGTGATGGAAATTATACCTTTCATGTGAAAGCGATCGATCATAGCGGAAAAGCTTCTTCCAATATTGCAAGCATCTCTTTTACGATCAACCCTCCTTTTTGGAAAACAAGCTGGTTCTTGTCCCTCGTGGTGATTTCATTCCTGGGCGGGTTGTATTTTTGGTATAGAATGTTGACACAAAAAATAAAAACGGAGAAAACCCTTAATGACTTTGCCACTTCCCTTTACGGATTAACAACAGTAGATGAAGTTTTTTGGATGGTTGCCAAGAAATCAATTAAGCTATTGGATTTTGAGGATTGCGTTGTCTATCTCATTCAGGACAATGGAAAGTTGATTCAGAAATCATTGGTCAACACACAGCATCCTGGGTTGAACAAAATCAACAGCCCGTTGGAGATTGAAATGGGAAAAGGGATTGTAGGATCGGTGGCGAAATCCGGAAAAGCAGAAATCGTTCGTGACACTTCAAAAGATGAGCGGTATATTGTTGATGGCGAAAGGCGCTATTCAGAAATTTCCGTTCCAATTTTCGTGGAAGGAAAAGTGTTTGCGGTCATTGATTCCGAACATTCGAAAAAGAATTTTTATCGTTCCTGGCATCTTTCGATGCTCACCGAAATCGCAAAAATATGCAGCGCTAAAATTGGGCGGTATTTTATAGAAGATACCATTCGCAGCAAAGTAGCGCGCGACCTCCATGATGATATCGGCTCAACTTTATCGAGCATTAAAATCATGAGCAACATTGCACTCGAAAAAAACGATCGCGTCACTACACAAAATTATTTAGCATCCATTCGGCAAAATGCAAACACCATGCAGGAAAGCATGAGTGATATGGTGTGGGCAATCAACCCGGAAAACGACACATTGGAAAAAGTGATGATCCGGATGAAAGAGTTTGCCGCAGAGATCCTGGAGCCACTTGAAATCCATTACGCATTCATTGAAGACCCCGGGTTCGCATCCACCAAAATGAGCCTATCAACCCGAAAAGATTTCTTCCTGATCTATAAAGAAGCCATCAACAATGCAGCGAAATATAGTAGGTGCAAAAAACTAACCGTAGAACTAAAACGTGTTGAACATTTTATCCATTTAAAAATCCAAGACGATGGCTGTGGGTTTGATATGTTCCACTCAAATGGGGGAAACGGGTTAAACAACATGAAGTACCGTGCTAACAATATCAATGCGCGCCTTCAAATTGAAACTGCGCCTAAACACGGTACAAGAATAATGCTCGTAGCCCCTATCACATGATTAGGGTAGTTCAAAAATTGGAACCAAACATTATATTGCACAATGCCCATCCGGATACTTATCTATGAAGACAATGCCCAACTTCGGGAAAGCATAACAGCGCTAATCTCCCTTTCAAAGGATTTTCATTTAACCGGAAGCTTTGGCAACGTTTTAAAAGTTGAGGCGCAGGTGAAAGAACTGGAACCGGAGGTTATCCTGATGGATATTGATTTGCCCGGGATGAACGGAATTGAAGCCGTAAAAAAAATAAGATCTTTCAATACCAATGTTGCCATCATCATGCTCACCGTGTTTGACGATAACAAACATGTTGTGGATGCTATTTGCGCAGGTGCTTCCGGGTATCTTTTAAAAATGCACATTCCGGAAAAACTTCTTGATTCCGTGAAAGAAGTAAATGCAGGAGGCGCACCCATGAGCCCGGGCATTGCCCGGATAGTGATTTATAAACTTCAACAACTCCCCGAAAAAATCAATGATTATCAATTGACCCCGCGGGAAAAAGAAATATTGCAAAGCCTTTCACAAGGGAACAGTTATAAATTGATTGCCGCACAATTTGATATCAGCATCGATACCGTGCGCACACACATCAAAAAAATTTACGAGAAACTACAGGTGCATTCTCAAACAGAGGCAGTAAGCAAGGCCATTAATGAAAAAATAGTTTAATCAACCTACAAACATAACCCTTATGAAAACCTTCATTTTCCCAGTGATCTTATGTTTACTTACCTCCACAGCCGTGGATGCCCAGTCGTATGAAAAACTCAGCATGCTTTCACAACCTGAATTCCCGGCCTACAGCAGCAAAGGCCATGAGCAGCAAGCAGCACTTATTGCAAAACGCCTTGCCCAGGCCTTGCGTTACCATGAAACATTGGTCGGCTTTAAGCCGGGGATAACCTTGCTTGTTCTGACGCAGGCCGATTGGGGCACGTACACTTCATTTCCTGTATATGGGATGGCCCACTACTCCGACAATAAAACACTTATTGTTGCCATTGAGGATAATCCATTCTGGCAAAGTTTTATTCCTCCTCTTGATCAGTTGCCAAAAGAACTAGCCGATCAGGTTAGGGAAGCGTATACCGTAAATGGAAAACTGACCATGCAGCCCTTCTTTGATTTGCTGGCTATACACGAACTGGGGCATGCCTTTCATTTACAAGGCGGACTGACCATGCAGCGCATGTGGATGGGTGAACTTTTCTGCAATATTCTTCTGCATACCTATGTTGCGGAACAAGAACCCCAATCATTGCCGGCATTGACCGTTTTTCCTAACATGGTGGTAGCCGCAGGGGCAAAAGAATATAAGTATACGCGCTTACAGGATATTGATGAGCGCTACGCAGAAATCGGACAACAACATCCAAAAAATTATGGCTGGTTTCAATGCCGTTGGCATGCCGGGGCCGGAAAAATTTATGATGCCAGCGGCAAAGAAATATGCGTTAAACTTTGGAGTGCGTTAAAGGAGCAGAAAGAAAAACTGGAAGATGATGACTTGGTCAATTTCCTTGAACAAAAAACAAGCAAAAGCCTGGCTGATTTAATCAGGAATTGGGACATAGAAACAAAATTCTGAATGCAACCCTTCAACATGCCCCACCCAAATGAAAAGTTCCCTGGTCGATAGAACCCTTCTCCCGGGCACAGTGTGGATGTTGCTGTTGCTTCTACCCATTACGTTTGCGGGCTTCTATCCCGGTTATTTCTCAAGGCTAAGCCCACCTGCACCAAAAGTCATTCACCTGCACAGCCTGTTTATGTTGCTTTGGTTGGCCATGGCTGTTGCACAGCCGCTGCTTATCAAGTTCAATAAACTAAAGTATCATAGGTTGATCGGAAAAATAAGTTATGGCCTCATGCCTGTAATTATAATCAGTGGGTATTTCATACTTCGTTACTCTTACCAACGCGTATTAAACGGTGACGATGTCGGCCCTCCCGGGTTTTATCCTGCCAATCTTCCGCTTGACATCAAGGCAGCGGAATTTGTAGTGATCGGCAGTGTGTACTGGGTTTGGTTGTTAGTGTACTATGCACTTGGGGTTTATCTCAGAAAAATACCGGTGGCACACGCCACCTTTATGTTAGCTGCTGCTCTCACTATTCTTGGGCCGGCTGGCGATCGGTTGATTGGTCACATCTGTGATACAATGGGGTGGCCCTTTAATGCTGTTGCCGGTAATTTTGTATTTGGTTTAGTAGGCCTGGTGTTTGCAAGCCTGTTTTTCTTTCATAAACAGGGAAAACTAAACCCTCAACCAACTGTTACCGTGTTGCTGATCCATGGCACCGGGGTTTTTCTTTTCTACACGATGCCCTATCATCCAACATGGAATTGGTTGGCGGCTTTCTTATTTGGCAATTAAACAACTCCAACAGGGTTTTACATCGAACCCCTTTACAATCTACAATCACATTATTATGCGATGTTGTAGCATACGAATTCAATACTAACTTCGAAGTTATGCATCGATATTACTATTGCTGAAGCATGTGTTCCTTCGCTTCAATGTTATACCCTTCGTAAGTCTGACACTGGCAAGTCTGCTATGCTTTACCACGTGTAGTTCAAAGACCCTGGTTTCAAAACTATACTTGTAGTGGTTGCCCACCCAGACGGACTCACATCATCATGTGATAGTAAAGACACGGATTCAATACTACTTTCGTAGTGTTCCTTTTGACCTATCCTATGCGAAATCCTATAAACTTTTTCATTCTTGGATTGCTCCTTTTATTTACAGGAAGCTCCTGTTCAGAAGATATACCGGATTGCCCATCCCGGATGTGTATTGTGGCCGGTGGTTGGATTTTAACAGAAGTCTATATCGACAATGTTAAAGACAATACCAGTGATTTGAGTCAGTACAGGTTAATACTCAATGAACCTGATCCTACCACCGCCACCACATCTGATTTCGATCGTACACAACCCAGCGGGGAAAACGATGCCGGAAGCTGGTCGTTGGAAAACGATGAAAAAGTGTTGCGTTTAATACCCGGCAACGATCCAACATTTACAGAGGATTGGATTATTAAATCGATGACGCCCCGAAAAATGATACTCGTGCTGAACCGCGATGTCACGATAAAAGATGGACCTGCAAAAATCGAATTTGTACTCGAACCTTTTTAGATACTGGATCTGGACGCAAGACAATAGACATTAGACATTAGACATTAAAAACAAGAGTTGTTGGTTGTTGGTTATTCGTTGTTGGGGAACTGGCGCAATCAACCAAGAACTAGCAACTAACAAATACCAACTACCAACTTATGAAAAGGATCCTTACCATAATCACCTTAATCATTCCGATAGCGACTGCCTCCGCACAATGGTCAATCGGTGGAAAAGCCGGTGTTACTTTCTCGAATTATAAAACCAAAACCCCGTGGAAGGAAGTTACCAACATAGGCTTTACCGCGGGGGTTACCGGATATCGGCAGATCAATTCAAATTTTGGATTGCTGGTCGATCTGTCCTACATCCAAAAAGGTTATTATCATAAAATCTGTAATACCATTTACGATCAGTTGGAAGCCAATTATTTGGAAGTCCCCATTATGTTGGACTATCGTTTTATCGTTCCATCACTCGAAAACTGGCGCGGGCATTTCACACTCGGTGTTTATACCGCGTATTGGGTAAGCGGGAAATATAAAATGGAGGGCTTCGATGAAACCAGTGAAGATTTTGACTTTAGCAAAAGCGGAACTTCCCGTTTTGATTTCGGCCCCAATGCCGGGGCACGCATTGAATACATCCTTAAAAATGGAAGTCTCTCCCTGGACTTCCGCTATGAAATAGGCTTGCTCGACTTGCAAAAGCAAGCACACGATAATACAAAAAATACAAATCGCGCAATGATCATTGGTTTAAGTTATTTAAAACCTCTTGGGAATTAAGTAACCAAAGACAACTGCACCAGAACAAACCAGCCATGACCAAAAATTATTTTTACATAATGTCGTGGATTTTCCTTGTATTGGTGTTTCTCGGGTTTGCCCCCAGTTTTTATTTGAAACCCTTAATCACTGATCAGCCTTTTTATCCAAATGGGTTGCCCACAGTGCATATTGTACACGGAATTATCCTTACCGTGTGGTACATTTTTTTAGTGGTGCAAGCGCGGTGGATTACTGTGAAAAACATTTCCATACATAGAAAAATGGGATGGTTTGGTGCAACATGGGCAGTGTTGGTGATAGCATCTACCGGGTGGGTTGTTTCTGTTTTTCCCGATCGGATGGTAGTGCTCGCACAACAAACAAACTCCACCGTTGAGGAACTTGAACCCAACTTAGTACAGCTTTTATGGATGGACATCTTCATGGGAGCCCTGTTTATCGCCTTTGTCCTTACGGGCATCCTTAAACGAAACACAGCGCACATTCACAAGCGTGTGATGCTCTACACGGGTATTGTATTCCTATTCGCGGCCATTGGCAGACTTGGGGGAATTGTAGGACATTTAACAGTCCCTGCGTTAGGATTCATTGCCAACGTTGGGATCTTGCTGGGGATAACTATTAGTCTATTGGTACACGACTCTCGTACCTACAAAAAAACCTATCCGGTATCATGGATATGCTTTGTGTTGTATTGGGGGTTAACATTCCTTAGTTTTTATATGCCTCAAACCAACATTGGAAATCAGTTATTAAAGTTGTTTTAACATGAAAAAAAACTACTTTCTGGTTACAAGCTTTTTTATGTTGACCTTGTCACTTATCGCATTCTCCGATAACCTGGTTACGGATATTGGACAGGAAAGCAACAGCGATCCCAAATTTATCATTCACGGTCTGTTTATGTTTGCCTGGTTTATCATCTTTGTTGTTCAAACCAACTTCATCCAAAAAGGGGATTATCGGGCCCACAAAAAACTAGGTATTACCGGAATCATCGTATCGGCAGGAGTGCTTGTCAGCACACTCTATATATTCATTGTGATCTTTGAAAGTTGGGAGGCTACCCCCTTTTACGCTAAGGCCAACCGGTTTTTTATGCCGACCTACGCCTTGTTTATCTACCTGGCATACAGGTACCGCAAACAAACTGAAAAGCATAAACGATTTATGTTTGTGGCGACACTATATATGCTCGGTCCGATATTGGATCGTGCCTCCGAACATCTTTACATAAATGTATACATTTTCAATCCGGTCATCTGGAATGGTCTGTTTATCTCACTATTCATTTACGACTGGCTCACACTAAAAAAAATACATCCGATTTCGTATCTCAGCTTTATCTGGTTTTATATCGTTTGGACAATTTCCATTCTGACATAAATCGGCCTATTTCGTGTCGGTCAGGATCCTAAGCCAGTTTGATATGGGTATTTTTAAACAATTATTCAGCACTGAGCAGGCCCGGTTTTTAACTTCCGATATCTTCGTCTGAGCCATACCACCATACCAATGGTATTGCCTCATACCTATTTGGTCGTACCCTTAAACAGGAATGATAAGTCCTTTAAGCAAAACTTGATCGGTAAAATGGTTGCGGAAATTGCTCCGAAATAACAAATGGGTAAACCGGGGGTTAGGCATTTGTCCCAAATCAAAATTTAAAAGGGTTAACCCTGCTTATCATTCATCGACATTGAAAATCGCACAGCAGGTATTTCGTAACCCTATCAGAAAAAAATCCTAATAAGGAATAAATGACAGGTCCATTAAATATTTGTTTCTATCGAATGGGTGCTTGTATACAACAACGGTTTCAATATTTTTAAGGTAAGGTGAAGGATCGCGCAGGTACGATTTAGACTTATACCTGCATAGCTTCCCGTTTATGTTTTTCTCAGCAATGATATAGAAAGGATGTTTGTCATTTACACGCACTGTAGTATCTTCTTCAACACCTACCAGCCTGGCTTCTACTCTACTGCCATTGCGCAGGTAAAATTCAAGTTCTTTCATTTCCCTTCGGTCAGTTGTAAACATGAAGTAGGAA
Source organism: uncultured Roseivirgaceae bacterium (assembly GCA_964398945.1). Classification (GTDB taxonomy): domain Bacteria; phylum Bacteroidota; class Bacteroidia; order Cytophagales; family Cyclobacteriaceae; genus JBGTGG01. The sequence goes on along the minus strand of CAYNOT010000010.1, from coordinate 71,973 downwards.
GGAATTGCAATGCACAATCCAACAACAAACAAAATTAAACTGCCTAAATACAAACTAAGGAAGCCACTGATTTTGGCTTTATGGGGTAGTTCAGGGTTATAAAGCACTGTTACTTCTTCGTCCAGTTCATAGGCTGGCGGGTCTGTGTATGGAGAACTGGTAAATACAATTGTATCCCCCACCGCAGTATTAAACCTTACTACTGGCGCGACAGCATAACTGTCAATAGCGGAACTCTCTTCAAAGCCAATCACAACACCGTTGGCTGTTAGTGCGTCCTTTTTAAAATTTGAATTGTAAACGGCTAACGCAATGGCGATACCCACTATAATTATTCCTACAATCATTACAATTAAACAACCCATATTTTTCATATCGCTGATTAAAATTTAAGTGGCCGTACATGTGCAACACCAAGCTCGCCCATTATAAATGTCGAAGCATAATTATTGTCTTCCGGTATACTCCCACAAAATATTTCCGGATACACTATCAATGGATAATAATCTATGTCCCTTTATTAAAATAAAAATTTGCAGTTTGTCCATTTTTAGAAAAACAAAGTCTTTTGGTTCAAGTGCTGTATTGTCCTTAGTACCTGCTTCCATTTTACGTATACTCCAAATTACCCGGGTAGTACTTGTATAGTAGAGTGTATTTTCATTATCCGCTTTAGCTATGAACAACAGTGTGCTGTCAGTATGAAAAAGTACGCTTGGCTCAATGAACAATGCTTCTTTACCATCAGCATCATTTATTTTATTTATCCATTCAGGACTTTTAATGCCCGCTATGTCTGCTTCTATTCCCGGTCGTGAAAAATTAGTTGTTTCGCTGGGGTAGTATTTTGGCCGTTCGGTAAAATCAATAAAGTGTTTTGACTTTAATCGTGCCCCTGCCGAAAGTGATTTGTAGTCAGGTGAATAGCTAAACATGGTGTTGCCTCCAGTATGGGTGTGTCGCAGGAAATAAGCACGCATCCTGGTGGAGCCTGCCTCTTTAGGGCAGAAGAAGAAAACATTTTCGAAAAAATTTTCTTTTTGTTCATATTCTTTATCGGGTTTAGGTTTTACGACACCTGGTTTTTCTGTTACCTCACCAGAAGCAAACATTAAATAACGGCTCTCTCCAAAAGCATTTTTCAACAGGGCATATCCGTTCTCTTTCCCAAGAACAGATTTAGCGTGATCGAGTTCAAAGTTCATTCCCTGTAGGTTCAGGTCCGGAAGGGTAATGATACTGTCGCCTTGAATTTTAAAGTGCGCTGCATACGATGAGATTTTACTGTCGCTACTGAACGAGGAACGATCGGGATGAAAAAGGATAAAAATTTCGTTACTGTCGTTCACCAGACATGTATAGTTAGCTGGGTTGTTATAAGGAACCTTTTCTTCAAACATAATCCCTTCATTCAATTTCCTGTTCCAACAAAATGAATAGATTGATTTGCCGGTAGTGGCATTCAATAAGTTAAAAGAATAGCCCTCGAACAAATAACTGATTTGCCGGTTGCTGTAATTAAAATCCTGCTCATGGTAATAGGTGCCAATAGTTTCTGTGGTTGTGACAACCAGTAATTTGTTATCGTTGAGGTATTGGACAAAATCCGGCTTACCATTGGCGCAATCCCTTGGAACCAGGTTTCCATAGTTGAAAAACATAAAACAAAAGGAGCCAAAAGCAATAAGCAGCAACAGTGGAGAATAAAAGAGTGGTCCTTTAAGAAATTTTAATACTCGGTTTTCAGGTTTCTTTTGATGGAGGTTGTGACTACGGGAAAAATGAAGTTTATGAAAACGGGCGTATTTAATATCCAATCCATAAAACCATATAGCTGTGTTTAGCAACAATACACCAAACAGATTTATCAAACCCCATTTCAGCAGAAACTGCCATACGAGATGCCTGTTTGAAGAATCATACAACAGCCCATAAACATTTGCTGCGATTATTGCACCGGTGATAAGAATCACCCATCCGGGAAATACAAATGAACCTTTACCATATTTTTTACCCGAGCTTTTATCTTCAGCGTATAAAAGCCAAACTTTCCCGCCCAACCTGTTTTTATTGCTCCACTCAACAATACCCGAAACCTGATCACCCGGTTTAAGCCTGTCCCAGCGGGCATCAGCATAAACAGTTTGTTTTAACCCTTCGACTTGAAAAGTAAAGCCCTTGAATTTTACTTCTTTATAGACATCATTTTTGTTGTAGTCCCAAATACTTGAAACCGCTTGCTTGGAAATAACCTTGCCCGAAAAATGTATGTACTTTTCATCTTCCCGCTTTCTTTTCTTTTTGGCGTAGGATTGATATTCATTTTTTATTGCACGGATATCTTTTTCATTTCCCCAGCTTCTCTTTGTTTTTGGGACATGTCCGGCAGTAATTTCAAGTTTATCATTTACCTGCAACACAACTTTTTGCCCTTTTAGTTGCGGAAGAGGTTTCTTGGATTCACAAGTGAAAATTTCGACCGCTGAAACTTCCCCTTCATCATCCGATACTTTCCCGGTTTCAATTTTTTCAGAACCTTTTGAGTATTCTACCCGGATTTCATAGAGCAGGTTAAGCGTATGGTTTTGGTTTTCAATTTCAGAACATGCTACAACTTGAACGAGAATAATTTTTTTCCCCATAGACTTGAAGATTTAGCCTTCTATAGACAAGTGCATTGATTAAAGATAGGGAAAGGGTTCTTCAATTTGCCCTGTCCTCACATCATCATGTGATTCCTTTTAAACGGCAAGAAGGTAGCTTTGATAATGCCAAAATTCCTGACCCTCACGCTGCTTCTAACCGCTTCCATTAGTTCAGCCCAAATCACCAGCACCTTTAACACGAATGATGAAGGATGGACAGCCGCGTTCACTGATGGAACAGTTGCCACGTTTGAATACTTATCAACCGGAGGAAACCCGGGTGGACATTTGTCCGCATCCCCTCCCACAGCGGGTGGTTCAGTAAACCAAAGTATGAACTGGTATTGGGTGGCGCCTTCAAAATTTTTGGGCAAGAATGATTTTTCATACGGTAAGCATCTGAAATTCGATCTGAAGCAATCAACGGTCGGAACAGACAATATCGCGAGCGACATCATCCTGCGCTCAGGAAATCAAACCATTCACTTACGCTTTCCCGAAAAACCCGGAACAGATTGGACTTCGTACTCCATTCCCTTAGACATTACTGCCGATTGGCGTTCAAATAGTGCCGGTGGTCCTGTAGCGTACGAACATCAAATACGGGCGGTGCTGGCGAATATAACAGTCATTCAAATTCGCTGTAAATGGATTAATACCCCAGGCTACACAAGCCAGATAGATAATGTTGTCCTCGAACAATTTGAACTGGAGCCCGCCCCCTCCATTGTTTCATTCACCCCGGTTACCGCTTCCACTGGCGCAACGGTAACCATCAACGGAACAAACTTTGGTGGATCCGTTTCAACCAATCGCGTTTTCTTTGGCAATAAAGAAGCCACGGTAGCCACTGCCAACACTACACAACTTCAGGTAACCGTGCCTGAAGCTGCTCTCTTCGCGCCTGTTCGCGTGCTCAATACAACCACAGGGCTTTCAGCACAATCCGCTACTTCTTTTCAACCACAGTTCAATAATCAGGATGACACTGGTGGGCGAATAACTTCCAGCACCTTTGGGCTCAATGTGATGGTGCCCTACGCTGCGGATGTTCTGGCATCGGTCATGGGTGATATCGATGGAGATGGGTGGCTTGATGTAGCAACACTTGAAAGGGGAGCCACCATTGGTATTTTTCGCCACGCAGGCCTTGGTGGCGAAATCGATCAGACAACATTTGATCCGCGTATGGGTATTCCTTCCGGAGAGATCGGGGAGGGAAACTCCGGTGGATTGATGCTGGTTGATTTCGATAATGATGGTAAGCCCGATTTAGTTACTTACATGCGAGGACGCTTTGATGGTTTTTCCAATTCTGGCGGAATTGCAATCAGCAGGAATATTAGCACACCGGGCAACATTGTCTTTGAACCGGCCAGAAGATTTTTTGAGCTCAATATCTTTTTTAACGGTTTTGCTGTTGCAGACCTTGACGGAGATGGCAGACAAGATATTTTGATCAACTCCAGCGGACTGCGTGTATTTCAAAACACGAGTACACCGGGCAATATACAATTTGGTGTTGCCCGGAATATCCACGGCACATCGGGGTATGTTGCGGTGAGTGATTTAAATGGCGATGGAAAACCCGAAGTTATTTCTGTAGGGCCAAGCAATACCAATATTGTTTATGAGAATGAATCTACACCGGGCAACATTGTCATTACTCCCGCATTTTCATTTCCGGGCAGCATGGTAAGCGGCATAACGGCTGCCGATTTGGATGGGGATGGCAAACAGGACTTAACCTTTTACAGGATAAATGGCTTCAACGATTACGACCTGGTGGTTCGAAAAAATATCCATACCACCGGACCGGTTACGGAAGCCTCGCTCGCACCCGAAATTATTTTATCCAAAATCAATCGTGCCTATTCACAACGTGTGGCCGACATCAATGGCGACAACCGTCCGGAAATCATTTTGATGGGGGTTACTACCAGTTTTGTGGTTTTTGAAAATGCTACCAGTCCGGGAACACTCACGCAAGATTCATTTATTGAAGAAATGAATTTTCAGGCGGGCATCGGACTTAATGCGCCACAGATAGGCGACTTAAATGGCGACAACAAACCCGATGTAGTTGCCTTTGGCTCGGGAGGTGGCGGTCGTGGCCTTGTTATTTACCAAAACGAAAGTGTGCCCAAGCCAACCATTTCGGTAAATACGGTTTCACCGCTACGTGCTGTAGCCGGGAGTACCATTACCATAACCGGTGAAAAATTTTCAGAAGTTCCGGAACAGAACACGGTATGGTTTGGTGGCATGAAGGCCAACGTTCTAATGGCATCTAAAACAGAACTTACCGTGGAAGCGCCAGCAGGAAGTACGTATGCACCGGTAGGTGTTACGCGCGATCGGCTAACTTCCTATTATCATCAGCCCTTTTCGGCAACATTTAGCGCGGGTGTGGATTTTGAAAACAGTCACTTTGCGCCCCCTGTCACCATTGCATTGGCCGGAGCGGACTATGATATTGATGTAGGTGATATGAACAATGATGGCTTGCCAGATTTAGTGGTGGAGATCAACAATGCTGCACGGATTTTTCGAAACACATACACCAGTGGTGATATTACAGCCGATGCTTTAACCCTTGATGTTAGCATTACCGGATCATTCCTCAATCCCAAACTGCACGACTTTGATGGCGATGGTTTGTTGGATGTGGCCACCGCAAATGGGGTTCTTCACAAGAATATTTTTAATACCGGAACTATAATCGAATACGATGCGAATGTAAACGCAGCTATCAGCGGTTCCAATTTAGCCTTTGCCGATTTTAACCTGGATGGAAAAATAGACATGGCCGCACCGAGCACAGGCGTGTTCCAACTATTGGTACGCGAAAACCGCACACGAAAAGGGCCGTTTACAACGGGCACATTTTCTTCCTTCAGTACGAACATAAGTTTTGCAAAACCGCACACCAACGGTGGTATTGTAACAGCCGACTTTGATCAGGATGGATGGCCCGATATTGCTGTTACTAATCCCAATGCGGCCTCCATGAGTATCTATCACAACCAGCAACTACCCCGCATTCGTGCCGGAAGTTTTGCCCGATCTGATATTCCAACTGGCGTAAATCCAGGACGGATTTATACCGGTGATTTTGACAATGACGGTCGGCAGGATTTATTGCTCTACCATGGAACGGGTGCCAACAATACATTGCTCATACTTTTGCACAACCAAAGTACACCAGGCAATATTGTATTTGAGCGCATTGACCTGACAAACCCAAGCGCAACAACCGTTGCGCACATTTCCGATGTGGATGGTGACGGACGGGTGGATATTCTCACCACCAGTGAATCCGGAAACCGGTTTTCAATTTTCAAAAACATTCATACTTCCGGAGCATTGTCAGCCGCTTCTTTCGCTGCGCCTTTCAACACCACCGTAACAGCACCACGCGCTATTGTCACCGCAGATTTGAATGTGGACGGCAAACCGGAAATTGTTATTACACGCACAGGTTTTTTGGCTATCTACGAAAACCTGATCCCCATCGGCCCAACTATTTCCATCAATCCACAACCTACTTCTGTTGCCGTATGTGATGGCGAAACAACTTCGTTTACACTAGGCGCCAGCGGAGCAACAAACCTGACCTATCAATGGCAAAAGTTTGATGGTACTGTTTTTAACAATGTTACCAATGACGGTGGTTATACTGGCGCCACTACATCAACACTTTCCATCAACACCACCGGAAATTTTGGTTCCGGTGATTATCAGTGTTTGATAAAAGGTGATCTCGCTCCTGACCGGTTTTCCAACACGGCTACGCTTACCGTCAATGCAGTGCCCGCAGCACCCACTGCTAACGGGAATTCAAATTGTATTCCTGCTGCCATCACTCTTTCTGCATCGGGTGGGACCAACGGACAGTATCGTTGGTACGATGCCAGCGGTGCTATCATTCCAGCACAGGTGAACAGTACCTATGTTACTCCGGTTATCAGCACAACAACAAACTATTCCGTAGCCATCAACAATGGGCTGTGCGAAAGCCCGCGTGTACAAGTTGCTGCTTCTATTGTTCCGCTAACAAAACCAACGATTGCTTCATCACTACCCATTGTGAACAATGCCATCAACATTTGCGATGGGGAAGATGTTGTCCTTGCTGCGCCAAATGGTTTTGCTGGTTATACATGGTCGAGTGGTGCGTCCACCCAACAAATTACGGTCAACACAACAGGCACTTATTCTTTTACTGTTACCGATGCAAGCAGTTGTGTAAGTCCTTCATCCGATCCGGTAACAGTCTCTGTAAATCCTCATCCCCTTGCTGAAATTACCCCCAATGGAACACAACTTACTGCATCGCCCGGTGACGGCCATCAATGGTATCATAATGGCAATCCCGTAAGCGGGGCTACGAATCAATCGTATCATTACAATGCATTGGAATACGGAGTGTATGCTGTCGCGGTCACGAGCAATGGATGTACAACAACATCGAATGATTTTGTGTATCTGATCACGGGATTTGAAAACCCTCAGAACGGTTTAAAAGTATATCCGAATCCAGTAGAAGAAAATCTTTTTGTAGAATTCAACCCTCCCTACACCATCCAGGTAATGGACATAACCGGAAATGTCATTCAAAATTTGAGCATTCAATCAATACCATCATCACTTGATTTTTCTGCGATGGCAAAAGGCATTTATTTTCTGAAGATCAAAAATGAAACCCAAACGCAATACCTGAGAATCATAAAAAAATAATATAAAGTCATGCGGCACTGAATACCCAAATTTGAATTCATCCGTGCATTCGGTCTAATTCTTTATCACATCATCATGCGATATCAACTCGCTGGAATTCCGGGTATTTTTAGAATATGATAAGAACCCTCTCTTTTTTTTTCTGTAGCCTGGCGTTTACTGCCCAGGCACAAATCACCAGCACCTTCGATTCAAATGCAGATGGCTGGACGTTTCTCAACAACGGTACACCTGTCACTGTAAACCACAATGCCACCAATGGCAATCCGGGCGGTTACGTCTCTGTCAATTACGCATCTAACGCAACGGCTACTTCACAAGGTTGGTTTGCCCCTGACAAATTTTTAGGATCGCAGGTGGCGCGATCTTACGGAATGAACTTACACTTTGATATGCAACAGGCTTTTGCCGGAACATTCTCCATCGGACAAGGTGATGTTCGTATTCAAACTGCCGGAGGGTTTACGATCGTGTTCTCCTTGCCCGTAAAACCAGCCGTAGCTCCGGCCTGGTCGTCATACACGATTGCGCTGGATGAAACGGGGGGATGGCGAATTTCCAGCACAGGAGGTGCATTGGCCACGAAAGCTGATGTGATCCGTGCACTTTCTGATATCCAAAGTCTTGAAATCCGCGGATCCTACATTACCAACGCCAGCAACGTAGTGGGTATTGATAATGTGATACTCGAACAAAAAACAATGACCGCTGCTCCCACCATTGCTTCATTCGCACCACGTAGTGGAATTCCAGGAAGCAGCTTAACAATCACTGGAAATAATTTTGGCGCTACAGTTGCACAGAATGCTGTTTTCTTCGGCACAACAAAAGCAACCATTACGAGTGGTGCCACAACACAACTAAATGTTACAGTGCCGGGTGGTGCGCAATACGGGCCCATCACTGTTATTAATCTGACGACCGGATTGCTGGTCCAGTCTATTCAAAATTATTCACCACTCTTTGACAACAACAATGACATTGGCGGCCGGATCATACCGTCATCGTTGGACCTGAAAGACAACATCACACTGGATCCATCCCACGTTATACAAGGATTATCGCTGGGCGATCTGGATGGGGACGGATTGGTGGATATTATTGTGAGTGAACCAGGCCCAAGCACCAGCGAGGTTTCAGTATTTCGAAACCTTGGTGTTACTGGCGATATTAATGCTGCTTCGTTTGGCCCAAGAATTACGCTGGGCAGAGGCTATTTCGAAAATGCTGTGGTCGATATGGATGGTGATGGCAAACTGGATATTGTTGTTCTCGATTCGTTCAACTTCAATTCATATTTTTTAGTCTATAGAAATATCAGCACGCCCGGCACGATTGCTTTCGAAGCGGTTAAATCTTTTATAAACCCGAGTAGTGCAGCTAGAATGCACGTGGCTGATATTGATGGGGATGGTCGGCCTGATTTATTGGCCACACATCCAAGCACAGGTGCGAGCTACTATTTTTGGATCCTCCAGAATTTAAGTTCGCCCGGGGATATTTTATTTGGTGCCGGAGTGGTGTGGGACAACGGTCTTTTCGCAGGATCTTCTGGCATCAGCACCGGGGACTTGAACGGTGATGGTAAAGTAGAAATTGTGGTGGCACATGGTGCAACCTTCAGCATTTTTCCTAACCAATCCACACCGGGCACTATCTCATTAGGTTCTGCCTTTATGATTGACCCCACAAATAATGTTACCAAAGTAGAAATTGCCGATCTTGATAATGACGGTAAACCTGATTTGATCTGGGCAAGTGCAAATGCAGCCACAGCTATTCGGATACGAAAGAACATATACAGTGGTGGCGCTTTTAGTGCTTCTTCGTTTGATCCGGAAATTGCAATTGCTGCTCCCGGCTTTGCAGCCGATGATCTTACACTGGCCGATATGAATGCCGATGGTAAATTAGATATAGTGGCTACCAATGCACGGGACCTCGGTATTTTTGAAAGCAACTTCAACGGAACACTCAGCACCAGTTCTTTCAAGCAGCCGGTACTGTTTCAGGGAAATACGTTTGATCAGCTCCCCTTTAAACCACAGATTGCTGACTTAGACGGTGACAATAAACCGGATGTTGTGTCGGCAAGCCGCAGCAACCCCACCCAGGTTTTCATTTATAGAAACACGTGTTTTCCCGCACCGGTGATCAATAGTGTCTCGCCTCTTACCGGTGAAGCAGGCACATCCTTAACCGTTTCCGGGAATTTTATGAACACCAATTTCGATACACCAAAAGTAAAATTTGGTTCAGTTCCTGCAACTGCCGGATCAATCAGTAATACTTCACTTAGCGCAGCTATTCCTGCAAGCGCACAATCAGACCGGGTATCCGTAACGCTCCATGGGCTCACGGGTTTTAGTAAACCCCTTGCTGTTGCATTTCCTACCTCACGCACTATTGATGCAACATCTTTTGGCACACCAACTGAATTTGCCTTGACTAACGCTACCGATGGGTTAACCATTGCCGATTTTGATGATGATGGAAAAAAGGACATTGTTGTGAATGACAATAACGTTGTCAGGATTTTTAGGAACACATTGCCTGCTGCAGGAAGCGCTATTACAACAGCTACGCTTACAGGAATAACAACAACCATCGCACAAGCAGCCCACGTAACAGCAACCGACATTGATGGCGATGGTAAAACGGATTTAATTGCGAATAGCGCGATCCACCGAAACAACAGCGGCTCCACAGGCGATGCGATTTCGTTTGAACCGTGGATTCAGTCTGTTATCAGTGGGGCAAATCGGTTTGCAGTAGACCATGATTTTAACCACGATGGAAAAAGTGATTTTGTTATTACCACGAATGGCAATACCTATCAGGTGAATGAAAATGTATCGCGAAGAGGATCGTTTACGTATGCCGGTGGAGGGGTCTTTAGTACGATCGTAAATGCTGGAATCGCAACCGGTGCCGGGGGACAAGTGATGGGAATAACAGCCGGTGATTTTGATGGCGATGGGTACAGTGATTTTGCATTCGGTGTCAGTGCCGGAACCGATGTGCTATCTGTCGTTCGCAATACAGGTTTGAACCAACCCCTTTCTACCGCGCAATTTGAAACTGCCGTTACCTTTCCTGCACTCGACATACCGTTTAGTATTGCCACTGCCGATTTCGATGGTGACGGAAAACCGGATATCGTGTTGGGAAATAACAATGCAGCATTCATTTCGATCTATCGAAATACCAGCATACCGGGCACCATCAATTTTCTTGCTAAGCAAGATATCGCTGCGCTGAGCCGGGCAATCGATATTAAAGCTGTTGATTTAGATGGCGATGGCAAAGCAGAAATTATTGTTGCACATCAACCTACCTCCACCACCGGATCGTTTACTGTTTTTCAAAACACAAGTACTTCCGGAACGATTTCTTTTGCAGCCGGGATAAATTATCCGCTAACACGTGGGCCGCTCGCGTTGGCCATTGCAGATATTAACCTTGACAACAAACCCGATCTCATCTTTACCGTGAACGGGGCAACCGATGCTTTGTTGGTTTTTGAAAACCAGATTGTGTCAGGCCCGGTTATTACCATTAGTCTCCAGCCTGCTTCAACCGCTGTCTGCGAAGGTTCAACAACTTCGTTTACACTAACTGCCAGTGGAACAACAAACCTTGCCTATCAATGGCAAAAATTTGATGGAGCTGTTTTTAATAATGTTACCAATGGCGGTGGTTATACTGGCGCCACTACATCAACTCTTTCGATCAACACCACCGGAAATTTTGGTGCCGGTGATTACCGGTGTTCTGTTTCAGGGGACCTTGCCACCCCGGTACTTTCCCAAACAGCTTCATTAACATTTACAACCAGCACTACCCTGGCGGAGATCACTGCCAATGGAAATACATTGACCGCTTCTGCTGGTGACAGCCATCAATGGTATCATAATGGCAATCCCGTAAGCGGGGCTACGAATCAATCGTATCATTACAATGCATTGGAATACGGAGTGTATGCTGTCGCGGTCACGAGCAATGGATGTACAACAACATCGAATGATTTTGTGTATCTGATCACGGGATTTGAAAACCCTCAGAACGGTTTAAAAATTTATCCGAATCCAATCGCTAAAAATCTTGATGTGGAATTTCCACCTCCCTACACCGTAACTATTTTTAATACAACCGGTAAGTTGCTGAAGAAGAGGGAAAGCACAATAGTAAAAACCTCCATCGATTTTAGTGAAATTGCTATGGGTGTTTACATCCTTCAAATTAAAAGTGAAAAAGGGGCATTTTACCAACGCGTTACCAAACAATAATCACGGACGAATTGAGGTTTTTACACCAGCACAGAATTCTCAGTCTCCTTTCTGTTTCTGATGCGGTAGGCAACAACACGGTTTCCGCCAAACAATAAAATCAAACTCACCACGGAGCACATCGCCATCATCCCCACCATCGGTATGGCCGTGCCGTTGTGCAACACACTAACGATCGCAGAAATAATCCCACCAATACCAAGCCGCCAGCTACCACTCAGGGCCGAAGCACTTCCTGCATTTTTATTAAACGGTGCCAACGAAAGCGCGGAGGTATTGGGACCAATAAGCCCTTGCCCGGTGAGGAATACAAACATCAATGCAATAAGCCCATACATGGTATACCACTGACAATAGGTGCCGGTTACCAACACAAGCCCTGCAACCGATTGGTACATAAGCGTGACTTTAATAATTTGCTCACTCTTGAATTTCTTCAACAAAATATGGTTCAGTTGTGTGGCTCCGATCATTGCAAATGCCAGAAAAGCGAATATCCAACCGTAAAATTGTTCGCTTACTTTGTAAATATTCATAAATACATCTGCCGATCCTGCGATGTAGGCAAACGGAGCTGCTGTTGCCAACCCTCCCGCCACAGTGTAAACAAGAAATTGTGGTTCTTTGATTACTAAATAAAAATTGCCCAACACTGCTTTAGGCTTTAACGACATAGTAGCATCAGCTTTTTTACCTTCCGGTAAAAAGAAATAGACAGCGGCCATAATCAAAACCGTAATGGCACCCAATACAAGAAATATATATTGCCAACCGAAAGCTGAAGTCATATAACCACCCACAGTAGGTGCGATCATCGGGGAAACCGAAATCACCAGGATGATCAGCGAAAATGCCTGCGCTGTTTTATTGGCCGGAAACAGATCACGAACAAGCGCCTGGGCAGCTACAATTCCCACACACCCGCCAAGTGCCTGGACAAAACGCATTACTATTAGTGCGGAAATAGAATCTGCAAAAGCACATCCGATAGAGGCGAGGACATAAATCGCAAGCCCTGCATATAACGGGTTCTTTCTGCCGAAACGATCCAACAACGGACCGTACAATAATTGGCCAATCGCTATCCCGATCAGGTACGCAGTAAGTGACAACTGAACCTGGTCGATTGTTGTTCCCAGATCGGTGGCAATGGCCGGAAAACCCGGCAAATACATATCAATGGAAAATGGACTAATAGTAGCCAACGCCCCGAGGATAAGAATAAGAATAAAGTAATAGCGTTGTCGTGAACTCATGTAAAATGCAAAGATAGCATTACACCAATGCTTCCCATTTGGTTCAGTTGGTTTTGCGATAATTTTACCGTTGTATCCATGCAACTTCCATAAATCACTTCATTCCGGATTTCAATCGTTGCCGCCAAATTCATATCCTTTGAACGAATCGCTTTCAACAAAAAAATACATTCCCCATATACGAACCGCTTTTTTACCGCACATCCATTTTTCCCTCGTAGGGCACTCGATTTTTTATAGTTTTAACGACATTTTTCAAAATCAAATTAATTCTAACCTATACTTATGAAGAGTTACAAAATCCTATTCTCGCTTATTCTGGTCTGTTGCGGACTGGGGGCGATGGCGCAGGAAACATTTCCTCGAAATGATGTCAAAGACAACCGGTCCGGTTTGTATGCTTTTACAAACGCCACCATTGTGGTTGACCCGCAAACCACTTTACAGAATGCGACCTTATTGATCAAAGGAAGCAAGATTGAGCAAGTGGGTACCAACCTTACAATTCCAAAAGGTTATACTACCGTGGACCTGAAAGGGAAATTTATTTACCCTGCCCTTATCGATATGCACACCAGTTATGGTTTGCCAGAGACAGAGCGATCACGCGGTCGTGGTTTTGGTGGAGCAGAACAAATGGAATCCAACACAAAGGGGGCATACAATGCAAACCAGGCAATCCGTTCCCACTACAATGCAGCAGATGAATTTACCATCAACCCGAAAGCTGCCGAAGAATTTCGCAAATCCGGATTTGGTGCTGTACTCACGTTGAAAGAAGATGGCCTTGCCCGCGGAACAAGTGCTTTTGTAACCCTCAACGAAAAGAATGACAACACTGCATTGCTGGTTTCAAAAGCCGGTGCTCATTATTCTTTTGAAAAAGGAAGTTCAACACAAACCTACCCCGTTTCCATGATGGGCTTTATTGCCGTGCTCCGTCAAACCTATATGGATGCATCCTGGTTCGGAAGCCAGGCACCACGGCCCTTTGCCGACAACTCCTTGGAAGCCTGGATACAAAACCAAAAGCTACCACAACTATTTGCAGCGAACGGTTGGATGAACACCCTTCGCGCTGACAAACTCGGGGATGAATTTGGGGTGCAATACATTATCAAAGGAAGCGGGGATGAATATAAACGCATCACTGAAATAAAAGCAACCAAAGCAACACTTATTGTTCCGGTCTCTTATCCGGAGGCATACGATGTAGAAGACCCTTTTGATGCTGAAAAAGTATCGTTCGCAGATATGAAACATTGGGAACTTGCCCCCACAAATTTAGCAGTGCTTGAGAAAAACGGGGTTCCTTTTTCGATTACTTCTGCGGGCCTGAAAAAGCAAGCTGATTTTATTCCGGGCGTTCGCAAAGCAATTGAAAACGGGTTAACAGAAACTGCTGCATTGAAAGCCCTTACAACAACTCCGGCACAACTACTTAAAGTTGATAATCAGGTGGGGAGTTTGAAAAAAGGATTGCTCGCAAATTTCATCATAACCTCGGGAAAACTTTTTGATGATAAAACCATTATCTATCAAAACTGGGTGCAAGGTGAACCGTACTCAATCAAACCACTCGATACCCGTGATTTTAGTGGAGCCTATAATCTGTCTGTTGGAAACCAATCCTACAACCTGGAAGTAACCGGTGAGCCCGGAAGCCAAAAAGGAAAAATAAAAGTGAATGATTCAACGTCCGTTGATGTTGCGGCAACTTTTGGAAACGACCTGATTACAATCTCTTTTAAACCTGATAAAAAAAGTACAGGAAGCATTCGGCTTTCCGGTTGGAGTGAAACAACCGGTTGGAAAGGGAAAGGCCAACTAGCCGATGGAACGTGGGTTTCCTGGAGTGGAAATCGTAGCGGGGATGTGGATTCGAAAACTGCCCCGAAGCGGGAAGAACAAAATGACAAGAAGGAAGCGATGGGCAATGTAATCTATCCTTTTATTGGTCATGGATATCCTTCGTTGCCAACAACAGAAACTTTGTTGATTAAAAATGCCACCGTGTGGACAAATGAAAGTGACGGCATTTTGGAAGGCACCGATGTTCTTCTGAAAGACGGGAAGATTGCAAAGATTGGCAAGAACCTTTCGGATGCTTCAGCGAAAGTTGTGGATGGAACCGGCAAACACCTCACGGCCGGGATTATTGATGAACATTCACACATTGGTGCCGGCAGCATCAATGATGTCGCTTCCAATTCCGGCATGGTTCGCATTGGCGATAATATCGATGCAGAAAACATCAATGTTTACCGCGCCCTGGCAGGCGGTGTTGTTGCTGTACAAATACTTCATGGATCCGCCAACCCAATCGGGGGGCAATCTGCATTGGTAAAACTTCGGTGGGGAGAATCGCCTGAGAATTATAAAATCGCTGGTGCGGATGCCTTTATAAAATTCGCATTGGGTGAAAACGTGAAACGCAGCAGCAACGCAAGCTCCATTCGTTTTCCGCAAACACGCATGGGTGTAGAACAAGTATATGTGGATGCATTCACCAACGCATTGGAATATCAACGGAAATGGAACACTTATAACAGCCTTTCGGCTAAAGACAAAGCAACAGCATTGAAACCGCGCAGGGACCTTGCCGATGAAGCCATGCTTGAAATCTTGAATAAAAAACTATTTATTTCTTGCCATTCGTATGTGCAATCGGAAATCAACATGTTAATGAAAGTAGCGGAGCAATTCAACTTCCGCGTGAACACGTTCACCCATATTCTTGAAGGCTATAAAGTTGCAGACATCATGAAAGAACATGGTGTGGCCGCATCTACTTTTTCAGATTGGTGGAATTATAAATGGGAAGTGCGGTATGCCATTCCGTACAATGCAACCATTATGCACCGGGCCGGAATCGTAACCGCTATCAACTCCGATGATGCCGAGATGGGAAGAAGATTGAACCAGGAGGCTGCCAAATCAGTAATGTATGGCGGCATGTCTGAAGAAGATGCCTGGAAAATGGTGACACTCAATCCTGCCAAGATGCTGCACCTTGACAATCAAATGGGAAGTATCAAAGCAGGAAAATCAGCGGACGTTGTGCTGTGGAATGATCATCCGTTATCGGTTTATGCAAAACCGGAAAAAACCATCATTGATGGAAAGGTGTATTTCGATATTGAAAAAGATGCGCAGAACAACAAAGCCCAGGCTGAAGAACGCGCCCGGCTAATTCAAAAAATGAAGGATGCAAAAAAATCAGGCATGCCAACTCAGCGTGGTGAAGGACGTACACAAATTGACTTTCATTGTGATGATGTTTTAGGATTTGAAACCCTGGGCCATGAATAGTTTAATTTCTAAAAAAATTATTATGAAAAAATTATCATACATACTATTGAGCCTGTTGTTTGTACAAACAGCGTGGGCCCAGAAACCAGTACCGGCTGAGCCACAGTCAAAACCCATTGCGTTAACAGGCGGTGTTGTCCATGTGGGCAATGGCCAGGTCATTGAAAATGCAACCATTACCTTTGATAAAGGAAAGATTGTTCAAGTGGCAAGCGATGCTGCGAACCTTTCCGGCTTTGAGGTAATCGATATCAAAGGCAAACATGTTTACCCGGGTTTCATTTTGCCGAATTCAACAATAGGTTTACAAGAGGTAAACAGTATCCGTGCGATGAACGATAATTCAGAACGTGGTGAATTGAACCCAAATGTAAGGTCATTGATATCGTACAATGCCGATTCGGAATATATTCCAACATTTCGGTTTAATGGTGTTCTGCTTGCAGAATCAACACCAACCGGGGGAATGATATCCGGCACTTCGTCCGTAATGGAAATGGAAGGATGGAATTGGGAAGATGCCATGCACACAAAAGATATTGGAGTACACATGAACTGGCCTCCGCTAACGAGGCGCCAGTTTGACTTTAGTACCTTCACGGTTTCACAGGCACCCAACAAGAACTATGAAAAAGAAGTTGGTGACCTTGAACGGTTCTTTTCCGAAGCGTTGTCGTATACCAAGATGGCCACCAAAGAAACCAACTTGAAATTTGAAGCCATGGCCGGATTGTTTGACGGAACAAAAACACTTTTCGTCCATGCTGATGACCCGAAAGAAATTGTGGAAGGCATACGTTCTGCACAACGCAGCGGAGTAAAGCGGATCACGATTGTTGGTGGAGAGGGTGCTTTGTTCGTAGCAGATTTCTTAAAGGAAAATAAAATTCCCGTGATTCTTGGTGCAACACACAATTTACCATCGAGGGGGGATGAAGATATTGATATGCCGTATAAACTTCCCCACCTGCTTACACAAGCTGGGGTAGTTGTTTCGCTATCAAACGACAAATCACTTCACGGTGGTCGCAATTTAGGATTTTATGCGGGCACTGCTGTAGCATACGGCATGGCCAAAGAAGATGCATTGAAAACGATTACTTCGAACACAGCCAAGGCATTGGGTATCGACAGCCGTGTGGGCACATTGGAAGCAGGCAAGGACGCTACATTGTTTGTGTCCGAAGGCGATGCACTTGATTATCGTACCAATAAAATTTCACATGCATTCATTAGCGGAAAACTCGTTACGCTGCCCGGAAATCAGGAAGAATTGTTTGAACGCTATTCGAAAAAATACGGACAAACGAAATAGCGAATCCATTCACTAACAAAAAAGGCCAACCTCAACTACGGGGTTGGCCTTTTCTTTATAGAGAGATCAAAAAAATTGAAGAATGCCGGGTGCTTCAGCAAAGGTCTTCTCTTCTCCGCTTTTTGCTTTTGAAGGGGTGCCTTTAGAATTGTCGCAATCGATCAAAAATCCCGCAGGCTTGCCTACCGGCAGGCAGGGATGATATTTTTATAGAAACACCAATCTAATAAGGGCAGCAAAACCCCGAAGGGGTGACAGGATAATGTCACCCCTTCGGGGTTTGAATACCGAATTATGAAATTTCTATAATCATTTCAGCCCTTCGGGCTTACGAGTGCGACAAATTGAAATGCACCTGTTCAAGGTGTTGGGGTTAGGCTTCACTAAAAAGAATAACGAACCCTAAATAAAAAAGCCTCCCAAATTTGAGAGGCTTTGCATTGCCGTTATGATTTCTACCCTTACTTTCTAAGAATGAGATAAGCATAAGGATCCAGGTTTATTTCTGTGGAAAGCTCTTTCCCGGTATTGTCCAAAACGTTTGTCCAGGAAGTGTTCTGAAGTTCGGCATCCAACGAAATCATTTTAACTTCGTTCCGCACATTCACAATCACCAGGTATTCTTCATCCTCATAGATACGTTTAAAAATTGCCGCATCATTATTGTTAAAATATTGCAAAGCACCTTTTCGAAAAGCAACAGTACCTGCATAGGTGGAAAACAATTTCTGGTATTGCTGCTGCATACTTTGATTGGCATTCCAATCAATTGGGTCACGTGTAAAGAATGGCAGCAATTCCTCCTGCCCTACTTCCTGACTGCTATAAATCAAAGGAACAGCGCTTGTAAATATTGTAATCACCGATGCTGATAACGCGCCTGCATTTCCATTGAATACTTCAATGGGTGTTGCTTCCCATGCCGATTCGTCATGGTTGGTAGTGTACCGAAGTTTCTTGGCGCCTGCCGGAATGCTATTGTACTCCGCTTCGTGTGTTGCGAAAATCGTACTTGCCGGTTTGTTTTCGTTGTAGACTTTTTTTAAAGTGCTTAAAAAATCCCAGGCATAATTCATTTGAAATCCTGCTGTGAAATTTTCAGGCTTCCCGCCTTCTGCCAGCAAGATCAAATCCCTTCCCTCAATTTTCTTTAATTCATCAATGGCTGTTTTCCAGAAATCAACAGGAACAAAATCAACAGCATCGCAGCGAAAGCCATCAACATTGGCTTCCAATACCCAGTATTTCATGGCATGAACCATAGCCTGTCGCATATCACCATTATTAAAATCAAGGTCTGCAACATCTTGCCAATTCGTTCCGGCAGGGATGATGATATTTCCCGATCCATCTTGTGTATACCATGATTTATTTTGAATCCAGGGATTGTCCCATGCGGTGTGGTTGGCGACCCAATCGATAATCACTGCCATATCCTTAGTGTGCGCTTTATCAACGAGTTCCCTTAATTTGGTTAGATCGCCAAACTCCGGATTGACTTCCAGGTAATTTTGGACTGCGTAGGGCGAACCCAACCCTCCCGCTGATTTAAGTTGGCCAACCGGATGGATCGGCATGAGCCAAATTGTATTTACACCTAATGCCTTGATCTCATCAAGCCGATCAATTACCCCTTGAAAATCACCGGCCGCACTGAAAGCGCGTATGTTAACTTCATACATCACAATATCTTCCGTGACTGGAACTTTGCCAAATGGAACCCCATATTGTTTCGGTTCATTCTCTACAGGGGGGATAATTGGCCTTTCCAAATCGTCAGGACCACATGCCAATGTGATCAACCCCGTTAACCAAATCTTTTTAAAAATCATAATCATTGCAAAATTAGTAAACATTTTATCTATCGTATTGTCAAGTGTGGATGGATATTTTTTTCAAAATTGGAATTGAATCAGCGTAAGCCCTGGGAAGGAAAATCCCTCCCGAAGTGTTACGCCTTTCCAATACAGTTTCTTTTAATTCTTCTTTACTGAATAAGTGAATTGGTATGGTGATGCTGATCTTGAAAAATCAAGTGTAATCGTATAGTTGCCCGCTTCGGCAATGTTAATGGAAGCAGCATCAAAAACGAGCGTACCTTCCAGGGCATTGATATCCCCGACACCATAGTTGATATCCCATCCATCATTGGCCCTAAATTTTAGTGCGCCTGAAACAAGGTCTGTTGTGATCTTCCAAACATCATTGGCTTGATCGTAAGTCATCGGTGTGGAAATATCCCATCCACCTGTTGTTGATGTTCCGACCAGTCCCCATGTATTGATTAAATCAATAGTATAAGCAAGGGTATTTGTGTTTACTTTGAATTTGTAATATCCGGCACTGGCCAATGACAATCCATCTTTTGATCCATCCGTAGTCAATAAACCCGGTGTTCCGGAATCCCCATAATTGATGTGGTCCCAATCGGGTGCGCTGGTGAACTTAAACCCTGCACTTGCATTGATGTAAACATATCCTTCATAGGTGAAATCATTGATTGCATAAATAACAGGTGCTGTTGCGGGGCTCCAACCCTGATAGCTGCCGGGCAACCATAGTTTTGCAGGCTCGGCAATTTCACCAGCTTTTGCTACTGTATATACATAGTTGTACGGGGCTTTGGATTGGCTAAAATCAATAATGACTATATAATTTCCCGGTTCGGCAATATCAATCGCATCATTGGTTTGAACCAGTGAACCAACCAAATCATTGATGGCAGCAGGGCCATAGTTGATATCCCAACCGTCATTTGCCCTGAACTTCAATGCCCCCGATGTCAATGCCAGTTCAGCCTGCCAAACATCTTTATCAGGATTGTAGGCCATTGGTGTTGAGCTGTCCCAACCGTTCGGGGTGGCAGTACCGATCATTCCCCAGGTATCGACCGGGGTCATTTCATACGTAAGGTTATCCGTGTCTGCATTGATTTTATAATATCCAGAAGCAACAACATTGATGGGTGAAGCGGTTTCGCCCAATGTCAACGTTCCAGCGCTTTCCGATCCATACACAACATCAGCGCAAAGCGGGCTATTTGAAAACCTGAAATTTGTGCCGGCTGTCAAATAACGATACCCTTCATACGTGGTCCCGGAAGTTGCATACAACACCGGTACAGTTTTTGAATTTTCACCCATCCAAAGTGCTATGGGTTTATCGCTCCAGGGTGTAACCGATATTGGCACAATATCTGAAACAGATTGAAAGTTTCCATTGATCACAGAAGACACCCGAAGTTGCAATTCAGACTTTTGATATGGTGCAATCCCCAACCCTTCAATCAACTTTGAATTCAAATCCGCCATTGATAGCGAAAGTGTATTGGCAGAAGTAACGCCTACCACTATTGGATTGGCAAATGCGTTGCATGCAGCATCAATTTCAAGTGTATAGGTCACTTCTGTGTTTACCCCATAACCTGTTTTGGTCCATTCAAAATCTGCTTCACTTCCAATATTATCCCCTGTGATTACGATATCCGTATCACTTGCCGGCACGCTGATACCCGGAGGTGTTGCATCCGAATTGATCATCACCAAAGCTTCATCATTTTCACATGCTACCATTGTGAAAAGTGAGATGTATATAAATATTTTTAACTGCTTCATACTATTAAAATTTAGTAACCAGGATTTTGAACAAGTTTCGGGTTCACTGCACGGTCCGATGAAGGGATTGGAAATAAAACCAAATGGTCGGCAGTCGCCTTGCCTTCTTTCACATTGCCTTTCCAATCCCACAGATAACTGTCACCAGTGAATTTTCCAAAGCGGATTAAATCCGTTCTTCGCTGTGCCTCCCAATACAATTCACGACCGCGTTCATCGAGAATAAAATCAAGTGTTAAATCACCACTTGTAATATTGCCCGAAGCATCGCCATACGCTCGCTCCCTGATTTCATTTATATAACCAACTGCTGTATTCAGATCACCACCGGTCCCGCCCCGCTTCACAGCTTCTGCATACATCAGGTAAACATCAGCAAACCTGAACAATGGAAAATCGGTATCGACAAAAGTTTCATTCTGGCCTTTTGCACCCTGTGAACTCAAGTTTTTAAACTTTGCACTTAAATAGCCTTCGGTGAAAATTGTAGGATTGTTAATGTCAAGGGTTTGGCCATCTGTATAAAATATGGCGCGTGAATCGGTTGTCCCGCTTACATCATCAAAAGTATTTACAAACGTATTGGTGAAACGATTTCCAGACCAGCCGCCAGACGCGATCCCAAAACCATTGTCAGCATCCATCGATCCGCCAACCTGGGCATGAATGATAAAAGTAACCCCCCCATAGTTCCTTCCACTATTTCCATCTTCGGCAATCGGGAATATAATTTCATTTCGCAACGAATGGTTATCGGCCAAAAACAAATGTTGATAGGTACCATGCAGTGAATAAGCCCCTGAATTAATGATGTTGTTGCAATAGGTAAGTGTCTCCGTATATCGTGTGTTTCCTGCACCGAGGTATACTTCTGCATTTAAGTTAAGCTTCGCAAGCAACATCCAGGCGGCAGCTTTGTCTGCACGCGCATATTCATTTTGCCCGGCTTCAGCAAGCAACGGTAAAATTTCTTCAAGTTCAAATCTGATATAGTCGAAAAGGTCCGCCCGCGAAATCTGGTTCGGCAAGAATGCGCCCGGTGCGTCAAGTTCCGTAACAAACGGTACATTTCCCCACAGGTCAAGTGCGTAAAAATAAAACAGCGCCCGTAAAAACCTTGCCTCTGCAACATATTTCACAACGTCAGCTTTCATACCGGAAGGCAATTCTTCAATGCGGGGCACTACTTCCCGAATGTATTCATTGCAATACGCGATGTTGATAAAAATGCGCTGATAGAGTAGCTGGATATATCCATTCTGCTCCGACCAATTATGGCCGTGGAATTCAGTCAAGCCCGGATCGCCCCAAGCGCTGATACATTCGTCAGTCGTGATCTCCTGTATACTCCAGAAAGTGCGAAGGAAGGAAGTTGTTCCTTCATCCGGTGCGGAGATTTCCGGCTGGCCATATTCACCACGCTGGCCGGTGAGTGTCATCGAACCATACAGCTTCGCTAAAAATTCCTTGTACGAAGCCGGATCCTTGAATACCGATTTTGAGGTTGTGATTTGTTTGTTAAGCGGTTCAGTATCCAAATCACTTAAACATGAAGCCAGCATCACCGCGGTGAAGATGACAGTTAGTGTTATTATCTTATTGCGATTCATCATTTCCATCAGTTTAAAATTGAACATTGAGGCTCAAAAAATAAGAGCGGGTACGCGGAAAGAAATTATTGTCCAATCCCCCTGAAATTTCAGGGTCAAGGCCACTGTACTTGGTGATCAAAAATGCGTTTTGAACACCTGCACCAAGCCTGACATTCAGCTTGTCGTCTTGTAAGGCTTTGAAGGTGTAGCCCAGGCTGATGTTGTCCATTCTAAAAAATGAAGCATCCTCAACATAATAATCCGAAAAGCGGGTATTCAATGCTGTGGTAAACCTGGTATCATCGGCAAGGGTGCTCATGTTGCTCAAATATTCCATTGAATTATATAGCGACCGATAGGTGCTGTTTGATGCTACATTGTTGTAGGCATAGTTTCCAAAGCTTGCACGGCCGGAGAATGAGAAATCCCATGTTTTGTAAGTCAGCCGGGAGTTGATGCCCACCAACACATTTGGATCGGGCTTGTGATAAACGTAGAGATCGCTTGTGTTTATGATCCCATCATTGTTCCGGTCAACATACACATCTTCAATTGGTGTACCATCGGAATTGTAAATCTGTTGGTACACATAAAAAGCCTGGCGGGAGTACCCTACTTTGTGCACTTGAATTGTTCCGGAAGTAGTTCCTCCAATCCCGCCCAACGGAAGGATAAAGTTTGGATCGTTGCTTAAATTCAATTGGGTGATCTCATTTTTGTTATAGGTAACATTGAAACCAATTTGCCACTCAAAATCCCCTTTTGAAATGGCATCCGCATTTATATTCAATTCGATACCGTTGTTCTTCATGCTGCCAACATTCGTAGTCAAAGAACTTGTAAAGTTTGTGCCCACCGGAATAGGTATATAGGCGATCAGGTCATCTGATCGTTTATGATAAACATCAAGGGATCCCGTTATCCGGTTTCCAAAGAAACCGAAATCCAATCCTGCATTGATCGTAGTGGTTTCTTCCCACTTGATATTTTTGTCGTACCCATCCGGTCGTAAGGTGTTATAAAATTCATCACCAAACGGATAGCGCGCTGCATCATCGCTTCGTGTATAGGTTGGAATATAGGGGTAGTCATTCCCGTAAATATCCTGCTGCCCGGTAACTCCATATCCCACTCTTAGTTTCAAATCAGAAATTGTGTTGCTGTTTTTCAAAAACCCTTCTTTATTCAATTTCCATCCAAGTGCGAAGGATGGGAATAATCCCCAACGATTTTCCGGGGCAAAGCGGGAAGTTGCATCATCACGAAGGGTTGCCGTAAACAAATATTTGTCTTTGAAAGTATAGTTCAGCCTGCCAAAAAAGGAAAGAAGGTAATATTCGGTTTCGTAAACATTTTTCCGTGTAACGCCTTCGTTTTTTTGATTCATTGTGGAATCGCTTCCGGCCAAATAAAAATGTGACCAGGAATACCCGCCCATTACTTCAACGATACTTTCGGCAGCAGGCAGTTCCTTTTTATAATTCAAATAGAAATCCAAGACCTCATTTTTGCTTTTTGCTTCGTATGGATTAATCCTGCCGCCCGCTACAGTTGGTTGGTATACCCATTGGGTACTGTCCTTTACATTGTTGTGTCCTTTTGTATCGCCATAGTCGTAGCCCATATTTAAGGATGCCTGTAAGCCTTCGACAAACGGGATTTCATAATCAAACTTAATGTTACCGATACTCCGTTTCACATTGGATGTATTGTCGGTGAGGGCCAATCTGGCAACGGGATTGCCAGGAGCAAGGTTGATCGAATTACCATTGACCCCTCCGGTTGTCCAGGTTGTATATCCGCGCCAGCGTGTATTTCCATTGGTAACAGGCTTTGTAGGATCATACGCGATCGCATCACCAATCGCACCCTGATCTGCAAAGTTGTTGTTGTTGTTCATGCCCTTCACATTGATGCTGACTTTTAACTTGTCTTTAAAAAATGACGGATCAACCCCTAATGATATAGTGGTCCGTTCAAAGTTGTAGGTCTTTAATATCCCGTCTGTATTGTTATAGCCCAACCCAACACGATACGGAATATTTTTTACTGCACCTGAAACATTGATATTATGATCTTGCCCAAAAGCATCTTTATAAATTTCACTTTGCCAATCTGTGTTTGCGGTACCAAGCAGGTTGAGCACCGCACTGTTTCCGGGAAATTGTTCATTCATCAAAGCCCTAAATTCGTCACCGTTGTATACCTCTACCTTTTTCGGACTGGTATAAACAGTGCCGGTAACATCATAGCTGATTTTAAAATCGTTTCCTCCACGCTTGGTTGTAATGATGATCACACCATTCGAAGCACGTGAACCGTAAATAGCGGTAGCCGAAGCATCTTTCAATACCGTGAATGTTTCGATATCATTTGGGTTAATGGTGGACAACACGTTTGGCGAGCCGCCCAAATTTGTATTGCTGATCGGTACACCATCGATTACAATGAGTGGGTCATTGCTGGCATTCAAAGAAGAGCCTCCACGAATACGGATGGTCGATGCATTTCCGGGCGCTCCACTATTTGTGGTTACCACTACTCCGGCAGTTTTTCCCATCAACAACTCTTGCGGGGAATTCACAACACCTTTGCTGAATGACTTCGTGTCGAGCAAGGCTACCGATCCTGTTGCATCCGATTTTTTTATCGAGCCATAGCCAATCACAACAATTTCATCGAGGTTATTGATGTCTGGTTGAAGGGTGACGTTGATTTCACTCAAGCTTGAAACCGCTATTTCCTGCGAAGCATATCCCACAAAGGAAAATACCAAGACAGTTCCTTCATTTACCTGGATTTTGAATTTTCCCGAAGAGTCGGTAACAGTACCATTGGTAGTCCCTTTCACCAGAATGTTGACGCCTGGTAATCCGGTTCCGTCATCCCCGGAAGTTACACTTCCCCCAATTTCACGACTTTGCGACCAGGCAAGGGTGGAGATGAAGCAGAATAGGACGAGTACGATCCGGCCTTTGTTGAGATAGAGTTGTGCCATATTTAGTTTGGTTTTTAATGTGCTTTCCCGTTTTCAATTGCTCATGATTCAATCGATTGCGGAAAAGACAAATAAAGCAAGTAGGCAAGTCGACAATCAAATGATTTAATGAAAATCAAGAAAAAATAACAGCTAAAAATTATATAACACACTGGTTTGTAATGAATTGAGTGAGGTGTAGGTTTTATAAAATCTAACCAATATATTAACCCGTCTCGATGGGATTTTAACTTTCCCCTTTAAATACCGCGGATCCTCCGGTCAAATTGCTCATTTGGGAGTACCGATTTGCCCCGAATCCTGGTCTTGTAGGTATAAATGGTGGCGACTGAATAATCCAGGATTTTGGCAATCTTCTCGTTATCGTCAATGCCCATCCGGATAAGGGCAAAAATCCGGAGTTCGGTGTTCAGCAATTGGCCATCTTTTAAGATTATCTGGTCTTCAGGGTTAAGGAAGGAATTGAAGGCCGTCACGAAATTTGGGAAAAGCTTTAGAAATACCAGATCAAAGTTGTGGTATAGATCATCACGCTCTTTTTTAATATTGATGTTGTCAACAATAAACTTGAGGTCTTCCAGTTTTTTGGTCAACAATTTCATTTCCATGGCCTTCTTTAAATTATCGATCTTGGAAATATAATCTGCTGTGGTCCTAAAGTAATACCACACATATTCCTCTTTTATTTTGTTCGCATCCACCAGCCTGTAATTGGTTTCGGTTAGATTATCATTTGCTTCTGTAATGATCTTCTTTGCTGTGCGCAGCCGGAGAAATTGTTTGTAGATTACAATCGCAAGTCCAATCAATATGATTGTGAGCACTGTAATCACAGACGCATACAGGAACAACATCCTCCTTTTGGCATCCACCATGCTCAATTGTTTTCCCTCGATAATCGGGAAAACAGCTGCCACCTGGACTTTACGGTGTCTGGCACCATAAAAATTCGCATCTTCCATAGCAATCTTCACATAGCTATAGGCATTTTCAATATCCCCTTCTTTGTAGAGCATATCGGCAAGGTTCAGCATTGCCAATGTCTCTTTGGTGGAAGACCGTATATCCGCAATGGCTGCCCGGACCAGCATTGCTTTTGCTTGCTCCGTTTTATTTTCATACTTATAAATAAAACTAAGTGTGCTGGCGGCCACCGCCAGTTCATGGTCGTTCAGCAAATGTGCTTTGATGATTTTTTCAAAATTAACACGTGCGCTGTCCGCATCACCAACCCGCAAATCTTTCAGTCCTTTATATAAAATAAATTGCGTTGAATTCTGGTCAAGGGAATTCATGGCCGAATCCATGTACGCGTTTCCCAACATTGTGTATTGGCTGCTATAAAAATCATCGCGGTTGAAATCCGATAAATCGTAATGAGCCCGCGCCATCAGATAGTAATATTCGGAACGCAACGGATTGACTAACATAGCGGGCTGAATTGTGTTGAGGGTATCCAGTGCTTCTTTGAACAACCCCGCTGAAACCTGGACAAAACCCAATTTTATTTTTGCGGAAGTGATCCTGGCCGGGTCGTTTAAAGCATACGCGCTCTTTTGTAGCTTAACAGCATACTTAAATGCAGAATCATAAATAAAGGATTTGTATTCATTATAGATGTGAAGATAGTTATCAAACTTACCTTGCTCATCCAGCGGCACAGTTGAAGTATACCCTTCAATTCGCTTTTGCTTCCCCTCCACAATATGTGGACGATCTTTTATAGCCTGATTCAACTGTATCAGCAAGCTATCCTTCCCATTATCACCATAAGAAGAAATTGCCGGGCCAAGAAATACCCCAAACACCAACCATAAAAAATATCGCAAATACATGTTCTAAAGATAGAAACTTAGTGCCAATTATACTGAACCCCATATCCCCGGCAAGAAGTCATACCGGATTCATCCACGCCATCGCAATCCCTGTCCAAACCATTGTTAAAGTCCGATCTTCACAGATATCCCTCCAGGCCGGGACCCGATCCAAGCGTGCAACAAAAACCATCATCAAAAACCTTGATGGGTTCCTGGCAGGTCACTAAAAAACTTATAACGTTTTTGTGTACTCACAAACCTTTTGCATCACGCAATCATTACACTTCGGATTACTTGGGCGGCAAATTTCGCGGCCTAAAAATGAAATGGCCATCCCGGTTTCGCCCCAGTCGTTGCGATCGATTATTTCCATCATTTGTTTTTCCAATTTCCTGGGATCTGTTCCTGTGGCCAAACCCAATCGTGGTGCAACCCTTACTACATGAAGGTCAACAATAATCCCTTCTGCCTTTTTCCCGGACTCACGCAAAATAACATTGGCAGACTTTCTACCGATACCGGGCAATGCAGTCAGGCCATCCAGGGTGGACGGAATGTTTTTATCATCTTTAACAGTGGCCGATAATTGTAAAAGCCACTTGATCTTATTCCCAAAGTTCCTAACCTTACCAACAAACGGGTGCAATGCTTCCGGGGTGGCACGTGAAAGCGCTTCCATGTCCGGGTAGGCATTAAACAGGTCGGGGGCGAGCTTATTGATATTTCGATCAGAATCCTGTGCCGACAGCACTACCATTACCACCAATTGATAGGTTGATTTGTATTCCAGCGGATGCTGCTTTCCTTTGTATTTTTTAATGAGCGGTTGAATTTCCGTTTGCCAATCGTGTGAACCCATGTCAATTCAGTTTTCCCCTAAATTTAAGGGATCGCGATGCAACCCCGCTTTTTTGAAGGCAAAAAATTATTTCGGAAAATTTATTGCCGGATTAACCCCCTTAGGAAATCACGAACATGCACATGCTTAATCCCGGCACGGTTGCCCGATGCCTGTTCGTCCATGCTGAGTACATACTTGGGATAATTATCCGTAATGAGTTCAAGGTTTCCAAACTCCCTTTTTATGGTTTGTTCATCGGCAAGTAAGTAGGCCACCTGAATGTATAACTTCTCGTTGCCACGCTCACAAACAAAATCAATTTCTTTGTCTTGATATTTTCCTATATGCACCTGATATCCTGCAATACGTAAGTGGATATAAACCATATTTTCCAACAACTTGCCAATATCACTGCTTCGATACCCTAATATGGCGTGGCGCAAACCCATATCCTCCAGGTAGTATTTCTGACCAATCTCAAAAATCTTTTTTCCGCGCAATTCTGTACGGTTTACTTTTAGTATAAAAAAAGCTTCCTCCAAAAAAGACAGGTAATTGAGAATGACGTTGGGGGAAACTGAAACTTTCTGCGCTTTCAAAAAATCACTTATACCCTTCGCGGACAATAAATTTCCAATATTATCGGCCAGGTATTTTATCAGGTTTTCGAGCAATGAAATATTGCGGATACTGTGCCTTGCAACAACATCCTTAAAAAGTATGGCTGCATAAATATTCCGTAAATATTCAAAAACAGTATGGTCATTTAATTCAAGGTTCACCAGGTATGGAAGTCCCCCAAATTTCAAGTATTGAAAAAAATTATCATTACTGTCAACTACTTTCCTGAAATCAAGAAATTCACCATAGGTAAGTCCAAAAATTTTGAATTCAACGTATCGACCACTCAGGTAAGTTGCAAGCTCACCGGACAATAAAAAAGCATTGCTACCGGTGATGTAAATGTCGTGTTCGCCTTTGGCCTGTAAACTGCGTAAACTTTTCTCAAAATTTAAAATGTCCTGAACTTCATCGATAAAAATATAATTACGTTGCCCTGCTTTAATACGTTCCGCGAGGTATTTATTCAAGGATGTATGATCCTGGATATCCTCAAACTCGTGGAGTTCCTTATTAATATAAAGTATAGGGGCATCTGGTTCGGCTTCCTTTATTTTATCAATAAGTTGCATTAAAAGGAAACTTTTGCCAACCCTCCGTTGCCCAATCAATACTTTAATCAGGTTTTGCCCTATAAATGGCGAAATCCGATTCAAATAAATAGGCCTTGAAATGTATTTCTTGCTTGTTTTCAAGATAGTTTTATTTACAAATAAAATATTTAGTAAAAATACATTATATTTTACTTATAAATAAAACATTTTAAAATGTTGGATTCCTAAACCAGGATGGCCTCATTAATGCGCTTTACTATACCAGGCCCTTCATAAATAAACCCGGTATAAACCTGGATCAAATCTGCCCCGGCATTCAGTTTTTCAATCGCATCTTCCGGGCCCATGATCCCTCCTACCCCAATAATGGGATATTCCTTTCCAAGTTTTGCGCGCAAATAACGAAGTACTTCATTGGATTTATCTTTCACCGGTTTGCCGCTCAATCCCCCGGCACCTATCGCATCAACAACTTCTTTTTTTGTTTTTAAACCGGCCCTGGAGATAGTGGTGTTGGTGGCAATCACGCCATCTGTTTTAGTCGTTTTCAAAACCTCAACAATATCATCGAGTTGTGATGCTGTTAAATCGGGGGCAATTTTTAAGAGCACCGGTTTATACTTTTGCTTTGCCTTGCTCAGGTCGATAACATATTGCAATAATTTTGTTAGTGGTTCTTTCTCCTGGAGTTCACGGAGCCCGGGTGTATTTGGTGAACTTACATTCACCACGAAATAATCAACATGCGGGTGCAACACCTCCACACATTTCGCATAATCATCAAAAGCATTTTCATTTGGTGTGATCTTGTTTTTGCCAATGTTGCCACCAACAATCACTTTCGATTTTTTCTTCATCAACCGAAGGGCCGCTTCATCAATGCCACCATTGTTAAAGCCCATGCGGTTGATCAAGGCCTGGTCTTCCGGCAACCGGAACAACCGCGGTTTGTCATTTCCGGGTTGCGGTTTGGGTGTCAATGTACCGATCTCAATAAAACCAAATCCAAAACAGGCCAACTCATCAATGAGTTTTGCATCTTTATCAAAACCAGCGGCAAGCCCAACGGGGTTTTTAAAAGTAAGTCCGAGTATTTTCCTCTCCAATCGTACAGCATTGATGTCATAAACAGACTGAAGCATTGCTTTTACAAAAGGGATTTTTGCTACAAATTTTAAGAGGGAAAAAACGAAATAATGAACCCGCTCCGGATCAATGGAAAAAAGTAGCGGTCGGATGAGGCGGTACACTTATTTTTTCTTTTTTGATTTAACAGGGAATTTTCGTAGTGACTTCGTTGCCATTTCATTGATCACCCGATTAATATTTGTTTCGTCAGTCAGATTAACAGATGCCGTAGAACTCCACACAACTTTGTTTAGCTTGGTGTCAATAAAATCCAAGAACATGCTTCCCTGATTATACTCACCCGACCATGTGCGACTTGATCCTTGTCCGATCGGATCAGGGGATTGGGAATATCCCATCGGTCCCCAATCTTCGAATTGAGTCTGTTGCAATGCCCCCGCCACAAAATCAATATGCAAGTCTGCATTTGTATCCACAGGTGTCAACCCTTTTTCTTTTAGTTGATGAACGAGGGCATCACGAATCCAGGTCTTCAATTCAGCATCTTTGTATTTGCGCTCCCCCTCCGGGGTAAAAATTTCCCCCTCCCCAACTGAAAAAGTTTTGTAACGTGAAAAATCACGTTTCTTATCATATTTGACATCTACTTTTTGGGAAAAGCCAACGGTGGCAACAAACAGAAGAAGCAATATGAATTGTAGCTGTTGCATTTATAATATTTTTCCAAAGGTAACACATTTAAAAATCCCGGTTGCACTTTTAACTCCGTGGATGAAAATCCCGGATCACTTGTTTTAAATAATCACGATCGAGGTGTGTGTAAATTTCTGTGGTCGTAATCGACTCATGGCCCAGCATTTCCTGGACGGCACGCAAGTCGGCACCGCCTTCGATTAAATGTGTGGCAAACGAATGCCGAAACGTATGCGGACTGATGCTTTTGTTCAACCCGATTCGTGCGGCCAAATCTTTGATAATCATAAACACCATCACCCGGGAAAGTTTGCGGCCATTCCGGTTTAGGAAAACAAATCCTTCAAAACCTTTTTTAACCGGAATGTGTACCCGGATTTCCTGCAAATAAATTTTTAAAAACTTCAACGCATCGGTACCCACGGGGACCAACCGTTCTTTATTTCCTTTTCCAACTACACGCAAAAAACCTACATCAAAATGTACGTTGTTGATTTTTAATTCCACCAATTCGGAAACACGCAAACCTGAACTGTACAACACTTCCAACATGGCCCTGTTCCTTCCACCTTCCGGTTTCGACAAATCAACCGCTTCGAACAACTGTTCGATTTCCGGAAAGCTCAACGTATCCGGAAGCTTGCGCCCGAGTTTCGGGCCTTCAATCAATTCGGTCGGATCTTTCTCCACGAGTTCTTCATACACCAGGTATTTGTAAAATGCTTTTATCCCCGATAGCATCCGCGCCTGGCTGTGGGCACTTATGCCCAATTCATTTATGTATTGAAGAAATCCCCGGATATGTTTGGCGGAAAGCAATAAAGGCGATGCAGTATTTTTCGAGACCTCCAGGTATTGCGTAAGTTTTTCAACGTCAGACAAATACGCTGCAATGGAATTGGGTGATAGCGATCGCTCCAGCTTTAAATAGTTTCCAAACTGCTTGATGTGAATATCCCAGTTGCCCGCTGCCATAAAGCAAAGAAACCATTATCTTTATCGCAGTCAAAGATTAACCTGAGGGAATGAAAATAATAATTATCAATGGCCCGAACCTAAATTTACTGGGTGTCCGCGAAGAAGGTATCTATGGGAGTCGCGATTTCGAGAATTACTTTGAAGAACTTCAATCGCGGTTTCCGTCCACTGAATTGCACTACTATCAATCCAACATTGAGGGTGAGTTGATCAACAAAATCCATGAAGTGGGTTTTACATTTCAGGGAATTATACTAAATGCGGGTGCCTACACGCATACTTCGGTGGCCATTCATGATGCCATTGGCGCAATTAGAACCAGGGTTGTGGAAGTCCATATTTCCAATATCTATGCCCGGGAAGAATTTAGGCACAAAAGCCTGATTACTTCCAAATGCATTGGCCTTATTTCGGGGTTTGGTTTGGAAGGATATGCAATGGCCATCGACTTTTTACTGAAACCAAAACCATAATAATGCCGTTTCCCTGTTTGGTGAACAACCCGCCTCCTTTGCATTACGAGGCTACATGGTTATCTTTGTGTGGTGAAAAAGGCATTTTTTCTCATAATAGCTTCAGGGATTCTCTTTTCCCAGCTTTACATTCCGAAAGAAACCCTTTTGGAAGGAGGCGTTGCTATGCTCTTGCCTGTTGACTATACAGACGATTTACCCCCTATGGAACCCTTTGAAGATTTCCCTGAAGAAAGCGAAAAGGAAGATTCAAAGGAGGGGGAGGATAATGATTCCAAAAAATGGCAGCACCACCGTCCCTTTATAAAAGGAAACACCATCCAGGCCAAAGTGGCATGGATCATCCTTGACGCAAAGTTGGCAGCCAAACCACATCTGCCCCGGGTCCAACAACCTCCAGAGGTTCCCTTTCACGCCTAACAGCAACAACCCCATTGCCGTGCTTTGTGAAGCCCGGCCCCACAATTATTTTCATTTTAACATTTTCATTTCATAACAATGATAAAGGAATCATCCATTTTTAAAAATATTAAAACCGATGCGCCTGCAAGCTTGATCGTATTCTTTGTTGCGCTTCCATTGTGCCTGGGCATAGCCCTTGCCAGCGGGGCGCCCTTGTTTTCAGGAATTATTGCAGGGATAATAGGAGGCATTGTGGTTGGTGCCATTAGCGGATCGACTCTCGGGGTTAGTGGGCCGGCTGCCGGACTCACGGTCATTGTTTTGTCGGCCATTCAAACGCTGAATAGTTTCGAGGCCTTTTTATTGGCGGTGGTCATTGCCGGAGCATTTCAAATCATATTGGGCATTGCACGGGCAGGGGTGATTGGATACTATTTCCCATCATCGGTTATTAAAGGAATGCTTACCGCCATTGGTATTATCATTATCCTCAAACAAATCCCCCATGCCTTTGGATATGACCATGATTTTGAAGGTGACCTCACCTTTTCACAAGCCGATGGAGAGAATACCTTTACCGAATTAATTGCTATGCTGGATTCGATTACCCCCGGGGCAGTGGTGGTAGCAGCAATTTCAATGGGCCTTCTGATCCTATGGGATGCTTACCTAACAAAGAAACACAAAATTTTTACGATCCTCCAGGGACCTTTGGTGGTAGTGGCATTTGGTATTTTCTTTCAAATACTTGCCCATAAATACTTCCCTTCATTGGTGCTCACGCCTGTCCATTTGGTAAGTGTACCGGTATCGAATGGCATCACATCTTTTCTTGGACAGTTTTCAATGCCTGATTTTTCGCAACTGTTAAATCAAGACGTGTATATTGTTGCGTTCACGATTGCGGTAGTGGCCAGTCTTGAAACGTTGCTCTGCGTTGAAGCAACGGATAAACTGGACCCTGAGAAAAATGTGACCCCTACAAACCGCGAGTTGATTGCCCAAGGTATTGGGAACATGACTTCCGGGTTGATCGGTGGGCTTCCTATAACGCAGGTAATTGTCAGGAGTTCGGCCAACATTCAATCCGGAGGCAAAACAAAGCTTTCGGCAATCTTGCACGGTGTGCTGTTGTTGTTGTGTGTGTGGATAATCCCAAACATCCTCAACCTGATACCTTTAGCGGTTTTGGCCAGTATCCTCATCCTTGTGGGGTATAAACTTGCAAAACCTTCCATGTTCATAGAGATGTATAAACTTGGATGGGCGCAATTTATTCCGTTTATGATAACCATCATTGGGATCGTATTGACCGATTTGCTCACGGGTATTGGCTTTGGGCTTATTGTTGCTTTTTTTATCATCATTCGAAACAGCTATCGCAACTCCCATTTCCTTCACAAAGAGGATACCGAAGGCCATACCAAAATAAAAATGACATTGGCGGAGGAAGTGACCTTCCTGAACAAAGGGGCCATCTTAAAAGAGTTGAAGCGTATACCCAGTGGGGCAACCGTAACGATTGATGCCACACAATCACAATCCATCGACTATGATGTAATGGAAATCATTGAAAACTTCAAGGATACCTCCGCACACAAAAACATCAATGTTGAGTTTAAAACTAAAGTAAATAAGGAAGAAATATTATCTTAAAAATATGAGAACACATACAGAAGAATCACAAGGTACGATAACGCCAGAAAAAGCGCTTACGTATTTGGAAGAAGGTAACAGAAGGTTTGTTCAAAATCTTAAGGCTAACAGAAATTTGCTACAACAAGTCAATGAAACAAAAGATGGACAGTTTCCTTTTGCGGTTGTCCTCAGCTGTATTGATTCCCGTGTTTCCACTGAGTTGGTTTTCGACCAGGGCCTTGGGGATATTTTTAGTGTTCGTATTGCAGGAAATTTTGTAAACGAAGACATTCTGGGAAGCATGGAATTTGCCTGCAAAGTTGCAGGTTCAAAACTGATAGTGGTAATGGGCCACAGCAAGTGTGGGGCCATTTCTGGTGCAATAAAAAATGTTGAATTAGGCAACCTGACCGGGATGCTGGCAAAAATAAAGCCTGCTGTTGAAGTTGTGCGGCAACGCGAAGGTGATGGCGGTAAAGATTTCGTGCAGCATGTAGCAGAAGAAAATGTGCACCAGGCCATTGCCAATATTAAGGCCAATAGCCCAGTCCTAAATGAAATGCTTGAAAATGGGGAAATAGGTATTGTCGGTGCAATGTACAATATAGAAACCGGTGAAGTTATTTTTCAAGATATCGAAATCCACAATCCAAAATTGGCACAGGCCAGATAAGGCTTTCGCGAATACAATGATCCTTTATCGATTTAAAAGCCGGGCATTTAGTCCGGCTTTTATTTTTAGCTTTGCGAAAAACTATTCCGATGGAACTCAGTGCAAAAGAAATATTTTCAGTAACCCTCATTCTCTTCGCGGTCATTGATATACTGGGGTCCATTCCCTTTGTTATCCTGATCCGCAAAAGGGAAGGAAGGATTTATGCAGAGAAAGCAACACTGATTTCTGCGGTGTTGATGATTGCTTTTCTATTTCTTGGGCAGTCCATTTTACAACTCTTTGGATTGGATGTAGCCTCTTTTGCCATTGCGGGCGCTATTGTCATTTTTATTGTGGCCATCGAAATGATCTTAGGCATTACCCTAATTAAAGATGACCCCGATGCAAAAGGAAGCGGATCGGTTGTGCCGCTGGCATTTCCGTTGATTGCAGGGGCCGGAACATTGACTACAATCCTCTCGCTGCGTGCGGTGTATACTGAGATGAATATTTTAGTAGGCATACTGGTGAATCTTGTGTTTGTATATTTTGTGTTGCGCATTAGCCCGTGGTTGGAGATGAAAATTGGCAAGTCGGGCTTCTCTGTTTTGCGCAGGGTCTTTGGTGTAATCCTGTTGGCTATTGCTGTTAAAATTGTGAAGAGTAATATTTCTTTCTAAATGATTCGAATCTATACAGATGGTGCTGCGCAGGGAAACCCCGGGCCTGGTGGCTACGGGACGATCCTGAAATTTGGCAAACATGAAAAAGAATTAAGCCAGGGGTTTAGGCTTACCACCAACAACCGCATGGAACTGTGGGCCGTAATCGCAGGGCTCGAAGCAATAAAAACAGAAGGGCATCCTATTACCATCATTTCAGACTCCAAATATGTAGTGGACACTGTGGAAAAAGGTTGGATCTGGGGATGGGAGAAAAAAGGATTTGCAAAAAAGGCCAACCCCGATTTATGGAAGCGGTTTATTCCGCTGTACCGAAAATACAAACCCAGATTTCAATGGGTAAAAGGCCATGCCGGGCATCCGGAAAATGAGCGGTGTGACCAATTGGCGGTAATGGCTGCAAACGCTGGGAACCTTTTAATTGATACGAGTTACGAGCAATCCAAAGGAAATTGAGTTACTGTGCTCTCGCCCATGCTGGTCTTCTTGGCCAACATGCACACCAATCTGGCCTTTGTTGGTGTTTTGGGTTGGAAAGAGCGCGGCTCCTGCCCAACCTCAGCCTGATGCCTTCAATCAAGTGAAACAAAGATGTTTAATTCAACATCTTTATCCACCAATGTTTTGTCTGCCCAACTTCCTTCATAGGCGATGTTCCAATCAAGTCGGTTAAAAGTAAAATTGGCGGTAAAATGATTTTCATTTTGATAGGCAAAAAAACCAATGTTCTTTGTAATCCCTCGTATGGCAAGGTTCCCTGATACTTTAAGACTGTCGTTGTTTGATTTTTCAATACCCGTGATTTCCAAAGTTGATAAGGGATAATAGGTTACATTAAAAAAATCATTGCTTTTTAAATGGTCAATCAGGTTTTTACGCGCTGTTTTTTCATGGATCGGGACATCAGTAATGTCCATTGTTTCCATGTCCACTATAAATTTCCCTCCTGTTATTCCATTGTTGTTGACCAGCAAAAACCCATCCTTGAACGAAACCGTACCCGTTCGTCTCTTTGTCCCCCGCATTTCGGTGGCTATCCAATCAATTTTTGATCCGGCAATGTTTATGTTCAGTGTGTCAGCTTCAAAATCAATGGCGAATTCCGTTGCGGGATATGCCACAATTTTTTGTGCATCTGATTGATGTTTGCCAATACACGAGCCAACCAATAATAAAAGAAGCAAGTATGGTAATTTATTCATAATTCGGGATGTTCTTGCCTAAGGTTATATTCCGCTCAATCGCCAGGATCCCGTTCTTAACTTTTGGTTTCATAATCCCTGAACCTCCCCGGTTTTTTAATTTTTTCCGTGTTTGCTGAGTCAATAAAAGGTCATCCTCGAAAAGGTAGTCGTCAAGGTAATATTCGTTTTTGTTGGGTTCTTTAACGGTGAGGTGGATATGTTCAGGTTCACTGCCATCAGGGTAAGCACCGGGGCGAAAAGTGTAAAAAGTATACTGGCCATTTTTATCGGTCTTAACCCATCCTCTTATGAACCCATGTCGCTTTGCCCAACCAGTTTCATCTCCTTTGGTTTCATAAATTCCATTTCTATTGGTATGGTAGATGTATAGAATAACATTTTCGGCAGGTGTTTTCCCGTCATTCTTAAAGACTGTTCCGGTAATTTTCAGTTTCGGTTCGTTGTTTTCATATTCGGGCAGTGTGTCAGTTGGGGTTAATTTTTTATCCCCATATTCATAAATTGCTTCGCAACCTTCGCAACCACCACCAACAATTTTTAAAGTTTGGGCGTTGCAGGATGCCAGTCCAAATACAACCAAAAGATAGATTGCCTGAAAAGCCTTAATTGTAGATTCCATAATTTGTCCGTTTTTTAAATGTTGGGACAAACCTACGGATTGGGGAATTGTGATGAAAAATCAATCGCTTGACCTGATGGATTTACACGATATCCTGATGACCTGTTTTAAAGTGCTTTTTGAAAAGGGTTGCATACGTCCTGCTCAACCTTACGGTGTCGCCATTTACTAATAGTAAATCGTAGTCACCATTGAGGCGGGACTTAAATGACTGTACTTTTGCAATGTTGACCACTGTGGATTTATGGACCCGAATAAAGGTATTGCTGTCCACTTGTTGGCAAATAGCCTTTAAGGTTTCAGCGTATAAATACCTTTTGTTTTCCAGGTGGATAAAAATATATGGGGTAGCCGAAGTAATTTGCAAGATGTCTTCAACAAAGACGATTGTATTGTCTTTCCCATTGTTGACCACAATCTTTTTCAATACATCGTTTCCCTGGACTCTTGGTGATAGTGATATTTTTGAACCCTTTCGGAAATACTTATAACCCAATATAAAACCGGCATAAATGACTACCAATTTATAGAAGTCGTGGGCAAGGGTATAGGAAAAAAATTTATACAGGTCGTACCTCCCTTCAAAAAACAAACCCGATAGCACAAAAGCAATAAATGGGACCAAGAGAAAATGAATGGCAACCGGGGCTACAATGAATAGCGTGGTCTTACCCAAGCTGTCTATATTTTCACGTTTCAGCTTGTGGTACAGAATGGCCAATATCGGGATAAACAGAAACCAAATGGTTTTGAACAATAGCGATTCACTAAAGTGAAATGCATAGCCGCTTCTGATGGATTCTGCCAAATCCTGTAAAATCGTAAGCCCCACTATAAAAAAGAATGCCACCGAAAGCCCAATCAATACTTTATTGATGTTGGCCTTTATTTCCGGCACAATATTTTTTTGAACGATTGGGTGTACCATAGATTCTTTCTTTTTTGGTTTCGATAACCGGTTTAGTATTGGCTGGAACGCCTTTGCACACTATTGTAGCATTTGAAGCTGGCCTTGTCCATCGAAACGTTTTCGAAATATAGGAAACAACATTTAAATACCACACGGTCGCCCACCATGCATTGTGCACTTTGTTGGCAACTGTTTGGTGTTGGAGCCGCACGATTCAATCGGTCCACGAAAAGCGTAGACCCCAGCATCGTATTCCCTAACTGGCAAGTAATTTCAGTTGGGTAGTGGCACTAACCAACTGATTGTTTTCTTTCTTTAGCTTGGCTTTGAGATATTTCCAATAGTTGCGGGTTTTTGTATAGTCGTCTTGGCCAGTAAGCACAGCTACTATATCCAATACCGAGAACCACCACTTGGCGTGTTGCTCGTCCCACAGAGCACGCACTTCGCGGTCATCAAAAAAACGGATGGATATTTTTTGCTGTTCCTTCATTTTTTATGTTCGATCCCGATGAGTTTTAAGATCACATCTCCCGCTCCACCAACTCAACCCCCAGCGTTTTCAACTCCGCCAACACCGGCTCATAAATTTCGGCATCTACCGGAATGGCAACCCCGCGCTTCTTGATTTTATTTTGCAAAATAAGTTTCGAGGCGATCGCCAACGGAAGCCCTACTGTTTTTGCCATGGCCGTATGAACAGCATCCTCCCCTTCCACCACCAACGAAGCCTGGATTTCTTTTTGTTCATTGTTCTGTACAAACTTAAACCGGTGCCACATCACAATCATGTCTTTGTCCTGTGGTGCCAATTTCCATTTCTTGTTCAGGATGTGTACCAGGACTTGTGCGGGGGTCCCTCCTTCCAAACCAACCCGTTCATAATCAAACATCCCCATCCATTTCAGCTTTTGCATTTCAACTCCATCAATCGCCAGGGAACATCTTCGGGCAATCCGCTCTTCCAACGTGCGGTCCGGATCATAATTCACAAACGCACCAAAGAAATCACGGTGGGTCATGCTTGAAACACCCTCCATTTTATAGGTGTCATCACAACATCCCAAATATACAAACGCATACCAGGCTGCACAGAATCCATCGTTGCGCAAGGTTCCGCGCAACATGGTCTTGATCCCGTTCAATTTATAGTCTTCCAGATATTTTAGTGAGTCGCGGTTTGCGTATCCTTCAAAATCCCCATACCCCGGAACGTGCACAAACGTAGTGCGCTTAAACAATTGATGGTAGGGTATGTATTTGTATTCACCTTCTTGCAAAAACTTGGCAGTACTTTGTCCGGCAGTCACCACGTTGTGTGGGTTCCAGGTAAACTTATAGCGCCATGGGTTTTCAGGATCGGTTTGCGGGGCAATCAACCCCCCGGTAAATGATTCGAAAGAATGGATAGCACCGCCTTCGTTGCGGATACGGTCCATCACCTGCATTGCACTCATGTGATCGATGCCCGGGTCAAGCCCACATTCATTTAAGAATATCAGTTTTTTTTCAAGTGCTTCCTTGTGCATTTCACGCATTTCATCCGAAACATAGCTGGCCGTTACCAAATGTTTGCCTTCACGAAGGCAATGCCGCGCCACTGTCGGATGAAAATGGGGAGGCAACAAGGAAATCACCAAATCCGCATGGCGAATGACTTCAACACTTTGGCTTTCATTATTGATATCAAAAAAAAGGGCTTTACCATGTTTGTGGCCGCCAATTTTTTCACGTGCACTTTCCAGGTGGTTGTCCCCGATGATTATTTCCCACTGTTGTTCAGCACACGTGTTCAGCAAATAGTGAATCAAGGATGAGGATGACCGGCCTGCGCCCAGCACTAAAATGGATTTGTTCATTTCTATAATATCGTGAAGCCCAAAGTAAATGAATTCTTCAGTAATACTTTTTAACCTGTGGTACCTTTATTATCTTCAATGCTTTATAAAAAGGATAAAGGAATGGATTCAGTAAAAACTTTCGCAACCATTGAAGAACTTGATGCGGAGTCCAAATACCTCGTGCACAAAGCAAAAGAAGCATCTATGCATGCGTATGCACCCTATTCTAAATTCTTTGTAGGTGCAGCATTGATTCTGGAAGATGGTACCGTGGTCATTGGCGCCAATCAGGAGAATGCTTCTTACCCACTTTGTATGTGTGCGGAACGTGTAGCACTCTACACAGCGGGGGTGGAACATCCTGAAAAAAAAATCCTTAAAATGGCGGTAATTGCGCATAAAAAGAATCACAAAGAATTGATCCCGGCCACCTCTTGTGGTGCGTGCAGACAAGTGATGCAAGAATTTGAAATGCGCCAGGGTTCCCCCATTGAAGTGGTGATGCTGGCAACACCCGATAACTGGATAAAAACAGGCACTGCTGCATCACTATTGCCCTTTGGCTTCACAAAGGATAACTTACATCAGGACGGAAAGAAGTAATTTTCTATTTTTAGGCCATGAAGTTCTTTCTGAATAAATCACTAAAATTCCAGTCGCTCTCGTTATTGTTGTTTTTTCTGGTTGTATTGCTCTGTCAATTCCTTTTCATCCATCATGAAATTGAAAGGAGGGACCGCAACGCAAACGGGATTGATTTTGCCAGAAAGGCACAAACCCAAAGCAACGACATCGCCTTACAAATGCAACAGGTGTTAAATGGAAACACCGCACTTTCTTCTGCTGTGATCAGTGACATTCAAACCTTGGAACAAATGCATGCTGTATTTGAAAACGGGGGAAGGGTGAATGATCAAGGCCAGACTATAGATCCATTGGACCCCATTCCGATGGTCAGTTTTAAAGTATTGAAAAGCCAATGGCAAGAGTTTAAGAATAGCACACTTGTTCTATTATCAGAAGAAAAAGAAACCATACGGGAAACCTTGATGGTAGATGACTCAACGGGCATTGCTGAAACCATCACCGAATTAAAAGTGAACCAAAATTTTGAAAAGGCCAGGATGATTGTCAACGGCCAATGGAAAAATGTTTTGACTTCCTATGATAAACTAATCCACGACTTGTATACCGAGCGTGCCCGCGCCAACAGTTGGCTATCGGCCCTCCTTTGGGGCTCCTTCCTGGTGGATACAGTCCTTATTCTGGCGGTGTTCTATTGGATTCAAAAGCAATTATTGTCCCCAATTAAGCTTATCGGGCAAAATACCAAAAACCATATCCATACCTATCATTTAAAACCAAATGAAATAGGTTTGGTTGCAAAGCAAGTAAACGAAGTGATCGAAGAACTGAAAGACGCCTCTGAATTTATCGAACGCATTGGCGATGGCGATTTGAGTTTAAACTATCAGGTACTCGACAATAATTACGCTGAAGGAAAGAACAAACTGGCCGACTCCCTGGTGTCCATGCAGTCGAAACTCCGTACGATCAATGAAAACGATGAGAAGCGGAAGTGGGCAAATGAAGGGTTGGCAACCTTTTCGGATATCCTCAGATCTTCGCAAGACATCCAAACCCTTGGCGACAAGATTATTGGATCGTTGGTGCAGTATACAAAATCGAACCAGGGGGGGATTTATCTATTAAATGATGAAAACCCGGCTGATAAATACCTGGAGTTGATCTCCCTTTTTGCCTTTGACCACAAAAAGTTTGAATCCCGTAAGGTAAAACTAGGCGAAGGCCTGTTGGGGCAAACCTTTCTCGAAAAAGAAACCACCCACCTTACCAAGGTCCCGGATGATTATATCAAAATCACCTCAGGCCTGGGCGATGCCAAGCCGGGCAACATATTGTTGATCCCTTTAAAAATTGACAAGGATGTGTACGGTATGGTGGAACTGGCGAGCTTAAACCAATATTTACCACATGAAATTGCCTTTGTGGAAAAACTAGGGGAATCAATAGCGGCAACCCTTTCCAGTGTAAAAGCCTCAGAAAAGAATGCCAAGTTGTTGGAAGAATTCAAAATGACTACCGAGGCCATGCGTTCGCAGGAAGAGGAAATGCGCCAAAACATGGAAGAATTGCAAGCTACGCAGGAAGAAATGGCGCGCAAGGAAAATTCTTACCTGGAAAAGATTAGGGAATTGGAAGAAAATAAAGGCAATCCCGAATTAGTTCAACAGCTTACCAAAGAAATGAAAGAGATAGAAGCTGCCCATGTAAGTAAAATCAAGCAACTTGAAGAAGCGTTGACAAATAAAGACCCTCATGGTGATGAATGGGCCACGGCAGTCGAAATAGAAAAGGCCCTGCAACTGCAAGTAGAGGGGTTGCGAATCACACAAGAAGAATTGCGCAAAAGAGGAATTTCAAAATAATCCGTTTAAAAGGGTTCTTTTTTCAAATCAAAGTTTTTTAAACCCCTTTTTTTCAAGTAATTAGTAGCTACTGGCAACCTCTCCCTTATAGGAAAGGAGAGGCCATACAGGTTATATTTCACATGTGTACTTTTTGCACAAGAAAAAGGTAGCCCGTACTATGCTGGCATAGTATTTTTGAACAAAAAGAACCTAAGGGATGCAAGATATTGACATTGCCGACCTCAAGCGGATTTCAGAACTCATATACCAGAAGTACCGATACGACTTCCGGAACTATGCAATGTCTTCTTTTAAAAGAAGGGTTCTCCGCATTATTGAGCTTAAAAAAATGACGGTTGACGGACTCATCAAAAAATTGGAGGAAAACCCCTCCTTTATTAATGAGTTTTTGGACGAGTTGACCGTGAACGTAACCGAAATGTTCCGCGACCCAAGCTTTTGGCGGGTTATGCGCGAAGAAATCATCCCGGCCATTTTGCTGAACCATAAGCAATTCAAGATTTGGCATGCAGGCTGTTCCAGCGGGGAAGAAGTGCTTTCCATGGCCATCCTTTTAAA
This sequence comes from uncultured Roseivirgaceae bacterium, assembly GCA_964398945.1. Classification (GTDB taxonomy): domain Bacteria; phylum Bacteroidota; class Bacteroidia; order Cytophagales; family Cyclobacteriaceae; genus JBGTGG01. Next base: position 28,182 of record CAYNOT010000010.1, on the reverse strand, counting down.
AGAAATGGGAATCCATCAGGATGTTACCGTTATTGCCACTGACCTGGACGTGAATATCCTCGAGCGCGCCAAGTCCGGTAGCTATCCTATCAAAAATATTGACCTCAACGAAAAGAACTATATCCGCTATCAGGGTACAGGACAATTAAAGGATTATTTTAAGGAAGAAAATGGCAATGCCGTTTTCGACAAAAACCTTTTGAGCAACGTAAGTTTCCGAAAACACGATCTGGTGTTGGGGGATGTCTTCAACAAGTTTGATTTGATCCTTTGCCGAAACGTAATGATCTACTTCAACCAAACACTTCAAAATGAAGTGTTGAAGAAATTCCATGCAAGTTTATTCAAATATGGATACCTGGCTATCGGATCGAAAGAATCGCTCATTTGGTGCGATTATGCCAACCGCTTTATCGTGGCCAACAATGAGGAAAAAGTTTATAAGAAAATAAAGGAATAGGTAGCAGACCCAATGGATAAATTCAACTTAAATAACAGCTTTAAGGCCGTTGTTATAGGAGGGTCCGCTGGAAGCTTTCAGGGGGTAGTAAAAATTCTCTCCCAGCTACCACAAGGATTTACCTTGCCGATTATTATGAGTTTGCACAGGCTCAAACATGTGCGCAATGGATTTGTTGAAGCACTATCGATAAAAAGTGTTGTGAAAGTAACCGAACCGGACGATAAGGAACCAATAAAAAAAGGCGGTGTCTATCTGGCACCCTCGAATTACCACCTTTCGGTGGAGTTGGGGAACTACTTTGCACTTTCTACTGAAGAAATGGTCAATAACTCACGTCCGGCAATCGATATTACATTGAGTACCTGCGCCTATAACTATAAGAACAAATTGATCGGTATCTTGCTGTCCGGTGCCAACCGGGATGGGGCATTGGGGATGAAAAGCATTGCCGATTGGGGCGGCAGGACGATTGTACAGGATCCTGCAGAATGTATGATTGAAACCATGCCAAAAGCTGCACTGGCCGTAACCAAAATTGACCACGTGCTCTCCATCGACCAGATTGTGGAATTTTTAAAAGAACTTGATAAGCAATACAAATGAAGGAACTATTAAAAGATCGGCTTAAACAAAGTATGGTACTTGCGGCCTTTTTTGCAATTGGACTCGTCTGGTTGCTCTTCTCGCTTTATACATTGCCCACCTCCTTGGGGCTAACCGGGGATTTCAGCGGTACCTGGTCGAAGATCTACATACTGGTAATAGCCGTGTTCGGGATTGGGATATCTGCCTATTTCTTAGTATTGAATTCCAAAAAGGAAGTAGTCGTGTTTGTAGAGAAAAAGGCAGAAGACAAATCTGCAGAGCAGAAAACACGCGAAGAAAAAAATGCAATTGGTGTTGAGGAAATCACGGCTATTTTAAAAAGATTGTCGGAAGAGAAAGAAATATCACAAAACGCATTGTTGGAAATCTGCAAAAAGGTAGAAGCAGGTCAAGGTGCATTGTATATAAAGAAAGAAATAGATGGAAAGCGGGTGGTCGAAATGATGGGCAGCTATGCATTGCCAATGGATGAAAACAATGCCACGACTTTCAATTTTGGGGAAGGCCTGGTTGGGCAAAGTGCATCCATGAAAAAGACGATGTACATCGATGATATCCCCGAAGGATATATAAAAATAGTTTCGGGATTGGGCAGTGCTTCGCCACGGTTCCTTTCCATCGTTCCACTAATTCATGGAGAGGATATACTGGGGGTCATTGAACTTGCCTCCTTTAAAAACTTTAGCAAAGAAGAACGGGATTTTGTAGAAAAGGCTGGACAATTGATAGCCGATAAACTTTCAGGAAATTTAAATTAACCTTAGCGCCCAACGCTTATGTTGAATAAATTAAATATACGATCAAAAATTACGGTTATCATTTTCTTGATTGCCTTGGTGGCAGTTGCAGCGATAAGTTTTTTCACTTATAACTATAACCTCCTCAACAATCAGGAAAAAGCGCATACTACTTTAAGTGTAGTCGCAGATGCACGTGCAGAGTATTTTAGTGCTTATTTCAATCGCATCCATGGAGCGGCCTCTATGATCCAAAATGCAGACGCCATTAAAGGGTCAAATGCCACAGGCAACGAAATGGGTTCATCGTTTCCAGAAAGTGATTTTGATGCTTTTGAAGCAGCCCCAGAAGAAGATAGCCCGATGGGTGATGATGCTGTAGAAGATGAAATGAATTTCGATGCACCCGCAACAGGAAATAGTATTGGTGATTTTATAGAACAGCAAAAAACACTTTTCGGCTTCGAACAAATTTACATTACCTCACCTAGCGGAGGAATTGTAGCAAGTACGGATGCCAGTAAAAATTCAGGTAATTTTTCAGACCCTGACGGAACCACCTTTGCCAACGGCCTTTTGAAGCTTCACTTTAGTGATGTTATAAAAGATACAGAATCAAACAAATATTTTTCGTACGCAGCGGCCCCGCTAAACACACCGGAAGGCCAGCAATTGCTCATCATTAAAATCAACCTTGATAGGGCCTTTGCGATTCTTAAAAAATACCAGGGACTTGGTAAAACAGGCGAAGTAGTACTTGCGCGTCAAGATCCAGCTACCAAGAAAATTGTATTGATCAGCCCGCTGCGCAAGGAGTATAAAAACATTGATTTTATTCCCGGAAGCAATGCTGTATCTGTTATTGAAAAAACCCTTGAGGAAGGCCCACAAAAACAAACAGGGGTAGATTACTCGGGAAATGAAACCATTCAAATTACACGGATCATCCCGGAAACAAATTGGGTGGTGGTGGCCTCCATGGATGTTGCCGAAGCCAATGGCGATGCCCGCTCATTGCTTACAACATTTGTATATGTAAGCCTGTGCTTGCTGGCACTTACCATTTTATTGTCCATGATCATTACCCGGTCGATTGTAGGGCCTCTCAATTCGATGCGCAATACAGTGGGGCTAATAGCACAAGGTATCCTTCCTGAGAAATCTGAAAACCATAGCAAAGACGAATTTGGCCAAATGGGTGAAAAGGTGGATGAGCTGGTGGGTACCCTTAAAACAAATGCCGAATTTGCAAGGCGCATCGGTGAAGGTGAATTGGATACCGAATTCAAACCGGCAAGTGACAATGACATTTTAGGAATGTCGTTGTTGAACATGCGGACCAACCTCATCGAAAATGAAAAGCGTGACAACGAACGCAACTGGATCGTGCGTGGTGTTGCCGAGATCAGTGAGATCCTTCGTTTACACGATTCCATCGATGCCCTTGGAATGGATGTGATCAAATTCATCCTGGAAAAAATCGGTGCCATTCAAGGTGCCTTCTATGTGGTCAATGACGAAAACGAAGACGATATTGTTATTGAGATGCGCTCGAGTTTTGCGTACGGAAGAAAAAAATACCTGAAGAAAGAATTTCGTTTTGCGGAAGGGTTGGTAGGCCAGGCATACGCTGAAAAAGATGCCATCCTCCGTACAGAAATCCCGGAAGATTATGTTAGCATCACCTCCGGTATCCTGGGCGATCAGCGCCCTACGTGCATATTGGTGGTGCCGTTGATCACAAACGAAGAAGTGTATGGTATTTTGGAATTTGCCGGGTTCAAAAAATTTGATTCTTCGCAAGTAAAATTTGTGCAGGAACTAAGTTTGATCCTTGCCCGCACAATCTTTAACATCAAAGTAAACGAGCGCACGCGCAAGCACCTTGAAGAGTCTCAGCAAATGAGTAACGAGCTTCAGGAAAAACAAGAAGTGTTGCGGCAGAATGCAGAAGAGATGCAAGCCACGCAGGAAGAGCTTACACGATCCAATATCCAACTGGAAGAAAAAATTGAAGAAGTAAACCGCACACAAAAGCGGATGCAGCTTCTACTTGAAAATGCTTCGGAGGTTATCACTATTTATGAAGAAGACCATAGCATCCGCTACATCTCCCCTTCTGTTGAAACGATTTTAGGGTACGGTCAAAAAGAAATGATCGGCAAAAGCGATATCGATAAAGTGCACCCGGATTATCAGGCGCTCTTCAATGAAATTTTTGCAAAAATGTTGCAGAGCCCGGATGAGAAAGTGACGGTTCAGTACGAATACAAAACCAAAGAAGGTAACTTCATCTGGCTGGAGTCAACAGGAACGAACATGTTGGCCAACCCTGCGATTCACGGTTTCATTCTCAACTCGCGCGACATCACAGAGAAGAGACGCGCAGAACAGGAACAACGGATGCGCAGTAAGATGCAGGCACTTTCTGAAAATTCGCTGGATTTGATCACCCGATTGGAAAACGATTCGATCTCCTACATCAACCCGGTTATCCAACAGTATACGGGCAAAAATATTTCAGCCTTCCTGAACAAGAACATCCGGGAAACCGAACTGGACAGCAACATACTGGAAGGATGGTTGAAAATTGTGGAAGAAGTGAATGCTACCAATGAGAAGGTAGGTGCAGAAATGATCTTCCCATCAGAAATGGGCGAACGTGTAATGCAGGTAAATGCCATTCCTGAATTCGATGAATCCGAAACCCTCGAATCGGTGTTGGTGGTCTCTCACGACATCACCGAAAGGAAAGCGATCGAATTGGAGATTCAAACGAAAAACAAAAAAATTACCGAGAGTATCAATTACGCCAAGCGTATTCAGACCGCCATCCTGCCAAACAACCGCGTGATCAGCAAGGCGCTTCCCGATTCTTTCATTTTATATAAGCCCAAAGATGTGGTCAGTGGCGATTTTCCATGGTACATCCAAATGAAGGATGAAATCTTTATTGCCGCAGTGGACTGTACCGGACATGGCGTGCCGGGGGCCTTGCTTTCATTGATTGGTTATTTCTTGTTGAACGATATAGTGAGAAGCCGCAAGATTACCGAACCGGGAATTATCCTGGATTTGCTGGATGAAGGGGTAACAACCACCTTGCGCCAGGATGAGGATGCCACTACAAAGGATGGAATGGACATCGCCCTGTGCAAGATCAATGTAGCAACCGGGGCAGTTGAATATGCCGGGGCACACAGGCCGTTGTATGTAATGCAAAAAGGTATAATGGAAGAGGTGAAGGGCAATAAATTTCCGATTGGAGGTGGTATTTTCAAGAACCAGACTAACTTTACCAACACCAAATTGAAACTCAATAAAGGGGATTCCATTTACTTCTGCTCGGATGGGTACCCGGATCAATTCGGAGGCCCTGAAAACCGGAAGTTTGGACCGAAACGAACCCGGGAATTAATTGATGAAGTACACGCAAAATCGATGGCCGAAGCTGCGAAAAGGTTTGACCAGGAGTGGGAAAACTGGCGGGGTGATGTGAAACAGACTGATGACGTGCTGTTAATTGGAATAAAATTTTAACAAAAACACTGATTTTGAGGCATTTGAGTAAGATTCCTCTTAAAACTTAATATCTTAGCGAACCACATTAAAATTAACTTCAAATAACTATAGCTCATGAATTTCATCTATGACCTGCACCGCACCATGATGTCTGAGAATTTGATTCTTGTGTACCAGGGTGATTTTACCCAAGAGACCACAAAGTCAATCTTGTCCATGGCTGAACGCAACCTTGATTCTTCCGGGGAAGAGTCCAGCATCAAGCGTAAGGTATTCAATGTGATGGTTGAGGCATTGCAAAATATTGTTAAACACAGTGATGAATTAGTAGAGGGTGCGCTGACCAGCCACGCTGCTATTTTCCTTATTGGTAGACAAGCCACGCAATACACCATCATGTCAGGAAACCCAATCCGTAAAGAAAATGTGGCCGGACTAAAAGAAAAGCTGGAACAAATCAACAACCTGGACAAGGAAGGGTTAAAAGAGCTTTATAAGAGCATCATTAAAAACACAACCATCTCCGAAAAAGGTGGTGCTGGGCTTGGATTTGTAGACATGGCTAGAAAATCCGGGACTAAGTTGGAGTATGATTTCCCGGAAATGGGAAATGAGTATTGCTTCTTCTCCTTGAAGGTGTACGTGCCCCGCGAAAACTAAATCAATAACAGACTTTAAACTTGAAATAGATCATGGAAATTTTAAATCTTGAAGGAACCGAAGACACCCCGAAAATAATGCTCGACAAGAACAATGGGATTTTCGAAATTTCGGGAAGATCATTGCCTGAGGATTCAGCAGAATTCTATAGACCGGTACTGGAATGGATTGCCGCGTATGGCAAAGAAGCAAATCCTGAAACAGAGTTTGTATTTAAATTGGAATACTTCAATACCGCTTCATCAAAACTTATACTGGATGTGCTTTCTGCCCTCGAAGATATCGATAGCATGAAAATCCTATGGTATTTTCATGAAGATGATGAAGATATGGAAGAAGCCGGCCAGGAATTTTCGGAACTGGTTGAAATCCCTTTCGAGTTCAAAACGTATTAAGCAAACACAATTGCCTTCGGTTATTGGTAATTTCGTTCCCATCCGAGATTATCAATAACCGATTAACTTTTAATACCTCTACAGATGAGTGAAGAAATACTCAAAGCGCTAACACAACTCTTTGCTATCATCACCAAACAAGATAGTGGCGTTTCTGAAAAAGAAAGACAGTATGTAATCAACTTTTTTCAAACTGAACTCGATAAAGATTCCGTCAAAGAATATTTGGAGCTTTACGATAAATTTTCAGAATACGGCCAAACCAGCGAAGACGACAATAAAAAAAGGTTAACCTCTGTTCGGGATTCAGTTAAAACACTTGGCATTTGCAAGAAAATCAACAAAACCTTAACCCAAAAACAAAAAGTTGTCGTACTGATCAAACTTTTTGAACTAGTCGCCACCGACAAAAATTTCTCGTCCCAGCGCATGGAGATTATCAACACAGTCTCCAATGTTTTTAATATCGATAAGGAAGAGCACGAACTCATTGAAAACTTCGTAATCAGCGAAGATCCAACATCACTGAATTTTACCGACATCCTTTTAGTGAGCAGCGAAGCTGATAAAGGAAACACGACTTATAAAATAATCCATGGCCACATAGAAGGCTCGCTTGTATTTATGCGTGTCAAAAGTGTGGATATGTATTTCACAAAATACCTGGGGGAAGAATCCAATATCCTCAATGGTTTCACCATGCAATCAAACAGGATCTATTTGTTCTCGCATGGAAGCACTATTAAAACACAAGCCGGTGACGCAATCTATTATAGTGACACCATTTCCCATTACAACCACGAATTAAAAACAACAAAACTTTCATTCACCGCTATTGTCGATGAACTCCAGTTTCCGAATGGGGCAATTGGCTTACGGAACGTGATGATTTCTGAAGGCCCCGGAAAGCTGATCGGAATTATGGGCGCCAGTGGTGCCGGAAAGACCACACTGCTAAATGTAATGGCCGGATTGGTGAAGCCTACCAAAGGCCAGATCCTTGTAAACGGCTACGATATCAACACACAGAAAGATGAAATACATGGTGTAATTGGGTATGTGGCCCAGGATGATTTATTGATTGAAGAATTAACAGTTTACCAAAACTTATACTATAACGCGAAACTTTGTTTTGCCGACTTCACCGAAGCGCAACTGCATGACCGGGTGATGGAAGTCCTTACCAATTTAGGGCTTGACCAGCGCAAAGACCTCCGTGTTGGAAATGCGCTGGACAAAACCATTAGTGGTGGGCAACGGAAACGATTGAACATAGCGCTTGAACTTATCCGTGAACCGGCCATCTTGTATTTGGATGAACCAACTTCCGGGTTGTCATCACGCGATTCAGAAAATGTAATTGACTTACTAAAAGAATTATCCTTAAAAGGAAAGTTAATCTTTGTGGTGATCCACCAGCCTTCTTCCGACATCTATAAAATGTTCGATAAGATGATCATTATGGATACCGGTGGATACCCTGCGTACAATGGGCATCCCGTTGAAGCGGTTACGTATTTTAAAAAATCAACGCATCAGGTTGATAGCAACCGCGGACAATGCGAAACCTGTGGTAATGTGAACCCGGAGCAGATTTTCAATATCATAGAAGCAAAGGTTGTTGATGAATACGGACAACCTACGACCAAACGAAAAATCACACCACCACAATGGTATGAGTTATATGCAGAGCGTTTTAAAATCAACAAAGTAGCAGATGTAACAGAAAAACCCCCGCATAGTTTGTCGCTGCCAAGCAAGCTTAAGCAAACGATTATTTTTACAACGCGCGACACACTATCCAAGCTTAGCAACAAACAATATTTGTTGATCAATTTGCTGGAAGCGCCTCTGCTTGCCTTTATCCTGGCGATTATTATCAAATATAGAAGTTCGCCAGATGGCGGATCCTACATGTTCAGGTTTAACGAGAACTTACCCGCCTTTTTGTTGATGAGTATTATTGTGGCCTTGTTTATGGGATTAACGGTGAGCGCTGAAGAAATTATCCGGGACAGAAAAATATTGAAACGTGAATCGTTCCTTAATTTAAGTTGGAATAGTTACCTCATGTCGAAGCTGATCATATTGTTTACCATGTCCGCTATTCAAACCATTGCTTTTGTGCTGGTGGGAAATATGATTTTAGGGATTGAGTGGAGTATGTTCCTTCCGGTTTGGTTTATCCTGTTTAGCGTAGCATGCCTTGCCAACGTATTGGGGCTGAACATTTCTTCTGCTTTCAATTCGGCCGTAACGGTTTATGTAATGATCCCGTTGTTGTTGATCCCGCAAATGATTTTGAGTGGGCTCCTTTTTAGTTTTGATCGCTTGAATGATGTAATCAGTACCAAAGGAAAAGTACCTTTGGTGGCCGATATGATGGCGTCACGCTGGGCGTATGAAGCACTGGCGGTCTATCAGTTCAAACATAATTCATACGAAGAACCCTATTACAGTTTTGAAAAAGTAGAATCCCAAGCCGATTTTAAAGGATCTTTCCTGGTGGATAAATTGGAGACAAAGCTCAAATACATCAGCGACAATATCAACACCGAAAACGATTCGATCAATAAAACGATCCAAAAGGATATTACCATTATCCAGGAAACCATTGCCCCTGACTATTTCAAAAAAGGGTTGGAAGAAGTTGATGTGAACACACCGTGGACAAAGGAAACCTTTACCCCTGATTTTAGGGAAACGCTGGAAACTTACCTGGGCAGCTACAAAAAATTCTATCAGGATATCTATAACAAAGCCGTTTCAGCGAGGGAAAACCTGGCTTTCAGCATGGAAAATGCAGAAGGAAGCACGTATAAACTAAACGATTACAAGAACAAGTATTTCAATGAAAGCCTGTCGGACCTGGTTCGCAATGTCTCCGTAAAAGACCGGATCATTGAGTTTAATGGCCAGCTTATCCAGCAAATCAACCCGATCTTTGTTGACCCGCAGCCAAGCAGCATTTTTGATTACCGTGCACATTTCTTTGCACCTTCCAAAAACCTGTTGGGCACATTTGTTTCAACGTTTCTATTTAATAGTCTTGTCATTTGGTTAATGACACTTTGCTTGTATATTACCCTGTATTTCGAACTTATTAGAAGGGCGTTAAAGTTTTTCGGCAACATAAACTTCCCGATAAAAAAATAAGGCAAATGCGTAAGTTTTTGGACAGGAATGCTTAATTTTTAACTTTGTAATAGTCTAATTTTACAGTTATGAGAATTTTAATATTCTGGGTATTAATACTGGTTATAAGTGCCTGTGGATCGGGTAAAAAACCGGATGAACAAGCTTTATTGGAAAGCTTTGATTCTGCGAAGAACGAAGGACCATCTATCTCCGAAGAAGTAATCGGGGACATCCTGCAGCAGATTCCCAGCCCATTGGAAATCTCTGTCCTTTTAAAAGAATCAGGAAGGAAGTATAACGTCAACTACCTTAATAACCCTGACAACCTTTCGAAGTACAACAGCAACTATAAGAAAGCGCTCAATCTTGGAATCTATGGTACCGATTTGGGATACACCAATATCTATGAACAAAACCAAGATGGGATAAAATATATATCCGCCATCAAGACACTCGCAGATGGTTTGAATATTGGCCAGTTCTTTGATATCGAAACCATCGGAAAACTAGCCAGCAACAGCAAAAACCTGGATTCTTTGTTGCTGATCACCACCCAAAATTTTAATAGCATCAATCATTATTTACAGACGCAAAGCCGCGCAAATCTAAGCGTATTGCTGCTTACCGGTGGTTGGTTGGAAGCGTTGCACATCACCTGCGAAGTAGCAACCTCAAATCCATCCAATAAAGAACTTCAAGAAAAAATTGGTGAACAAAAAATCATCCTCGAAAACATTATGCTGCTCCTTTCTTTTTACAAAGATTCAGACCAGAACATGGCATCATTGTTGACCGACATGCAGGAGCTAAAAAAGGTATTCGACAGAGTGAACATCACCTATACCTATAAAGAATCTTCATTCAAAATTGTTGACGGAGTTATGGTAATTGAAGACAACAGTTCCAGTTCCATTGAAATCAATGAAGATATTATTAAAGACATCAAGTCAACTTCAAACAGTATCAGAACAAAGATTATTAGCTAAGAATTGAGCCCTATGAAAAAAATATCTTTTATTGTTCTCTCTATTTTTATTCTCAGCACTTTAGAAGTGATTGGACAATGCAATTCGGAAGAATTAAGCAATATGTGTATTCCTAAATTATCAACCGGTTTCAATTTTTTGAAAAGCTATAAAATTGAAAAAGGGGGAAAGGATTACGTTGAGTATAGCTACGTGTTTACAAAAGGGACGCAGTACATGATCAACTTATGTGCCCCCGGTGAAGGGACCGATGGTATTGTGGTAAGCCTCTTCGATTCCAATCGAAATAAAGTAGCTACCAGTAAAATCAGTGGCCAGTATATCACCGCCATTGCCTATCCCTGCAACACCACCGGCATTTACTACATCCAATACTCCTTTGATGGTTCCACCAATTACTGCGGTGGAAGCGCCCTTGGGTTTAAACGGTAATACACACCCATAAAACAATTTTAAAGCCCCGATTTATTGGGGCTTTTTTTGTTACTTAGCTGGCGCCATGAAATCCGTAGAACTATCATTCAACTATAAAGCACGATACTTTAAATCAGGTGATATTACAGATTCAACCAAGCACCTTGTTTTTGCATTTCACGGTTATGGGCAACTTGCAAAATACTTCATTCGAAAATTTGAATCCGTTGCAACCAAAGAAACAGTAGTCATTGCACCGGAAGGGTTACACAATTTTTATCTTGAAGATGTTAATTCGCGAAACCAGACGAAAAACAATCGGGTAGGCGCTACCTGGATGACGCGGGAAAACAGGCTGATGGATATCGAAAACTACCTCACCTATCTCAATTCAATCCTTGTCAGTGAAATGGCAAACAAGGATATTCCGCTTACGGTTTTAGGGTTTTCGCAAGGTGCCGCTACCGCCACACGGTGGGTACTTCAGGGTAGTTTCAATTTTGAAAAACTGATCCTTTGGGCGGGGATATTTCCACCCGATATGGATTTCGAACACGGCCATCAAATATTAAAGGGAAAACGTGTTTATCATGTAATTGGTGAAGATGACCCATTCGTAACGGAGGAACGAATTGAAGAAATGAAAGGGTTGTGCAAAAAATTATCGATTTCCCCGAATCAGATTGTATTTAAAGGTGGTCATGAAATTGAGCCCCAAACCCTTAAAAAAATATTCTGATAATCCGTAAACATACTTAAGCTAAAGCCCTGGATTTATTTTTCTATATAAAGTAGTGTACAGTTGATGTGCGCTTCATAGCCGGGCATATTACAATTAATTCGCAGTCGCACATTTGAAATTCTGATACAAGTCATTTCCGCGCAATTAGTTGGGTATCTTGCAGACTATCCTTTAAAGTATTGATTCAAAAATAAATTGTGTGTACCTTCCTTACGGATTTGGCCACCAATGAAAAACCTGATCATCATACCCGTCTTTGTTTGGTTTTGTTCTTGTCAAAAAGAGCCGCAGGCAAAAATTGAAACTAAAACAACCATTGATGAAAAGAAGGAACTAAAAAAAATTGAAAAAGTAATCGCTGACAATAACTTGTCTGAAAAACTAGGGTTTCCGAAAGGGTTTTTTAAACTCGAAAACACGCGTGACTTTGGATCCTTCCATAATGAGCATTTAACCATTTACTTAACCGAAGATGCTGAATTCAACGGATTTAAATCCAATGATGTGGCGTTATTCTTTTTACATAATAAACTGGTGCGCATTCGGTATGGACTTGAGTATGACATTATGGAAAAGCTTATAGACTCGCTTCAGCTTAAACCACAAAACCGCGCTACGCTCAGAAAAATTACCATGAAGCTTGCCGATCGGACAATATCCTACAAACGGGCCCTTGACTCAATAGAAAACAGGAACCATTTTTATCTATACGAAGAGCTACCCGAGTACAAGAAAATGCTGTGGACCGCTGATCTTTTCGAGATTAAAAATTAAGCACCACGCTTCACCACCGTACTCGATGCTTGTGCTGTTGGAAACACGGTGATATCAGCGAGGACAACATGTTTGGGTGCCGATAAAACATACAGGATAATATCGGCTATGTCATCACCTTTTAAAGGATCCATCCCCTTGTACGTTACCGCAGCCTTTTCCAAATCCCCTTTGAAGCGAACTTGCGCAAACTCAGTTTCCACTAACCCAGGATTAATGGATGTTACTTTTATCCCAAAAGGATTTAAATCGAAACGCATACCCTTGGTCAATGCATCTACTGCAAACTTGCTTGCGCAATACACATTTCCGTTTGGATAGACTTCCTTGCCTGCAATAGACCCAATGTTGATAATGTGTCCGGATGCACGTTCGGTCATAAACGGAATAACCGCTTTTGAAACATAGAGCAGGCCTTTAACATTAATATCAATCATGGCATCCCAATCACGGGTGTCGCCTGATTGAATCGGGCTCAGGCCATGGGCATTGCCGGCATTGTTTACCAGCACATCTATCTTCTTCCAGTGCTCAGGCAGGGAAGCAATACTAGCATTGACATTTTCTTCACTTCGAACATCAAAAGAAAGTAGTGTGACTTTTGTTGAGACGGACAACGCTTCTTGTAATTTTTTCAGGCGGTCCGCTCTCCTTCCACACAGTATTAAATCAAAATTGTGACCGGCCAATAATTTTGCGGTGGCTTCACCGATCCCTGATGTGGCCCCGGTGATAAGTGCAATCCTGTTTCCCATAGTGCTATTGAAAAAGAAGGTAGAGGGTAATGGTGTTGGTGTTGATCCGATTCAACGGTTGACCATAAATATTGTTCTTGTTTTCCAACACATCCACCATGCCTCTCGAAAATCGGAGTTCTGGGGAAAACTTGAATAGGGGATAATACAAATCAAATCCAAAGCCCGCCTCCAGGTTAACGTTAAACTGATTTACTTCCAGCATTGAAGTTGTGTTTTCAATTTGCTTTTTGCCGGAAGCTTCTATCCCCGGTTTGATTCCACCCACCATGTACATCCTGATATTTCCACGTCTCACGGATTTGTATTTTAACAAAATGGGAAATTCTACCATGGTGGTCTCTACACGTTGCTCATTCTTGCTTTCATTGGTATACCGATAGGTTAAACTGTGCTCATAAAAAGCAACCTTCGGGGTAATGCGGAGATCAAGGAATTCTGTTGCCCTGTAATTCACAATAAACCCAAGGGAAAAACCAGGTGTCCACCCCGGAACGATGGAATGAACGGTGTCAAAATCCTGCGTCACAAAACGATCCGCATAGTTGATTTGATATGCTGAAGTATGCAACCCAATAAGAAAACCATACGTGATCTTTCTATTGTCATAATTGGGGTTGTTCTTCCGGACAAACTTAAGCTTTTGAGCATCCACAGCAGTGGTCAAAAGCAATCCTGCAGCAATCAGTGTAATTACTTTTGGCCAGTATAAATAGAACTTATTCCGAACGTGAGTTGCTTGCATGTTGTCTCCTTAAATCCAATTTTATGAAGTATGGCTTCAAAATCTTTTCCATCTGGAAAAGCCTCTACCGACTCCGGTAAATACGTGTAGGCCGCCTTATCCGATGAAATTGAGTTTCCTATTTTGGGCAGCACCACTTTAAAATAAAAGTTATACAGCTGCTTTATCGGAAATTTTCTTGGGCGGGAGAATTCAAGCACCACTAAAACCCCACCGGGCTTTAGTACCCGGTAAATCTCCCCAATCCCCTTTTCCAGGTTTTCAAAGTTGCGTACACCAAATCCAACGGTTACAGCATCAAATTTATTTTCCTCAAACGGGATATTCTCAGAATCCCCAAATTTCAATTCGACCTGATGGTTTAGCTTCAACTTTTCAATTTTCTTTCTGCCCACTTCCAACATTCCTTCTGAAATGTCAATGCCGGTAATTCTTGTGGGGTTCAGTGACAAGGCTTCCAATGCAAAATCGCCCGTTCCTGTTGCCACATCCAACAGTATCTTCGGTTGAAAGGGCTTCAAAAATTTAACAGCCTTCTTTCTCCATAAACGGTCAATTCCCAAACTTAAAAAGTGGTTTAGAAAATCATAGCGGTGGCTAATGCTGTTAAACATTTTCGCAACCTGATCCTTTTTGGAAAGACTTTCTTCTTTGTATGGAACTACAGCCATTTTGTTTTGAATCGATCTGATGGCAAATCTAAGGGAATGAAATTCAAATCCGGATGCTTTCCATCATTTCATTGTGACGAAGGGAATAAAAATGGAATTCGGTTGGGGTTTACTTATTTCCCAACACCTTCATTTCCACTCTTCGGTTGATCTCACGACCATCCGTTTCATCATCGTTACTGGCCAGCGGGTTGGCTTCGCCATACCCAACAGCTGTAATCCTTCTTGCATCAATACCCTTGCTTGTAAGGAAATCCTTCACTGCCTCAGCGCGTCTTTTTGAAAGCTGGAGATTATACGCCTTGCCCCCGATATTATCTGTATGCCCGGAAATTTCAACACTTAACGCTTCATTTTGCTTCAGCATCCGCTCCAACTTGTTCAACTCATTGTACGATTCGTTTTTGAAGGTTGCTTTATCGAAATCAAAATAAATATTCCGTAATACGGAACTCACGCCCACCACCAATTTTTGCATTTCGATGGTTTTACTAAGGCTTTTTGCTTGCGTGGTTGCACCCTCTATGCGTACACTTTGATTCACAAAAATATATCCTTCAATTTCTACGGAAATGCGATACTCTTTCGCCTCAGGGCTTACAATATTGAATTCCTTTACACCTGTGCCCTTATTTGAAGATCCCACCACCACATTATCGCGCATACCTTGCAGCCCTATTTTTGCATCCAATGCAGTTTTGGTTTTTGCATCCACAACGGTAATCGTGTATTTAATAGGAACAATTTCTTTTTTCGGTTCATCCTTAGGCGTAACCACCACCGGATCCCTTGGTTTTACATCCGGTTCTGTTATTGGATCCGGTTCTACTACCGGCTCAGGTTCCACAGCAGCAATAGGCTCCGTACTCTTTAACCCTTCTGGAATAGTGATCAGGTAAATGTCCGTGTAGCCCATTCCATCTTCGCGCACGGAAGAATAGTAGGCACGCTTTCCATCTTTCGATGCCACGAAATAAATGTCATCGTCAGGGGTGTTGATTGGATAGCCCAGGTTTTCAGGCTCACTCCATTCGTTTGTTGCCGGATTGAGTGTTGTCCTGAAAATGTCGAATCCACCCATTCCTTTTCTTCCTTTACTGGAAAAATAGAGCGTGATATTATCATAGTCAATAAATGGGCCATCGTCATCAAATTCTGTATTAATGGTTGGACCCAAATTTCGAACATTCGACCACTCCCCTTTACTGTCTTTGGTGGCACGGTAAATATCAAGCCCACCGAACCCTCCAGGCCGGTTGCTTGCAAAGTACAACGTGCGTTCATCGCTGGATATAGTAATCGATTTTTCTTCAAAGCTGGAATTGATAATACCCGGTAGCGGAATTGGAACCCCCCATGTTCCATCCGGTTTTCGTTCGGTATAATAGATATCGCCACCATTGCTGTCTTTGTAAATAAAGAGCGTTCCTCCATCAGCAGAAAGCGCCAGGTTTGAATCGTGATATGGTGTATTTACCGGTGCCCCAATATTGGTGGCGCGGGACCAGGTTCCCCCGGTTTTCCTGGCAGTAAAAATATCTTCAAAAGGTTTGTTGTCTTCAAATACGTTTTCATTTAAGTTGTCTTCCCTCCTTCGGGATGTAAACACAATTTCATCTTCGTTTTCATTGAATACCGGGGCATAATCTTCGTATTCTGAATTGATCTCTCTTCCAATATTGACAATGGAATAATTGCCCGGTCTGCTTACAAGTTCTTTTCCGTTTTCGCATTCATAGATGCTCCGGTCAACAGAAGCCATGCTTACTTTATCTCTTCCCTGATAATTGGATTTCTTCGTTAGTTTCGTTTTATAAAGGGTATAGTATTGAATAGCTTTATCAAAATCCAACCCGTATTGATAGCTTCTTCCAATCCAATACTCGATATCAAAACGATAATCCTGGTCTTGACGGTAAACACGCAAAAAATATTTAACCGCTAAATCTTTGCCTACGGTTTCCACCAAGATTTTACCTGCTTCAAAATTTGCTTTGATGAAAGTTGTGTCCAGATCAGCGGCTAAAACATAGAGATCCTTGGCATCATCCAATGCCTGAAACTCGGATAATATCAATTCAGCTTGTTCAAAATATTCCTGAGCTTGTTCGGGATTCTGTTCTTGTGCATAGCCAGCAAAGGAAATAGCCACAAACAGAGACGAAAAAATCAGTACCTTAAAAATACTGCGCATTGCTAAAAATTATTTACCACTAAATTTATGAATAAAAATACAATACAATTGGTGCCAATATATAAAAAACTGTTGATTTCCTAGCAGAAAACTGTGCCCATAAGGCCTGAAATCTTACAATCTTAGTATTTTCGCCTTCAATCTTTACTTTAACCCTCCATCCTCATGGAAATCAAACAGGCGGAATTCATTTCCAGCCATGCCAACATCAAAAATTGCCCGCCACCGGATATGCCGGAGGTGGCCTTTATCGGTAGGTCCAATGTTGGCAAATCTTCTTTGATCAATATGCTGGCCAACAGGAACAAGTTGGCCAAAATTTCGGTGAGCCCGGGCAAAACACAAACCATCAACCACTACTTGATGAACGCAAGTTGGTACCTGGTTGATTTGCCTGGATATGGGTATGCGAAGGTCAATAAATCGCTGCGCTATGAATGGGGGAAAATGATTGAAGAGTATTTATTAAAAAGGGAAAACCTCGACTGCTTGTTTATCCTTATTGATTCGCGGCTCGAACCACAGAAAATAGATGTTGGTTTTATCAATTGGGCAGGACTAAAAGGGATTCCCTGTTGCCTGGTGTATACCAAGCTTGATAAGTTGAACAAAACACAATTTTTAAAAAATAAAAAATTGATGGAAAAAGAACTTCTGCAATCCTGGGAACAGCTTCCGCCCATATTGGCAACTTCATCTACCAACAAAGCTGGAAAAGATGAATTACTTGCTTATATCGATGGCATTGTGAAAATCGATAAAACGAAGCCGGATTAAATTTTAACCCCTAAAAAATTTCAATAGTTTTGGGGGCAAAAGAAAGAAATGGAATTATCTGAAATTGCTACTGTATCCGGAAAAGGAGGCCTTTATAAAGTTGTGTCACCCACTAAGTCAGGTGTGATCCTGGAATCACTTGACGAAACCAAAGCAAAACTGGTAACCAATGCAAATAACCGGTTATCGCTTCTCCATGAAATTTCCATTTACACCACCACCAAAGAAGGCACCGAACCACTCGAAAATATCCTCAAGAAAATCCATCAGGAATACGGCAATGACTTAGGGTTGGATGCCAATGCAGATGGCGCTGAGCTAAGGGCTTTTGTAAAATCCGTGCTGCCCGAGTATGACGAAGCAAGGGTGTATGTTTCTGATCTTAAAAAATTAGTGAAGTGGTATGGTATCCTGCTGCAATACGCACCCGAGGTATTGAGCAAAGTGGAAGAGGAAAAAGAGGGTGAGTAATTTCTAATTAGTCAATTTCTAATTACTAATTCGTTGTACCGTTTAGCAAATCAGTAATTAGAAATTAGTTCATCAGCAAATTAATAACCCATTGCTTTCCCTACCATCTTCTTTGAGCCCACATAAAAGGGCACACGTTGATGTAAGCTCTCCGGCTGGATGTCGAGTATCCGGTTTTTCCCATCGGTGGCCAACCCGCCTGCTTGTTCTGAAATAAAAGCCAACGCATTGCATTCATACATCAACCTCAGTTTCCCGTTTTTGTCCTTTGCCGTGGCCGGATAAAAATAAATCCCGCCTTTCAGAAGATTACGGTGAAAATCAGCGACAAGCGAACCGATATACCGTGATGAATATCCCGAGTCTTTACAATGCCTGATATATTTTGTTGCACGTTCATCAAACGAATTGGCCAGCCCTTCGTTTACCGAATAAATTTTCCCTTCCTCCGGTGCAATCATGTTTGGATGGGAAAGGAAAAACTCACCTAAACTCGATTCGTAGGTAAATCCATTTACCCCATTTCCGGTTGTGTACACCAGCATAGTAGACGATCCGTACAATATATACCCCGCAGCAACTTGCTCCGTTCCTTTTTGTAGGATGTCTGCATCGGAAATCGGGGTGCCAACCTGTGAAACCCTCCGATAAATAGAGAAAATTGTTCCGATGGATACATTGACATCGATATTGGAAGAACCATCCAACGGATCAATCGCGATTACATATTTACCATTGTTGTTTAGATCCGTAAAAGTCTCGTTCTCTTCCGAAATCAACGCACACACTTCGCCACCTTTTGTCAATGCACGCGTAAAACGAATGTCTGCCAGCACATCCAGCTTTTGTTGCTGTTCCCCGCCCGAATTCAACGAGCCCATTGGCCCCATAATGTCAATCAATCCCGCTTTGTTTACTTCACGATTTACTACTTTTGAAGCAAGTGCTATGTCGCGCAACAATTGCGAAAGCTCACCACTGGCATATTGAAAATCATCTTGGTTGTTCTTGATAAACCGATCAAGCGGGCTGCCAATGGGGTGTGCAATCCGGGATTGTTCCATTATTTGTTGTGTTAAGGATTATGGCTGATCTTTACGATCAAATTTTTCAAAGCAAAGTTAACCCGCATAAAATTCAGAACAACAGGATGAAGGTTTTTAAATTTGGTGGTGCCTCTTTAAAGGATGCCGATGCTATCCGCAATACCTATAGCATCATCGAAAAATTTCAGGATGACAGTTTGCTCGTGGTCGTGTCTGCAAGTGGTAAAACCACAAATATACTTGAGCAAATCGTGCATGCACATGATTCCAATCAAAACGCAGAACCCTATTTAGAAAAGCTTAAAACCGATCATTTAAAAATAATTGCTGACTTATTCACTTCTGTGGAGGGTGTAACCAGGGAAGTGGAAGCACTGTTTGCGGTGCTGGAAAATAACTTAAAGTTAAACGTACCATTTGATTGCAAGTACGATCAGGTTGTTTCCATTGGTGAACAACTTTCTTCAAGGATTGTGTGTGATTTCCTTATCCAACAAAATATTGAAACCACACTAATTGATGCACGCGATTACATCAAAACAGATGCGTGTTACCGTGAAGGAAAAATCGAATGGGATGCAACCGCAACCCAAATCAAAATGCTTTCACCCCTACTCGAAAAGAAAACAATCGTAACGCAGGGTTTTATCGGAAAGTCAGAAAATGGTTTCACCACCACGCTGGGGCGTGAAGGATCTGATTTTACTGCTGCAATTTTTGGATCGTGTTTGCATGCCGAATCCGTTACCATCTGGAAAGACGTACCGGGTGTGATGAGTGCCGATCCTAAACGGTTGCCCACTGCCATTGTATTTCCTGAATTGCCCTTTCAGGAAGCTGCTGAGATGACATACTATGGGGCAAGCGTGATCCATCCAAAAACCATTAAGCCATTGGCGAATAAAAATATTCCGTTGCTGGTCAAGAATTTTGATAATCCTTCTATTCCGGGAACACGTATTTATGATTGCCATGTGGATGACCTCGCTCCACTTATTGTATTTAAGGATAATCAATGTTTGATCTCTTGTAAAGTGGTCGATTATACGTTTGTAAACGAGCATCAGCTTAGTACCATTTTTCATGTGCTTTCAGAATTGGATATCAAAATCAACATGATGCAAAATTCCGCTATTTCTTTTTCATTCTGCATCGATTTTAGGGAAGGACGCGTGCTTCAACTTATAGAAAAACTAAAACACCACTTTGAAGTCTATTATAATATTGGGCTGACCCTTATTACCATCAAAAACCACGATATCGAAACATTTGAAGCGTATCGTAAAAAGCCGGGTATTTTGCTGGAACAATCCTCGCGCTCTACACTACAAATACTCATTCGAAATTAATTCAAAATCCAGTTGACAATTAAGATACCGATCGGTATCTTTGGGGGATGATTCGTGACCCTGAACGTACCCGTGAGCAAATCCTTGAGCAAGCGGGGATTTTATTTAACTCACAAGGCTATAAGGCCACTTCCATTAGTGAAATCACGGATGCTACCGGTTTCACCAAAGGTGCCATCTACAAGCATTTTAAAAATAAGGAAGACCTCGAACAGGAAACTGTTTTTTACCTTTTCAAAAAACTGACCAGCGACCTTGAGAAAAGGGTTAAGGCAGAGAAAACTGCCGGGGATAAATTGCGGTCGATTTTTAATTACTACAAACTTTACATTTCAAGTCCACCGATTCAAGGTGGTTGTCCATTGGCAAATGCTTCTGCCGAAGCCGATGATGCGAACCCAACGCTTCGCAAGAGTGCATTGAAAATGATGGGCCTGCTACGCACATCCCTTCGCAAGATTTTGGAAAACGGAATCCGTTTCAACCAATTAAAACCAACCATTGATGTTGAGTTTTATGTAACACTGATCATTGCTTGCCTGGAAGGTGCCGTGATGATCAGCAAATTGGAGAAAAACACCACGGACATCAACCGCATTATCAAACACCTCGAAAATCAAATCACTGAAATAAAACACTAAAAAAAATTTGAACACCTAAATACCGTTCGGTATCTACATAATTGAAAAGGAATGAAAAAAACCATCACCAAAACAATCGGAAGCTTTCTAAACATATTGTCGCTTATTGCACCAAAGACTACTGCTACCCTTGGATTTAAGTTATTCTGTTATCCGGTCCGGGCAAAGGTCAAAAACCATCATTCCAAATTCCTGGCACCGGCCAAAGCGTATACTTTCAATCAGGAAGGAAATTCCGTACAGGTGTACAAATGGGGAACTGGTTTAAAGAAAGTATTATTTCTTCACGGATGGCAAAGCCATACCTACCGGTGGAAGAATTACATCGAATCAATTTCAAAAGAAGATTTCACCATTTACGCAATTGATGCGCCTGCGCACGGCTTATCCAGCGGATCATTTCTTACAGTTCCATTGTACAGTCGCACGATAAAGCATTTAATATCAAAAACAGGAAACATCGACACGGTAGTCGGTCACTCCATTGGCGGGTTTAGTATCCTCCATTTGCTTCATCACGAAGAGCAGCCCGTTGATAAGCTGGTGATCATGGGGGCACCGGGTGAGGCAACGGATTTTCTTTCATTCTATAAATCCACATTAAAGCTCTCGGAACGTACTACCCAATTGGTGAAAGACAAATTTGAAAGCTTTATCAATAACCCAATTGAATATTACTCACTGCCACGGTTTGCTTCAACGATTACAATACCCGGGGTAATCATCCACGACAAACATGACGATGAAGCCCTGTTCCATTATGCTGAAAAAATGAACCGGGTTTGGAAAAAATCAAAACTGATTGCGACCGAAAACCTGGGCCATAATTTGAAATCTGCCGAGGTTGTAGAACATGTACATGACTTTATAAAAGAACCTGCTATTACAAAGCTATCCTCAAATAAAGAAAATCCGGTAACGGCTTAATTACTTTGACATAAGTTTATCAAGAAGGGATTCTGTGGAACGATCCAGGATTTCATAAACATTTTGAAATCCTTTCTCGCCACCATAATATGGATCAGGTACTTCTTCACCATTTTGTAGTGGATCGTATTCACGCATCAGCGTAATTTTACCAATCTGTTCTTCTTTGTTCTGCAACCTGAAGATATTGGCCAGATTACTTTTATCCATTGCAAGGATCAGGTCATAATAATCAAGGTCTATAGGTTGAAGTTGGCGACCAATATGATCAATTGTGATACCGTGTCGTTGTGCGTTGGCAATGGTTCGCGAATCGGGTGGGTCGCCAATATGATAATTGGCGGTGCCACATGAATCCACTTCAAATTGATCTTCAATACCCCGTTGTTTAAGCTTATGCTTAAAAATCGCTTCGGCCAATGGCGACCTGCAGATATTGCCCAGGCACACAAATAAAATTTTTTTTCCTATCCATTCGCTTTAAAAATAAGGATTTGTGGAGATATTTTGAAGTTGTCGGTTACCAAAACACGAATAACCAGAATTTACCTTCGCATAGCACGCTTAAGTTAACCGCCTTTTGGTTACGGCCTCCTTGGAAACAAGGGGGCTTTTTTGTGGCTTGGCTTTATGTTCTAAAGATTCATAATCATGCATCTTTGCACATCTTTACTGATCTTTACCTTCTAAAAAAAATGCTATGGAGTTTCTTCTCATCACCGAACAATACGCACCTGGAATTGCACTCATCCAACTCAATCGCCCCAGCGAATTGAATGCACTCAATTTACAATTGATGCAAGAACTCCGCGACACATTAAGAAGCCTCGACCAAAACAAAGATGTTCGCGTGATCATTTTAACAGGAAATGAAAAAGCGTTTGCGGCAGGTGCTGATATTAAACAGATGGCTGATAAATCTGCAATCGATATGTTGATGATCGATCAGTTCAGCACCTGGGACCAGATTAAAAAAACAAGGAAACCAATTATTGCTGCCGTGTCGGGCTTTGCGCTGGGTGGTGGATGTGAACTTGCCATGACGTGTGATATGATCATTGCTTCAGAGACAGCGAAATTCGGACAACCGGAAATCAAAATTGGTGTGATGCCGGGGGCGGGCGGAACACAACGTTTAACAAAAGCAGTCGGCAAGGCAAAGGCAATGGAACTTGTGCTCACGGGGCGTTTTCTTTCTGCAGAAGAAGCCTTGCAATATCAACTCATCAACAAGGTAGTATCGGTTGAAATGTATATGCATGAAGCTGTTTCGCTGGCAAAAGAAATTGCCGCTATGTCGCCAGTGGCTACCTTGCTTGCAAAAGAATCTGTCAACCGGTGTTTTGAAACACACCTCGAAGAAGGGCTTCATTTCGAGCGAAAAAATTTTTACATGACGTTCGCTTCCGAAGACCAAAAAGAAGGAATGAAAGCATTTATCGAAAAACGGAAACCGGATTATTCAGGAAAATAATTTACTTGACAGAAAATCCAAATCCTGCGGTTACAGTATTATATTCTTGCAAAGTATAATCACCATAGAGGTAAAACACACCCAGCAAAATCCGCATCCCAACATTCAACCGAAACCCTTGATTGTTGTACGACAAAGAAATTGGGTCTTTGATCGGTTCAGGCAATCCAGGAACCTCATACGTTCCTTTCATATTCGCATTGCTGTTCACTAAATTATAACCAACCCCACCATACACTGTAAGCACCGATAATTTCTTAGAAACTTGTGCCTGAAACAACCACGCTGAAATATTAAAATCCAGTTCTTGTGGGCGCGCATCACCACCATCACCAAAATTACCGGACATGTCCGATGCCCCGGAAGTTTGATTGTATGCCACCAAAACCGATAAATCAATGGGTGCCATTTTCAACCCGGGAATCCATTGTTTAAAGTCGTGCATAAGTCCTACTCCCCATAATTGTACTTCCGTGCTTCCTGCATTTACCTTCGGCATAAACCTGACTTTCAAGTCTGTTCCTTTCACCGTACCAATACCAAATTGAACCATCGGGGTTAGTCCGCCACTGATTTTAAATGTGCCTTCAAAGTCAAGTCCTTCAGGCCCTTCAAAAGTTGTATTACTGGCATCATTTACTTCATAATCAGTAGCATCCTTGGGACCAACGATAGTAGGTGCCTGCCCGGAAGACGGGGAAATCAATGTTGTTTGCTCCAGGCCAAGGGAATTAGGGGAGAAATAATTTTGTGAGCCCGGAATAAAAACCCCCGTTGCAGTAATCCCAATATCAAAACCGAATTTTTTATGAACCTTGGCCGAGGTTATCCAACCTCCATTCAATCCATACGAAAGCCCTTCGAAGATAGGCTCTAAATAGGCATTGGTAAGTTTACGGGCATCCGCCTGTCCTGCTCGTAAAAATTCAGTAAGGTCGTCTTGC
Source organism: uncultured Roseivirgaceae bacterium (assembly GCA_964398945.1). Lineage (GTDB taxonomy): Bacteria > Bacteroidota > Bacteroidia > Cytophagales > Cyclobacteriaceae > JBGTGG01. The sequence goes on along the minus strand of CAYNOT010000010.1, from coordinate 3,751 downwards.
GCAGAAAGGTTGAATGAAACAACTGTGAGTAAAAGAAATATACCAATCCTCTTTAGTGGATGATACCTTAGAAAAAATTCCATACGAAGTCTTTGATTGCGGTAAAGATACAAAGATTACCAAATTCATATTTAATCACTATAATTTCACGACCTTGCAAACCGTATAATTTTGTACTAATGATGATATTCCTGTACAGGATTTTTGTATCACTTTCGCGGTTTTTTCTGGTGATTGCAAAACCTTTCAGCCCGAAGGTTGCTGCATTTCTAAATGGAAGAAAAAACCTGATGCTGCAAATCAAAAATGCATTCAAAGAAAATAAGGATCCGGTTTTTTGGATTCACTGTGCATCGCTCAGCGAGTTTGAACAAGGCCGTCCGTTGATCGAAAAATTCCGCAAACAATTTCCTGGTTATAAAATATTGCTCACCTTCTTTTTTCCATCCGGATATGATGTCCAAAAAAAATACGAACATGCTGATTTGGTTTTTTACCTGCCGCTGGATACACCAAAAAATGCTGAGCAATTTATCAAAATTATCAACCCTACCCTGGCGGTGTTCGTCAAAAACGAGTTTTGGCATCACTATATCAGTCAACTAAAACAAAAAAACATTCCGGTCATTTCTATTTCCGCAATTTTCAGAAAGAACCAACCATTCTTTAAACCCTTCGGGGCTTTCTTTCAAAACATCCTTTTCAACTTCACCCATATATTTGTTCAGAATGACGAATCTGGTCGGTTGCTAAAATCCATTGGTATTGCCAATTGTTCAAAAACCGGTGACACGCGATTCGACCGGGTATTTGAAGTAGTTCAAAATGCAGAAGAAATCCCCATCGCGAAAGCATTCAAAGGCAACCAAAAAGTTATTGTGGTTGGAAGTTGCTGGCCCGAAGATTTGGATGTGTTGATACCCTTTATCAATGAAAGTAAATATCAACTGAAATTCATTATCGCCCCGCACGAAATTTCTGAAGAGTTTATCACGGAAATAGAAGGTGCCATCGAAGGGAATTCTATACGCTATTCACGCGCAAACGGCAATCTGGAAGACCTTCAGGTGCTGATCATTGACAATATAGGTTTATTATCCCGGCTTTACCGTTACGGTGAATTCGCTTTTATTGGAGGCGCCTATGGAAAAGGGCTCCATAATATTTTAGAAGCTGCGTGCTATGGTATCCCTATTTTTTTTGGTAACAAGAATTATGAAAAACATGAAGAAGCAGTTACGCTCATGAATTACGGGGGTGCATTCCCAGTCGTAGATTATCCCGATATGAAAGCCAAGTATGCATTGCTGAACATCCCAGAAACATTTTTGCTGGCGTGCGATGTTACCAATCTTTATGTAAAAGAGAACCTTGGCGCAACCGATAAAATCATGAAGTACATTCAAAATTTATTGCCATGATTTTGAAAGGATTAGTAATGCGGTCCACCGGCTCGTGGTATGAAGTATTGGCTGAAGATGGCCGGGAATATCAATGCCGCATCCGCGGAAAAATCAGGTTGGAAGGAATCAAAGAAACCAACCCGATAGCGGTGGGTGATTACGTGCTTTTTGAAATGGACCACGGCACCGGAAACATTACCACAATTGTTGATCGGAAAAACCACATCCTTCGCCAATCGGTAAAAAAAACCGGCCATTCACAAGTGCTGGCCGCAAACATTGACCAGGTGTTGCTCGTTGCCACATTGGTACAGCCCCGTACTTCGCTTGGTTTTATTGATCGGTTTTTGGCAACCGCTGAATCGTTTCGCATTCCACAAGTTTTGGTCTTCAATAAATATGATCTATTAAAACCCAATGAAGTTGAGCAACAAAAAGAGTTGATGGATTTGTACAACAAGATTGGTGTTGACACGCACCAGCTTTGCGCACTGGAAGATGACCTTTTTTTCCTGAAAGGAATTTTAGAAAACAAAGTAACCTTAATTGCAGGCCACTCAGGGGTTGGGAAATCAACACTGCTCAACAAATTATCACCCGACATCCAACAAAAGATTGGAGATATTTCTGATTTTTCTGAAAAGGGGAAACACACGACCACGTTTGCCGAAATGTTCAAACTGAATGCAACCACATTTATTATCGATACACCGGGGATAAAAGAGTGGGGATTGGTAGACATGACCCCACAGGAAATCTCCGATTATTTTCCGGAGATGCGCGATGTCCGGCTGGACTGCAAGTTCGGTGCGCGCTGTATCCACATCAACGAACCAAAATGCGAAGTCATCAAAGCGGTGCAAGAAGGAAGGGTTGCGTTAAGCCGGTATGAAAGTTATTTGAGTATGGTGTTGGGGGAGGATAACAGGAAGTGAGAAACCCGTCATTTGCATGTCTTAAAGTTCATAAGTAAAGGTCGCATAACCAATAACCTTGTTGCCCAGAACAGCAATGTTTCCAAATGTTTCGCTGATGGTTTTTCATCAGGGCCTTCAATAAAATTGCCCACTATTGAGTTAACAATTGTTTTCATTGTCTGTGATTTTTAATTGAGCCGCCCCGCACTGTCTTTTATCAGCTTTCTTATTTTACTCAAAATTTCCTGAACGTTGTCGGGAAATTGTTGAATGTATGTTTCAATTTCGTTCATTCGCTTGCTTTTAAATTTATTGCTTGTTTCGCAAGCACAATTAACCATACACAATAACCCAACGCTTCAAATCGCATTGAAATACCAACTTGTGTATCAGGGCTAAACACACCGTTGCTTTTAGAAAGAATAATTGCAAGGGATAAGAAAGAAACTAAAAATCCCGCCAATGCAAATACTGCTGACCACAAAATTGCTTTTTTAGAGGTAGCCCAATCTGCTTTTTTGTATAACGACCAACTAATAAGAATAACAGCCAAAGGCATTGCCATTCCAAGTGTTCCGCCTATGCTGTGCAACATTCCGCTTGTGGTCATTTCTTCTTTGCTTATGGTAACAGGGTCTGTTGTAAAAATTCCTGCTATAACTAAACCCAAAGCACTTATCCACAAAGAAACAAGACCGATTTTACCACCTAAATTTTTTATTTGAAAGCGAACAGCAAAGAATAGTGAAACAAAACCCAATGCCCACAACATAAATGCTGTAACCATTAGCCAACCGTAATTTCCAATGGCATATTCACTTACCATACGCCAAGTTGGGTCAAGTTCGGGTTTTGCGAAGTGTAAAAACGTTAGTATGACTATAAATGCAACAGTTGCATAAATCGTAGATTTAGCCCACGAAACAGAAATTATTGAAATTGGTTTTGTGTTTTCCATTTTGGTTATTTTTTTAGAGATAGTAATAATTCGTCTAATTGTTGTAATCCCATTGTAATGCCTTCTTTAAAGCCCATTTCTATCGTTTTTTCAAGGTCGGCTAGCGTATCAAAAGTGAGTATCATATCAACCCGCACCTTATTTTCTTTCGGGATAAAACTGTTTCCCCATAAATTTTGTGGGAACGTTGGATTAATTGTGCCGTTTTCATCACAAAAACCGTCTTTTGCTGTAAAAGATTTTTCTTTTGTGATAGAAATATAGTTCGCTTTTGCCCAATGTTTTTCTCCTTCGGGACTTACCATTGCGTAGTGCCAAAATCCGCCTTCCCGAAAATCCATTGTTTTGGTTTCTGCTCGCCAAGGTTGCGGTCCCCACCATTGGTCTAATAATTCTGCTGTTGTCCACGCTTGCCAAACGTAAGCCTCCGGTGAAGTACATATTTTAATTCTTTCATAGGCTCCGTATTTTTG